>CAYJFP010000020.1:0-41819 GCA_964369415.1 uncultured Eubacteriales bacterium | reverse complement strand
TACCTATCATTGAAGAAGATATAAGTATAAGTTTGGACAACGAAACACACGTTGAGTGCGTGGTGAAACTATGTCGGGTGGAGGCGGAGTAACAAGTAAGCACAAAGGCATAAACCCCGATAAACTCTATGTTTTAGCAGAATTTAAGCATTATCAAAAGCATGTGTCTTTCACTATGGAGGGCGCTGGTTACAAGAGTAAAATTATGCACGACGGTGTGAAAGTTTTAATCGCAGTCATGTCTTTCGTTGACGCTATTGCGTGCTTATTTGATAAGTGTTTATATTCTCCTTTATTAGATAAATACTCTTTTACTACTTTCAATTTAAATTCATAACTATATTTTGCTATGAAAATACCGACCTCCATTCGTTAGATTTTTAGGTCTAACGAATGGGGGTCGGTACAATACAGTAGGTTTTTTATGCGATATATTTTGATTAAGGACGAACAAATGTAAAGCCCAAATGGACGTAAGAACCGTATCCCGAAACTTTTTCAAACTTGCCGTGAAGGAGGAAAATGACCCATTTGAATTCCTGTCTCTCATAAAAAACTCTTACATCTTTTTCTATTTTTCCAGTAACAGTATTCACCTTGCTCATAGTTTCCCAAAATTCAATAACTTTCGTTTGCTTCTTTGAATCTCCTCTCATGTCCAGATATAAAATCTCATCTGTGGGCAAGGGCTTTCCGTCATATGTTAAAAAACCTGAAGAAGAGATGTCTTCTGACAAAGTAGTGTTTCTAAGTTTAGCGCGGTGTACCATTGCTTCGGCATGTTCTGCCGTGACAACGTTAAATTTAACGTACTGAGTCATTGAATATATGGGGAGTAGATGCCGACCTACCAAAGACATTGTCTTAAGGCTGAGTGTTTTTCCGGCAGGATAGCAGTAGACAGTTCCTTCGGCACTTTTTGTGGGGATATCTTTTTCGATATAGTCTCCTATCGTAGCAAGTTGTGTGGTAAGCACATCAAATTGACGATTTTCAGGGTCGGTAAGGTTGTAATAAAGTGCAGTATGATCGTAGGCTTTAAGGTATAATAATAAGGTTGCGTTCCTAAAAGCTATCCTTTTGTCATAGGTTTGAGAATCAAAATTGTAGATGTAAGAGAGGAGCTCGTCGTAGATACTACTTATACCAGCATTAATGCCCGAAGAATCACCTAGTAATTCTTCGCCGTAGACATAGCTTTGTGTATATATTGGTTTAGATTGTGCTTTTACTTCAGAAATATAAGCACTGACTGCCGCATCGTACTCAGCAGTTCCTTCGGTAGCATTTTCAACTGCATATTTATAGCTGTCGAGATGAAATAATGTAGCCTTTAATTCGTTTGAAATAGAATTAAAGTCCTTGAGTGTTCTTGCTGTATCACGTTTTGAAAGTTCAGTCGAAAGCATTTCAACATGAAATTTCAAATCACTTAGTTCAGAAGTTAACTTTAAGTTTGAGGATTTTAAGTATTCGTCTATGCTTTTAAGTGTCGCCTTGTCTTCTTGTACCGTGACATCCGAAAGGATATTACCCCATATTGTAGTGACAGCACTCTTCAAAATATTATTTGAAAGGGTGTTAAATCCAGATTTAAGCAAGTCAAAAAGCCACTCGTTGTCATAGTTTTGAACAGGTGAATAATCGTCCGAAGACTCAGAAAAGGAGGGTGTGAGATAGTACACGCTTAATTGGGCATCGCTTTTTTCTTCACCCCATGAGTTTTTACCCCAATTACCTGAAATGAAAATATTCCCGTAAAATTCTAATGCGCTTAGTTCAGATTCACTGCTTATTATAGCTTTTATTATGCCTGTGGTATCGTCTTGCTTAGTAAATTCCAAAATTTCGCTTATATCGCCGTCAAAGCTTAAATTTTCTTTGCTAATATCAAACAAAGTGCCGTTAGAAACTGATAATTCTATCACTGCTTCATATCCGTTTTCAGCATCTATTACTTCGGTTACACTAGCAAAAATATCCGCATTGTATATGCTAGTGGGTACAGATATCTCGCCAGAATATTCAGTGGCGTTTTCTGAAATAGTGATTATGGCTGATTCTAATTTACTAAAAATATCAGAGGCTTTCTCGTTTCCGATAACGATAGTGCCTTTGGTATCGCTTGTTTTTTCAAAAGAAGTAATTTCAGGAGGATTATCTATGCCGGAAATAACAAAATCAGATGCCTTAACATCGCTTGAAAACTTTGTATCTATTAGTTCAAGTTCTAAAGCGGCAGAATTATTGTCGGTGTTTTTCACATCAAAAATCACATCAGGCTCAATTATTTCTATATCCACATAATACTCTGTTTCGAGCTCTTCAAATTCATCTTCAATTTCGTCAAATGTCTTATCGTCAATATCTTCGTCTATAGGTATAAGCACGTCTTCGTCAATTTCGATAGTGCCTATAGTGTCACCTTCTACTGGATTTCCTTCTGTAATAATAGAAACTTCTTCAGGACTTTTTATAATAACGTCTACAACAGTCATTCCTTCAAAGCCTTCGCTTAGAGTGATGTCTTCAGCAGATACGTCGTCGCTCCACTGGAATCCTTCTAGTGTGATATCGGTTTCAAAATTGTCTTCGTCAGAATAAACAGTGTCATTGTCGGTGTCAATATCAAATTCAGAATCGTATATTTCAATGTTATCTTCACTTTCTTCAATAAAAGGCTCTAAAACTACTCCGAGTACTTCGTTACTATCATTAGAAGAGGATGGGGATGCCGAAAAAAGTAGAGAAAAGGCTAAGGTTAGTGCGGTTATTTTCTTCATCATAATCACCTTTAACATATTTATTTTGAGTTAATTGTAGAATAAAAAATACTCAAAGTCAAGCGCAATAAAATAATGTCAGGTGGTATTTGTGTTAAACATTTAGCCTATATTCCTTAGGTGAAATTCCAACATTTTTCTTGAAAACCAAAGAAAAATACTGAGGGGTGTCAAAACCAATTTTTTCCGATATTTCTAATATGCTATGATTTGTGCTTTCAAGCATTTCTTTTGCTTTTGCAATTCTTACTTGATTTATGTAGGCTGTTATGTTCATTCCTTCAAGCTCGTTGAAAATTCTTGAAACATACGAGTTACTATAATTTACCCTATTAGAAATCATGGTTAGTGTAAGTTCAGAGTCAAAATTGTCACGGATAAATAGTTTTATTTCATCGACTAAGGATTTTTCACAGCTTTGCTCTTCTTTTTTAACCAGTTCAAATAATTGATTTCCTATTGTCTTTAAATATTCGCAGGTATCTTTCCAATTTAGAAATTCAATGGGTGAATACAACTTCTGTATAGCAGACGATTTTGACAGTTCGCCTTCTATTTTATATCTATCTATAAAGTTGATATAAAGCATAGAAAGTGAAAAGTAGCATTTTGCACTACTCGTGTTTATAAAATTAAAGTTTTTAGTTACTAGCTTTTGAAAAGTACCGAATTGAGCAAAAAATTCGTCTTTATTACCTTGGTATAAGTTTGAAGAAAGATTTTCGATGATTTTATCAATCTCTCTACTACAAGCTGCTTTGTTACACTTTTCTTCGGTAATATCACTTTCTTTTAAATGCAATGCATATGAACTTTGACTGTAATTGTGAACGGTTGTGTTATCACAAAGATTCAATAAATTTCTATAAACAGTATAAAATTCTTTTTTTGAAATCATTTCTTCATAGAGAAAAAATTTGAGGGTGAGATTATTTAGCTCACTACAATTATTGACCAAGTCGTCAATGTTTTGAAGTAAAAAAGTTTTTGGATTTACATTACCTTTAAACATATCGGGTTTGACTTTTAAACAAAATAAAATTTGATTCTCAGTAAATTCTTTAGCACTTATTTCAAAAGATTCTCCAAGACATGCATCTATTGTAGCGCAAAGTGTTGGAATTTTGTGGAATAAATCTAGATTTAATGTATCCTTTTTTGATACTATACTATGCATTAGGAAAAAGGCTTTTTCATTGTTTTCAGCAGAATTTGAAAGATTACCGTTAAGGCAGTCATTAATCATTTTTCTTCCAATTAAGAAATTTACAAGTGACTTGGTTTGATTTGCAGTGTCGAGAACCTTGAGTTGTTCAATTTCGGAAATTGCAGAAAAAACGGCATCAATTATAACAGAATCATCCTCGGTTTTAAGAATATATCTTGTAGCTCCCTTTTGATTTGCACTGTAAATGTACGAAAAATCATTATAACCAGTTAAAAATATTATTTTACACTTTGGCCAGTTAGCTATAACTTTATCTGCAAGTTCAAGTCCTGAAATACCAGGCATCTTTATATCAGAAAGCACAATATCTATTTTAAGATTGTTCATAATCTCAAGTGCCTGAGTCGCAGAGTAACTTTTATACACTTCAAGGTCAGCGTTTTCAATACCATTAAACATGTCGCTAAGCCAATCTGCAATATGTATTTCGTCGTCTATTATTAATAGTCTAATCATGATAATGTATCTCCTGTTATTAAAGATTTATTAAAATATAGTACAATTTGAGCATTTAAACCACCAAGTTTTGAGCGTTCAACTTTTAGGCTGTCGGTGTTATTAGAAATATATTTAAGCCTTTTTGCTATGTTTATTAGTGCGCTTACTTCTTCATTGTAAGAGTCTTCTTCTACTAATCTCAATTTTTCTTTAAGTAAAAGTAAATTCTCATCGCTTAGCTCTTCACCGTTATCCTCTATAGATATTATTATTCTTTCACTTTCGTATTTAAAAGAAAGAAGAAACAAGCCATTTTCTACTTTATTCTCAAGACCATAATTAAATGCATTTTCAATAAGCGGTTGCAAAATTAAATTTGGAACAAATATATTTTCATATTTAGAATCTAATTCATCACATCTTACTTCAATTCTTCCCTTGAATCTTAGTTGTTGAATGTTACAGTATATTTTAGAATGCTCATATTCACGACTTAAAGGAACAATATCGTTATCATTTTTGGTTATATATTCAAAGTATTTTCCAAGTTGTTGTGCAACCAAAACAGATTCTTCATGCTGGTTAGATTTAATCATTCTGTATAGCATAAAATATGTGTTGTAAAGAAAATGAGGGTTGATTTGTGCTTGAAGTTGTTTGATTTGCGCCCGATTAAGCAGAATATCGAGCTTATATTCATTTACAATAAGCTTATTAAGTTTATCAATCATCTCGTTGTAAGCGGCATAGAGATAGTCAAAATCTGAAGAGGAGGAATACTCAATTTTAACGCTTAAATCTTTAGATTTTCCTTGCACTTTAAAAGCATCGATAAGAATGTGTAAGGGCTTATGCATGAGGTGGAAAGTACCAATAAAAAATAGAATGACAATCAAAATAAGTATCACCAGGGTGACTGCAAAATAGGTAAATACCACAGAGGAAGAGATAACTCGATCTTTTTGCACTATTATTTGATATTTAGCAGATATTTCTTCAAATTCGTGCGTGAAAACATAGTATTCGTTTGAATTACTATGTGTAATATCAAGTGAAATGCTTGAAGTATGAGAGGCATCAAAACTTTTTAACTCATTTAAAGAGTCTAGGTTTAAATTTTCAGGCAAGTTAGTGACTTTATAATTGCTGTCTTCAATATGAAAAATAAAAAAATCATTTTCATTTGATAAAGCTGCACTTAAAAAATTCTCAATTTCTTCATTATCAAGCTGAATCATGGTAATAATTTTTGGAGTAACTAAAGAAGATAAGGCGGTTAAAATTAGGTGGTCGTCCATTACATATAAATAAGGATTTTCAGTGTGTGACTCTTGCAAAAAGGTAAAGCAATCTGAATCAAAATCACTCTGGCTTCCTGAGACATAACCCGTAGTGTTGTAGATAGTGTTAAGTTCAGGGCAAAATAATCGGATATGTTCGATTAAATTAAAAGAAGATTTAGTGTTATCCATAGCATCTCTAGTGTAATTGACATTTTCAAAAAAATCTTCAGGCTCCATTACTTTGCTTAAATGTGCAAGTTTGTTTACACTTGAAAGTTCCATAATGGAATTAAGCGAGTTTCTAATATGTTGTACCGAACTTGAAAAGTTTGAAGAGGTATAGGACAGGTTATGCTTAATACTGTTTAAAGCTTCGGTTTCAAGCTGTGTTACATAGCTGCTAACAAAGTAAAAACCCAGTATTGCTACGGGGAAAATTATAGCGGCAAACATTATCAATAAACGACTAAGTGTAGAAAATTTCTTCATGTTTCATCCTCCTTTTTCTAGTTTTAATGCAAAAGATTCTTATTAATAGAATGTGTATTTATAGACATCATACACTAATAAAATACATTTTGCAAGGATTAATAGTTGAATGTAAGACTTAAAACTATTCATTTAGAACAAAATATTATAATAAGTGCAAAATATTATATAGTAAATTGATTTTTGAGATGATAGAATAATATCAATAAAAAGGAGCGAACACTTTAAGAAAATATAAATTGAGAAAGGTTGAATTTTAAATGAAAAAGATTTTAACTATCCTATTAGCTGCAAGTATGTTACTAAGCGTGACGGCATGTTCACAAAATGCGGGAACAAGCTCGACTGCTGATTCGAGCTCGGAGGCTTCGGCTGAATCTTCAGAGGAATCAATGGAAAAAATGCCCACAAAAACAGATGACGATCCGTTTTTAGCTCCGATGGAAGAACCCGTAACACTTACGCTTGTAAGAGAAGAAAACAATATAATTGAATGGCCAGAGGGTGACAGCATTTCAAATAATGTGTGGACAAGGGCGTATAAAGATGATTTGAATATAGAGCTTGACATTGTATGGGAAAGCAATGAATACGCTACAAAACTTAATCTATCAATGACTCAAGGTGAATTGCCTGATTTCTTTACAGTAGATGCAACGCAGTTCCAAACGCTTTATGAAGCGGGACTTCTTATGGAACTTGACAGTGTTTATGACGAATACTTAAGTGACGATATAAAAGCCTATCACAATGCAGATGAAGAAACATTCCAGTCCGGTTACAGAGATGGAAAGCTTTACGGTATACCACAGATGCACTACGGCGTAGTTGTTGAACCAGACTATATTTGGCTTAGAAGTGACTGGATGAAAGAAAATGGCTTTGAAGCTCCTGAAACAGTAGAAGACTTAGAAAATATCCTAATGACATTTATGGACAAATACGGAGTCTACGGACTTGGTGCAGATAGATCTATGGATTTACTAAATCTAATGGCTCCTGCATGGCATGCGTATCCTGACATTTGGGTTGAAACAGAAAATGGTATCGAGCATGGTGCGGTTCAGCCTGAGATGAAAGACGCACTTGCAACATGGGCCGATTGGTATCAAAAAGGAATATTAAGTGAAGCATTCCCAACTAAAGACGTTGCAGCAGTTAAAGAAGACGTCGTTTCAGGAAAAGTAGGTGCACAACCGTTCTATCAATACTGGGGCTGGGAAATAGGCGTTGACCAAGTTGCAAACAATGGTCCTGAAGCACTATTTGAGCCATATGCACTTCCATCAGTTGACGGCGAGCCTGTACATGCACCAGCAGAATTTGGAAACTTTGGCTATGTAGTTGTTAGCAAAGACTGTGAAAATCCTGAAGCTGTTATGAAGCTTATAAACTACTATGATTATATTCAGTATAATTCACTTGAAGATATAGGAATTGACAATTACAATGCATTTACAGAAGGAAATAGAACTCACTTTGTTGATGCCCGTGTGGTCGATCCAACTTACGATCATACAAGCTTCTTATCACTCAAGAGTGTGCTTGACGGCGATGCAGAACTAGAAAGCCTTACAGATCCTAGAGTTTTAAAAACTTATAACGACATTCACCTTTGGATGGATGATCAAAATTCAGACGGCATAGGACGTTATCTACAACAAAACAATGTGAATTCTTCTTACATTCATGCCGACTATTATATCGAGAATGACCTTATCAAGAAGTCGATGCTTTGGGGTGAAACACCATCTGAACTTGCAAGTTATGGTACTACACTTGACGATTTACTAACAGAAGGTTATACAAAGATAATTATTGGTTCAGAGCCTATAGACTACTTTGACACTGTTGTGGCAAACTGGAAAACAGCCGGTGGAGACACAGTTACAGAAGCTATGAACGCAAGATACGGTAGCTAAAATTCAAATAAAGCAAAATAAAATGAAATAAAGAATCTCCGTCTAAAAGTGAAAACTGAGAAATCATTTTAGACGGAGATTTTTGCATAAAAACAAGCTTGTTTACTAAAGAACCAAATGAAAGGCAGGTGCACCATTTTAGAATTACGTTTTGATTGAAATGTGATTAAATGGGTATTGTTTATGAAAAGGTTAAAAAGAGAATGGCAATTACATCTTATGCTTATACCTGCGATTATCTTAGTCTTAATATTTAGTTATCAGCCGCTATATGGCTTGGTAATCGCTTTTCAAAAGTTCAATCCTGGACTGGGATTTAACTCACCTTGGGTTGGTTTTGACAACTTTGAATATGTCTTTAGCCAACCAAATTTTGTAAGAACGATATGGAATACTTTGTACATGTCAATTTTTAAATTAATTGGTACTGTTTTGGTTTCTGTTGTTTTTGCATTTTTATTAAATGAAGTCAGAAAATCTAGCGTTAAAAGAACATTTCAAACTATTGTCTATGTACCACACTTTTTGTCATGGGTAATTTTGGGTAGCGTTTTGACAGATATTTTGGCAGCTGATGGTGTTATAAATACCACACTAGCTAGCATGGGAATAGGTACAATTAATTTTCTAGCTGATCCAAATATTTTTCCGTGGACTATGATTATATCAGAAATATGGAAGAGCTTTGGTTTTGGAACTGTAGTCTATCTTGCGGCGATGACAGGAATAGACCCTAGTCTTTACGAAGCGGCCGAGGTAGACGGTGCGGGAAAATGGAAACAAACGATAAGCATAACACTACCGCTTCTCATTCCGACAATAATTCTGATGACAGTTTTATCTTTAGGACGTGTCATGAATGTTGGATTTGACCAGATATATAATATGTATGCACCTGTAGTTTACGAGACAGGCGATATTATCGATACATATGTATATAGACTAGGTATCGAACAAGCTCAGTATTCGGTCGCCTCGGCTGTTGGCATGTTTAAGTCGGTGGTATCTTGTATCTTAGTTGGAACCTCATATATTCTTGCCGATAAAGTGGCGGGATACAGAATATTCTAAGAAAGGAGCATTTACTAATGAAAAAAAGAACAGGCGGCGGAAGAATTTCGTCTACGATTATTTACTTAGCCCTGATTATTACATCACTCACTTGTATATTACCATTTATAAATCTTTTGGCAATTTCATTTAGTGGCAGTGCTCCTGTTTCTGCTGGAGAAGTCACATTTTGGCCGATAGATTTTACCTTGCAGTCATATATATTTGCACTTGAAGGCGGACAATTTTTTAGGGCGCTTGGAATATCCGTTTTAAGAGTAGTTTTAGGGGTTGGTATAAATTTATTTTTGATGATTTTAGTTGCGTATCCACTTTCGAAAACAAAGGATAAACTAAAAGGTAGAAATTTTTATATGGTATTTTTTGCCTTGACAATGTTTATAAACGGCGGAATGATTCCTACATATTTAGTAGTCGTAAATACAGGACTTTTAGACACCGTTTGGGCACTGATTTTACCTATGGCTCTTCCTGTATACGAAATGATTATTTTAATGAACTTTGCAAGAAATCTTCCAGCTGAAATCGAAGAAGCCGCAATGATTGATGGTGCAGGACACTTTAGAACACTGTTTAAAATTGTAGTTCCGCTTTTAAAACCATCCCTTGCGACTGTAGGTCTATTTTGCATAATTACACATTGGAACGACTGGTTTACAGGCATGATTTACATGAATTCACCTGAAAATTATCCACTTCAAACCTATATGCAAACACTTCTAAAGAGTTTTGAAGACTTAATGTTAACGGCAGACGGCGACTATACAGTACTTCTTTCTATGATGAATGCAAGAACAGGCCGTGCGGCGCAGTTGTTCCTCGGAGCAATTCCTGTAATGATGGTGTATCCATTCATACAAAAATATTTTACCAAAGGCTTGGTTCTTGGCAGCGTAAAAGGTTAAAATGGAGTTTTTAATATGAGAAAAAAGAATATAATTTATATTTATGCAGACGATTTAGGCAGAGGGATGCTCTCGTGTTATGGGCAAAAACTCTTTAAAACGCCCAATATAGACAAACTATGTGAAGAGGGCATGCGGTTTACTAATTTTTGTGCAACGGCGTTTTGTGCACCTGCAAGGGCAAGTTTGATTTGCGGAATGCACGATGCCCATGCGGGAAGATGGAGCTTTTCACCGGGTGCATACTATAAAAAAGTTTGCACGGGAGAAGTGACATACGATGAGCTTCAAGAAGTACTCCAAAACGATGGTATCGAATCGGCTTCAAACGGCGAATATATTGCGACTATAGCGAAAAAGGCGGGATACGTCACCGCCGAAATAGGTAAGCTCGAATGGGGTTTTTCAACGACTGCTAAGCAGATGGAAAATCACGGCTGGGACTATCACTACGGATACTACGACCACATACAGTGTCACGGATTCTATCCTCCGTTTTTAATGGAAAATGGAAAAATGATAGACATAGAAGGCAACACCGACCCGCATTGTGGTAGACCATCATACGAGCAGATTACAAAAAGAAATGGTGAAGTTGAAAACCCTAAGGATATGTCGTTTAGAAAGCAGTACTCTCAGGATTTATTTGACGGAAAAGTGATTGGATTTATAAGAGAAAACAAGGATAGACCGTTTTTCCTATTTCATCCAAGTCAATTACCGCATGGATTGATTTTTTATCCCGAAATCTATCCCGAAATACAAAAGCTTGACTGTCTAACAGATCTTGAAAAAGAATATGCTTCAATGGTCTTAAGGCTAGATGAAACAGTCGGTAAAATAGTAAACGAAGTCGAAGAGTTAGGGCTTAGAGAAGACACGATTATCATGTTTGCCTCGGATAACGGCCATGTGATAGACTATCAGCAAATCGGTAGAACACAGATAGACACTAAGCTTGACGGAAGTTCAGTAAACGGGAAAGATGACCCGTTTAGGACAGAAACTTGCGGTGATATTTTTAACGGAAATGACAGCATGGCGGGGCTAAAATTTTCTAACTGGAACGGCGGATGCGTTATTCCATTTATAGCAAGCTGTCCTTCTATGATAGAGAAAAATTCGGTGTGCGATACCTTGATGTCAAACTATGACACACTTGCAACTATAGCGGATATTGTCGGTGTAGAAGCACCTAAAAACACAGATGGGATATCGTATTTGCCGATACTTAAAGGTGAAAAGGACACCAAAATTCACGACTACGTTATCTATGGAGGCTCTGCTCCAGCACTCGTTTCTAAGGATGGATTTAAACTTAGAGTATATTTTAGTGATGAAATTATGAGTGAAGTGTCATATGCAGATTTGACAAATGATAAAAGGGTGGATTTTCAGCTTTATGACCTTAAAAATGACTACTCTGAAAAGCAAAATATAGCAGATAAATATCCAGAAAAGGTAAAAGAATTAAAGTTGATACTTTTAAGAGAGTGTGACGGAAGTTTTTACAACGGAACTTCAGATGCGCATAGAATGCAGCCGATTTTGCCCGCTGTTTCATGGGAAGAAGTCACACAAAATAAGATTTAACGGAGGAAATTTAATGGATTTAGAAAGAGTGCCGTTTAGCTGTTACGGCTCGTATATGACAGTTTCAAAGAGGAACAATTCGCTGTATCTAAGGTCGGTTAGCAGTGCGTCACCTTCTGATTTGGTGTTTAGAATTTCATTACTATATAAAAAGGCGGTAGTTCCGTTTAAAATTAATGCGTGTGAAACCATAGTGAAACTTGAAAGTGAAAAAGGCTATTTAGAAATCTTCTTTTTAAACGAAAAGCAGATACTCATGAGGACAAATGGTGAAGATTTAGGTGTTAGGTTCGATGAAATAGCACAGGCGCATAGTTGTAATTATGTCCACGATTTGATAGTGGAGGACACCGCTTGCAAAATGATTAACTGCTATAAAAACTGGACGAGACACTTGGTTCAGATTAAAGAAGGACAGTGGGAGCTTGACATGTTATGGAAAGCCGAGCAGTCAGACAAATGTGTGCTTGATTTTTATCCTGTAAACGGAAAAGTAGAATTTTCATTAAAAGAAATTTATGAAGAAAAAGACATAGCCATTACAGAGTGGGATTTTGACAAAGACTATGAAAAAAGAGTGCAAGTATTTGAATCCTATTTAGAAAAAATGCCAGTATTATCCGAAGAATTCACTGAAACAAGGCGATTTAACGCCTATGTTCAGTGGTCGGGAATAGTCTCTCCTCGTGGACTTTTAAAGCGTCCGACAATGTTTATGTCGAAGAACTGGATGATAAATGTGTGGGC
The DNA here is from genome assembly GCA_964369415.1 of uncultured Eubacteriales bacterium. Taxonomy (GTDB): domain Bacteria; phylum Bacillota; class Clostridia; order Oscillospirales; family Acutalibacteraceae; genus SIG603. The sequence goes on along the minus strand of CAYJFP010000020.1, from coordinate 29,360 downwards.
ATGGGACCACTGTTTTAATGCACTGGGAATCTGTAACGCTTTTGAAGAGCTTGCATGGGACCAATATATGACTATGTTTGATTATCAAGACGAATGTGGTTTGCTTCCTGACTTTTTAAGCGATACAAGTAAATTTGTTCAGTGCTGTAAACCGCCGATTCACGGTTTTACGCTTTCAGAACTCATGAAAAATATGGAAGTATGTGCAGAAAAGTTAAAAGAAATTTATCCGAAGCTTTGCGCTTGGACAAATTGGTGGTTTAAGCACCGTGACGGCAATAAAAACGGACTTTGTGAGTATTGGCACGGAAACGACAGCGGATGGGACAACGGAACAGTATTTTCGGTAACACCAGTTGTGGAATCACCAGATTTAGCGGCATTTCTAGTGGTTCAGGCAGATGTGCTAAGCGATGTAGCTGAAAAAATAGGACTTGAAGATGAGTCGAAAGAGTGGAAGGAAAAAGCAAAAAAATGGGCGGGTTTATTGATAGATAACTTCTTCGTGGACGACTTGCCAGTGGCGATAAATCCTTCAAATAACGAAAAAATTATCTGCGACAGTTTGCTTCCATTTATTTCATTAATAGCCGGAAAGTATCTTCCGAAAAAGATTATAGACAAAATGGTTTCGGTGCTAAAAAGCGATAAATTCTTAACAGAATTTGGCTTTGCAAGCGAAAGTTTATCAAGTCCACTTTATAAAGAGGATGGATACTGGCGTGGTGCGATTTGGCCGCCTGCTACATGTCTTATGGTGTATGCTCTTGATAAGGTTGGAGAGAAAGAATTTGCAAAAGATGTTGCCATGCGTTTTTGTAAGATGGTGAGCAGCAGTGGCAGTGCTGAAAATTTCAGTGCACTTACAGGAAAGGCGCTAAGGGACAACGGCTATACATGGTCGGCAAGTATTTTTAATTATTTTGCAGTTAATTATTTAGGAGAAAGAAAGGATTGATTAACCATGGTTTCAAAATCGAATATTCCCGTTATGGGATACAATACCTTTGACAGTTATGGATGGAGCGTAACTGAAAAGGAGTTTAAAGATGACGTTGTTTTTATAGATAAAGAGCTTAAACAGTTTGGATATAAGTACATGTGTCTAGACTTTATGTGGTCTACACCTGGAAGAGACTCTAGAGATAATCCAGATCAGGATGAAAACTTTTCACCGTGGAGATATATGGACAGATACGGAAGATTAATTCCAGCACCAGATAGATTCAAAGAATCGATAAAGGGGAATTCGCTTAAATATCTAGCCGATTTTATCCACGACAGAGGGATGAAATTTGGAATACATGTGATGTGTGGCGTTCCAAGACAGGCGGTAGCGGCTAAAAGTGTGATTAAAGGCACAGATATAACTTGCGATAAAATTGTCGATTTAAATGCGCCGTTTTGCACATGGAATAACGAGATGTATCCGATAGATTTTAGTAAAGTCGGCTCGGAAGAGTACGTCGAAAGCCTAATAGAACTATACACATCGTGGGAAGTTGATTTGATTAAAATCGACGACTTATCCTTTCCGTATAGAAAAGAATCGGTAGAAGCCTATGGTGAGGCGATAAGAAAATCCGAAAGGGAAATTGTGTTTTCGACTTCGCCTGGAGCGACTCCATTAGATTCTGGAGAGCATGTCTCTCAGTGGGCAAATATGTGGAGAATTTCACCTGATTTTTGGGATGATTGGTCGGCGCTAAGACTACAAATTGACACATTTTTAGACTGGCAAAAGTATAAGAAGGGCGATGCAATACCAGACGGAGACATGGTGCCTGTTGCGGCACTTTCGAACTATGGTCCATGGCCATCGCCGAGGTATTCAAACTTTACCTATGAAGAAAAACGAACACTGCTTTCTGTTTGGAGTATCATGAATTCGCCGATTATTTTAGGCGGTGACTTAAAGCAAATTGACAAACCAACTATAGATTTACTGCAAAATCCAGCAATTACCACGATAGATAAATTTGCAAGAAATGTAAAGCTAGTAGAAAAAAGTGAATCATTGTATGTAATCGAAGCCGAGATTAGCGAAAATCCCAACTTAAAGGTAAAAGTTTACGTCAATATTTCTGAGAATGTGGTAAGTGAAAAAGAGCCTGAAAATATCGTTTCAAATATTTGGGGCAATACAAGTAAGTTTCTTTCACCTCATGACAGTGCAGCATATATAATTGAAGAATAAATAATTAAGACCTGTGGTTTTCTCCACAGGTCTTAATATAGTTGGAAATTAAATAAAAATTAATAAAATAAAAGGCAATCTATTGAAAAAATATAGTTAATTATGTATAATGTAAAAAACGTAAGTGAGGTATTATATGAATTACATATTATTTTTTTCAGATGAAATGAGGGCAGAGTCGCTAAACTGTTATGGAAACAGTCACATTAGCACTCCGAATTTTAACAAACTAGCAGAAGAGGGCGTTCTTTTTGAAGAATGTCATGTACAAAACACGGTGTGCTCGCCTTCAAGATGTAGCCTTTTTACAGGCAGATATGTGCATGTGGATGGTCATAGAACACTTTGGAATTTACTAAAACCGCACGAAAAAAACATGTTCAAATACTTTAAAGAAAATGGATACGAGGTTAGAGCGTACGGTAAAAACGACCTTTTCACAAAGGAAAGTGCAGAAATATGCTGTGATGTGTTCGAGGATAAATCGGTAGAAGTTGATAAGGCGAAACCTATTAAAAACTTTGGAGAAAGTGGATATTATGACTTTTTATACGAAAGTCAAAACTGCAAGACCGAAGAAATTGGTGATTATAAAAATGTTATGGAGAGCATCAATTTTATAAAGAATCGGAAAAAAGGGGACAAGCCATTTGTGCTTTTTCTTCCGCTCTCTTTGCCACATTGTCCCTATACAGTTCCCGAACCTTATTACAGCATGTATAGTGAAGAAAATGTGCCCGATTTAAGGCCTATTGGTACTAATAAACCCAAATTCCACGAATTGATTAGAAAATACAGAGACTTAAAAGATACGAATTTTAAGAAAATTCAGGCGGTATACATGGGGATGATTTCTTTTAGCGACATGCTTCTTGGAGAGCTGATGAATGCGGTAAAAGAATCTGATATAGAGGATGAGACATTTTTGATAGCCTCATCCGACCACGGAGATTATGCGGGAGATTATTCCCTTGTGGAAAAGTGGCCAAGTGGTTGTGAAGATGTGCTTACCAGAGTGCCACTTATTGTAAAAGCACCCATGGTTAAAAAAGGCCACCGAGTGAAAGAGCAGGTTGAGCTATTTGACATTATGGCGACTGTTTTAGAGGATGCAAATATTCAAACGACCCACACACATTTTGCAAAATCGTTTATCAAACAGCTTCAGGGCGAAGCAGGAGATGAAAACAGGGCGGTTTTTTGTGAAGGTGGATACAATAAAAATGAACCGCATTGCAATGAAGGCTACGAAAAAGAGGGGACACTCTTTATGCAAAACGACAAAACAATTTATTATCCAAAGGGTTTGCAACAAAAAGAGCATCCTGAAAGCGTTGGAAGAGCAGTGATGATGAGAACGAAGGACTACAAGCTAATTGAAAGAACATATGGCGACAGCGAGCTTTATGACTTAACAAAAGACAGCAGAGAAATCGACAACCTTTATAATGAAAAAGAGTACGAAGGCATTAAAGTGAATCTTAAAGAGAGACTTTTAAAATGGTATTTAGAAACTTCCGATACCGTACCGTATGAAGAAGACTCACGCTGGCTTTAAGAATAGTGATAAGTGAAACCCACCTACTGAAAGTAAAATTTCAGCAGGCGGGTTTTTTAAGTTTTATTTAAGTCAAATAAGGACGAACCTATGTCGTGTTCTATCAAAATAGAGCGGTTTGAGATTTCTTTTGCAGAGGATGTTTCGTCTAAATTTATGCTCACAAAAATGGCGTTTTCGTTGTCGTAAGTCATCTGCCAAAATGGATATTTGATTATTGATGGAGTGTTAAATCCTACTCCGAGCTCTAAAAATATTGTTTTTTTATTACGGCTTTCTTTTATAAAGTTTTGATATTTTTTTAAAGCTTTATTCCAACCGTCGTCTTCTACAAAAGTGCCGTCTTTTCGCAAATTTGTCGTCATTGGTTCACCGCATTTTGGACAATAGGGGATAAGGCTTGTCGGTATTTTGAAATTTTCTTGGCTTTTTACCATTTCAAAAACAATGTCCCTATTATCATAGGTTTTGCTATGACAGGGAACAGAGCATTGAAAAAGACCGTAGTCGCCTTGAGTATAAAATAAACGATTTTTATCAAATCCAGATTTTTGAAAAATATGGTCAACATTGGTGGTTATAACAAAATAATTTTTATCTTTTACAAGCTCTAATAAATTAGAATAAGTGTCGTTTAAGACCTGTTCATATCTATTATAATAAATATGCTTGCTGAAATATCCCCAAAATTCCCCTAGCGTCTCGTGTTTATAAAAAGCGGCTGAATACATGTCACTAAAGCCGTATTTTTCAATATAGTCAGGAAATAATTTCTCGAATCGCTCACCACTATATAGCAGTCCCGAAGAGGCAGAAAGCCCTGAGCCTGCACCGATGACAATTACCTCAGAATCATCTATGCACTTTTTTAATTTTGATAATTTATCCCAGTAACTCTCTGTAGAGTTTGCAGTCTTCTTCTTTGAAAACATTGAATATCACCTCAATTTCACTTTTTGTTTTATCTAGTATTTGCATGACTGTGCTGACCGCTATTTCTGCTGCTTTATCATTTGGAAAGTGAAATTCGCCTGTGGAAATACAACAAAAGGCTATGTTTTTCAGCTTTTTAGAAATTGCAAGATTTAGACAGCTTTGGTAACAACTTTTGAGTAAATTGCAGTCACTTTCTGTAAGCTTCCCTGTAATAATTGGTCCAACGGTATGAATGACAAATTCACTTGGAAGATTATATGCGTTAGTAATTTTAGCATTTCCAGTTTTTTCTTCATGTCCTTGATTCTTAATAATCTCGTCGCAATCACGCCTTAACTGTAAACCAGCTTTAGAGTGTATCGCATTGTCGATACAGCCGTGGCATGGGATAAAACAGCCTAAAAGTGCCGAGTTTGCCGCATTTACTATAGCATCAACCGAAAGCGTCGTAATGTCTCCTTGCCACAAATAAATTTGATTGTTAACATTTGTTGGTTCCAAATCAGAAAGATTAACTATTCTATTTGATTTTATTTCATCACTCAAAAATTCATCCTGAAGAGTTAGAAATTCGGTATTAAGTGGCATTGATGGGCGAACATTCATCAAAGAGCGAAGCAGCCTTCGTTGTTCGCCATAGATTTTAGGGAATTTTTCAGCTTCGTTTTTATACATAGGCATCTCGTTTAGAAGCAGTTGGTTTAACCTTATTAATTTTTCTAAGTTTGTCATTTTCAACCTCTTGTTTATCTTAATAATAATTATTTTATCACGAGAAAGAAAAAAAGTCATTAATAAACTAAAAAGAGTTCAGATATTACCATTAGGAAATACCTGAACTCTTTACTATGATTAAGAAAAAATTTATCAAGTGGATGGTAAGTATGTTTGGGGAAAGTAACATTGATTATAAATTAACAACTTATTCTTCAGATGTATATGATGATTTTGTAGTAGACTACAGAACAAAAGTGCTTGAATTATTAATATTTCAAGAGATTGACAATTATAGTAATCTAGTTTATAATAAACAAATATATAGTATACTAGTTTATTGGAGGGACTGAGATTGTGAAAAAGAGAAAATATAAATATGATATTATGACAAAACAAAGAATAGTGAAACATAAAATGAAACAGTTTCACCATGCTTTTGAGCGTGTTATGCACTATAACTTAAATGAAAGCGAAGTGTTTGCATCAGAATCAAGGCTACTCATGACAGTTTCATATAATGAAAATCTTTCGCAAAAAGAACTTGCTAAAAAACTTGGGACAAGTGCAGCTTCGGTCGGAGTCAGCCTTAGAAAGCTTGAAAGCAAAGGGTATATTGTAAGGAAATCTGATGAAAATGACTCAAGGGCAAATGTTATAATACTTACAAAAAAGGGAAATGAGTTTATAGAAAACACTCATGAACTATTTCAGAAACTGGATAAAGAAACTTTTAAAGGCTTCAGTGAAAAAGAGATGGATATGCTAGATGAATTTTTGGATAGACTTCATGAAAACCTTGAGAAAATGTTGGAGGGTAAAAAATGAAAAGATATTTTAAATTTGTAAAACCTCATATGATTTTTTTCATACTTTCTCCTATACTTATGATTATCGAGGTTTATGCTGAGGTAAACATACCTGTTTTAGCGGGAAAAATAATTGACGGTTTTGTAGCAGGTGAAGATGTTTCTATTCTTTGGGGATATGGACTAAGCATGCTGTTTTATGTTGTGTTTGGTTTGATTGTCGGAATTTCTTGTGCCTATTGTGCTACGAGGGCATCGGTATACTTTGGTTGTGATTTAAGAGAGGCTTTATTCAAAAAAATTCAAAAATTTTCTTTTTCAAATATAGATAAATTTAGTACCGCATCATTAGTTACAAGACTTACAAACGACATAATTCAAATACAAAATCTTGTTGAAATGGCTGTTAGAATATTTGTAAGAGCGCCGGCACTATTAATTGGCACATTAATTATGGTTTTTATAGTTAACGCACAACTTGCACTTATTTTTATTGCGGTAATACCATTTTTAATAATTGCTATTTCTATAATTGTAAGTTTGAGCTATAAAAAATTTGGTGTTTTGCAGAGAAAAATTGATAAAATTAATTCAGTTGTAAGAGAAAACCTTACTAATATTCGTGTAATTAAATCTTTAGTTAGAGATGATACTGAGATAGGCAAATTCAAAACTGCAAACGAAGAAATGAAAAATAGTGGGCTGAAAGTTTTTCGAATCACAATGCTACAAATGCCTATCATGACTTTAGCTATAAATATTGCAACTATTGCTATATTGTATTTTGGTGGTATGGGTGTCATGGACTCAAGTGTTATGATTGGAGATATATCCGTATTTGTAACTTATACAGTACAAATTTTATCTTCACTTATGATGCTTGCGAATGTGATTATTTCGGCTTCACGTGCTTTTGCGTGTGTTAGGCGTGTCGATGAAATCTTTGACACTGACGTGGATATTAAGGAGAATAAACTTTCAAAAGACAGCATCAAAAATGGAAGTATAGAGTTTAAGAATGTTAGCTTTAAATACTATCAAGAAAATGTACTTTCTAATATTAACTTAAAAATAGAAAGTGGAGAAACAGTTGGAATTATAGGATCTACAGGTTGCGGTAAAACTAGTTTAATCTCTCTTATTCCAAGACTTTATGATGTAGATGTAGGAGAAGTTTTGGTAGATGACAAAAATGTAAAGGATTATTCGTTTAAGAATTTGCGTGACTCTGTATCGGTGGTACTGCAAAATAATGTGCTTTTTTCCGGTACTATTGAAGAAAATTTGCGTTATGGAAATAAAAATGCTGAAATATCAGAAGTGAAAAAAGTCGCTGCCTATGCAGCAGCAGATTCTTTTATTGAGTCTTTTCCCGAAAAATATGAGACCGTTTTGGGGCAAGGGGGAGTTAATCTTTCTGGAGGGCAAAAGCAAAGACTTTGTATAGCAAGAGCACTTTTGAAAAAACCTAAAATAATAATTTTAGATGACTCCACAAGCGCTGTAGACACCGCTACCGAAGGGAAAATTCACTCATATTTAATGGATGAAATTAATGAGACGACAAAAATAATTATTGCACAGAGAATTTCTTCTGTAATTAATGCAGATAAAATAGTGGTTATGAACGATGGTGAAATTGAAGCTGTAGGTAAACATAATGAACTATTAGAAAATAGTCTAACATATAAAGAGATATATGACTCTCAACGTGATAAAGAAGCGAGCACTTAGAAAGGAGCCGATAAATGAATAACAGACGTCCACCACACAAAAAAGAGGAACAACAGAACGCTCCTAATCTTGGTATGCGAAGGGGCGGACCCGGTGCACATTTGGAAATGCAAGTTAAAAAACCGCAAAACATAGGGAAAACAATAAAAAGGCTATTGGGATATTTAAAAGAAGATAAATTTTTACTGTTTTTAGTTTTTATATGCGTTTTGGCAAATACTGGGCTTAATCTTCTATCATCCTATCTTTTAAGACCGATAATCAATGACTTGTTTGATGGGAAAGGCGAAGAAGTCTTAATACAGAATGTACTTATAATGGCTGTGGCTTATGCTGTAGCATTAGTAGCAAATTTTATTCAAATAAGGATTATGATTAACGTAGCACAAAAATCTCTTGAAAGACTTAGAAATGACCTTTTTGAAAAAATGCAAAAATTACCGCTTAGATATTTTGATACAAACAGTAACGGAGACATGATGAGTCGATACACAAATGATGTTGACTCTGTAGGTGAAATGATGTCTAACACGGCGGTAACTCTTTTTTCGGCGGTTATAAGCTTTGTTGGAACTTTTATTGTTATGCTTTTTACAAATATTATTTTGACAATAGTATCTCTTATATTAATTCCTGTGTTTTTCTTTACTGGGAAAATAATCACCACAAAGAGCCGAAAATATTTTAAAGGAAGACAGGAAACTCTTGGTGAGCTTAATGGATTTATAGAAGAAACAATAACAGGTCAAAAGGTTGTAAAAGTTTTTAACCACGAAGATGAAGCTTTTGAAAATTTTAAAGAACACAATAAGGCCTACAAAGAAAAGGTTGTGAAGGCTCAATTTTTAGGTGGTGCCATGGGGCCTATCATGGGTGGAATGGGCCATTTAAGCTATGCTATTACCGCATTTATCGGTGGTTTTTTGTGTTTGAGTTCCTTTGTAGACATAGGTGCTTATGCCGTTTTTTTAAATTATTCAAGAAACTTTACAAGGCCGATAAATGAGATTTCTATGCAAATGAATGTGATTTATTCAGCTCTTGCAGGTGCTGAAAGAGTTTTTGACATGATGGATGAAGAGCCTGAATGTGAAGATGTGCAAAATGCTATAGAAGCTAAAAAAATTAATGGATTTGTTAAATTTGATGATGTGAGTTTTGGATACCGAGATGATAAATTAGTCTTAAAAAACATATCACTTTATGCTAAACCAGGACAAAAAATTGCGTTTGTTGGATCAACCGGTGCAGGTAAGACTACTATTACAAATTTGCTAAATAGATTTTATGATATTCAAAGTGGTAGCATTACCATTGATGATATTGACATAAGTAAGTATAAAAAATCTTACTTAAGAAAAAATATTGCTATGGTTTTACAAGATACACACCTGTTTGAAGGAACTGTGATGGAAAACATTAGGTATGGAAGGCTGGATGCAACTGATGAAGAAGTAATTTTAGCAGCAAAGGCTGCTAATGCACATGCGTTTATAACAAAGCTTGAAAATGGATACGAAACAGTAATTGAAAGTGATGGTGCAAATTTAAGCCAAGGGCAAAGGCAACTTTTAAACATTGCAAGGGCTGCAATTTCAAAAGCGCCTATTTTAGTGCTTGACGAAGCGACAAGCTCGGTTGATACCAGAACTGAAAAGCATATTGAAGAAGCTCTTGATAGACTTATGGAAACCCGCACCACTTTTGTGATAGCACATAGGCTTTCTACTGTTAGAAATTCAAATGCAATTATGGTTTTAGAGAACGGAGAGATTATTGAGCGTGGAGACCACGATGAACTTCTCAAAAATAAAGGAAGATACTATGAGCTTTATGAAGGATTGGCAAAGCTAGCTTAAAATATATTAATAATAAATTCATTGACTTTTGTTACGAATAGAACTATAATGTTCCAATAAGAACAAAAGGAGTGGTTTAATGTTTTCACCAAAAGATTATTTATACACGATAGCCGCTAAGCGAAAAGAGTATTTCACACAAGTGTTAAGAGAAGAAAATCTCAATTTGTTAGAAGCAGAAATACTGATGTTTTTACATACAAATCCCGATGAAAACACCCTAACTAAAATAATTAACGCCAAAGATTTTGCAAAGTCACATGTGTCTACAGCAATAACCAACCTTGAAAATGACGGTTATTTGACCAGAAGTGCTACTTCAAAGAATAAAAAAACGCTTAAATTAAGTCTATTACCTAAAAGTGAAGCACTATTAAATAAACTGTTTGATTGTTTGAAAAATTTTCATCAAAAGGCTTTTAATGGAATAAGTGAAGCTGAAATAAATGAAATGGAAAGATTGCTAGGAAAAATTTGTAGCAATTTAAAGGAGAACGATTAAATGGAAACGATTATAATTTGTATACTTGCAGGCATGGGAGCTGGACTTGGAACAGGTTTTGCAGGAATGAGTGCAGCTGTTGTAATTTCTCCGATGCTCATAACTTTTTTAGGGATGAATCCGTATGAAGCTATTGGAATTGCACTAGCCTCTGACGTACTTGCAAGTGCTGTGTCGGCTTATACCTATGGAAAAAACAAAAATATAGACATAAAAAACAGTAAGACACTTTTGATTAGTGTGCTTATTTGTACCTTTATCGGCGCCTTTGTTGCTCAGCTTGTACCCACTAGTACCATGGGAAATTTAACTGTATACGCCTCGCTTATCATGGGGATTAACTTTTTTGCAAAGTCGTTTAAAGAGCAAAAACCTAAAACACCAAGATCATTTAGTAATAAATTGAAAATTTTAATGCCAATATTATGCGGCGCTTTAATCGGATTTATCTGTGGGTTTATCGGTGCAGGTGGTGGCATTATGATGCTTATTTTATTGACTACCGTTTTAGGCTATGAACTTAAAACAGCAGTTGGAACAAGCGTGTTTATCATGACTTTCACGGCACTTTTCGGCTCGGTATCACATTTTTCTCTTCAAGGCGTCATACCTGATCCGTTTGTATTTATCGCATGTGTTTCCTCCACCTTAGTTTTCGCATTGCTCGGTGCAAGATTTGCCAATAAAGCTGCACCCAAAATGCTAAACCGCGCAACTGGAATAGTTCTTTCTACTTTAGGCATTGCGATGATATTAGCAGAGCAGCTGCCCGCAATTATAAAATAAAGAGCATTAAAAAATCAGTAAAGACAGCTGTCTTTACTGATTTTTCTTATAAGGTTCGTAATAAAAACTTTTTGGTTCTTTCATTTTGAGGATTGTTAATAACGTCTGCTGATGGTCCCATTTCGACAATGTTTCCGCCGTCCATAAACATGACTTCGTCCGCAACATCCCTTGCAAAACTCATCTCATGTGTGACGATAATCATTGTTGTATTTTTCTCGGCAAGTGACCTTATAACCTTTAAAACCTCGCCAGTAAGCTCTGGGTCTAAGGCTGAAGTAGGCTCGTCAAAACATAGAATATCAGGATTAAGTGCAAGTGCTCTTGCTATTGCAACACGTTGCTGTTGACCTCCAGAAAGCTCATGCGGATAATTTCCCATTCTATCAGAAAGTCCCATTTGATCAAGAACCTCTTTAGAATAAACCTTTATATCTTCATAAATTTTCTTCTTGTCCGATTTGAAAGTTTCTTTTTCCTTCGCCAAAAGCTTTTGCGCAAGCATTACATTTTCTAAGGCTGTATACTGCGGAAAAAGGTTGAACGACTGAAAAACCATTCCGAAGTGAAGTCTATTTCTTCGAATTTGTTTTTCACTTTTTAGCTCTTTGTTATTTCCGTCAAAAAGTGTCTCGCCCTTGACTCTTATTATTCCGTTGTTAGGGGTTTCAAGAAAATTAAGACATCTTAGCAAGGTGGTTTTTCCTGAGCCTGAAGAGCCTATTATCGCAAGCGCCTTACCTTTTTCAAGATTAAAGCTAATGTCTTCAAGTACTCTTACTTGTCCAAAATGTTTTTCTAAATTGTTAACTTCTAAAATTGACATCTAGCTTTCCTCCTAAATTCTAAAATAGTTAAGACGTTTTTCTGTCCAAGAAAATACCAATGTAAGCAGTCCTACAAAAACTAAGAAGAAAATCGCCGTTGAAAATAGTGGCCATATAATGCCCGCCGAAGCATATTCTCTTGCAGTCATGATTATTTCGACGTTTGATATGTAGTTTGCAAGCGCTGTATCTTTTACAAGTGTTATGACTTCATTTCCCATAGGTGGCATTATCCTTTTAAAAAGTTGCATGAACTTTACTTTAAAGAATATTTGAACAGGTGTCATTCCCAAAACTTGTGCGGCCTCTGTTTGCCCCTTTGGAATGCCCTCGATTCCGCCTCTGTAAACTTCTGAAAAATAACATGCATAGTTCAGCGAAAAAGCAACTATAGCCGCTACAAATCTTCCGCTACTACCAGGAGGCCACGGTGAAGCAAAACCTAAAAGGCCAGGACCCAGATAAATAACCAAAATTTGAAGCATAAGAGGCGTTCCTCTTATAATCCAAACAAAAAATCTTACCAAGGTGCTAATCGGTCTTATATCTATTTTTTTAATTCCATTTTTGGTATTTCTCTTAATCGAAAACGGTGTCCATTTGTTCATCGAACCAAAAGACACGACAAATCCCAAGGGGATAGCAAATAACAGTGTAAATAAAAAAAGCTGAATATTTAGCAAAAATCCTTCGCTAAGCCTTGAAATTATTTCAATTTCCATTGTTTTAAGTTCTCCTTTATAAGAATTTGGCTGTGCTACAATCAGAGTAACACAGCCTTAAAAGATTTATTTAAGCAAGTTCTAAATTGTATTTATCAGCAAGCTCTTCAAGTGTTCCGTCAGATTTCAATTCTTCAAAGATTTTGTTTACTTCATCTCTTAAATCAGAACCTTTTCTAAAAGCTACACCGTAATCTTCTTCTGCTAAGTAATCGACAATCTTTAAATCCGAAAAGTCAGTACCTTCACCGACCATAGCATTTGCAAGTGTCATGTCTAAAACTGCAGCATCGGCTGTTCCCGCCTTAACTTCGAGCAAGCAATCTGTTTGAACTGATTTTCCAACAAATTCTGCCTCTTTCAAATTTGTATCTGCATCGTCACCAACTAGTTGGCTTTCACCGGCTGAACCGATTTCTGCTACTACTGTTTTTCCTACTAAAGAAGCTGTATCAGTATATTCCATGTCAGCTTTAACCACAACTACTTGAGCGTTTTTCACATAAGGGTCGGTACAAGCCATGTTTGCTTCTCTATCGGCATCAAGTGTCATACCGTTCCAGATACAGTCAATGCTTTTTGCAGCAAGTTCTGTCTCTTTTGTATCCCAGTTTATAAGAACAAATTCAGGTGTTACACCAAGTTTTTCGGCAACAATTTTTGTAAGCTCTGTATCAAATCCTGTAAATTCGCCGTTTTCATCAGTGTAGTTCATTGGCTCATAGACCGTGTAGCCTACAACTAAAACGCCTTTGTCTTTAATGTACTGTGCATCACTTGCACTCTCTTGTGCACAAGCTGTAGCCATAACTGCCATGATGCACACCATAAGTAAAACTAAAATTTTCTTCATTCATATTCTCCTTAAAATGATTTTTTACTATTGTATCATGATAAAGTGATAATGTAAAGAGTAAAAATTATTGCAGGACTTTACATTTCTTATTTTAAAGGGTATACTAAATATAATTGTGCAATTTATCATTAAAAGAGGTATATGATGAAGAAGAATAAAGGTTTTACATTGGTTGAATTAATTGTCGTAATTGCAATAATCGCCGTTTTATCGGCAGTAATAGCTCCACAGTATATGAAATATGTCGAAGAATCAAGACAGGCAAACGATTTACAAGTAGCCACGAATTTAATGAAAGCTGCAACAGTTGCTGTAGCCGACCCGCTTAACGAAATTCCATTAGATTGCGTGATTGAAGTGCTATGGGTTGCCAGTAATAATTCAAGATTTGACGGCTGGCTACTTGTTCGTGAGGCAAGAACGATGGGCAGTACGAGGACCTCTGCCATTGTTGACTCATCCTATCAAGTCAAAAACCTTGATGTAATAAATTTAACCGAAGGTATAATTGAGATAATGGGCGAAGAAGTGCTAAAAAGTGGAACCGACTACTACGGTCTGCTTGGTGTTCCTGAATCTGATATCGGTAAAAAATGCAATTTTGCTTTTCATATCAAACCCGGAACGGGCGAAATAGCTTTGGCGGCGCATTCGGGAGATCAGGCGATAGTAAATCAGTGGATAGACGAAATCGGCGTGGAAATAACAAGACATCCAGGATAAGACTTAGAAAAAGGACTGAGTTCAGTCCTTTTCTTTTTTTTATTTTTCTATTTCAGTTTTAACGGCTAACAAGTTTTCTTCAGGTGTCATTTTAGGCACTTCACAACCCGCCGCAACAATATTTGTGTTTGATTTTAAGTTAATGCAGTCTCTAGTCGCCTTAGCAATAGTCTCAGGTGTGCCTTGTAGTAAAACGCTTACAGGGTCGTAGTTTCCACTTACAGAAGAGATGCCCTCGAGTGCCGAAATTGCTTTATTGATGTTTACCATGTGATCAACATCGACGATATCAGCCTTTACCTTGGCTATGTGCTCAAGCATAGGCTCGATGTTTCCACAGATATGAAGCTTAACTTTTCCGCCTGCATCGTGAATATCTTGAATAAGTTTTTGTTGATATGGAAGCGCAAACTCTTCATAAAGTGCCGGTGAAAGAAGAGATGATGCCGCATCGCCTATTCCGACTATGTCCGCACCTGCTTTGATTTGTTCTAGTGCAAAAAGCTTTGACTGCCTATAGCAAATCTCTAATAGCTCATGCATTTCATCTTCGTAATCATACAAATTCATCATGAATTCGCTCATGTCCATCAAATCGCACGCTTCAGCAACTGCACCTTCAGCCCAGCCGATAACAGGAATTTGCCCAGCTGATTTTTCCTTCATCAATCTAACCGCTTCAAGTCTGTCGTTCATTCTTCTTCCCATTGATGGGTCGATTACTTTTAACTTTTTGATGTCTTCTATGGACTGTATAAGCTTTACTTTGGCATGTGGAACATCGTCATATGGAAGTTCTAATTCGCATCCAAAGCCCTCAGCTTCTCTCATGGGGTCAGAAATCGCACAAAGACAGTCAATTCCAAATTTTTCATGGCAAACTAAATTGCCTTCTACCAATTTTTTATAATCGGTCACATATTCAGAGTAAGGCACTCCGATTTGCTTTGCTGCAAACATCATTACTATATTAAGATTTGGTAATTTATCGACTGGTTTTCCTTCTAGTCTTGCAAATAATCTCTCGTATGAATTCATAATAACTTCCTTCTTTCATTTTTATTTATTCTAACATATATAAAATTTATAATTGTTAATATTTATTAAAAAAACATGTTGTCGACATAGTATTCGTTAAACACTTTACTTGTGGACAAATCTACAAGCTCAAAATCGCTCGTTATATCTTCTATCTTAGAATATAAATTGCTATCACAAAGCACCATTTCGGCTCCTTTTAAAGCCGCATTGCCGATAACTTTTACCTTGTCTTTAAGCTCTATCGGTATAAGGCCTATTTTTGCTGTGTTATCTATATCAAGATAACTTCCAAATCCGCCCGCTATGTAAAAACTTTCTATGTCCTCATAATCTAAATTTGCACATTCTATAAGGGTTTTGACTCCCGCACAAATTGCACTTTTTGCAAGCTGCACGTTTCTTATATCCTTTGCAAATATTCCTACTCCATCTAGTATCTCAAAAAAACTTTCATCATCAATATCTTTTACCTTTTCGTGGCAGTCGTCCATAAATCCCGTTTCGTCTACCACTTCTTCGGATAATAAGACCGCTACAGCGTCTATTACGCCACTTCCACAAATTCCTTTAGCTTTTGTATCACCGATTACCTTGCATTTAATCTCTGAGTTTTCTATAAAAATATGCTCTATAGCACCTTTTCCGCCGTGCATTCCATGCCTAATTCCTACTCCTTCAAAAGTAGGACCCGCCGCAGTAGAACAGCAATAAAGCTTATTGTTATGATGAAGCGCCATTTCTCCGTTTGTTCCAATGTCTACTATCAAAGAGGTCGCATTTT
This sequence comes from uncultured Eubacteriales bacterium, assembly GCA_964369415.1. Classification (GTDB taxonomy): domain Bacteria; phylum Bacillota; class Clostridia; order Oscillospirales; family Acutalibacteraceae; genus SIG603. The sequence continues at coordinate 13,315 of CAYJFP010000020.1, read as the reverse complement.
TATCCATCATTCCGCTAGCTAAAACGGCGCTTGCAATATCTGCACCGACAAATGCACTAAAACAGTTTAGAAGTAGGACTTCTCCACCGTTTTCTATGTTTAATTCTTCACTTTTATACACTTTACCGCCTAAAAATTCGGCTTTAAATGGTGCGGCAGAAAGCGGTTTACAGCTTTTTTGGGCAAGTAAATGAAGCATAACAGTATTGCCTGTAATTACAGTTTTATCTATGTCAGAAGGCTCTATATTTGCTTTTTTACATAGTTTTTTTGACAGAGAATTAATGCAGTCCACAATCAAAGTTTGAAGTCTTTCGCCCTCGCCACTCATCTCGGCTTCAATTCGACTAATTACATCTGCACCAAGGCTAATTTGTGGATTTTTAGAGCTTTTTTGTGCGATTCTTCCATTCTTTCCAAAAAGGGTACACACGACAGTGGTTGTTCCTATATCTATGGCTATTCCATAATTTTTAAACATGGGATTACTAATCTTAATTTCATCATCACTTGTTGCGATGTTCATTTTAGCAGTCTTTAAAATCTCAATTTCACACTCGCCCTCAATCGTGGCAAGACATGCTAAACGATAGCCCTTAAGCAGATTTTCTCCTAAGAGCTCCTCTTCTTCTAAAGTAGGCTTTGAAACTTCACCAGACACTAAGACTACGCACTTTCCGCAAATGCCTTTTTTACCGCAAGGCATGTCGACACTATGCTTTGTAAGCTCTAATATATCCGAAATCAGTGCGCCTTTTTCAGATTCTATCACGGATATTTCATCATTGTTAACTATCTTAACACTAGCCATAGGGCACACCTCTTATCTTAAAAATACCGCACCAAAATAGGTCACGGTGTTTTCTCCGTTCATGTATTTCATATCCGCACTTTCGGCAAGCTGACTCACTGCAATTCCGTATGATTCAAGCGACGATGTCGCATCTTCAGGAAATCTACATGGGATATCTTCAAGTACAGCACATTTTTCACATAAACTGCAAGCTCCGGCGTTTATGTGAAGATATTTGTCTTTGTCAATTTCGGATTTTAATACTTTATGTATCTCTTTTGAAAGATTTGAATGAACCTCGCCGCCTTCCATCATTCCTTCAAAATCATAGCTGTCTTCAATTTCATGTACAGTTTGATATACAACAGCCTCACTGTAAGATTTTGCCTTTTGAATAAGCTCATTAATCGCCCCTACATACGGAGGGCACATGTAATTTGTCTTGAATTTTCCGCAAGAATTGCACTCGCAGGCTTTTCTAAATCCTTCGTCAAATACTATCGTATCTACAGATATTTTCTTAGCTTTAAGCGCACCGAGCTCTATAATTTTTTCTACTAAATTCATAAGTTTACCTCTTAAAAAATTAATTCTACCAAATCGCTGTAAAGTGACTGAGCGTTTTTAAGTGCTTTTCTGGTGTTTTGCCCTTTTGTCGCAAGAACAGTTAAAACATTTTCCTCGATTTCACCGCTCCATGGACCAATTTTTATCATCGCACCTACGCAGTCAACCAAAAGATTTTCGTTTTCAAGTTTAACAAAACCTTTGATTCTTGCGGTATCCTCTGCAAATAAGTTAACAAATCGTTCAAGCTGATAAGAGGACATAAGAGGGCTTATTTTAACGCTGATTTTTTGATTGCTTATGTCCGTTCCATAGCTCTTTTCATCGAATTTCACGGAGGAATTGACTTTTAACAAGTCAAAATCATAGTCGCATTTGCCCATCAAAGATTTTTCGATTATAGCAGCAGGAAAATCGGATTTTATGATGCTTTGCACCTTTTCCAATTGCTCATCATCCACCAAGTCGGACTTGCTAATTAGCAGTAAATCTGCTACAGCAAGCTGTTTTTTACAAACTCTTGCGGTCTCGTACACTTTATGAAAACGCTTTGCATCGACTAAGCATATGCAGCCTTTATAGCTTAGTAAATTTTTGTCTTCATAATTTTCCAAAATCTTTTTGATATTTGTCGGGTCGCTAAGTCCCGAGGCCTCTACGATTATAACATCGGGAGAAGTTTTAAGGCAGTCCTCCATAGCACTTTCAAATCTATCAAGTTTGCAACTGCAAAAAATAGACCCGCCGCATATCTCGTCAAGTTCTGCGTCTATGGATTTTAATATTTCACCGTCGACGCCACTGTTTCCGAATTCGTTTATAATAAGTCTAAGCTTTTTGCCACAAAATCGTGGCAAAAAGCTCTTTAAAAACGTTGTTTTTCCGGCTCCTAGAAAACCGGTTATTAAATAGAAATCGGTCATTTAAATCACAACCTTATTTTTTAATTTCATCCATAGCTTCGTTAATTGCAGCTGCAAGCTCTTCTTTTGATGGGATGATTGATGAGAATTTAAGCTTGCCGTTGATGTAGATTGAAGGTAAGTTTTTAACGCCTACTTTTTTACATCTTGCAATGTTTTCTTTTAAAGTAAATTTATACTCAACTACGTCAATCGCATCGCCAAATGCTTCTTTAGCAGTAGTAGCTGCACCCCACATATAAGTACAAGCCGCACAAGTTGCACTGTCAAGTGTAAATGCTTCTAATAGTGGTTTAGTTAGGCTGTCATAATCAGGTAGTTCTACCTCGATGTCCTCTTCGACCGCTACATAATTTTTAATTATTTCTCTTACGTTTTCAGTGTCGATAGCCGCTTGAGCAACGCCAATACAGTTTTCTACAGGAACAGCATAAGGCATGTCGCATCCTGGTGCTACGATTAAATTATCATGATTTTCAATTCTATCTAGCATATCGACGACATATTTCATATTGTCTTGTTGAGTTCCGTGAAGCATTACAGATGTAAGTGGAATGTTTCCGCCTAAAACTACATTGAATTTATCGGTAATTTGTTTAGCTGCAACTATGTCAACGTTTTCATCTATCGAAATGCTGTCAGGTTTAGTTTCACACATAACTTCGATGTTACGTGTAGCATCTCCGCAAACGAAGAAAGAAGATAGAGCGCCTGCATTTCTAATATAGTCAAAAACCTCTGTAAATGGTTTTGATAAGAATTCTTCAAAGTGGCTTGAAGAAATTTGTGAAACTAGTGGGTCAACCACGGCAATAACGTCCATTCCAGCGTCTATGAACATTTGAGACATTTTATTTGCGCATTTAACGCAGAAATCAAGAAGCGAATTTACATAGTCTTCATCATCGTACATATCCATGAAGATGTCGTTTCCTCTTAAATGGCTAGCTAGTGTAAAAGGTCCACAAATTAAACCATATAAAGCTGTTGTCTCACCGACAGCTTTTTTCATTTTCTTCATAACATCTAGTACCATAGGAAGACGTCCGTCTGTTTCTTTTGGAAGTGTACACTCGCAAGGAACTGACATTGTGTCTTCAAGCGGATGGCTTACAACTGAAGGAGGGCCGTCTTTAGTCCAAATAAGGTCACAACCTAAAATTTCGGCTTCTAATTGTAGATCGAAAACAACAGGTTGTCCATCTGGCTTGTAAAGCTTGTGAACTTCAAGAAGTGCTTCAAAAAGTTTGTCGCCGTCTTTTAAGATTTCTTCAGCATCTACGCCTGTAAGTGCTCCAGCGTGAACTCCTGCAAAAGGAACCCAAGGTGCTCTTTCGTGTGGTTGATGTGTTAAGGTTTTAATTACTAAATTATTTTCAGGTCTCATTATAGTTACGCTCCTTGTAATTTGTTTTTTTAGAGTATATATCTATTTCTTTTGATTTGCTTGTATATTTTATTGAAAATTTGGTAAAAATCCGCTATAATAATTTTATAGTACCAAATAGAATCATTGTTAACGTTTTTTTACCAAATATAAAAAAGATTTACAAGTTTCTTACAATAGCATTTGATATAATGTACGAGAAAAGGAGCTAGTATGGAATCCGAAAATAATAACAACTTAGATTTTAACTTAAAGCTTGCAATAGAATGTTCACAAGCTTTCAGTAAGGCTTCAGGGCTTGGATGTATAGTCACTGATGTCGGCGGAAATATACTTTATGACTCAGGGTTTAGCTGTAGACAGTGTAACATTTGTGCACTTGCATCAGTTGCTACCGATACAATGCTTAATTCTCATTTATATGGAATGCATGAAGCTGAACGTTTTGGCGGAAAATATATTTACTTTTGCCCGATGGGACTTTCTTGTTTTGTTTCACCTATTTTAGGTTCGAACCTTACAAGGGCAAAAATTACTGTAGGACCATTTTTAATGGTGGACTATGAGGATTATATAGAGGTTGACTTGAAGAGCAAAAACTTAAGTGCAGAAGTTTTTTCTTTGGTTGAATCTATTGTAAAACTTATACCTATAGTTGATGCGTCTAAGGTTAATTCCCTTTCTACCTTGCTCTTTATGTCCGTAGGCTTCATGAATAATGTCTATTCTGCTAATAAAATGCTCGATAAAGAGCACTCGGATAAAATCCAGAGTGAGATGAGCGATTATATCAGAAAACTAAAGGGTGAAAATATCACTTACTCTTATCCTATAGATATAGAAACAAAGCTGTTAAGGGCGATTGCTGAATCAAATAAGACAGATGCGACTCGTTACTTAAATGAGCTTTTAGGAAGTATATTTTTTGGGACAAGTGGTGATTTGACAGACATTAGGTCAAAGGTTTATGAGCTTCTAATACTAATTTCAAGGTCTGCTATTACAGCCGGAGCGGACAGCGATAGCACATTATCTTTAAATAGAAATTATCTAGCAGAAATAAGTGCTATTAATCAGCTTGACGAATTATGTGTATGGCTTACACACACAATTAATAAGCAGATTGACAATATCTTTAACTATCCAAACATCAGGCATTCTGATATTATACACAAGACCATGCATTTTATAAGGCAAAATTATGAAAAGAAAATAACCCTTGAAGATGCGGCGAAAGAAGTGTATTTATCTGCAAGTTATTTAAGCAAAATATTTAAAGATGAAACGGGAACTTCATTTAACAGGTATCTAAATAATGTTAGAATCGAAAAAAGCAAGACTTTGCTTTTGAGTGACCGCATTAGACTTACCGATATTTCGGTGATGGTCGGCTTTGAAGATCAAAGCTATTATACTAAAGTATTTAAGCGAACCACGGGGATTTTACCCAGTGTGTATCGTGAAAAAAAAGGAAAAATATAGGAGGACTTATTATGTCAGTATTAATGGAAATCTCAGAACAACTACAAAAAGGTAAAGCAAAAATCGTTAAAGAATTGGTGGCTAATGCTATCGAAGAAGGTATTCCAGCACAAGAGATTCTAGACGGCGGTCTATTACACGGTATGGGAATCATCGGCGAAAAATTTAAAAACAATGAAGTTTTTGTTCCTGAAGTTCTAGTTGCAGCTCGTGCAATGAACATGGGTGCCGCTTTATTAAAACCTCTTCTAGTAGAATCAGGTGCTAAATCTGCTGGTAAAGTTTGCATAGGTACTGTTAAAGGCGACCAACATGACATCGGTAAAAACCTTGTTAAAATGATGATGGAAGGTAAAGGCCTAGAGGTTATTGACCTTGGTACAGACGTTCCAGCTGAAAAATTTGTTGAAGCAGCTCAAAACGAAAACTGCCAAATCATCTGCTGCTCTGCTCTTTTAACAACTACTATGGGTGTTATGGAAGACGTAGTTAAAGCTGCTGAAGATGCTGGCATCAGAGACAAAGTTAAAATCATGGTAGGTGGAGCACCTATTACTGATGCTTTCTGTGCTCAAATTAAAGCTGACAAATACACTCCAGATGCGGCTACTGCTGCTGATGTTGCTGTTGAACTTTGCAGTGCAGGCTAATTAATATCAATACTTTAAATGGTGACTTGACAAAAGTCACCATTTTTTATTTATCGCTTTAGTAAGAAATAAACCCCCAGTTTTACTGGGGGAATAAAAATGCTTTAGCTTTCAGCATTGAGCGAAACGAGATGACAATTCAATCATTTTTCAACACGGTGGTGAGTAATAATGGAAAGCACACCGTTTGAACGGTTGCAGTGCAGTTGATGCGATTGACGGATTTTCAATGCCTCTTGAGAGGTTTGCTGGTAGTATGCCCTTTTAGGGCTTGTGCATACCACAAGTTTAACTGGTGGTTTTTATTTATTTTTTAAAATTATTGATTTTTTGGATTGATAGTGGTAAAATTAATAATAAAATTTAATTAATTTTTACGTATTTAAAGGTGAAATATGACAAAAAAGAAAAATAAAGGGTTTACCTTAGTCGAATTAATAATAGTAATTGCAATTATTGCGGTTTTGGCGGGAGTTTTAGCACCACAATACATGAGGTATGTAGAAAATGCAAGGGTTTCAAATGACATTCAGGTTGCATCAAGCTTGATGAAAGCTGCCGCAGCGGCGGTAATAGACCCGCTTAATGAAGTTCCCACGGGATATATTTTAGAAGTAGCATGGTCGACAGATCCGCATCACTCAAAGCAAGGTTCTCTTATCGTAAGATCACCTGTTTGTAGGTCTTCATTTTGGGGGCAGACCGGAGCTACCGGAGTGGCAATTCCGAGTGATCCGGCACTTTTTGAAAAATTAGACATAGAAATTTCAGAGATTCTACAGGCGGACCCTTCGACTGCTAACAATTCAAATATCACAAATGACTATTATAAACCACTGATTGAAACAGCTGAATCTCAGGTTGCAAACGAAGAAGATTTTATTTATCATGTCAACACTGCAACGGGCGAAATTGTTTTAAGCGAGGAAAGCTATCGTTGGATTGACGAAATGGGACTTAATGCGCAAAAATAAATTAAAACGCTTACTTTAATAGTGAGCGTTTTTTGATAAAAAATAAATTATTTATGGAGGTAATCATGAAAATTAGCAACAAGGATTTTAAATGGACAAGAGAACCGCAAGGTTTTAGTATTGGTGATGATGAAATTGAGATTATCACCAAGCCTCATACCGATTTGTGGCAAAGAACATACTACAAATTTCAGAACGACAATGCACCTGTCTTACAAGTAGAGAGTGAAGAAATGTTTTTTACATTCACGGTTAAAACTGAATTTGACAGTAAAAAAAGATTTGACCAATGCGGAATTATCATGTATCTTGACAGTGAAAACTGGGTTAAGGCTTCTATCGAATACGAAAACAACGAGTTTCAGCATCTTGGTTCAGTAGTCACAAATATGGGATATTCCGATTGGGCAACAACAGAAATTCCCGCCGATATTAAGTCGATGTGGTATCGTCTTAGCAGAAGAGAGGATGATTTTAGGATTGAATCATCTGTAGATGGAGTTACATTTAAACAGATGAGGATTTTTCATATCAATAAAGCTACAGACAAAATCAGCTTTGGAATTTATGCCTGTAGCCCTGAAGAGTCATCATTTAAAGCGACTTTTTCAAATATTAGCTTAGATGATTGCTTGTGGGAAAAGCACGACGGGCAACAACCTGATTGATTGTTGAATCTTTTTTAGTTCAATGAGATAGTGTTGCGTATCTCTTGGATAAGTGCGTTTGTTTTTTTACAGCCGTCTAGTTTAATGAGTTTACAAGAAAGAGATTTTTCCCATTCGTCGTGGCAGAGTTTACTTCGCATATTGATATCACCTAAGTCGTATTGTGATGCAAAAATCAAAAAATCTTCATGGGTTTTATGCATATCACCGCCGCTTTTGATTCTTTCACCAAATCGCTTGAACTCTCGTTCCTTAATTCGTTCAAGCCTTACATCGGTAGGTGTTATAAGGCGGATAGCCAAATCAAATGATGATAGTAGCTCATCGCCCCAACCGCAGAGACTTCCACTTATAACGATGTTTTTGCAATCACACATGTCTTTTTGCATTAGTTGCATTCTCTCTTCACTCTTTCTTGTTCGAGTGAAAGGCGGGTCGGTAGGAAGCCAAAAGTAGTCATCAGAGTCAAGTGTTTTGTAACTGAATCTATTGCCTATCGCCTTTGCAAGAGTAGTTGTTCCGGATCCAGATGCACCGAAAATATGAATTACTGCCATCACACTCACCCTTTTAAATTTAGTTGTTAATTCAAGTATAGTTTAATAAGAGTAGATTTTCAATATAATTTAATAATTTGACATATGTTATAATAATTATCGAACTTCTTGACAGAACATGAGTTAGTGATATAATGAAATTAATATAGTTGAATAATCGACGAAAGGGGTTATGTATCATGGAACAAAAATTATTTAAAGCAGCCGAAAAACAAATTAACTCTGAATTTAATAATGCATACCTTTATCTTTCTATGTCTCTATGGTGTGAATCAGAAGATTGGAGAGGCTTTGCAAACTGGATGAATGTTCAGGCTAGAGAGGAAATGAATCATGCGACTACGCTAATAAAACAGTTGCAAGAAAGAGGAGAGGCTCCGATACTTTCTTCCATTGATACACCGAAATCAATGTGGTTGAATTTACTTGACATGATGGAAGATGCGTTAAAAGCAGAGCTTCAAACAACACATAATATTAACTGCCTAGCTGACATAGCTCACGAGGAAAAAGACCATGCGTTTTATGAATTTATTATGATGTATGTCAAAGAGCAGGTTGAAGAAGAAGACAATGCAAGAAAGGCGATTTCACAATTAAATAGAATAATTAACGATACTGGGTTATTATATCAAATGGATACACAAATGGCTACAAGAGTATTTATGCCACCTTTCCCTAATAGTTCGGTATGAAAAAAAGACGTGGTTACACGTCTTTTTTATTGTTATTTACCTTGCTCCTTCTTTGTTAAGCTTTGCAAATACTGCGTTTTTTGCAAGCACTTGTGTGCTTGTTTTTTATAAAATTTATACTTTTTGCGTAAGTATTCATTGAATTGGTCAATGGATACTTACTTTTTAATTTTAAACATTTAAGTTATTTTTTGACATGATTTTAGAAGTGGACACTCATTCTTCTCGTGGAAAATATCAAGTAGTCTAAAATAAGGTATAACGTGTACATAAAATCGATTGATTAGTAAGAATAATTATGATATAAAATCTTTGTATTATTGTATTTCAGTAATATAAAGTGCGAAACGTAGAAGGTGATATAAATTGTAAAATAATATTAAGTTCTTTATATGGAAAGCATGTAGGTAAAAGGCTACTAAGGAATAGTAGATAGTGATAAGTTAAAAAAATATTAAATGATTAAGGGGTAAATTATGTTTATGTTTGATGTTCCAGAAAAAAGAAAAGTTAGAATTATAGTTGATACAGACGCAAAATGTGAAGCTGACGACCAGTTTGCCATTGTCCATGCTCTACTTTCTCCAAAGTTGATAGTAAAAGGTTTAATTGCGGCACATTTTGGAAGAGATTATACGAATGAAACCATGATGAAAAGTTATGAAGAATGTGTTAAGCTAAAAGGCTTGCTAAACGCTGATGTTGGCATTTATAAAGGTGCAAAATATCCAGTGAAATTAAACGGAGACTATGAAATATCGGAAGGTGCACAGCTAATAGTAAAAGAAGCGATGTCGGATGATTCAAGACCTCTTTTTGTAGTGTTTCAGGGTGCAATCACCGACCTTGCGTGTGCGTATCTTATAGAGCCTAAAATTGCGGATAAACTTACTGCGATTTGGATTGGTGGAGGTTCGTATCCAGACGGCGGAAGCAACGAGTTCAATATGGCAAATGACATAAATGCAGCTAATATAGTTTTTGATTCGCCTATAAATCTATGGCAAGTGCCTATGTCGACGTATGGAAATGTTTTAGTAAGTCTATCTGAATTACAGCTTAAAGTTTATCCATGGGGGGAAATAGGCAAGTATCTTTTTGAACAAATGGTGGAATTTAATAATAAGTTTACCGAGCCGACAGATTGGCCAAGAGGTGAGAGTTGGGGGCTTGGAGATTCGCCGGTGGTGGGTTTAGTTTTAGATGAATATTCAGGCAAATATAGCTATGAAGACGCTCCTTTTGTAGATGAAAACTTAAACTATCACAAAAGAGAAAATGCAAGAAAAATAAGGGTTTACAACAATATCGACCAAAGATTTATTCTAGAAGATATGTTTGCAAAATTACAAATTTTTGCGAATTCAAGTGATAAGAATCTCTCAAATAAAGAGTAAATATATAAGTAATCTAGGAAGAGGTACAGTGTTTCATACCATGCTAGAGTCTCTTTTTTATGAGAGTAAATATGGTGATAGTTCATATATTGACAGTGGTTTAAAAACAAGGAAAAGTTGATACTTTTTGCTGTGAATAAAAATTTAGAAGATATAGAAATAGAATGTTAATTTAGTTTTGCCGATAAAACGGCGGAATGGAGTGAAATTATGAAACAAAGAGAACTTATAAAAAACATTATTGAACATAAAAAGGTAGAGCGGGTTGGGATGACTTTTTCTGAGCCTTATATAGATGATATTTGCTGGGTAAACGGCTGTAAACTTGTTAAGCCTAGTGAAATACCTCCTGAATATTTTTCTTGGGGAAAGCATAAAGAATTAATAGATAGAGCAGGTGGTTTTGGCGGTGAGGTTATGGTGGATAACTTCTCGAATATTATAGGAAGGCTTAACGGAATTACAAAAGGCGAATGTATTAAAGGTGCAATTACAGATTGGGAGGACATGAAATCTTACGAACTGCCAGAACTAGACGCATCTATTTATACGAAAGAGGAAAAAGAGAAAAACGAAAAGTCGGATAAATACATGCTAGTGTGGTCTCCTTTTGCGGTTTTCTCAGTATTAAGAGATGTAAGATTAATGGATAATGCCCTTATGGATATTTTGCTCGAGCCAGAATATGTAAAAGAGTTTTTAAATAAAATTTTAAAAAGAAATTTAGAACTTATCAGTTATTTAAAAGATTTTGGTATAGATGGAATTTTGATTGGTGATGACTGGGGAACACAAGACCGAACTTTTATTAGTCCAGCAGCTTTTAGAGAATTGTTCAAACCAGTTTACAAAGCACTTGCAGATGAACTGCATAGCCACAATATGCATTTATTTGTGCATTCATGCGGATATAACTATGCATTTATGGAAGACTTTATAGACGCCGGTGTAGATGTATTGCAGTTTGACCAACTTGGACTATATGGCTATGAGGAAATGGCAAATGAATTTGCTGGTAGAGTTACATTTTGGTCTCCGCTTGACATTCAAAAAACTTTACCAACAGGGGATAAAAAGTTGATTGAAAGCGAAGCTCTTAAAATGATAGAAGCATTTGATGGTAAAGGATCACTGATAATAAAAGATTACCCGACATATGAAGATATAGGGGTAGAAGAAGAATGGGCAAATTGGGCTAAAAATGTTTTTACTGATTTTAGTTTTAAAAAATAATTAACGGTATATCATAATGAATTTGAAATGATGAGAAAGCAATATAATATGTTAAAACCCGAACTGTAGCAAAATATAGATTTTGTCACAATTCGGGTTTTATGATAAAAAAATTTATGTGTATACACTTAAATAGAAATGTATACACAAGGGTGGGAAGACTAAAGGTGTAAAAACAGATGAAAAGTCAGTCGTATAAAATAATATTTTTCAGACGCTTTAATATACAATCAATGGGTTAAGTTAGAATAACAGGAAAACTGTTTAACTCTTGATAGATGAAAATTATTAAAAAGATTATTTAAAATAATTGTTTGAATCGCTTGGAGCGGCTGCTCTATCTTTGTCGGTATATTCTCTTATAAGCTTAGTAACCGAGATTTTATAGCTTTCAAACAACTTCGTTTTGCCCTCAAGTTGGCTCATTCTATGCTCTGTCATAGTACGCCATTTTGTCATCGCTTCTTCACTATTCCATACATTCATAGATAAAATTTTACGCTCGTCTACAAGACTTTGAAACCTTTCGGCAGAAATAAAGCCATCAAAGCCATTTAGCATAGGCTTTAGCATAGCTGCAAGTTCTAAATATCTTTTTTTTCCCTCGTCTGTAGGTGTTACTTCAAAAAGTACGATATATTTGCTCATTTGTTTTCGCCCTCCATTTTAAGTAAAAATTCTTTCATAGTTAGTCCGCCTGCATATCCTACAAGTTTTCCCGATGATCCGATAACCCTGTGACAAGGCACGATTACAGTTATTGGATTTTTATTATTTGCCATGCCAATAGCACGGCTGGCTTTTTCGTTTCCGACGGCTACCGCAATTTCCTTGTAACTTCTCGTTTGACCATAAGGAATATCGCAAAGGGCCGCCCAAACTTTCTTTTGAAACTCTGTGCCATTTAATTTATACGGCACATCAAAAATCTTCCGTTTGCCATCAAAATACTCTAAAAGCTCTTTATATGCCTTATCGGTAAGTTTAGTTTTTGTGCCGAAATCGCTTATGTTTTCATCGTGTAGTTTTTTGAAATATGTAAGACACTCATTTTCATATTTCATTATAAAATAACCCATTTTAGTTTCGTAAATTGCAAAATTTTTCATTATCTCTTTCCTTTCCTATATGCTGCTGGCGACATATTCGCTCTTTCTTTGAAAAATTTATAAAATGCTGACAAACTGCTAAAACCCACAGAATAAGCAACGTCGATTACTTCAATATCCGTTTCTTCCAAAAGTCTTATTGCTTCTTTATATCTTAAGTCGTTTACATAGGTGATTGGTGTTTTGCCATATTCATCTTTGAATACCTCTACCATTCGTTTTCGAGAAAGACCGAGTTTGTCCATTTCGTTGTTCAAATGTTCCACTTCATGAAACATATCAGCTATCATATTTCTAAGTTTTTCGGCAATATCTTTCATTGGTTTATAATCAAGCAAATCACTTCTACATCTTTTGCAAGGTCTGTATCCAGATTTTATTGCTTCTTCTGCTGTTTTGTAAAACTCTATATTTTCCATTTTCGGTGCTTTGGATTTACAGGATGGTCGGCAATAAATACCTGTTGATTTTACAGCATAGAAAAACACAGTATCATAACTTTTATCATTAGAAATTACAGCTTCATACATTTCTGTAAATGTCATATTAAATTTGCTATTCATAACACAGCTACTTCCTTTTCATAGATTTAATAATTTCTTTAGTGGATTTGTCAACTTTTAGCGATTGCATACATATTTTATCCACCTATTTATATCTTAAAAGTAATCAATATTTGTATGAGTTTGTTTCTTTAAAATTTTTCTGTTTTTAGGATCATCAAGCTCTGGAATTGCTCCAGCTGCAATAGCCCACAGATACACGCTTGCAGTAGTGCCGTAGGGTGAATATCTCTTTCGATAACGCTCAAACATTTCCTTTGTGACTTCTTTGTGGCGATATAGCATACGAAGTCCACGATGAATGGCAATATCTCCGT
>CAYJFP010000019.1:0-43695 GCA_964369415.1 uncultured Eubacteriales bacterium | reverse complement strand
TTAGAAAACAAAGTAGAGCTATAAGTTCTCACCGTGCGGTTCTGTCTTGCGACGGTCAATACTATTCCTATATATTAGGATAATTTTGTGTTGATTAGCGGGCAGTTTTCTGTCCGCTATAATTTTTAGCTTTATAAAAAACAACAAGCTATGGAGGTGCTTAGATATCAGCAACAAGGAACTACAGATTAACGAAGAAATTAATGATAAAGAACTTCGTATAATTGATTTTGACGGAACACAGCTAGGTGTTATGAGTTTGGATAAAGCCATGAGCCTTGCAGGAGAAAGAAACCTTGATTTAGTTAAAATCGCACCGCAGGCGGTACCGCCAGTGTGTAAGATTATCGACTATGGCAAATACAAATTCGAACAAACCAAAAAACTTAAAGAAGCCAAAAAGAATCAAAAAGTAGTTGAAATCAAAGAGATTCGCTTATCCCTTAACATTGATGTGCATGATTTTACCACGAAGAAAAACAATGCGAAAAAATTTATTGAAGCCGGAAATAAAGTGAAGGTTTCTATTAGATTTAGAGGAAGAGAGATGGGTCATCCTGAAATAGGGCTTGATACTATGAAGAGATTTTCTGACGAACTTTCTGAAATTTGCAATGTGGAAAAGGCTGCAAAACTTGAGGGCAGAAGTATGATAATGTTCCTGGCACCTAAGCCTGTAAAATAATAAAGGAGGATAATTATGCCAAAATTAAAAACACACAGTGGCGCTAAAAAGCGTTTTAAAATTTCAAAATCGGGTAAAGTAATCCGTTCACACGCCAATATGAGACACCTTCTCAACGGACACGGAAAAACAAGCAAATCTAAGCGTCAATTAAGAGGTACAGTTGTTTCAGATAAAACAAACGAAAAAGCTGTTAAAAGGATGCTACCGTACGCATAATTAATAAGAGAAAGGATGATTATAAATGGCTAAGGCTAAAAACGTAGTTGCTACGAGAAGAAGAAGAAAAAAAGTATTAAAGCTTGCTAAAGGTTACTGGGGTTCAAAAAGTAGACATTTTAAAATGGCTAAACAAGCTGTTATGAAATCAGGTAACTATGCATATATAGGACGTAAACACAGAAAGAGAGATTTCCGTCGTTTATGGATAACAAGAATTTCTGCTGCATGTAAAATGAATGATGTTAACTATTCAACATTCATGAATGGCATTAAGAAAGCTGGAATTACATTAAATAGAAAAATGCTTTCCGAGATTGCTATAGCTGATCAAGCTGCTTTTAAAGCACTTGTAGACCAAGCTAAGGCAGCTCTGTAATCTGTGAGTAAACAGCGCAAACGCTTAGGCGATTGTGCTGTTTCTTGAATTAATAAGAGGGATTTTTTGTGAAAGAAAAAATAATTACAAGTAGGAAAAATAGTATAATAAAAGAAACAGTTTCACTTATAAACTCTGCTTCATTAAGAAAAGAAAAGAAAATGTTTGTAGCTGAAGGGGCTAGGCTTTGCCTTGATGCTGCTAAAAATAAGACAAGGATTTTTCGTTTGTTTTATACCGAAACTGCATACAAAAAATATAAGGAATACATCGAACCAGTTAAAAGTTTGAGTGATGAGATATACATTATTGAAGAGCATGTAGAAAAGCTTTTATCTGATACAAAAAATGGACAAGGTGTGTTTGCCGTATGCGAAATTGGAGAAACAGAAAATGAAATCAAAGGGAAAATTCTTGTGATGGAGCATTTACAAGACCCTTCAAATTTAGGGGCCATTTTAAGAACAGGAGAAGCTTTTTCTATTGACACTTTTGTGCTTTTAGGGAAATGCTGCGATCCGTATTCGCCAAAGGCTACTAGAAGTTCTATGGGGGCGATTTTTAGAGTTGATATTCATATGTTTGAGAGTTTAGACGAACTTTTGAAGGAACTTTTGCAAAAGAAGTTTAAATGCTATGCGGCTGTTCCAAACTCAAATGCTATGAGTATATTAGACGCTGATTTTAGCGGGAATTCAGCTGTTTTTGTCGGCAATGAAGGAAATGGTCTTACAAAAGAGTGCATAAGTAAAATTGAAAACATAACAATTCCGATGAGAGGTAGGGCAGAATCGTTAAATGTCTCCTCGGCGGTATCGGTGATAATGTGGGAGATGGTGCGTGATTATGTACGAGGATAAAGTATACTGGCTTTGGCTTCAACATGCGTTTGGTGCCGGTAGTGAAAAACCGGTGAGTATAGTCAAAAGATTTAATGATGTAAGAGAGTTTTATGAAGGTGGAAAATCTTTGTGGGCAAGTATGAATTTTATAAGCGACAAAGAAATTTTGACACTTTCAGACTTTACTCCCGATAAAGCGAGTGCGCAAATTGAGTACTGCGAAAAACTTGAGCAAAGTGTGATTTGTTATAGCGATGAGGATTATCCTGAGAAACTGAGGAATATTCATGCCTCTCCAGCAGTACTTTTTGTAAAAGGTGAAATGCCTGACTTTGACGATGAGTTGGTTATTTCAGTAGTCGGTTCTAGAAAAGCGTCCGCTGATGTAATAAAAAGTACTGAGTATATTTGCTATGAATTATCAAAGCATGGAGTTATCATAGTAAGTGGAGGCGCACTTGGAATAGATGCTGCAGCACACAGAGGTGCTATGAAAAGTTTAAGCGAAACTGTTTGTGTTCTTGCCTGCTCTATAGAATTTCCGTATCTCATGGAGAATAAATTTTTAAGAGGAAGAGTTGTGGATAGAGGTGGCTGTCTTATCACTGAATATCCGGAAGAAACAGGCGTTTTCAAAGGAACTTTTCAGGTGAGAAACAGACTTATGTCAGGCCTTAGCAATGGTTTATTTGTTGTAAGGGCAGAGGAGAAAAGTGGGACGATGATTACGGTTTCACATGCGATAAGACAGAATAAAGATGTGTTTGCGATGCCAGGTGATATTACTGATCCATATAGCGTTGGCACTAATAAACTTATAAGAGACGGGGCGGTTCCTGTTTTATGTGTCGATGATATTTTAAACCATTATTCTGATTTGATAAACAAAAAGAAGAGAGTGCCAAAGGCACCGGAACAACATAGTAAAACACTTAAGAATTACAAATTGCCGCTTTCGAAAAAAGCTGAGAGAGTTTATGAGCTTCTCGGTAAAGAGCCTGTACATGTATCTGTTATTTGTGAGCAAACAGGCATGAGGGTTTCCGAGATTTTAGCGGCCATTACAGAACTGGAACTTTTAGATTATGTCAAAACATATTCAGGTCAAAGGTGCAGTTTGAAATAAAGAAAGGATTATGCTTTTTAAGCATAAAAGGTTACTATATATGTCAAAACTTGTTATTGTGGAGTCACCTACAAAGGTTAAAACAATAAAGAAATATTTAGGTTCGGATTATGAGGTTGTAGCAACGGTAGGACACATTAGAGACTTACCGTCGGCTAGGCTTTGCGTGGATGTAAAGAATGATTTTGAACCAAAGTACAGCGTTATTAAAGGAAAAGAAAAGATAGTTCAAGAACTTGTAGATGCAGCAAAAAAATCTGAAAAAGTATTGCTTGCGACTGACCCTGATCGTGAAGGTGAGGCGATTTCATGGCATTTATCGCATCTTTTAGACCTTGATTTAAAAGAGCTTGATAGAGTTACATTTAACGAAATTACAAAAAACGGTGTAGAAGAGGGGATGAAAAACCCCAGAACCATAGATTTAGACCTAGTAAATGCACAACAAGCAAGAAGAATTTTGGATAGGCTAGTAGGTTACACTTTAAGTCCATTCTTGGCAAAGGTAATCAGAAGGGGTCTATCGGCTGGACGTGTTCAATCGGTTGCGGTAAAGCTAATAGTCGAAAGAGAAAGAGAAATAACCGCTTTTGTCCCTGAAGAATACTGGACGATTGAAGCAAAACTTTTAGCACCTCCGTCAAGAACTGCCTTTACAGCTTCATTTTACGGGGACAGAAAAAGCGAAATAAAAATTACAAATAAAGAGCAAAGTGATGAGATTTTAAATGCGGTTAATGGTGCAGAATTTGTCCTAGAAACACTGAAAAAAGGCAAGAAAAATAGAAATCCATCACCTCCGTTTATCACTTCAACCTTGCAACAAGACGCTTCAAGAAAACTTGGTTTTCAGGCAAGAAGAACGATGAAAACGGCTCAAGAATTGTACGAAGGTGTCGAGGTTCAAGGGATTGGTGCAGTGGGTCTTATCACATACATGAGAACAGATTCACTGAGAATTTCTGCCGAGGCAATTTCTCAAGCGGTGGATTATATCAAAGGCAGATGGGGCGATAAATATCTTCCGTCTAAACCTAGAGTGTTTAAAACCAGAAAAAATGCACAAGACGGACACGAAGCGATACGTCCTACAGATATTACACTTACTCCATCACAGCTTGAAAAGTCACTTACAAAGGACCAATATAAACTGTATAAACTAATTTGGGAGCGTTTTCTAGCTTGCCAAATGGCAAACTGCGTTTTAAATACAAATCAGGCTACGATAAGTGCTAACGACTATATATTTAAAGCGTCGGGGCATACGGTTCATTTCGATGGATTTACGGTGCTTTATGAAGAGGGAAAAGACGAGGCAACAGAAAAGAGCAAGGACCTTCCGAATATGGAAGAGGGAATGAATCTTAAGCTTAAAGAAATCGGTGGAAATCAGCACTTTACCCAACCACCTGCTCGTTTTACAGAAGCGTCACTGATTAAGGCTTTAGAGGAAAACGGAATCGGAAGACCGTCAACCTATGCCGCAACAATTACAACGATTACAAGCCGTGAGTATGTAAAAAGAGATGCAAAAGTCTTTAAGCCAACAGAACTTGGAGAAGTGACAACCAAGCTCATGGAGGATAAATTTCCAGATGTTGTTAATGTCAAGTTTACGGCGGGAATGGAAACTGAACTTGACAAGGTTGAAAGTGGTGAAGCTGACTGGGTTAAGACTCTTCATGGTTTCTACGATGGATTTTACGAAACAGTTCAAAAGGCAAAAAAAGAGATGGACGGCGTAAAAATTAAGCTTAAAGAAGACGAAACTGATATCATCTGCGATAAATGCGGAAAAACCATGGTGGTAAAAGTTGGCAGATTCGGTAAATTTATAGCTTGCCCTGGTTATCCAGAGTGCAAAAATATTAAAAAGTTCGTCACCGAGACAGGTGCTGTTTGCCCTAAATGCGGCGGCAGAATTATTGAAAAGAAAACGAAAAAAGGTAGAATTTTCTACGGCTGCGACAAGTATCCTGAGTGCGATTTCGTTTCATGGGATGCGCCGTCAAAAGAGATGTGCCCACACTGCGGAAAAACTCTTTTACAGAAAAAAGGCAAGAAAAAAGGTGTCTACTGCGTGACCGAAGGCTGTGGATATACGAGTGTAAAAGATGATGAATAATCATATAAATGTAATAGGTGCGGGTCTTGCAGGAACCGAAGCGGCAAACACCATAGCCTCTAGCGGAATTAAGGTTAAGCTGTATGAAATGAAGCCACTTAAACGCTCAGAAGCACATAAAAGCGATGATTTTGCCGAGCTGATTTGCTCGAATTCGTTAAAGGCTTTTAGGACTGAAAGTTCGGCGGGGCTTTTAAAAGAAGAGATGAGAATGATGGGCTCTTTACTGCTTGAAATTGCAGATAAAACCCGTGTTGCCGCCGGTGGCGCACTTGCGGTGGACAGAGATGAATTTTCAAAACTGGCGACTGAAAGCATAAGAAATAATTCTAATATAGAAGTAATCGAGGAAGAAGTCACATCTATTCCAAACGATGCAATTACTGTAATAGCCACTGGCCCACTTTGTTCTGATAAACTTTCACAAAGTATTAAGGATTTATGTGGCGGCATGCTAAGTTTTTTTGATGCGGCGGCGCCGATAATCACTGCCGAAAGTCTTGACATGGACAAGTGCTTTAAGGCTTCAAGATATGATAAGGGCGACGATGACTACATTAATTGCCCGATGAATAAAGAAGAGTACGAAAATTTTTATAATGAGTTGATTTCAGCTGAAAGGGCGCCACTTCACGATTGTGACGTGTGGAATCCGAAGGTGTACGAAGGGTGTATGCCGATAGAAATAATGGCGGGAAGGGGCGAAAACACGCTTAGATTCGGCCCGATGAAGCCTGTTGGACTTGTAAATCCAAATACAGGACATAGACCTTGGGCAGTGGTTCAGCTTAGAAGTGAAAATAAAGAGTGCACCCTATATAATTTAGTTGGTTTTCAAACTAATCTTAAATTTCCTGAGCAAAAGAGAGTTTTTGGCATGATACCTGGACTTTTGAATGCTGATTATGTAAGATACGGAGTCATGCATAGAAATACGTTTATAAATTCGCCCGCTCTTCTTAATGCTGATTATTCCTTAAGAGAAAATAGCAACATTTTCTTTGCGGGGCAAATAACAGGTGTCGAAGGCTATATGGAGTCGGCTGGTTCTGGAATTTTAGCTGGAATAAACGCTGTTAGAAGATTTAAAGGCGAAAATAGTTTCGTTTTGCCCGATTTTACGATGAATGGTGCACTATCACATTATATCAGTTCGTACAGCGGTAAAAACTTTCAGCCTATGGGTGCAAACTTTGGAATTTTACCGCCGATAGAGCCACATATCAGAGACAAAAAGTTAAGGTATCAGGCTCTTTCAGATAGGTCGGTAAATTACATGAAAGAGATATTAAAATAAATCCACTCGGTGAAATGTAGAATGGAGTAGTAAATGAGAATAATTGTAGATGCTTTTGGAGGCGACAATGCGCCATTAGAGATAATAAAAGGCTCTCTAGAAGCTAAATCAGAACTTGGCGTAGACATAGTTCTTTCAGGAAACAAGATTAAGATAGAAGAATGTGCAAAAAAAAATAATATAGACATAAGCACTTTAGAAATTTTAGATGCACAAAGTGAAATCACCATGCACGATGACCCGACAGCGGTAATTAAGGACAAGTCAAATAGCTCGATGGCTGTAGGTTTAAAGGCTCTTAGAGAAGGTAAAGCGGATGCATTTGCAAGTGCTGGAAACAGCGGTGCGTTAACAGTTGGAGCATCGACCATAGTTAAAAGAATTAAGGGTGTCAAGAGGGTTACCTTTTCGGCGATAATGCCAAGGGATAATGGAATTTTCTTGATGTCAGATGTCGGGGCGAATGTAGATTGTAGGCCCGAAATGCTTGAGCAGTTTGCTGTTATGTCCGATGTGTATATGAAAAATGTTATGAATATAGAAAATCCAAGAACATGTCTTTTAAATGTTGGCACAGAGTCTCATAAGGGTAGAGATTTAGAAAGAGAAACATACAATCTTCTAAAAGAGAATAAAACCATTAATTTTTGTGGAAATATTGAACCTAGAGATATTGTTCACGACACTTGTGACGTTGTTATAGCCGATGGATATACCGGAAATATTGCACTTAAAACCTATGAAGGTGTAGCGCTTATGATGATGAGCAAGATGAAAGGCGTGTTTTACAAAAACTTGCTGACAAAGCTAAGCGCATTGATGGTAAAAGGTTCTTTAACTCAAATGAAAAAAGAGCTTGACTATAACGAGCACGGTGGAGCGCCAATTATCGGAGCGCAAAAACCAGTTTTTAAAATTCATGGAAGTGCAAAGGCAAAAACGGTTAAAAATGCACTTAGACTGACTAAAAAATATGTAGAATCCAATGTGATAAGAAAAATAGAAGATAGAATTATCGGTGGGTGATTTTTATGCAAATTAATGAATTTGAAAAATTAATCGGATATAATTTTAAGGACAAAAATCTATTAAGAACGGCTTTGACTCACTCTTCTTATGCAAATGAAAATAGGAGTAAAAGTTACGAAAGACTTGAATTTTTAGGCGATTCTGTCCTTGGTTTTGTTTGTTCATGCTATTTATATGAAAATTTCAGCAATCTTCCTGAAGGCGAGCTGACTAAAAACAGGTCTACGTTGGTTTGTGAAAAGTCTTTGTGCCGTTTTTCAAGGGAACTTGGCATAGGAAAGTATATGTATTTAAGCAACGGTGAGATGAGAACAGGTGGAAGAGAAAGACCGAGCATTCTTGCAGATATGTTCGAATCGATAGTTGCGGCAATTTTTCTTGACAGTGGCGACATAGAAAAGGTGAAAAAATTCGTCGTTCCATTCTTAAAAAGAGCATGTGATTCCATGAACAAATCCGGATTCAAAGACTATAAAACCACGCTTCAAGAGATAATTCAGCAAAATCCCGAGGAAAAACTTAGCTATGTGGTGGTCAACGAGTCTGGACCTGATCATGACAAACGCTTTAAGGTTGAAGTTTTGCTTAACAGTAACTGCATAGGAAAAGGCGGCGGAAGAAGCAAAAAAGAGGCAGAGCAAGAAGCCGCAAGACTAGCATTGGAGCTGATGGGATATTAAAAGAGGAAACATAAGCATTTTTGTGCCGCATATGGGGTGTAAAGAGAATTGTAGCTTTTGCAATCAAAAGAGAATCACGGGGAAAATTTCATCGAATCCGCTTGATGATTTAAACACTTCGGTTAAAACAGCCTATGAATATAGCAAGGATTTAGGCAGTACGGAAATAGCTTTTTTCGGCGGCAGTTTCACGGCTATAGATAGAGAACTTATGGAAGTTCTCTTAAAAAGAGCTCAAGAGCTTAAGGAAAAATATTCTTTAATGGGAATAAGAATATCCACAAGGCCTGACTGCATAGACGAAGAAATTCTTGAAATTTTGAAGATGTATGGAGTGACTTCTATCGAGCTTGGCGCACAGTCGATGGACGATGAGGTTTTGCATTTAAATAAAAGAGGACACACGGCTGAGGACATAGTTAAATCATTTAATTTGATTAAAAGTTATGGTTTTGAATCAGGACTTCAGATAATGACGGGACTTTATGGTTCTGATACTAATAAAGATTATGAAACAGCCTTAAAAGCCGTAAAATTAAAGCCTGATACGCTAAGAATTTATCCTACAGTAGTATTTCGTGATACGATGTTGTGCGATCTGTTTAATAATGGAGTGTACAAGCCACAAACTTTGGAACAGGCGGTGGATTTGTGTGCTAAAATAGTAAGGCTTTGCGACGATGAAAATATAAATATTATTAGATTGGGACTTCACAGCACAGATGAACTAAAAAACAGTGTAGCCGGGCCCTCACACCCTGCTTTTGCACAATTATGTAGAAGCAGAATTTTTTTTGAAGATTTGGTGGCTAAACTCACTAAGAAGGGCAGTTATATAGTGTGTGTGAATGAAAGACAACTGTCTTTTGCTATAGGACAGAACAAGGAAAATATAATAAAGCTTGATAAACTTGGATTTAAAGTAAAATTTAAGGCATCAAAAGAACTTAAGAGTAAAGAAATTATTATAGAGGAAGAAAAAAGTTATGCTTCTTAAATCGGTGGATATTCAGGGGTTTAAAACCTTTCCTGATAAGACAAAACTAAAATTTGAAGAAGATTTTGTGGCGGTAGTAGGGCCTAACGGAAGCGGTAAAAGCAACGTTAGCGATGCCATTAGATGGGTACTTGGAGAGCAATCTGCGAGAATTTTGCGATGCTCTAAAATGGAAGATGTCATATTTAAAGGTACAACAGGAAGAAAGGCCTTAGGCTATGCTGAGGTCACTATGAATATCGAAAATACAGACCGTGAGCTTAATTTTGACAACGATAATGTATCAATTACAAGAAGATACTATAGGTCGGGCGAGAGCGACTATTTAATCAACAAAAACACGGTAAGACTTAAGGATATCAACGAGCTTTTCATGGATACAGGCCTTGGAAGGGACGGTTATTCGATAATTGGCCAGGGCAAAATAGACGCAATAGTTTCGGCTAAAAGTGACGAGAGAAGAGAAATTTTTGAAGAAGCGTCGGGAATTTCAAGATTTAGATATAGAAAAGAAGAGTCCGAAAGAAGACTTAAGAAAACCGAGGAAAACTTAGTTAGACTACGAGACATCGTTTCAGAACTTGAAGACAGAGTTGCACCATTGAAAATTCAATCTGAAAAGGCGTATAAATTTATAGAGCTTGAAAAAGAAAAAAGAAGCATTGAAATCGGAATTTGGAACAACACACTAAATTCTTCTGCCAAAGTTTTAAGAGAGTATAGCGAAAAAACGGAAACGGCACTTTCAGAGTACAACAGCATAGAAGACGAACTTGAAAAAATTAATAATGAAAATATAAAAACCAGCTTTAAGACTTCCGAAATTACTGCAAAAATGGAAGAGGAAAGAAATTTAGCTACTTCACTTGACGAAGAAGACGTCAGGATTCACGGTAATATTGGAGTTATCAAAAATGATACAGAGCACTGCTTAAAAAACATCGAGAGAATCGAAAATGAAATAGAGCTTACTAAAAATTCGGACGAAAACTTAGATAGTGAAATAAAAGAAAAAAGTGAAGAAATAGAGCTTAAAAATGCTAAAATTGATGAGCAAAATAAAAGATATATCACTTTATCCGATGAGCTTGAAAACTTGAGGAAAAACTCCGAGGGAATAAGCCTTGAAATTGACAATTTGACGATTGAAAGTGCAAAAATTAATTCTATTATAGCAGGAAAAAATGTCAGTGTTTCATCTATGACTTCATCTGTAAGTGAGATTCAGAACAGAGGAGAAACATTAAATTCTTCTGTAAATGAAGTGTTTGAACTTAAAGATAATCTTTTTAAAAATTTAGCGATGTTAAAAGATTTTTTCAGCGAACTAGAAGAAAAAAACACAAAGCTTTTAAATTCACTTAGTGGATACGGCTTAAGATTTACTTCAAGAAAAGATAAACTAGATTTACTTAAAACCAAGATTGATGAAATAAAGCTTGAAGCTTCTGAAAATCAGAGAAGAGCAAAAATATTAGAGGATTTAGAGAGAAACCTAGAGGGTTTTGCACATAGTGTTAAGGCGGTAATCAAAGAGAGCGAGCATGGTTTTTTAAAAGGTATTCACGGGCCTGTGACCAAGATTTTAAAAGTGCCGTCAGAATATTCAGTTGCTATTGAAACTTGTTTAGGTGCTGCGATGCAAAACATAGTTACCGAGACAGAATATGATGCGAAAAATGCAATTTCATTTCTTAAAAAGAAAAATATAGGCAGGGCGACGTTTCTACCGCTTTCGACTATTAAAGGGAGCGTCATTGAAACAAGAGATTTTGAGGATATGCAAGGTTTTGTTGGCATAGCTTCTAATCTTGTAAAATGTGAAAATCGTTATAATTCAATTAAAAACTCAATTTTAGGAAGAATTATTGTAGCCGAAGATTTGGACTGTGCGACATATATAGCTAAGAAAATTTCATATAGATATAGGGTAGTCAGTTTAGACGGCCAAACTGTAAATGTCGGCGGTTCGTTAACAGGCGGCTCACAGGCAAGAAATTCAGGGCTCTTAAGCAGGTCTTCAGATATAGCTAAGTTTAAAGAAAAAGCTGAAAATTTATATAAAACGGTTGAAGAACAATCGGAAGTTTATAAAAAATACTCAGAGGAGATAAGTTCATTAAATGCGGAAATAGAATTAATCAAGGCTGAAATTACCACATTAGATCAAGACAAAGTAAGGACTGAAACTGAAATTAAATCTACTGAAAGAGAGATAGAAAACACTGAGAACTTGTATTCATCTCTTTTAGATGAAAGAGATAATTCGCAAAAAAGAATTGATGAGCTAAAAGAAAATATTTCTATTTTAGAAAATGAAATTAAAGAGCTTACTATGAAACTTTTAAAGCTAGGCGAGGAATCGAGAAGCTTAGGTGGAGATAGGGAAGAGACCAAGAGTTCTTGCGACAAGATTAATGAAGAACTGCAAGCGATAAGACTTACGAGTGTTTCATATCAAAAGGATAAAGAAGCCCTTGAAGCGGCTGTTAAATCTTTAGAAGAAAGAAAATTTGATGCCAAAGGGCTTATAGAAAAATTAACCGAGCAAAAAGAAGAGTACAGTGAGAATATAAATAGTTTAAATGCCAGAATAGAACAAATGACAACACTTTCGGCCGAAACCAAGGTTAAAGCTCAAAATATCAGAGAAAATATTTTAAATCTCTCGTCTCAAAGGGAAGAGCTTGAAAAAATGACAACGACCCTAAGAGAAAGTGAAAGAAGCTTTTTAGAAAAAAGAGAAAACACGTCTAAAGAGTTAACACGTCTTCAGGAAAGAAGAGACAATCTGCAAAAAGAGTATGATGTCATAATCACAAAGCTATGGGAAGAGTACGAACTTACTAAAAGAGAGGCAGAAGAGCAGGCGATTGAGATTGAAGATGTTAAAGCCGCCGGAACAAAACTCTCAGAACTTAAAAATAAAATAAGGGCACTAGGCACGGTGAACGTTGCAGCTATAGAGGAGTACAAAGAGGTAAGCGAAAGGTACGAATTTTTAAGTGAGCAAGTAGAAGATGTGGAAAAATCAAGGAATGAACTGTTAAAACTAATTTTGGAATTGACTCATAGCATGCAACAACAATTTAGACTAAGGTTTGAAGAGATAGCCAAAAACTTTACAGAAATATTTAAAGAGTTATTCGGAGGAGGAACTGCGAACTTGCAGTTTACCGATGAAAATGATATACTAAATTCAGGAATAGAAATTAAGGTGCATCCGCCGGGAAAAATTGTCTCACATATCGAGTCACTTTCGGGCGGTGAAAAAGCACTTGTTGCTATAGCGATATACTTTGCTATAATGAAGGTGAATCCGCCGGCTTTCTGTATGCTCGACGAGGTTGAAGCGGCACTTGATGATGTAAATGTAAGGCGTTTTGCTGAATATTTAAAAAGAATGAATGAAAAGACACAGTTCATAGTAATCACCCATAGAAGAGGTACAATGGAGAATGCTGACATGCTTTATGGAGTTACTATGCAAGAAGACGGAATATCAAAAATACTTCAACTAAAAACACATGAAGCGGCAGAAAAACTAGGTATAAAACAATAATTTAGAGAGGAAATTAATTCAATGGGATTTTTTTCGAAGATTAAAGAAGGACTAAAAAAGACGAGAGAAAGTATTAGTGTTAAGATTAATACGGTGCTGAATTCCTTTACGAAAATTGATGAAGAGCTTTTTGAAGAGCTTGAAGAACTGCTCATAATGGCTGATGTTGGCATGGTAACGTCAGAAGAAATATGCAGTGAACTTAGAAAAAGGGTTAAAGAAAGAGGGATTACAGATCCGCAGCTTATAAACGGTTTGCTTG
Source organism: uncultured Eubacteriales bacterium (assembly GCA_964369415.1). Classification (GTDB taxonomy): domain Bacteria; phylum Bacillota; class Clostridia; order Oscillospirales; family Acutalibacteraceae; genus SIG603. Next base: position 30,492 of record CAYJFP010000019.1, on the reverse strand, counting down.
AAGAAATTATAACGGAAATGATGACGTTTGACGAAGGGCTTAAACTTGAAACTAAGCCGTCCGTTATAATGGTAATAGGCGTAAATGGCGTAGGAAAAACTACATGTATAGGTAAATTATCTGCAAGGCTTAAAAATGAAGGTAAATCTGTAATTTTAGGAGCTGCCGATACCTTTAGAGCTGCTGCGATAGACCAATTAGAGGTGTGGAGCGAAAGGGCAGGCGTTCCGATAATTAAACATAGTGAGGGCGCCGATCCGTCCGCCGTAGTATATGATACGTTAAATGCGGCGAAATCCAGAAACTGTGACGTAGCTATTTGTGATACAGCGGGTAGACTTCATAACAAAAAACACCTTATGGGTGAGCTTTCAAAAATTGCAAGGACTACTGAGAAAGTTCTTCCGGGTTGTTCAAAAGAAACCTTGCTGGTGCTTGATGCAACAACAGGACAAAATGCTGTTAATCAGGCAAGAGAATTCATGAGTGTAGCCGACATCAGTGGAATAATTTTAACAAAACTTGATGGCACAGCTAAAGGCGGAGTAGTTATTGCGATAATGCGGGAACTTAAAGTACCTGTTAAATATATAGGCGTAGGAGAAAAAATTGATGATTTGCAGCCGTTTGATGCGACGGATTTTGCAAGAGCATTATTCATTAAACCTGAAAATGATTAAAAAATAAATTAACACTAAATATTCTTTACTTTATTTAATAAAATGAAGAATATTTAGTGTTTTTAATTTGCAATTCTAAAGTAAAAATGCTATAATCTATTTAGTTGTAGGTATATCAGGATAAGTATGATATACAGTGCAGTTTTGGAGGATTTTATGAAGATAAAGACAAATCTTGTCGATAAAAGAATAGTTGTCACAGCGATTATAACATTTTTCTTTGTGGCTGTCTTTTTGTTTCAACAATTCAATAACCTAGTTGATGAACAGCTTTATAAAGCTATTGATGATGAGCTTCAAAGTATGATATCACATCAAAAGCTTACTATTAACACCAATAATACTAATAATACTGCAGCTTTATATTTAATAGCAGAAAGTATTGAAGATGAAATTGCTGAAGATGAAATTTCTGATTTTTTAAGTAGCAGGATGAATTATGTAAAATTCAATGAAATTTTTTATGTTGATTTACAGGGGAATGGCATTTCGGATAAAGGAAATATAGAGAATTTTACGCAAAATACAGTATTTAATAAAGTTTTAGAATTAAAGGAGCATTTTTCAGGAATTAGTGAAAATTCAGAATATTCAAGTGGTGTAATGGAGATAGCAGTGCCGATTTTTCAAAATGGAGAAATTTCCGGTGTATTAATGGCGATTAATGATGTTACTCCAGTTTTTGAAATGATAAGTGTGGAATTAGGAGATATTGGATATATATTAGTTACAGATAAACTAGGAAATACAGTAGTTTCTTCGAGTGAAAAATTTATTTCATCAAAAGAATTAGCAGCAGATAGCACAGAATTTGTGGCGGGTTCAACCTTAGAAGAGACTAACAGTAATTTAGCTGCTGGAATAAGTGGAACAAGCTATTTTGTTATAGATGGTGTTGTGAGAATTGCTAAGTATACACCTTTAGACTTTGGCAATATGGTGCTTTTGTTGGTCGCAGAGGAGGCAAAAATTCAAACTGGAATAAGAACGATATCTGATTCAGTTACATATCTAAGCGTAGGCTTAGTTGTCGTCTTCTTGGCTTCAAGTATTTATGTTTGGGTTTCAAAATGGAACAGTATAAAGAAAATAGAAAAAGCAGCATATTATGATGATCTTACAGGGCTTCCAAATCTAGCAAAACTTAAGAAAGATATTAAATATATACTGCAAAAGAATAAAGACAAGAAATATGCAGTTGTCAAGTTTGACGTAGATAATTTTAAGGCTATTAATGAAATATATGGTTTTGAAATAGGAAACAAAGTTTTGACTGCGGTTGAGTTAATCAGTAAATCTGCACCTGAAAAAACACTTATTGTTGCAAGAGTAGGAACAGATGAGTTTATTTTATTTGCTGGAAATGATTTTTTAGAGAAACTAGATAACGATACGCAGATGTATGAATCTAACTTTAAAATAATTATTCCTGAACTGGTGAATCATCATTTGACATTTACTTACGGAAGATACTGTATTGAACAGGGCGAAGTCAATGTAAATGATATTATCAATAAGGTAAGTCTTGCGCATACAATGGCAAAGGGTAAAAAAGAGTGTGTGATTTGGGATTATGATGATAATTACAAACTAGAGGTTCTCAATCGTGCGAATATTACAAATAAAATGGAAAATGCGATGCTTAACGGCGAGTTTCATGCATTTTTGCAGCCGAAGGTTAATATTAAAACAAACAAGCTAGTCGGTGCTGAAGCACTGGTAAGATGGATAGAATCAGAAGGTAAAATGATTTTCCCAGATAAATTTATTCCAGTATTTGAGAACAATGGTTTTATTGTAAAGCTCGATATGCATGTCCTAGAGTGCGTTTGCAAAGCTATTAGAGAGTGGATAGATAATGGTATAGAGGCTGTTCCGGTTTCTGTAAATTTTTCAAGACTTCATTTAGAAAATGAAAAATTTGTTCAAGATATTAAAAATGTAGTGGATAAATATGATATAGCACATAAATATATTGAGGTTGAAATTACTGAAACTACAATGATTAATGGTATTGATGTGCTTAAAACGCTTATTGACGATTTACATGAAGAAGGTTTTAAAATATCGATAGACGACTTTGGTGCGGGATATTCTTCGCTTGGATTATTAAAAGAGTTCAAAATGGATACGGTTAAACTTGACAGAAGCTTTATCAATTATATAGAGGACAACAGGCGAGCTGAACTTGTTATTGAGGGAATAGTCGAGCTTGTTAATGAACTTGATATGGACATTGTTGCAGAGGGTGCAGAAGATGAAAAACAGATTGAGTTTTTAAGATCAATTAACTGCGATGTTGTGCAAGGTTTCTATTTTGCAAGGCCTATGAAAATATCTGATTTTGAGGATAAGTTTTTTAATGGTGAAACAATATTGAAATAGTGAGTAAAAGGGAATGGCAAGAGTCATTCTCTTTTTAGTAGTTATTAGCCTTTTAAATTATTCAATAAAATTACGCCGACAAAAATAAATGGTATAAATAATGGTTAAGATTAAGCTTGACGTTTTTACTGTTCAAAGATTTCACATGAGACATAAGAAATTAATGCAGAAATATTTTACTTGACATTTGAACCAAAATACAGTATATTAGTAATTGCTAATATACTGTAAATGAGGTTGATGTTATGAGAAATAAAAAAGTAGCAAAGATTGGGAGTCAATGTGTTGCTTGCGGCACATGTATCAGAGAGTGTCCATTTGGGGCGATTAAAATAACAAACGGAGTAAAGGCAAATGTAAACACTGAAATATGTGTAGGCTGTGGCAAGTGTAGTAAAATCTGCCCTGCATCTGTAATTGAAATTATAGCTCGTGAGGTGGAATATGAAAAATAAAAAATGGTATGATTACTTATGGATTGTAGAAATTTCTTATTTCGTTTTAGGCTTTTTTAACATTCTTTTCGCTTGGATAGGGATGGTATTTTTTCTAACTCCACTCGCAACTGCTGTCATTTTTGGTAATAAAAGCTACTGTCACAAATACTGTGGTAGAGGACAGTTTTTTGCACGTTTAGGTGCAAAGCTCTCTCGCAATAAACCACTGCCAAAGTTTGTTCGCACAAATTATTTTAGGTATGCTTTTTTAATATTTTTCATGGTGATGTTTTTAAGCATGGTTTTTACAACATATCTTGTGTTTGTAGGAAGAAGAGATTTATCGGAAGTTGTTACATTGCTTTGGACGTTTAATGTGCCTTGGGAATTTGCAAACACAGTTAGTGTTGCACCTTGGATTGCTCAATATGCATTTGGGTTTTATAGCGTTATGCTCACCTCAACTATTATTGGGATTGTAACAATGCTATTTTTTAAACCCAGAAGTTTTTGTGTTTATTGCCCTATGGGAACAATGACACAAGGAATTTGTAAATTAAAAAACGGAGGAAATAAAGATGGAAGAAATGAAAGAGAAAGCAAAAGAAGTTAGTGGTTTATTGAAGGTGCTTGCAAATGAAAACAGATTGCTAATTTTGTGCGAACTTGTAAATGAACCTATGAGTGTTTCGGCTTTGCTTGAAAAACTGCCGATTACGCAGTCAGGAATATCGCAGCATCTTGCAATATTAAAAGCTAACGGAATTTTAGACTATGACAAAAAGGCTCAAACTGTGGTTTACAGTATTAAAGATGAACGAATATTTAAAATAATGCAAGACTTAAAGGAACTTTATTGCAAGTAGAAAGAATGTATGCGAAAAATAACTGCCTATAAGCAAGCTCATAAATTTAGGGAGCAGTTTAATTGAATCATAATTGAAACTGGATATAGCTAAGATATTACGGCTAACAAAAAGTAAAATCAGATTACCTGTATCTTTATGATTTATATACCTTTTACCAGTGTCAGAGGTTTCATTTATTATGTAGTATATCATTAATTGTATAGTCGTTATACATCATAGTTTGAGAGTAATATTTGTCAGATTTATTCAGTGACACAAAGAATAAATCTATGTTTTTTTCAGACAAATATTTGACATGCTTCATAAAATCAAGTGTAATATAAAAAATGATTTCGAAGATTTCTAAAGTGCCTTACTTTAGATTGAACACAAAAAACCTTGTTTCCACTGTTTGTTAAGTGGAAACAAGGTTTTAATTGTTTTATAATAACTCAAGTTCTAGAAAAAATATATCCTTCATCTCGTGACCATTCTATTAAATAGCCACTGTCATGAAGTTTTGTACGAAGGCGTTTAATAGTGCTTTTTAAAGCGTTATTATTTTCCGCATAAGGCATTTTCCATACTCTCTCATAAAGGTATTCGCCGTCAACATACCGACCTGTATTTTGCATTAAAATAAGTAGTGTCGCAAATTCTTTTTGTGTAAGCAGTAAATCTACACCGTTAAGAGTGGCAATATCGGCAGTGACATCAAGTGTAAGTGAGTCGTTTTCAAAAAACTCTGGAACCCTCATTGAACGTCTTAAAAGAGCCTCTATCCTAGCTAGCAAGACTGGAAAATCATAGGGTTTTGTCATGTAATCATCGCTGCCTTCAGACAAACCTTTAATCATATCTTCTGGTGCTACAAGTCCAGTCAATAGCAATATCGGTATGCCTGAAACAGTACTTTTTCGAAGTGTTTTCATAAAATCTAATCCGTTTCCGTCAGGAAGCATAATGTCAAGAATAATTATATGAGGAGTGTTGGCATTTATACATGATCTTGCTTCTTCAATAGTGGTAGCGGTATCTACGATGTAACCTTCCCAAGAAAGCATGCGTTTGTTACCTTTAAGTATTTTTTCGTTATCCTCCACAAGCAAGATTCTTTTACCTTTTTTATCTTTGTTCATGTGTTATTCTCCTCGTTTTGCTCAAATTGTCCTTGATAGATAGGAAGAGTAATATAAACAGCACAGCCTTTATTTTCTTCACTTTCAATCCAAATATTTCCGCCGTGTGAATTAATAACGGTTTTGCAAAGATACAAACCAAAGCCAGTGCCACCGTTTGAAACACCTCGCTCAAATACCTTAGGTAAAATTTCAGAAGAAATTCCACATCCATTATCCTTTATTTGCACATTAATCATCCCTTTTTCAGCAAATGCCGAAATTCTAATAGTATCGTTTGTTGTATGGTGATTTGCATTTTGTAAAATATTTATCAGCACCTGCGACATCAAATCTGCATCACAAAAAGCAGTGAGTTTTTCTCGCTGCTCTAAAATAATATTATTGTTGTTTTTTGAGAAAACAAGTTTTAGCATATCGGTGGTGTTAAGTAGAAGTGCTGAAAAATCTACCCTGTGTCGTTCATCTTGTTCGCTCATTGCATTTAAAGAAAGCATTCCGCCCACAATTCTGCTAAGACGCATTATCTCTTCTTGTGCATCGGTTAAAAGCTCTGACATTTCAGTGTTTTCGCTTGTTTCCTGTGCATAATTAAGTAGTCTCGTGACGGTTTGAATGTTTATGGAAATAACAGTTAGAGGTGTGCGCATTTCATGTGAAGTGTTTGCTAAAAATTCTGTTTTGCTCTTGCTGATTTGAGCTAGTAGCATATTTTTTTCATCAAGTTTTGCTTGTTGTGTTTTATATAGTTTTACTTGCCTATATGTGGTAACTCCTACGGCTAAAGAAGAGGCGAGTAGACATACTAAAATGCTTGAAAAATAGTCGAATTCGCTTTCGAAGAGGCTAGTTAAATCTAAATATAGATAATCGACTACACAAAGAGAAGTGTATAGGAGTAGTTCTAAAATCACCATAAAAAACATGGCTTTTCCATCAATCATGCATGTGGTGAAAACCACGGCAAAAACAAAGAAAGACGTAATACCACCATAATAGCCACCTCCAGTGAAAAACATGGCAGTAAAAAACAAAATGAATACTATAAAAATCGTGATGGAATATACGAGCTGATATCTTTTTGTTTTCTCAATGAGTAGTACCATAAATAGCGTAAATACACCCGAAAAAGCTTTTATAATCGTGTCAAGTAAACCTGTTTGCATAACAAGCGCATGAATTGTCATGATTAAAGAAATACAAATTCCAGCGAATGCAAACAGGTTGAATATCTGCAGGCGAAAATCATCATTATCAAAATATCTTTTCTTAATTTTGATGTAGAAAGTTTTCATATATACCCACTTTCTTTGAAATAACATAGTTTAGTAATAAATATAATTATACACTTTAAGTTTGAAAAGTTCAAATTTTTATTTGAATAAGTTTAATCGCCATCACCATCGCAGTCGCCGCCGTCACCGCCGCCATCGCCGTCACCGCCACCGCTGTCCCAGCCGCCGTCGCCATCACCCCAGCCGTCGTCACCGTCAAAGCCACCGTCACCATCCCAAGTACCATCGCCATCGTCCCAGTTTGAGGCTGTTCCGTTCCAATCGCACTGGTCTCCTTCTGCTGTATGATAGTGGGGGTCTCCGATAATATGGTTTGGATCTGTAGTGTTTGAGCTATAGCGTATAAAAAAGTCTTTATATGCCGCTTTGTACTCTATACCAAGGCGCTTAAATTCACTTCGAAGCTTTTTTATATCATTTACTGCACCTATCCTCTTAAAAAAAGGTATAGGAATAAGTAAAAGTATGGGGACTAATAAAAGTGGTAATAGTAGCCAGTCGTAATCGGGGAAAAACTGGGCGATGATAAAGGCAATTAGTCCAAATAAAAGAATAATTATGATAAATCGCAGTGAAAGAGTGGCATCTATGTCTCTTCTTTTGTTTACCAGTTCTTTTTTTCGTTCTAATAATGCCTCTTTGGTATCAAAAAAATGTTGTAACTCTGGAGGAGGTGTAAAGGGCCTTTTTTCTCTTTTTCTTCTCATAATCGCTTATGCTCCACTATCAATCACTCCGTTATACAATGCATCGGAATGTGAATAGAACTCTCCAGTGCCAGATAAACCGTCTAATATAATAATATTTTCTCTAAAGTGTCCTGTTATCAAGTTTCCAGATAAGTCTGTAAGCACAAAATCTCCGCTGCTATTATTAACTTCAAAAGTTCCGGTGCTTTCACTATTGTGATTTGAAAGTATTTGATAAGCTCCTTCATCAGAAAATTCTAAACTCCAAGCGTGCTCATGATTATTCCAAGCATTGTTTATCATATTTTGACGAAAGCCCTCGGTATAAAGTGCATTGGTAGATTGATGGTAAATACCAGATTCAGTGCCTTCGTTTAAATTAATCTGTCCAAGTTCATTGACATAGCCATATTTTACAGAATACTCTATCGGGTTTGATTCGCTAGTAAGTGATATTTCGCCTGTAGTAGAATTATAAGTATAAGTTCCGCTTTGAGTGCTCCAAATAGAGGCTAAAATAAATCTTCCACTTTCATAAAAAGATATGCTGAATTCAGCGTCATTGTTGTCCCAAGGGCCTACGATTGTAGAAGGATATGACTGCTGTAATGCACTGCTGTCAGGTGTTGTTTCTTGTGTCAATCCGAACCCTGGAGATAATGTTGTATAAAAATATCCGCCAAAACCATTTATATAAAGTACAGTTTCGTCATAATTTCCACCTCTTTCTTCTCCAGATGGACGTAATAAAGTAAAGGTATTATTAGCTTCATCAACCACATATGATCCGTACTCTATGCTGTCTTCTTCTCTTAGCTCATAAGTGCCATCTTCACCGAAAATCATAGTTGTGCGAATCTCAGCATTGTCCCAAAATCCGACAATCGGATTTGCAAGAACAGGCTCTTTATAAGATATTTGTTCTACACTAACTAGAGTGTCAATTTCTTCATTTTTTTCTATGTAAATGGTGCCTTCCTCTCGTATAAAACCACTTTGTTTGTTAAAACCTTCTGGCATATATGTGTAAGTAAGTTCAAATTCACCGTTGCTCGGATTATAAGTATAGGTGCCAGTTTCAGTTTGAATTGAACTATGATATTCAAGGTTTCCATCCTCAAAAAAGATAAGGCTGTACTCACGTCCCTTACAATCCCATGAGCCTACTATTGTCTTTGGAAAGCTATTATCCGACTCACTCTCAACTTTTGATTCGGAAGTGGTAGAGGATTGCGAACTAGATACATCTCCTCCCGTGCTACAAGCGCTAAGTGTAACAAATATTAGTGAAATAATAAGTAATAGTGATACATTTGATAAAATTTTCATTGCCATCAACCTTTCTTTTTACCTTTGTTATTCAAAGAAGTAATATGTGATATTTGCAATTCAATTATATCAGTTATAATTAAATTAATTTCGAGAGTGGCAAAATTGACACTCTCAATTATAAATTTATTAAAATTGAAAATAAGTGCTTTTTAGAAAAATGACAACTGATTTATAACAACACTATCTCTTTTTCGCTCGGTAATAATTGCACTTGTATCCACTTCACCTATTAAAGTAGGAGATAAAGGATTGTGCCTTTTTATATTGGCAAGAGCTGATTTTTCACTTTGCAGTGCGTAACAATATTCACAACCATTAGCACAACAATTATACGTTCCGATGTCAATACTTTCAAGACAAAGACATTCTGGGCGCTGATTTTTGTCCTTAGTATCTGTGATACTATACCCTAAAACCTTTTCGATAATACTTTTATCAATGCAAGCGCCATGTCTTATCCCGTACTTTTCAATGTCGATTTTTTCGGCACAGGTGTAAATCTCAAATCTGTTTTCATTGGCGGTTTCTGAAAAAATTTTCATCAGTTTGTGGATGTTTTGCTTTGTCATAAGATAAGCTGGGTCTTTACCCATTCTGGACATCACGTTTTTATAGCTGTCAACAAAGCTTATAACGCAGCGTTCGGTACTGTCTTTAAGCCTACTTGCCATGTAGGAAAAACGCTCTTGATGATATTCAATAGTATAAATTTCATCAATAATTATAGGGTCGTAACGCCAGACCATGCGGTGCTTGCCAAGCTTTTTTGAAAGGTTTACAAAAGTATCAAGAAGCACTTCTTTATCGGGTAAATTTCGCTCTGTTTCCTTGCTGTAAGGTGTGAGAGTGAACTCAAAATAGTAGCTGTAACCCATGTGGTCAATCTCGGGTAGATACTTCAAAAATGGTATTGGATTTTTCGTCCAAAATACAATAATATCTACATCGTTTGGCGTAAGATAGGCTTTAGAGAATCGGTTAGTATTGTAGGGGTTTTGAATAAGCACATAGCCCTCTTTTAGACGATTTACAAACCATTCGCCGTAAAAAGAGGGAAGGTCGGTGCGCCTTGTTGCACTGATTATCATTGTACTCACTTCCTCAAAATTTTATCAATCGCCTTGCCCTTAGATAGTTCATCAATAAGCTTATCAAGATAGCGAATCTCTTTCATTATAGGCTCGTTAATCGTTTCTATTTTTATACCGCAGACAGAACCTTTTATGAGTATTCGGTTTGGATTTAACATTGGTGCATGTTCAAAGAAATTTGTCATGTCGGTATCATTGCTCATTGCATCAAGTTCGTCATGTGAATAGCCTGTAAGCCAGCAGATTATTTCATCCACTTCGGATTTTGTCCTGTTTTTTCGTTCTGCTTTTGCTATATATAGACTTCTCATTTTATTCCATTTGAAGGTATAAATACTGTGTTCGCTCATTTTAAGTCCCCTATAATTTTAGTTTTTTTGGTAAAATCTCTATCGTAACAGTCACGCAGTCGCCAATGCTATAGCGGATGGAACCGTCCTCTGCCAAATTTTTCTTGGTATCAATAGGTACAGGGAGATAAGCCCCGCCACCGCTACCACTGTAGATAGTTTGCGTGAAGCTGAATTTTTTGCTGCTTGATTGAAAATTCTCCATAGGCATTTCTCAATCTCACTCTATCGGCAAGCCGTTCAGTTTAAGAAAACTTAGTTTGTCCATATATCCACGCTGAAAGACAATTTTACCATCTACAATATTGAAAAATCCACAGCCCCTAAAGCCTTTCGGGTCTTTCCATTCCATTATGGCAAAGTTTTTATCTATAAAAATATTATCAAGAATACACACCATTTCGGCAGTTGAAAACTCAGCTTTGAACATCTCAAAAATCGCCTTTTTGCCGATAACAGGCTCTGTAACAACCTGATGATTTACCGCATCATCTGCGTAAAACTTGCTGAGTGCGTTTGCATCTGAGTTGTTAAAAACATCTATCCAGTTTAAAAGTGTTTCTTTCGGTGTTAGATTGCCGCTGATTTTGCGTTTGTAAATATTTCTTTTTCCACCATCACCCTCTACGATACCACAGATTTCAAAGCCCATTTTCTGATAAAATTTATTGGCACGAGGGGAAGTAACAAAGCACTCAAGCCTTATCTCGTCATAACCTACAAACAGATTTTGCGAGGCATAGGCAATTAGCTTTTGTGCTATACCCTTACCCCAGTACGTCACATCTACAGAGAGTCCCTGTATCTCGTTTTCATGGGTAAACAGAAAACCTATCACCGTTTCATCGTCTAAAATAACAGTGGCGTTGTCATAAATTTTGCTTAAATCACTGTCACAAGCACCGCTATCTATATATTTATCTGCTATTTCATCACCAAGGTGAGTGCGCTCGTATACATCTACTATTTTTCGCCCGAGTGCAAGTACGGATGCTTTGTCTTTGTCGGTAATTTTCTTATTATATAGCTCACTTTTTTCACTCCAGAATTTTGTAATATGATAAGTATATTTATTTAATATTAGCAGAAATAAACTAAAAAGTCGATAGGTAAATTTAAGTTTTAAGGTGACATTTTCGCAAAATTGTGATAAAATTAATCAAAATTGAATTGTGAGGGGAGTAAATGGATTTTAAAGAAAATGGCTTAAAAGCTTGGGAAGAAAACGCAGAATTTTGGGATACATATATGGGGGATGAGTCCAATTATTTTCACCGTGATATTGTAAGACCAAATGTAGAAAAATTGCTTGAAATAAATGAAAGTGATTTTCTACTTGATATAGCCTGCGGTAACGGGAATTTTTCGTCAAGAATGGCAAAACAAGGGGCAAAAGTACTTGCGTTTGACTACAGTTCTAAAATGATTCAGCTTGCCATTGAACGAAGAAAAGACGTGCTTGATAAGGTGGATTTTCAAGTGTGCGATGCTACAAACTATAGTGAATTGCTTAAACTTAAAAGGGGAAAAGCGTTTACAAAAGCCGTCTCTAATATGGCGATAATGGATATTTCTGAAATATCGCCTTTATTCAAGGCGGTTTACGAGATGTTAGGTGATGGTGGTATATTTGTTTTTGCGACTCATCATCCCTGCTTTACTTATGAAAATCAAGACTATTTTTCAAGCTGCATTAATAAAGGCGTAGCAATAGAGGGGCAGCCAGTGTTTCAAAACTACTATCACCGCTCGCTAGGTGATATTTTCAACCTAGCCTTTAGTACAGGGTTTGTTCTTGATGGTTTTTATGAAGTTCCGTTTGAGGGAGATAAAACACCGATAATTATGACTGTAAGATTAAGAAAAAATTAAAATAAAAAGTAGGATTGTAAATTTACAACCCTACTTTTTTAGTATTGATTTAATAACAAATGCAAATTGATTTATTTGCATATTCATTTTTGCCTACAGCTTCACTTAAAAAATACGCTAAATCTTCTCTTGAGATTTTACTACCGCCTTTTGGAACACTATCGTAAGATAGTCGATATTTTTTAGTCATATCACCATCAAATAAGGACAAAGGGCGCATAATGAGATAGTTAAATCCACTGTTCATTATAGCTTCAGCTGCAATTTTGTGATCTGAAATCGCATTTTTATAAAACAAATTAACAATTATCTTTGAAACAATACCCGGCATTTCCCCGTGTATTCCAGCAGAGCCAATATAAAAAATCGACTTTACATCAGATGATTTCATAGCAGTTAGTATATTCTTTATCATGTCGCTTAGAAGTGTGGATTTATTATTTGCATCACCACCAAGGCATGAAATAACCAAATCTGCTTTGGTAAGAGTGTTTTTTATACTTTCTGTATTGAATAAGTCGACTGCCTTGATATCTAAATTTTCATGCTGTAAAGTAACTTTAGTGGGGGTTCTTACCGCTGCTGTGACATGATGACCTCCGCTTAACAGTAGCTTTAGTAAGATAGCACCTGTTTTTCCAGTAGCACCAAAAATGCATATATTCATGTCAATTCCTCCTCTTTAAACCTAACAAAGAATACTGATTGTAAAATATAGAATCTCAAAATAGCTCTAAATTCTTCTTTTTCAATATAGCGAGTGGATTTAAGTTTAAATCCTTCACGAAGTCCTGAAAAAATTGCCTTTGCAGTCATGGAAGCAATTATTTCAAGTTGGTTTTGAGTCTTGATAAAGTTAGGTTTGCTTTGCTTAAAAACTTCCTGCATTATCATGTAAAGCCATAAATTGTGATGTTTATTGGTCTCTTCATCATTGGTTAAAATTATCATTTCTAATGTATACTGATCTTCAAGTTCGGTGAGTGTATCAGCTAAATTTGACAAGAGAATTTTAAGCGAGTCTTCTTCGAAAATGAAATTGTTATTACCTGATAATATATTTGGATCGCTTGGTAAGAACAGTGAAGAAACACTTCTGAGTTGAGTTATAACTGGAGAAATCACTGCGTTTAATATGTCGTTTTTACTACTGTAATAGTGATATAAATTTCCCACGGTCATGTTTGCTTTTCTTGCAATAGAACGCATGGAGGTAGCTTTAATGCCGTTTTCAGAAAACTCATGCTTTGCAGCGTTGAGAATATTGTTCCGTTGAGTTTCTTTTAATACTTGTGCCATTTTTACCTCTATTCTACACTTTTAAGTGATTCTATCATGTCAATTTTTTTAAGTTTTGACAGCATAAATCTATTTACGAAAATAGAGAAGACAAAGGTTAAGATTACCGAATAAATAATACTGTCAAATGAAACGATTCGAATAAACATTAAAAAGTCCATTTCTACTTGAGTTATTATAAAGTTGTGTGCGATTACACCTAAACCCGAGCCCAAAAGTGCACCGAATAAGGTGATAATTAAACTCTCTTTAAAGATATACTCTTTAGTTTCCTTATGCCTAAATCCTAGAACTTTTAATGTTGCAATTTCTCTTTTTCTTTCGCTAATGTTAATGTTTGCAAGGTTAGAAAGAACAACGAAAGCCAGTGAAGCCGCCGATATAATTATTATGATAATAACAATATTCATACTTTCAGATATGTTTTCAAAGCTTGAAGAAATAGCACTGTTAAAGCTTATTCCGATGACGTTTGGAAGAGCTAAGGCTTTTTCTTCAAATACATTTTCATCAAGATCACTACTGAATACTACCGCATTATCGCTGATAGATTCGCCAAATAAATTTTCATAACATGCATCGCTCATGTATATTTCATGATTGATATATTTTTCATATATTCCGCCAATTACTACACTTTCACTTTCTTCATTGTTGCTTTCAATTAAAACTTCATCGCCTACATTTGCGCCGATAAGTTCAGAAAGTTTTTCGCTTATCAAAATCGAATTATCGTCAAGAAATAGTTCGGTTTTACCGTTTCTTTCTCTAACAACATTCATTTCTTTAAGTTTCTCATCATTTTCAAAAACTTGAACATATCCGACAGCTTCGCCAGAATTAAAGGTAAGTTTAGTCGCATAACTGGTGATCGCAATAGCACTAATACTGCTGTCAAGCGAATTTACAGATGAAACAAGCTCGTTAAAATCGTTTTCATCCGTACCTTCTTCGGTCATGATTAGACCATCGTTAAGGGTTAAATCATCGTATTGCAAAGAACCGATTGAGCCTATAGAGCTGCTCATTCCAAACCCACTTACAAGTAGGCAAGTACAGCCCGCGATACCTGTGATAGTCATGAAAAATCGCTTTTTATATCTTATGATATTTCTAGCAGTTACCTTGTTAGTAAAGGAAAGGCGCTTCCATATAAAAGAGATTTTCTCTAAAAATACTTTTTTACCGGCAGGAGGAGCCTTAGGTCTTAGTAAATTACTTGCGACATCTTTGGTTTCAATTCTAATAGCGCTAAAAGTGGTAAGGCCCATAACAACTACAAAAATTCCTATCGCTAGAAGCATGTTAAACCATGGGAAATCAAAGCTAAGTGCGGGCAAGTTATAGATAATACCCCAAGTAGTGAAGACTATAGGAGGGAATAACATTACCCCGACCAAAGCTCCTATTAGACCTCCAATGATGGTTGCACTTAGTGCATAGAGTAAGTATTTTGAAGCACAAGAAAGCCTGCTGTATCCAAGTGCTCTTAATACACCTATTTGACCTCTTTGCTCGTCCACCATTCTTGTCATGGTTGTAAGGCACACGAGAGCCGCAACAAGAAAGAAGAAAATAGGGAAGATGAGTCCGATGACTTGCATTTGATTTACAGTGTCTTTATAGGTCGTCATGGAATAATGCTCATCATGGGTAAGAATTGTCCATTTGCCGTCTTCAAGCTCACTAATTTCAGTTTCAGCCTCTTGAAGCTTGCTTAAGGCATCGTCAAGCTCATTTTGCCCTTCTTCTTTTTGCTCATTAAGTTCGGTTTGTGAAGTTTCAAGATCTGATTTAGATAACTCAAGCTCGGCTTTATTCTCTTCTAAAACGGCTAAAGTAGCTTCAATTTCAGAAAGTGCCGCTGAAGTTTGAGAACTTGTAGGAAGTGCACTTAATTGATCTTTTGAAGAATTAAGCTCCGATATTGAGTTGTTAATTTCCGTTTCGGCATTATTGATTTCAGTAAATCCGTCGTCAATTTTCTTTTGTGCATTTTCTATCTCGGTTTCAAATTCAGATAAGCCGTCTTGATACTCGTTCAAGCCGTCCTGATACTCTTTTGTAGCATCGGATTTAATTGTTTCAGCGTTTTTTCCTTGCTGAGTTTCGGCAAAATCTGCAAGGATTTCTTCGTCAATTTTAGTTTGCTCTTCATAAGAAACAGAAAAAGAATCTAAGCTTTCTGCTTTTTCACTTTTTACATATACAGTAGTGTAAAAATCACCCTTAAAACTTTCGTTTGGAACGTATAAAAACGAACTTAAGGTTAGATTGTCAAGTGTGCTAAAGCCCTTTTCCTGACTCATGTAGTTTGGTGTTGAAACAATTCCTACTATTTCAAATTCTGTTTCTAAAAGTACGTCGTCAAGCTCCATAGAGGCTCTGTGGATACTAACTGTCTCGCCAATTTTCGGAGTGACAAATAATCCACTTGGTATTTCAGCCAGCGCTTCATTTGGATTTTCAGGGTATCTGCCTTCTACTAAATTAACCTTGTTTATGTCGTTTTCTAAATCAAAGGATTCCAGCCTAAACACATAGTCGGTTTCGCCAAAAGAGCCTTCGGCATCTAGCAAATATCCAGCTTGTACACTTAAATTTTCATCAAGTTCATTTAAAGCTTCAATGTCGTCGGTGCTAAAACCATAATTTGAGTAAATCTGAAAATCAAACAAATTATATTCGTCTACATACCTGTCTACACTTTGACCCATTGCAGCAGAAATTGAAAGCATTCCTGAAAAAAATGAAACACCTAAAAGGACAATTAAGAGCAAGGTGATATACTTGCCAAATGACTTTTTTATAGTTCTTATTAAGTCTAAAAATAATTTGTTTTTCATCTTACCACTCAATCTCCTCTACAGATACAGGATTGTCGTTTGATTCAACAGATGAAATTTTTCCGTTTTTAACCTTAATAACCTTGTCGCCTATAGGGCAAAGAGATAGATTGTGAGTGATAATAACGACAGTCATGTTAAGTTTTTTACAACTGTCTTGTAAAAGTGCTAAAATCTGCTTGCCTGTATTGTAGTCGAGTGCGCCTGTAGGCTCGTCACACAAAAGAAGTTTTGGATTTTTTGCAAGCGCCCTTGCTATTGCGACACGTTGTTGTTCACCACCTGAAAGCTGAGATGGAAAGTTATCCCTTCTATCGCTTAAACCGACTTGCTCGATGGTTTCATTCACATCAAAAGGGTTGTTACAAATTTGAGTTGCCAGTTCGACGTTTTCAATAGCAGTTAAATTTTGCACCAAATTGTAAAACTGAAATACAAAGCCGATATCATAGCGCCTATATTCTGTAAGTTCCTTTTCATTTGCGGTATCAATTCGCTTTCCATCTACCAAAATCTCACCCGAAGAGCATAAATCCATTCCACCTAAAATGTTAAGAATAGTACTCTTTCCGGCACCGGAAGCGCCAGCGATGATGACCAGTTCGCCTTTTTCTATGCTGAAATCGACACCGTCTAAAGCTTTGATGTCAACTTCACCTACATGGTAAGTCTTTTTTACATTTTTAAATTCTATATAACTCATATTTCCTCCATTAATAATGTACACTTGTATATTTTATAATAATAGTATACACCTGTATATTATTAAAGTCAATATAATATTTTTCTAAATAGCAATTTTAATATATAAAAAAACTCGGCTTTTACACCGAGTTTTTAGATGTTAAATTATTTATTGTTTTTCTTAACTCTTAAAGAAACTAAGATAAGAGTGATTCCAACTAGTGAAATGCCAAAGAGTACAAATATGATAAATGAAATCGGACTGTCGCCTGTTTGTGGCACTGCGGGAGAAGTTGTTGGAGATGTTGTTGGTGCTGTCGATATAGCTTCACCTAACATGAATGGTGAAAGGCTTGTTATACCTTTGATGATGATACCGCCAGCAACTCTTTCAGTAGCAAGAGTCTCTATAGTGTCGTCATCTTTAAGATGAGCAACAGTTAAAGCCTTTGTACTGTTTGCTAAAGCACCAAGTTGTGAATTTGGAATAAATATATCTGCAGGACCATTTAGCTCTATGCTAAAAAATCCTTGTTCCAACTGAACATAATGTAAGGAAATATCTAAGTAAACCATGTTTTCAAGCTTGCTATCCTTAGCAAAAGTTTCTAGAGTAGCTTTGTCTGTTGTAGCAAGATTAGTACTTACAAATATTCCGATATCTTCAGCTTTAACAGTTTCTCCCCAAGGAAGTTTAGGTAAAGAGCTTTCGGGAATAATTGCTAAAGGTGTTTCTTGCTTAGATAAATCAGAAGGTTTTGTGGTTACGGCTGTACCTTGTTTATATGTGTCGGCAGGAATTAGAGTATCGGCTGGGAACTCGACATATAGTTTAAATATTTTTTGACCATATGAGTCTGTAGTTTCGAAATATGCAATTTCACCTTTAAAATCTTGAGCAATCTCAAACATAAAGTTTTCGTCTAAAGTGTATTTTGAGTTAACAGAACAATCAAATGTAAAGACATAGTTATTGCCAGATTCAAACTTGTGCGTGTATAAATAGGGAACCATTGTGAGTTTGCTTAAATCTGTATCTTTGCTAATGGCTTCCATAGTATTGTTGATATATAAGCCTGTTAAATAGTTGTATTCAAAAAAGTCAACTGGTGAAGTTGTTAAGTATATTTTGCTATTAATTAAATCTAAACCTACGGTAGGGGCATTCATATCTATTGTAGCTTTTTGAAGTTCACCACCTGTTAGGTAGGTAAAAGTCATTTCTAAAGTTTTACCGTCGTCAGAAAGTGTAATTTTTGACGTGTAAGCGGTATTAGGATAGGCGAGAAAATAAATAATGTTAGGGGTAAATCTAAAATTATCATCTTTTACGGTGAAAGTAGTTTTTGCAGTATAGGTGCTATTTGCTTTTGTTATAGTTCCATCTGCTATCATTTTTGTGCTATCAACTTTCTCTCCTTCATACCAATCTATTGTAGGTGCATATAAAACCACTTCAGGATTAGGGCTTAAATGCTTTCCTGTATCGGTATAAATGGCATTCATAAAGCTAACGGCAATGTCTGAATCAGAAAGTAGAGGCATATCAGAAACAGGAGTTAAATCCATCAATTCTAAATGTGTAATTAAATCCTTTCCTGGATATGGGTTCACTATGTTAATTCTGGTGGTGATTTCAGAAGTTTTATACAGTGTATCATTGTATTGATACTCGAATGTAATAGTATCAACACTCTCACCTTCGATATAAGTTAAGTTGTTTACATGAACTAAATAAGTAACGGTATCGCCTTTGTTTAGGTAGGTTCCAGGGACATTAAACATAGTATCTGAACTTATTGAATAAGGCGTATCGTTCTCATCAAGAATTATGGTGGTGGCGGTAACTGCTTCTTCACCAGTATACAACTGTAATGAAAAATCAGAGTCATAGTCTGGCATTACATTAAGCTCGGGTAAAAAGATTTCACCATCATGTGCACTTTTAAACTCAATATACTGATTCGTTGGAGCATTAAGAGAACCTATCTCGTAGTCTCCAAAGTCTACATCGACAGCGGTAGTAGCATCTGCACTAAAAAATGTGGGCTGAACTAGTAATGCTAAAAGCATTATCACGGCTAGAAAAAGCGAAGTAATTTTAGCAGGCGAACTGATTTTTGCAGTTTTGTTGTTTTGCATTTTAAATCATCCTTTCAATTTTGCGAATTTCTCAAATTATTCTGTCGCTCTAAATAAATAAACCTATAGAAATTTTATCATAGTAAAGTAATTTTGTCAAATAAAATGTACATTAATTATTCATAAAAAATTAATAAAGAGTTTAGGTGATTTACCTAAACTCTTTACGCTGAATATATAGATTATTTGCTCGAAGAAGCTTTCTTTTTAAGTACAAAAATTAGTAGAAGAGCCACGACAGAGCAAGCCGCCGCAATGGCAAAAGCTGGGAAAATCAAATCAACGTTGATAAGTCCAGTAGCTGCATCTGTAGCAGAGTTTACAAAGAAACCAGCAACGTTTGAAGCGATAATAGCACCAGCTCCGAATCCGATTAGGACAAAGCCGTAGTTAGTTGCCATGTTTTTAGCTCCAAAAACCTCGGCGGTAAGTGTTGGGAATGTAGATAAAAGTCCACCGTAGAAAAATCCGATAGCGCCTATCAAAACATAGATTAAATATCCGCTTACAAAGTTAACTAGCAAGGTTAAAACTCCAGAGCCTACCATTAAGATGAAGAGTGTGTTGTATCTTCCTAGTTTATCGGAAACAACTCCCCATGTAAGTCTACCAACTGCATTAAAGATAGAAATCATCAAAACGCCGATTGTTGCTGTTTCAGCCATGTTTCTTCCGATGGCAATAGGTTTTGCAAAGCCTATCATCATAAGGCCGCCGATACAAGCTAGCATCATAGCAAATGCAATTAAATAAAAATTGACATTCTTAAGAATTGCAAAGTTTGACTCTTTTTTCTCACCATTTGATAGTACAGATGTTTCCTCTTTAGGTGTGATTAAGAAGAATGAACCGATGGTACAAACAGCTAAGAAAATAAAAGATAAAATTCTAAGTGTTGGTAGTTCACCGACTCCGTTACCGCCGTACGATGCGATTAAAGTTTCGACTATAGGTGTAAATACTAATCCGCCTAAGCCAAGAGAAGCCACGATAAGACCCGTTACAAGACCTTTTTTTGAAGGGAAAAGTTTTTGCGCCGCCGAAATAGTCGGAGAATAGGCAAATCCCATTCCAAGGCCACCTAAAAGACCATAGCCTAGCCAAATAATAAATCCATTGCCTGCTGAAGCGAATGACGCTAGGAAAAATCCAGAAAATAAAACTACGCCACCTATTAGTACGACGTATCTTAAAGTTATCTTTTTAACTAAAATTCCACCGGCAAGACTTCCAAATGCCAAAACCGCAAGCAGCATTGAATATGCAAGACCGGCCGAAACATTGTCACCCTCAAAAACTGTTTTAGCTATACCGCTTTGGAAAACGCTCCATATGTATGCGACACCAAGGCATAGCTGAATTGCCATAGTTGCTATTATTGCCGAAATCTTTCGACCTGTTGATATTGTTTGTTCCATTTAAGTTACTCCTCCTTATTTTTAGAAATTATATTATAAATATGAATTATTGTCAAATAAAAACAAATTTTAATAATTGTGTTTTAATAATTACAGTTGAATTTACACTGATAATATGTTAAAATATATACAATTATAATTTAAAGTTTAGGAGGATGGATTATGGGTTTAATTAAAGCGATTACAGGTGCTGTCGGTGGAGTGTTTGCAGATCAGTGGAAGGAATTTTTTTATTGCGAATCACTTCCTAATGAAGTCCTTGTAAGTAAAGGTCAAAAAAGAGTCACAGGAAGAAGTTCAAATACGAAAGGTGATGAGAATATCATATCAAACGGCTCTGTCATAGCAGTTGCCGACGGACAGTGTATGATTATTGTAGACAACGGAAAAGTTACAGAGTTTTGTGCTTCGCCAGGTGAGTTTACCTATGATTCATCTACAGAGCCGTCTATATTTAATGGCGATTTAGGCGAGTCTATAATGAGCACGTTTAAAAATATCGGTGCAAGATTTACCTTTGGCGGTCAAGCGGGAAAAGACCAAAGAATCTACTATTTCAATACGAAAGAAGTGATGGGAAATAAGTACGGTACGCCAAGTCCTGTTCCTTTTAGAGTTGTGGATAGAAATATCGGACTAGATATAGACATTTCGATTCGTTGTCACGGCGAATATTCGTTTAAAGTTATAGATCCACTTCTATTTTATACAAATGTGTGTGGTAATATTTCCGATGATTTTACAAGAGATGAAATTGCGGGACAGCTTAAAAGCGAACTTATGACGGCTTTACAGCCAGCCTTTGCCAAAATTTCTGATATGGGAATAAGATATAGCTCTTTGCCTGGACACACTATGGAGCTTGCCGATGCGCTTAATGAAGTTCTATCTAAAAAATGGGGCGAATTAAGAGGAATTAAGATTCACTCTTTTGGCGTTTCGTCAGTAAAAGCTTCTGAAGAAGACGAGGATATGATTAAAGAGCTTCAAAGAAATGCTACTTTTAGAAATCCAAATATGGCGGCAGCTCACCTTGTTGGTGCTCAGGCAGAAGCCATGCAAAGTGCGGCGGCAAATCAAAGCGCAGGACCGATGATGGGCTTCATGGGAATGAACATGGCACAAGGAGCAGGTGGTGCGAATGCGGCTAATTTATTTGCAATGGGACAACAACAGCAGTATCAACAACCTCAGCAACAATATCAACAGCCGGCTCAGCCACAACCTGTACAACAACAAGCACCAGTAGCACCAAGTGCAGATGGATGGACTTGTTCTTGCGGAAAAACAGGAAATTTGGGCAAATTCTGCAATGAATGCGGTAACAAAAAGCCAGAAGCGGACGGATGGACCTGTTCTTGTGGAGCCGTTAATAAAGGCAAGTTTTGCCCTGAATGTGGAGGGAAGAAGCCAGAAGGTGCTCCACTGTATAAATGCGACAAATGCGGTTTTGAACCAGAAGACCCAAAAAATCCGCCTAAGTTCTGCCCTGAATGCGGCGATGTGTTTGACGATAACGACAAAAAATAATTGATAGGAGATAGAAAATTGAGTGAAGATATTTTAAAATATCAGTGTCCTTCTTGTGGTGCACCGCTAGAGTTTGATCCAGCGAAACAGCTGCTTGTGTGTGATTCTTGCGATAGTGAATATCCTGAAGAGTTTTTTAAAGAACACCAAAAACAGGAAGATGACAGTGGGATTGATATGGATGCACCTCCTCCAAGTAGAATTAACTGGAAGGTAGAGGGCTTTGTAAAAGAGAGGCCACAAGTGGAAAATCAAGCGGGATTTTCCTGTACTTCTTGCGGTGCAGAGGTAGTTGCGGGAGATACTGTTGCGACTGAGTGTATGTACTGCGGTAATCCGATTGTGCTTTCGGACAATATAAGCGGAATGGTAGAGCCTGACTTAGTTTTGCCTTTTAAAATTACAAAAGAGCAAGCCGAGCAAATGCTTACTGATTTCTATAAAGGCAAATTGCTTCTTCCAAATGAATTTAAAAGTGCGAATAAGATATCTAAAATCACAGGTATGTATGTTCCATTTTGGCTTTTTAGTTGCGAAGGAAGTGGTAGTGTAAAGTATAAGGCTACTATAGTTAGAACATGGAGTGATAGCAATTATAACTACACAAATACTAAGCATTTTGCTGTTTACCGTGCTGGAAGTCTTGGTTTTGAAAAAATACCTGTCGATTCATCTAAGAAAATGGATGATAATTATATGGAAGGTATAGAGCCGTTTAATTTTAACGAGGCAGTGCCTTTTACTCCTATGTATATGGCGGGTTATTTTGCGGACAAATTTGATGAAAACGTTGATGAAAGTGCTGAAAGGGCGACTAAGCGTGTAATAGCTTCAGTAGAAGATGCATTTAGAAGTACGGTCGATGGTTATACAACTGTTATAAAAGATAACAGCTATGTTCAAATGGAAGGCGAAGACATTCACTATGCACTTCTTCCTGTTTGGATGCTTAATACTAAGTATAAAGGCGAGATGTATCAGTTTGCGATAAACGGACAAACAGGTAAAGTTGCGGGTAAATTACCGATAGATAAATTTAAGCTTTGGATGTGGAGACTTGGAACAGGTATCTTAGGTACAGGTTTAGTTTCTGCCATAGCTTATTTCGTTATGAGTTAAGGGGTGAGAGATATGAAAAAAGTTATTTTAAGTTTTATGATGATAATAGTAATGTCTTTCACGGCTGTTATTCCTGCTTTTTCACAAACTGTATCTAGTGGAAGTAATATTTATGATGAAATGGGTCTTGTGCCTGATACTGCGGAGTTTGATAGAATTAATGAAGAGCTAAATCAAATATCGCTAGACAACGAAGTTGGAGTGTTCATAGCGACTAAGGCTTCAGATGGAGCTTATGGTTCATACACTTTGCCTGAGTTTTTACAGGTGATTATGACAGAGCAAGGCTTCACCACTGTAGCACCAAACGGCGGCATAATAGTAGCTGTGGACCAAGCTGAAAACTTTACAGATGTTTATACATACGGCAGTGCTGGTGAACTTCTATCAGAGGCGTATTATGAAAGAATGCTTGCAGATTTTTTAAGATTTTATGGGCAAAGCGACTTTGTAGGAGCATTTGATTCAGTGGTTTTGTCGGCAAAAGACATGTTTGCAGGCGCACCGGCTTCAAATATTTCGAGTGAAGAAATTGTTCCGATATACGACTGGTCAGATTTTATGACAGATGAGCAAGAGGCAACTTTAACGGCAAGAATAGAGGTAATACGAAGCACATATGATGTCGATATCACCTTAGTAACCACACCGTCACTTGATGGAATGGGGATAACAACATACGCAGATTCGTTCCAATATATAGACATGGTAAGAGACGGCATAGTATTTGTTCAAGACACCGTTGGAAGAGATTTCTACACTTCGGTAAGAGGCGACTTGCAAGCGGCATACAATGAGGAAGCAAGAGACTATACCACAGAAAAAGTTACAGAATATTTAAGCGACGACGATTATTACGGTGCATACAATAAATATTTAGACGTGACTAGTGAAATTTTAAAAGTTCACCAAAATGGAGGAACTTTTACCGAGCCTGTAAACTTATTAATGGTGATAGGTATAGGGCTTGTAGGTGGAGTAATAATAGCGTTTATCGTTTCTTCAGCATTGAAATCTCAGATGAACACTGCGGTGAAAGAGCGTGCGGCTTCGAACTATGTAAAGCCAGGTTCACTGAATATTACAAGAAGTTTTGATAGGTTCTTATATCAGCACACAACCAAAACTGCAAGAGCTAAAAGTAACAGCAGTGGCGGCGGTGGCGGAGGAGGCGGAATGTCCTCTGGTGGTCGCTCAAGCGGCGGTGGCGGTAGCTACTAATTTGATATTTGCAAAAGGGCGGTTTTTACCGCCTTTTTCTTTATTTAAAAAAAAATTAAAAAAAATGAAAAAAAAGCTTGCAAAATTGATTTTCTTGATGTATAATAGCTTAGTAAGATTTTGAGGGACAAGTAAGTTCAGCGAAATTGATATGCGGATGTGGCGGAATTGGCAGACGCGCCAGATTTAGGTTCTGGTGTTTAACGCGTGCAGGTTCAAGTCCTGTCATCCGTACCAAAAACAGACATTATACCGAAAGTATAATGTCTGTTTTTTACTTAAAAGTAATAATTAAGAGAGAGCTAACTAAAAGAATATTGAAGAGTGTTCTTTTTTCTACTTTGCTTTTGCTGATTTTTATTAATGCAGTTAGATTATATGTTGAATATAATCTAACTGCATTTTTAATATCTATATTCTTCCAGTAGCGCTTACAATTATCGTAGCGCCAAGATTTACAGTAGAGCCATATGTTGAATCCGCAGAATGTCTTACTACTTCCTGCTTTACTTGAAGCTCTCCGATAGCTCCTCTGCTTTTTGCATCATCTAGTGCATGTTTTGTAGCTAGCTTAGTCGCCTCCTGTATAGCAGACTCTAAAGTTTTAAATTCGATTCTTTCATTTACAGAGCTTATTATATAACACTCCTTATCATTTTTGCCTAGTGCTGAGCTTATACTTATTTTAGATTTAGCCGAAACATCAGCAATAACGGCGCCCACGGCGTTTGCGACAGAGGCATGTTCAGGAATTATAAAATCGGTTCCAAGGGCAGTTGCAACTTTTTCTATAAATAGGTGAGTAGGTGCGCCGATTCCGACAAGTGTCGCTTTTGTACTTATATCAAAGTTAAAGTATGGCGTCTCACCGGATTTTAATTCTTCCCATCTGTGATTGATAATATTTATTAAAGAATCAGGTAAGTCTTTTTCAAATTCATTTGGAAATTTATTCATTAGTAAAACCCTTGCGATATTACAGTACAGCTTTTTACAAATAATTTCGTAAACTTCGTCAGAAAATTTTGAAATACTTATTTCATCATCCAGATAGTCGGGCATTCTTTGTAGTAAAAATCTTACAGCTAAGATAGAAGCTTCACTGTTAAACGCAGTATAATCACCTTTAATATGCATGATATCTGTTGGTGTAAGTCCACATCTAATAATAATTCCTTCATTTTCAAGTCTCTCATATTTAGCTCCGTAGTTGTCGGTTCTTGTCAGACTTAAAATGTTTTGATTATTTTTCAAACTTTCAATAAAATCTATTTCTGTTTGATTATAACGCTCTAAATCAGTTGGCATTTTTAATAAATAGTAAAATTCATGAAGAGCGATAAGACTTGCTGTTTCAGACTCTACCAATTTTTTAAGCGTCGGTATTATACAAGGAAATCTTGTAGCAGCTACACAAAGTGGGAGAACCCTTCTGGAATGAAGGTGTATTCGTCCCGAATCTAAGAAAATTCGACTGTCACCACCAAGACCAAAAGTGTCTATATACACGCCTTTTACCTGTGTCAAAAAACCACCAATGTTTATTTTATCAGTCATGACAGGCTCATTGTCTTTAACAATGGCAATATCCGTAGTGGTGCCGCCAATATCAATGATTATACAGTCTTTTTTACTGCAAAGCCCTCTTCCACCAACTACACTTGCAGATGGACCACTTAAAATAGTGTTTACAGGATAAGTCATTGCATGAGAAGACTTCATCAAACTTCCATCGCTTCTTACAATTACTGTTTTTAAATTTAGGTTTCGATTAATTAGAGATTTTTTTACAGCATCATTAAAATCTTTTATAACTGGTAGTAATTTTGCATTTAACTGTGCTGTTACGCCGCGCTCTAATACATTTAAATCATCAGCTACTTCTGATGCTGTTATCAGTGGTATATCAAAAGATTTGTTTAGTATAGCTTTTGCAGTTTTTTCACATACAGCGCCGTTTCTTGTTGCATAAGTTGCAGAGAGTGAAAGTGCTTGTGCATCAGTTAGCCACTCGTTTTCACGGGAAATAACTTCCTCCCAGTTTGGGTGATTTACAACTCTGCCGTCAAAACTGCACTCGTTTTCAAGACAAAGGATATCTGAATAATCAATTCCATATTTGCTCTTTGCATCAATCCACTGAAGCGTCTCAGCTTTATATCCTATAAGAATCAGCTTAGCTCTACCACCTTTGTTTTCGACACAGGCATTGGTGGCAAGAGTGGTGGATAGCGAAAGAATTTCTGCTTTTTCCAAAAGTTTTTTTGGGAGATTGTCCAGTGCATTTGAAATTCCTACACTTAAATCTTCTTTTGTCGTAAGTGTTTTTGTAAAGGCCTCTACTTTTTTATTATCAAAATTATAAACAACAGCATCTGTATAAGTTCCGCCAGTATCAATCCCTATTCCAAGTTTCATGATTAGTCCATCCTTACAGTTTTATAATTTTTAATACTATCATAGTGATATTATGAAGTCAAGCATGTGACAATCAGAAGAATAATAACAATAAATAAACTCCAAATACAATGAAAAAATGCCAAATAGAAATGAATATTTAAATCAGATAGTGCGAAAATCATAGTAAATCTATTAAAATTTATAAAAAATTAATTTTGCCACAATTTTGCCACAATATCAACAATTTAAACGCATAAATTCATGATATTCTAAATAGGCATTATTTTTAAGGAGATTTTTATGACTGCAGTACAAAAACTAGGACTTACAGGTAATTCGATAAAGCTTATAGCCACTATAGCTATGCTAATAGACCATATCACATATATATTTACCTATGGATTTGCTATATTAGAGCCTTACACGGCGGAATGGTTTATTCTAAGACTACCGGGTAGAATAACAGCTCCAATTATGTGCTACTTTGTTGCGGAAGCGTTTTTTTACACCTCGAATAAGAAGAGATATGCTCTGCAATTACTAATTCTAGCAGCACTATCTCATTTTCCGTATGTTTTAATGTTTGAGGCCACATGGTGGAAAACCACGACAGTAATATGGGGCTTTTTTCTAGGTTTTATTGCTTTATGGATAGTAAAAAACGATAAAGTTAAACTTCCGTTAAAATTACTTACGGTATTTTCATGTTTGGCATTGTCACTTGTCGCAACTTATGATACACTTACAGTGTTATGGATATTATTCTTTGGAATTTATCGTGGCAACTTGATGAAGCAGGTCGTTTCTTTTGCGTTGGTATGCCTTTTTGGCGGCATATCGTCAATCTTTGCATTGCTATTAGCTAATGGTTGGAACTCGTGGTACTCGGTAGCAATGCTTTTTGCAATCTGGTTTATTTTACTTTACAATGGAAAAAGAGGAAAGAAATCTCTAGTTTCAAAGTATGGATTTTATGTGTTTTTTCCGCTTCATCACTTGATTTTATATTTAATTGTGGTCTTTTTTGCAAGATAAATAGGAGGCAATATGGCTTTAATCTATGTGGCGGATGATGATGCTAATATATGTAATTTAATAAAAAAACAGCTTGAAAGCGACGGATTTGAGACTGAAATTTTTCTAAACGGAAAAGACTTGTTAGAAAAGTTTCAGTTAAATCCTTGTGATTTGATTTTAACCGATATAATGATGCCTGAAATGGGTGGTTATGATTTGTGCAAGGCGATTAGGATAAGTTCTACGGTTCCTGTGATTATGATTTCAGCTAAAGATGAAGAAATAGACATGGTGATTGGTCTTGAAATAGGAGCGGATGACTACATATCAAAACCATTTTCGTTAAGAGCACTTTCGGTTAAATGTAGAAATATGCTAAGAAGATATAACAATAAAATAATAGTAAATGAAAATATTCTTACTTGTCGTGACTTAGCGATAGATTTACCTAGTAGAAAGGTCTTGCTTTCAGGAGAAGAACTTGAAGTAACTGCTAAAGAATATGACTTGCTTGTGTTTTTATTGCAAAATAAAAATCAAGCTTTTTCAAGAGATAAATTGATTGAATCTGTTTGGGGATATGACTATTTGGGGGATTCAAGACAGGTGGATCATATGATAAAAAGGCTTAGAAAAAAACTTCTTCTTTTTGAGTGTGACTTTCAAATTAAGACAATTTGGGGTTATGGATACAAGGTGGAGGAATAAGATGAGCATTAGCAAAAAAATTATTCTTACCAATATAGTTGTAACAATTACAGCTATGGTCTTTTTGGCTGTACTTATTATTTCTAAAATAAGTTATGATACTTATAATGAATTAACAGAGGATCTAACATTATCAAATGATATTATGATAAATAAATTAGAGGAAAGCTCTACACCAAAATTTAGCTTTCCTACAATAGTGACTAACCATTTTGTTTATGCTTATATGTATGACTATGAAAAAGATGAAATCCATACTAATTCAAAAAATCCTAAAAGAAATTTTGATAAGTATAAGATTTTAGCCGAAGCTCTTGAGTTAGAAGATGATGAACTTCAAGAAGTGATCATAGATGAAAAAAGGCTTCTTATAACAGCAAAAACGATAGAAGTTGATTCAGAGAAAATAATGGTTATTTCAGCGGTTGCAAATGACGATATTGAAAAAACAGTTACAGAAATAGTGGGTGTATTAGTGCTTTCACTTTTTGTATCGGGGTTATGTATAATTTTATTTTTAACCTTAATATCTAAGAATATTCTCTCTCCTTTTATTTTGATTTTAAGAGGTATAGATAGATTTTCAAAAAAGAAATTTGACGAACCTATACTAGTAGATACAAAAGATGAATTCAAGCTTTTGGCGGATGAGCTAAATATTATGGCAGATACTCTAATGAAAAACGACAAAGAACAAAGAAGATTTTATGAAGACTTTTCCCATGATTTAAAAACACCGATAACCGTAATTAGTGGTTATGCACAAGGGTTAAAGTCGGGTATTATCGAAAATAGTGACGAAACTTTAGAAATTATATCTCTTGAGTGCGACAAGCTTAAAAAACAGATTGAAGATATGATTTATATAAGTAAACTTGAAACTACGAAAGAAAATCTCAGTGCCGAAAATATCAATCTTAAAGAATTTTTATCACAAACAATCAGTAACATTGAAAGCCTACTTATTCTAAAAGAAATTGATGTAGAATTTTTAGTTGAGGATGTTTGTGTTCAGGCGGACAAAGAGAAACTTTCTAAAGCTGTTACAAACATACTTTCAAATGCGATTAAGCATACAAAAGATACTATTGTAATTGAATGTAAAAACGTAAACGATAAAATATATATTGAAATCAGTGACAATGGTAAAGGTTATAGTCAAAACGTGCTTCAAAATCCATTCAGTAGATTAAGCGAAGAAAGTTTAGATGGCTCTAATATAGGATTGTCAATAGTTAAAAAAATTATTGACAAACATAAGGGCGAAGTGAGGATAAGTAATTTGGAAAGTGGCGGTGCAAAGTGTACGGTTATATTAAATAAAACCTTATTATAAAAACCTGAAAGCATAAGTGGGGCAGGCATAAACAAGCTTTGTGAACACCACTAATTGATGGAAATAGACTGATATGATCTACTGCGAAAAGTGGCTAATATGGAATAAAATTTAAGATTTTGGATTAAAATAAGCTTTTATATTGGTGCACTTTAGCAATAATAATTATAATTAATATCAAGAAAAACACCGTCAAATTAGCGGTGTTTTTTATTGTACTGAATTAAAAGGAGACATTTCTATGAAAACAAATACCGAAAGGTTAAATGTATTATCAGGTGCAATATCACTGATTAATAGTTTATACAAACTAGATAACTCACATGATGTGGCTATAATAGTTATTTGAAGCAGAATACATAGTTAAAATTTATGAAATGTTAGAAACTACCATAATTTTGCACTTAGGTAATACCACCATCGGTTTATGAAAATGAATTCGTGATAATAGGAGTTAACAAGAAAAATACCGACAAGTAGAGACCCTTCAAGGTGAAAAACACGCCCTAAGCAAAAGCCTAGAGCGTGATATTGTATCCAGCTTTAAGCTGGTGTCATGTGTGTTCATTTAGGTCATCTTGATTGTAAGCATTACACTTGAACAAAAAAAGAAAACCTCAGCACGCAAAATGCGTGTCGAGATTCTCGACTGGT
>CAYJFP010000018.1:0-43799 GCA_964369415.1 uncultured Eubacteriales bacterium | reverse complement strand
TTACTGGGAAAAAGCGGCTTTTGAAGAGGCAGAACATGCATCTAAATTCGCTGAACTTCTAGGCGAAGTTATCACAGATAGCACAAAGAAAAACCTAGAGATGAGAATTGAAGCTGAAAACGGCGCTACAGCAGGTAAATTTGACCTTGCTAAACGTGCTAAAGAGAAAAATCTTGACGCTATCCATGACACAGTTCATGAAATGGCTAAAGACGAAGCTAGACACGGTAGAGCTTTCCAAGGTCTTCACGACAGATATTTCGGATAATTACATTAAATTAGGGACGACTATTGCAGTCGTCCCTAAAAAATGCCTTAGTTTTAGATAATTTCTAAAACTAAGGCATTTTACTTTATATCACAATCTAATTAGTTATATTATTAAACTAACATCTTCATCGTAGTTTACGCCATCTAGTTCAAAGCCAAAGAGATTATCAAAATCTTTATGAAACCCTTCTAAGTCAGTGTAATCAGATACATTTTCACTACTTATATTATTCCATGCATTTACAACCTCGCTCTGAACATCTTCTCTCATTTCGTAGTCGTCCATTCTGATAAAACCGTCTTTATCCATAATAACGCTATTGTCATAATAGGTGTCAAAGAGTCTATACATCTGCTCAATGCAGTGTTCGTGAAGGCCTTTTTCTTTCATCACCTTATATAAAATAGAAATATAAAGTGGCACAACTGGAATCGCACTGCTAGCCTGAGTCACCAATGCCTTATTTACAGAAACAAACGATTTTCCGTTCACATCTTTTAAAACTTCATTTAGCTTGTCAGAAGTTTCTTTAAGGTGTCTCTTTGCCATTCCGATAGTTCCGTTCATGTAAATCGGATGTGTGATTTCAGGACCAATATACGAGTAAGCCATAGTAACAAAATTATCGGCTAGTAGGTTTTCCTCTTTTAAAACTTCAATCCAGCTAAGCCAGTCTTCCCCACCCATTACTTTTACAGTTTCAAGAATTTCTTCTTCAGAAGCGGGCTCGAACTCTGCACTTACAACCTCATTATTGTCAAGATTAATTGACTTATTAGAATAAACATTTCCTATAGGCTTGATTACCGATTTATATGTAGTTCCGTCATCTAAAGATCTTTTTGGGGAAGCTAGGCTGTAAACTACCATGTCCACTTTTCCAAATTCACTTTTAACAAGCTCTGCTACTTCTTTTTTAGACTGCATACTGAATGCATCAAGATTTAACGTTTTTGAGTAAATCCCCTCTTTTTCAGCCATTATATCAAAAGCACGGTTATTATACCACCCCGCTGTTGCAGTTCTTTTTTCTGATGGTTCTTTTTCAAAAGAAACACCTATTGTTTTTGCCTTAAACGAAAAAGCTGAAACAATTCTTGAAGCTAGTCCATAGCCTGTCGAACAGCCCAAAACCAACACATTTTTAGGACCATTTAGTTCCTTATTAGACTTTACATATTCGATTTGATTTTGCACATTTTTGACACAGCCTGTCGGATGTGAAGTGGTACAAATAAACCCTCTTTTCTTTTGTTTAACTATCATAGTTTTCATTCCTTTTTTAAAGTTTTATATCTATGCTGTAAAACAGTATACCACAGTAAAATATTAAGGTCAACCTTCTTGTATTTTATTTCAAAATTGCACTTTATTCTATTGACAATTAAACTTTAAGGTAGTAGTATAAGTTTAAAATAATAACGGAGGTAAATTTATGCTAAGACAAGTTATGACAAACCCTGGAGAGATTGAATTTATCGAAGCTCCCATTCCCGAAATTGCTGATAATGAAGTTTTAATTAAAATCATGCGAATAGGCATTTGCGGCTCTGATATTCATGTTTTTCATGGAAAGCATCCTTTTGCAAGTTGCCCTTTGACTCAAGGGCATGAATCTTCCGGCGAAATTGTTAAAATCGGCTCTAACGTAAAAAACTTACATATCGGGCAAAAAATCACCATAGAACCTCAATATTTCTGCGGTGAATGTCACCCATGTAAGCACGGCAAGTATAATTTATGTGAACATTTAAAGGTAATGGGCTTTCAGGCTCTTGGTACTGCTTCTCAGTTTTTTGCGGTAGATGCTTCTAAAGCGACTCCTATCCCTGATAACATGAGTTTTGATGAAGGCGCCATGATAGAGCCTTTGGCTGTCACTGTCAATGCTGCAAGGCACTATGAAAACGTAGAAAATTGCACAGCCATCGTCCTAGGCAGTGGACCTATCGGTATTTTGCTCGGACAAACTTTAAAGGCGATGGGCGCTAAAAAGGTCATGATAACCGATATTTCTGACAAAAGGCTTGAACTTGCTAAGAAATGCGGAATTGATGTAGCTGTTAATAAGAAGACAAACGATTTTGCTAAGGCAGCTTTTGAATGCTTTGGCGAAGATAAGGCCGATGTAATATTCGATTGTGCAGGAAATGATATCAGTATGGGACAGGCGATTTCATACGCTAGAAAGGGCAGTAAAATTGTGCTAGTTGCGGTTTTTGCAGATATGGCAAAAGTCGACCTTGCCCTTCTTAACAACAACGAAATCATGCTTGACAGCTCCATGATGTATAGACACGAGCATTATGTAGAAGCTATAGATTTAGTTGCTAATGGCAAGATTGATTTAACCTCCTTAATGAGCAAACATTTTCCTTTCACCGAATTTTTAGATGCATATCATTATATAGAGGCTAATAAAGAAGCAACTATGAAAGTTTTGATTGATGTAAACTGATTTATAAACGAGTTCTTGATAAAAGAGCTCGTTTTTTATTGAAAATTTATTAGCATTATGTTAAAATAGTATTAATAAATTTATGGGATGGTGCATCTTTATGAAAATAACTTTCAAGGACAAGTTTAGGTATTGGTTTGACAATTTAATGTCAAAGGGAACCGTATCGCTTGTTGGAATCCTCTTTTTAGCAACAGCGATTGTCGTAGTGGTTGTAGGAACTATTTTAGCCTTAGTTCAAACTGACGATGGCTCTTTGCTATCATACGTTTGGGCAAGCGTAATGCACATTATAGACGCTGGAACTATCACTGCCGCAGATACCTCTGATGTTAGCTTTGTGATTCTTATGTCTATCGTTACACTTTGTGGTATCTTTGTCACTAGTATCTTAATCGGTATTATAACCACCGGTTTTGAGGAAAAACTCACTTCTTTGAAAAAAGGAAATTCAAGGGTTATCGAGCAAAACCATGTGGTTATTTTAGGATTTGACAACAATGTTTACACACTTATTTCAGAGCTAATCACTGCTAACGAAAATCAAAAAAGAGGCTGTATCGTAATACTTGCAAACGAAGATAAAGAGACTATGGAGCAGGCTATTTCCGATGAAATTGAGGATTTTAAAACTACAAAGGTTATTTGTAGAACAGGAAGTATCACTGATAAAAACATGCTTTCAAGATGTTCTCTTGAGTCCGCTAGGTCTATTATTGTTAATGAAACACAAGATTTCATGACAATTAAAACCATTATTGCTATTAACAACTATTTTTCTTCTATTGGTAAAAGTGAAAATCTTCCACATATTGTTGCAACTATAAACAAAGCCGAGAATTATGATACTATAAACATCATTTCAAATGGTAATGCTGAACTTGTTTTAATTGAAGATTCAATTTCCAGAATTATTGCACAATCTTGTAGGCAGCCTGGCCTTTCTACCGTACTTGTCGAGCTATTCGACTATGACGGCGATGAACTTTATTTTGAAAGTTATCCTGAACTTGAAGGAATTAGCTTTGGCGACGCTTTAAACAGATTTGAAAAGGCTATAGTTTTTGGATTTATGAGGGATGGCAAAATTCATCTAAATCCTGAAAAAGACATACCTCTTAAGAAAGACGATTCTTTGATTTTATTGGTCGAAGACGATGGCGTTGCAAAAACCAAGGAGTATCGTATTCCTAATGTGGACAAACTTTCATCAAGCAGTACTTTTGAAGATGCACCTGAAAACATCATGATTATCGGCATGAATGACATGTTTAAAAGTATTGTTATAGAGCTTGATAATTACTTTGCAAAGGATTCAAACGTATTTGTGGCACACAGTGAAATTGACGAATCAATAGAAGAACTTAGTATCAGTTTGAAAAATATCAAACTTACAGCTATGGAGTGTAATACAGAGAATAGAAAAACACTCGAAGACCTCACTGCTAAGAATTTAAATCATGTTCTCCTATTAAGCGATTATGAAAAGGAAGAAGAAACCTCAGACTCTATGACATTGTTTAAGCTCATTCATCTTCGTGACATAGCCCAGAAAGAAGGCTACAATTTCAGTATTACAAGTGAAATGCGTGATGTTTCTAACCAAAAACTGGCTGAAGTCGCACAAGTAAATGACTTAGTTGTAGGCTCAAATATCATCAACCTAATTTTAACTCAAATTTCTGAAAACAGAAATCTATCTACTGTATTCCAAGAATTATTACAGTCAGACGGCTCTGAAATTTATATCAGAAAAGCACATAATTATGTTAAATTAGACACCGAAATGGACTTCCATGACGTAACCGAGATACTAAGAAAGCAGGATAGCATTGCGATAGGATACAAAAAGCAAACCAAGGACAATTTTGATATAATCATCAACCCAAGTAAAAGCGATAAAGTCACTTTTACAAAAGACGACTACATTATCTCATTATCGGCTGATTAATAATAACTTTATAACTTGAGATTCTAAAATCGAGCTTATAGTAAATGAAGAAGCTGTCACAAGGTGACAGCTTCTTTTTACATATTATTCTTCTTACCCAATACAACTCCACCATTATTCATTAGCAGAAGTATCTATACAAAAAAGTCAAAATGGTGGTCAATTATTATCCTTACAAATAACTATTTAGAATAATTTCTAAATAGTTATTGACTTTGTTCAATTTTGGTGGTATTATCTATTTAGAAAATTTTCTAAATAACTTTTTTTAAAAAGGAGGTAGTGAAGTGAAATTGCCAGACACGTTTAAAGCCTTGTCGGACCCTATTAGGCGGGAGATTTTACTCATGCTAAGAAAGGGAAAGATGTCCGCCGGCGACATCGGCAAGGCCTTTGATATGACAGGTGCTACCATCTCGTATCACTTGACACAGCTAAAAAAGGCTGACTTAATTTTTGAAAGCAAATACAAAAATTATGTCTTTTATGAACTGAACACCTCTGTGTTTGAAGAAATTATGCTTTGGTTTTCGCAATTTGGAAATAGCAACAATGAAAAATAACAGAAAGGCATGAAAGCCGTGCGAAAAAACAAGTGTTCTAATTCAGTTTTGCACGGAAGTCATGATTAGGTCTAACAATGAAAAATAAAACAACTATACTAACGACAATAGTATGTATTATCCCCATTCTTTTAGGCGTATTGCTTTATGAAAAATTACCCGAAACTATCGCAGTACATTTTGATTCAAGCGGTGGTGAAAACGGATTCTTGCCAAAATCATTAGTAGTTTTTGGTCTCCCCTTTTTATTTGCTGCACTTAATTTATTCATGCATTTTAGAATATATTCCGACCCAAAAAAATCAAATATTTCACCTATAACAAAAAGCCTTTTACAGTGGGTAGCTCCTTTAACCTCTGTAATCATCATTCCTATAACCCTCTTTTTAGCACTTGGTATGTCACTTCCGACCCTGCTGATTGTTCAGCTAATGCTAGGTGTTTGCGTTCTAGCTATGGGCAACTATTTTCCAAAATGCAAGAAGAATTATACAGTTGGAATCAGAATACCGTGGACACTAAACAGCGACGATAACTGGTTTAAAACTCACCGATTTTCAGGCTTTTTATGGACAATATGTGGTTTCATACTAATTATAAATGCCATTTTTAGCATATCAATCTATATAACAATATCAGCAGTCTCATTGCTAATTATTTTACCTTTTATCTATTCATTTACTATCTATCAAAAATCAAAGCAAACACTCTAAGCCTTTATTGCCTCAATATTTAAAGCTTTCGGATTTTCATCGTGATCTCTAAGCGCTTTTTGAAACCACTTTACATCGTGCCATTTGCCATGCTTAAATCCCACTTTTTTATATGTGCCAACCTCTTCAAATTGAAATCGTTTATGCAAATTCTCACTTTTTTCATTTGGCATGGTTATTCCTGAATACACATTATAAAAGCCTTGTTTTAAGAGCATATCAAAGAGTTTTTCATACAATTTACTGCCAATCCCTTTGCCTAAACAGTCTTTCTCTAAGTAAACACTCACTTCTACATCGTAGACATACGCTGCCCTTTCCCTATGTTTTGATGCGTATGCATAACCCACAATTTTTTCGTCTATCACATAAACGATATATGGGTAAGACTTTATTATAAGTCTTACCCTTTCTGTAAACTCATCCAGTGTCGGCACGTCAATTTCAAATGTAATTGACGTGTTCTTTATATAATAAGAGTAAATCTTTAGTATTTCTTCACTATCTTTTTCTAGGGCATTTCTTATATATTCCAAATCAATCGCCTACCTTTTCAATGTTAACAAATTTTTTAACAAGGAAAGACCAAAAAAGAGTTTGCATAATCCCAAAATACTCTTCTTCTGAAATTCCACCACCAAAACTAAGAACATCGAGCACAACCGACCACTCTTTCACTTTTAAGTTGCAGTCTACAAATCCATTTTTTTCATAAAAGGCTTTCCTCTTAATTCTTTGGGCGTTATTAGGTGCATTTTCATCGAGCTCCTCTATATTAAGAGCTATCCTTTTGCCTTTATTATCCTCCTTTAAAAAGCTTAAAATCTTGCTTCCATATCCGCCACCTCTTAAACTTTCATTTACAGCAAAATAGTACACATACAAAATGTCCCTGTATTCAACTGAATAGACAAATCCGACAAACACATTTTCGTTATAAATTCCGTACAGATTTACAGTATCCTTTCTCGCCTTTAATTTAAGGTGAAAAAGTGGTGCTCTCTCGTCTTTTGGAAACGCTGAAATATAAAGTGGCTTAATGTCTTTAATTATTTTTTTGTCATCTTTATAGTTAATAAACTTCATTTTACTCTCTCTTTCGGTTTGACATTTGTTTCAAATTTAATTATAATCAAATAAACTTTTATCATTGTGAGGTTATTATGGAACTTTCAGGTATATTGTTATTTACGGCCAGAGCCAGTGCTTTTGCCTTAGTTGCAACTGCTTTATGGCTAGTGATTTCTTTATTTTTTAGAAGAATTAAGTTAAAAAGTAAACGAACCCTTATCGAATCTCTTTTTGTTTTTTATGCTGCCGCCTTGATTCAAATTACAGTAATCAGGGATTTTAGCACCTTTTTAAGTTTTTCTGACAATGCACACACGCTTTCTTCCGTAGTATTAATACCGTTTTCGACCACTATAGGCGCATTCGAGCTAAGTTCTTGGCAGTTTATTTATCATCTTATCGGCAACATGATTTGGTTCGTGCCCTTCGGTTTTCTCGCTCCCATGTTCAATGCTAAGTTGCAAAAACTCAAACTAATTATTTTATCAAGTGCACTTTTATCACTTTATATCGAGATTTTGCAGTTTATATTTAACACTGGAATCAGCGATATAGACGACATTATTTTAAATACTTTAGGTGCACTTTTAGGATTTATTATTTATTTAATTTTTTCATTTATATCAAAAAAATTTTCCAATATTAAGTAAAATTTAAACAGCATATTTTACAATTCAATCAAGTTATTATATATTGTATCAAATCAGTATATAAAACACAAGTTTTATATCATTATTTCACTTATATTCACAAAATATCGCCATCTTGTTAAAATAGTAATGGTATGATAAAATAAAATTAGACTAATGAATATAGGTGATACTATGACTATAATTATAATCTCGATAATTTTGTTTGTAATCCTCTTGCTAATGTTTATAGTCGGTCTCATAGTAAACAACATGACCTTGCATCCTAAGAGACTCTCATACGAAGAGGTTTATAAGGCTTTTAACGACATTGGATTTGCTGATTTCAATCTTAATGATTATGACTTTGAGGAAGTCTTTATACAATCTGATTATAACTATAAATTATTCGGCAAATGGTTTGCTAATAAGGACTCAAAGAAAACTGTCATTATTTCTCATGGCTATACCGCAAATTTAATGGAATCCATGCGCTTTTTAGATCTTTATTATTCTAATGGTTTCAATGTGCTGGTCTATGACCACCGATACCATGGAAAAAGCGGAGGAAAAAACTGCTCTTTTGGCTATTATGAGTATCTGGACATAAAAAAATGTATAGACTGGACTTCTAAAAAAACCGGAAAAGATTCTATCGTCGGCTTACACGGCGAATCTATGGGTGGTGCAGCTTCCATACTTGCAGCTTCAGAGGATAATCGAGTTTCATTTGTTGTCAGCGATTGTAGCTTTTCAGATCTTTTTAAAGAGATAAAGTATTTCGCAAAAAAAGAATTTAAATACTTTCTCCCACCATTTTTATACATTGCAAGCTTCATAAATCTACTCAGAACGGGGCATACCTATCAAAAAGTTTCTCCAATTAAAGCCTTAAGCAAACTTAATATCCCCATTTTATTTATTCATGGAGAAAATGATCTTATCACACCTTGCTGTAATTCTGTCTTAATGCATCAAAAATATCAAGGCAAAAAAGAATTATTCATTACGAAAAATACGGGTCACGCTGAATCAGTACACAATCACAAAAAAGATTATTATATGCGCATAAAAAAATTTTTAAACGATTTGAATTTATAAAAAGCTAGCTCGGCATTCATTAAAGCAAGTTACCCCATTCTTTTATAATACATGTACTTAATAGTAAAATATTATTAAATAATAGTTTAATGCACACCCAGAAAACTCGGTGTGCATTAATAAATTGGAGCTTGTGATCCGATTCGAACGGACGACCTGCTCATTACGAATGAGCTGCACTGCCAGCTGTGCTACACAAGCGTATTTAAGAGCGGAAACCCGCTCTTATTTTTTATTTAGAAACAATTTCTTTTGTGTCTCTTGCTATAACTAGTTCTTCGTTTGTAGGAATAACAAATGCTTTTACCTTGCTGTCAGCCTTTGTAATCATTCCTTGAATCCCTCTTGCTTTTTCATTTGCTTCTTCGTCAAAATCAATTCCAAAGAAGGTAAGTGGCTTTAATGTGCGCTCTCTTAGGTAAGTTTGGTTTTCGCCAAGACCTGCTGTAAATACAATCGCATCTGCACCGTTTAACGCAGCCATGTAGCTTCCAATGTACTTTTGAATTTGATACACTAACATATCGTGGGCTAAAATAGCTCTTTCATTTCCTTCTTGCTCTGCTTTATATACATCTCTATCGTCGCTTGAAATTCCTGAAATACCTAGAAGACCTGATTTTTTATTAAATAAATCTGAAAGCTCTTTAGGAGATAAATTTTCTTTTTCAGCAATAAAAGTAACAACTGAAGGGTCAAGGCTACCTGTTCTTGTGCCCATCATAAAACCGTCAAGCGGAGTAAGACCCATGCTTGTGTCAACAACTTTTCCACCGTCAATAGCTGTTATTGACGAGCCGTTTCCGATATGGCATGTGATAACTTTGACATCTTTAACGTCTTTACCTAGTAATTCGGCACATTTTTGGCTTACATAACGGTGTGATGTACCGTGGAAGCCATATCTTCTTATATCATATTTTTCATAATATTCGTAAGGAACTGCATACATATATGCTTTTGGTTTCATTGAAGAATGGAACGCTGTATCAAAAACCGCAACTTCAGGTACTTCGTTTCCAAATACACTTAGGCAAGCCTCTATCGCTTGTACATGTGCGCTATTGTGAAGCGGTGCAAGCGGAATTAAATCTCTAATACCTTGAAGCACTTTTTCATCTATCAAAACTGATTTGCTAAATAAAGCGCCACCTTGAACTACTCTATGTCCAATGGCCGAAATTTCTGATAAATCTGCTACTACTCCGACTTCTTTATCTATAAGAGCCGCCTTAACTTGTTGAAAAGCCTCTGAGTGGTCTTTCATTACAACTTCATTCCAACATGACCTTCCATCAGCTGTTTTGTGTCCGAATATTCCTATTTCTTGTCCTATTCTCTCGCAATTTCCCTTTGCAATCATCTCTTCTGTTAGCATATCAATAAGTTGATATTTAAGTGATGAACTTCCTGCATTAATAACCAATACTTTCATATTCCCATTACTCCTTACAAATATATTAATTTTTCTTGCTATTTACTGAAACCATATTATATAATAATACAAACGAACGAAAATTTCAAGTGAATATGGTGAATTAAATGATAAAAAATTTAAATATAGGCGCTGTAATTTGTGAATTTAATCCTTTTCACAAAGGGCATGAGTTAATACTTACTAAAATGAAAACTGAAGGCGCTGTAGTTTGTCTTATGAGCGGCAATTTTGTACAGCGTGGCGATTTAGCGATAACCGACAAATGGACAAGGGCAAAGATGGCACTTAATCTTGGTGCTGACTTAGTTTTAGAGCTCCCTCTTGCTATAGCTAGCAGTGGTGCACGGTGTTTTTCTCTAGGAAGCATAGAAATTCTTGACTCGCTTAAAATCATTGACAAACTTTATTTTGGAAGTGAATCTGGCGATACAAACTCTCTTAGTAAAATTGTGGATTGCACTTATAATCCACAGTATGATTTATTAATTAAAGAAGAACTAAAAAAAGGCATAAGCTTTGCAAGCGCAAGAGAAAGTGCTGTTTCAAAAATTCTAAAAGAGAATTATAACAATGAACTCAGCGGTTCAAACAATAATTTAGGAATAGAGTATATGAAGGCTATTAAAGATTTGAACTCGTCCATTGTGCCATTTGCAATAAAAAGAGAGGGCGCTTCTCACGACAGTATAAGCTCTGAGAGTATAGTTTCCGCCATGCAGATTCGTTCTATGATATTATCGGGTGACTTAAATTTTTATGATAAACTTCCTAATAAAAGTGCCGATATTCTAAAACAAAGCATAGCTAATGGTCACTCTCCAGCCTTTATTTCTAAGCTTGAAACCGCCATACTCTTTAAACTAAGATCAATGAGCAAAAAGGATTTTTCACTCCTACCAGATGTCAGTGAAGGGCTCGACAACAAGCTTTATAAGTCTGCAAGAATTGCTACAAGCTTAAGCGAAATGATAGATTTATGCAAGTCAAAACGCTATACACATGCAAGACTTAGAAGGCTAATTCTTCACGCATTTTTAGGGGTAAAACACTATCATCAAAAACCAAGGTATATAAGAGTACTTGCCACAAATGAAACAGGAAGAGACATTCTGAAAAACTCAGAAAAATCTCTTCCCATTATAGGCAAATATTCAGATGTTAAAAGTCTTTCACCAGAAGCCTTAGAACTTTTTAACCTCGAGTGTTTTGCCGACGATGTTTATACTCTTGCACTTCCTAAAGCCGGAAAATGCGAAAGCAATAAAACCACTAAAATCATCAGCGCTACTGATAGTTTTTAAAAGAAATATTAACATCTACCTCTGTAGCTATTCCATCGACATTTCCTTTGTCTGTATACTGCCAAATATCGTATTTGTAGTAAAAACTTGGAAGTAATTCATACTCTGCAATCCAAAGTGGATATGCATTTAACTTATCTAAGTCATAAAAATTATATGCAAAGGATTTGTTTAGGTAAATCATTGGCTGATATCCTGCTTTGCTTATTTTATCACAGAAAGCCGCCGCAAAATCTGTGGCATCTGCTCCGTTTACATTAGTAGTTCTTACATCTTCTCCGTGAATAACCTCCCAGTCAAATACAACTGGATAGTCAATATCATCTTTATAGTCTTTGATTTGGTCTAAAACAAACGAAGCCTCGTCATTTGCCTCGGTAACCGTTGTCGCTTGTGAGAAGAAATAGACCCCCACTTTAATATCGTTTTCTATCGCTCCTTCGATATTATAAACAAAGTTATTATCGGGATAAATCGAACCCTTAGTATACCCTCTAAGCCCAACTCTTATCATTACAAAGTCCACACCTGCGCCCTTAACCTTAGCCCAGTCAATCTCGCCTTGAAGTTCAGACACGTCGATTCCTACATAGCTTTCTCCGCCATCGTAGTATACAACTCCGTTTTCGTTTGTAAAGTCTTCTCTATTGAGTGTGCTGATAGGATAATTAAATTTAGGTATTGTGATAAGACCGGCTGCTGAGTCAAATATTTGAACCTCGTTTTCTCCTATGTCTGCTTGTGACGCACCTGATGAATCAGGAATCAATGAATCAGTGGCTGTCCTTTGTGCAAAAAATACAACATACACACCGCTCAAAACTGCCACCGCTAAAAACACTACAAAAATGATAATAAAGGTATTACCTTTTTGCATTGTCTTCATAAATGAATTAGTTATGTTTTTCATAAATGTTCTCCAAAAAAATAGTTTTACCTATAATTATACACAATTTTCTTTTTTTTGCAAGTCCCACTAAAAAACAACATATTTTGCCTCTCAATTTGTTGTTTTTTAATTATGTAATCTGTTCTATTTTAATTACTTATTGCATTAATATTGTTTTTTTGATATAATGATTAGATAATTTTTATAATTTGGAGGTATAAAAGTGGGAGAAATTGATTTAGGAGTATTTTTATCGTTTATCGGCTATTTATTGTTTGTACTATGTGTAGGTCTTTATTTTTATAAGAAATCATCAAACATTTCAGACTATATGCTAGGCAGCAGACAAATGAACCCATACGTTACAGCACTTTCGGCACAGGCCTCAGACATGAGCGGTTGGCTACTTATGGGACTTCCTGGAGCTTTATATTTAACAGGAATGAGCGAAATGTGGCTTGGAATCGGCCTTGCGCTAGGCTCGTACATATCATGGCTAATCATTGCAAAGCGCCTTAGAAACTATACATTTGTGTCGGGTAACTCAATTACTCTACCCGAGTATTTTGAAAACAGATTTAGGGATAAAAAAGGACTTTTAAGGTTTGTAAGTTCTATTGTCATCTTAGTATTTTTCACTTTCTATGTAGCATCAGGATTTATTGCAGGCGGAAATGTTTTCGTAGCAGTGTTCCCAGGATTTGAC
Organism: uncultured Eubacteriales bacterium; assembly: GCA_964369415.1. Classification (GTDB taxonomy): domain Bacteria; phylum Bacillota; class Clostridia; order Oscillospirales; family Acutalibacteraceae; genus SIG603. The sequence continues at coordinate 30,708 of CAYJFP010000018.1, read as the reverse complement.
CTTAATATTGGGATGTTAATTTGCGGAATTGTAGTCATACTTTACACATTTATGGGTGGATTTATGGCGGTATGTTGGACTGACTTTTTCCAAGGTATGTTAATGCTTGTTGCGATACTTGTAGTACCTATAACAGCAATGAGCCATTTTGGTGGTGTCGAGAGCACAATTACAGCGGCTAATGAAATATCTCCTGGATTTTTAGACATGTTTACGGATGCCATGGGTAATCCTCTTTCCCCTGTTTCTGTTATTTCTAATTTGTCATGGGGTCTAGGCTACCTTGGAATGCCTCATATATTAGTAAGATTCATGGCTATCAACGATGCAAAAATGATTAAAGCTTCAAGACGTGTTGCAACCGCTTGGATTGTAGTTGCACTTTTCGGCGCTATACTCGTCGGAATTGTTGGTAGAATCTATCTTGGCGACATTTTTGTTGGAGATGCAGCGGCTTCTGAAACGGTATTTATGAGACTTGCTTTCGACCTATTCCCATCTGTAATTGCAGGTATTCTTTTATCAGCTATTTTAGCTGCTGTTATGAGTACGGCAGACTCACAGCTTTTAGTTGCCTCTTCTGCTATCACGAATGATATTTTTAAACGTCTTTCTAAAAAAGAAATTAACGATAAAACTTTGATGTGGTATGGTAGATTCGGCGTAATTCTCATAGCTATTATCGCAGCTATCGTTGCAATTACAGGCGATACAATCATGGGTCTTGTAAGCTATGCTTGGGCGGGCTTTGGTGCAGCTTTTGGACCTGTTATTCTTCTTTCACTATTTTGGAAACGTGCTAATAAACAAGGTGCTCTCGCTGGCATGATAGGCGGATTTGTCACAGTTATCGCTTGGAATTTACTTGCAAGCTCTACTGGTCTTTACGAACTTGTTCCTGGCTTTGCTGTAGGACTAATCGCCTGTATCGTAGTTAGCCTTTTGACTGCTAAACCTGAAACAGAAATTGAAGAAGAATTTGACGAAGTAGTTAAACTCAGTCAAAAATAATGACTTATTTGGAGTGTCTATTTTGAAAAATATTTCAAATAAAATTGATGTTAATAGGAAGCAGTTAAAAAAAAGTGGGTTGTCTTGTGTAAGATCGCATTACTGGTTTTTACTTGTAACTTGTCTTATCGCCGCATTTGTTGGCAGTGAATTTTCAGACGCCCTAACGCTTACCTCTTTAGAATCCGATTCACTGGTTTTTTTATCAATTTTACCTAGTTCTGTCGTAGAAAGCGGCAGTCAAATTTTCGGACTAACTCACGGAGTTTTTGCTAGTATTGTTTCAAGTTTTGCCAACGGCACAATTTATGATACTTTTTATACAGGTATTAATTCTATTATAGGTTCAGAACTTGCTAGTCTTATAATACTGATTATTTTATCAATGTTAGCTTCATTTATTTTCTGGCTTTTTGTAGGAAATATCTTTAGCGTAATTTCAAGAAGGATTTTTTTAGAGAGTAGAGTTTACGATAAAGTATCTCACTATAGATTTCTATTTTTATTCTATATTAAAAAATGGCCACATGTTACTTTCGTAATGTTCCTTCAATACTTTTTTAACATGCTATGGTACTTACTTTTAATAGTTCCTGGAATTATTAAGCATTATTCTTACTTTTTGGTTCCCTATATTTTAGCGGAAAACCCGTCACTTTCAGCCAAAGATACTATTACTTTATCTCGAAAAATGATGTATGGTCATAAATTTGAATGTTTTAAGCTTGACTTATCTTTTTTGGGTTGGACTATATTAAGGGTATTTTCTCTAGGTCTTTCTGGACTATTTTTCTCAAATTCTTACCAGACAGCTACATATACCGAGTACTATGTTAAGCTTAGAGATTTAGCAAAGGAAAATAAAATTCCTAATTCTTACTTATTAAATGATACATACTTATATGAAAAAGCAGATAAAGAAGTATTATCAAAAACATATTCAGATGTATTGGTTCTTATAGCAAACAACAAAGCAGAAAATATTAAACCCAGTAATATTTTTGAGCGTATACTTAACTTCTTTGGAATTACTCTTAGAAAAAGTGATGAAACAGGAACCCAAAAAAACAAAACAATTAATGAATCTAAATCTAAAACTTTTGATTTTATATTAAATAAAAAACAATACCCTTCTAGATTATTTACCATCGAAGAACGTTTTTTAGACTTTAAGAGTGAAACCACCGATTATATGAGAAGATATACTATCCCCTCACTCATTCTTATGTTCTTTATTTTTGCTTTTATTGGATGGACTTGGGAGGTCGTTCTCAGTTTTATCGTGGACGGTAAATTTGTAAATCGTGGAACTATGCACGGTCCTTGGCTTCCTATTTACGGAAGTGGTGGACTGCTGATTTTGACAGTTTTGTATAATCTCAGAAAAAAACCTATCGTTATGTTCTTTTCTGCCATTGCCCTATGTGGGGTTATAGAATATTTTACCGCATACTTTTTAGAACTTGCACACGACGGTGAAAAATGGTGGGATTATACTGGGTACTTCCTTAATCTACATGGAAGAATCTGCGCTGAAGGCCTGTTGGTATTTGGTCTTGCTGGAATTGCTGTAGTCTATGTGCTTGCACCATTACTGGTGACTTACATCAATAAAATTAATTACAAGGCGGTTCTATGTATTTCTTCCATTTTAGTTGTTATTTTTGCCGCCGACTTAATTTACTCGGCTGTACATCCTAATGCAGGCGAAGGAATAACCGCTACTAATGTGCAGTCTTCTAATATTCATAAAAGCGACAATCCACTATATAATAATCTCATTCTTTAAACATTAAAAGAGTTCACCTTTATTGGGTGAACTCTTTTTTACTCTTCAAACAGCATTGACTGATAAATATTATTATCTCTCATATATTTATCAATACTACCTAGAACTCTTATTTTATCACGGCTCCAAAGAGGAGCTAGCAGTCTTTCTTTGTCCGCATCACCTGTGATTCTTTCAATTACAGTATCAATATTCAAGTAGCATAGCTGCCTTGCCACTATTCTAATATACTCATCAAGCTCTAATGGGGTATATTCTCCATTTTCATACATCTTTGATAGAACTGTTCCCTTTAATACATGTAATAGATGAATTTTTATTCCATCGGGTTTTAATTTAGAAATCTTTTTTATACTCTCTATCATCATATCTTCATTCTCATTTGGAAGACCATTTATCATGTGGACGCATACTCTTATATTTTCCTTTTTCAAAAGGGCATATGTTTTTTCAAAAATAGAATAATCATAACATCTATTAATAATTTCTGCCGTCTCATCGTTAACTGTCTGTAAGCCAAGTTCTACAGTAAGTTCGCATTTTTTTGCTATTTCACTTAGCATAAGTAGCATATCAGGCTCTATGCAATCCGGCCTAGTCGCTATAGAAACCGCCTTTACTTGATTAAATTTTAGACACTCTTCTATATGATGTCTAAGCTTATCTGTAGATAAATAAGTGTTAGTTCCCGACTGAAAATAAGCCGTAATTCCTATATTGCCCCATTTTTTTCTTATTCTTATTGCTTCGGTTTCGAGCTGTTCAGTCACGCTCAAGTTTTCTGAAAGCTTAAAGTACGAACTGCTTCCGTCGCAGTATATACAGCCAAAACTTGACTTTGTGCCGTCCACATTAGGGCAAGTACACCCTATGTTTACTATTGCTTTTTGCATTTTTACGCCACGTCTTTTATAGTACTGCGAAAGTGTGTAGTACCTTTTATTATGTCCAAAATAGTCTTCCATATAATACCTCTGTTTTTTATTAAGGGCGACCTTACGCCGCCCTTAGGAAGTATTATTATAACATATCACTTACTCTTTTTCCAAATTTTATTTGTAAATATTTTTTCAATTTCGGCAACAATCAGTGGGCAAATAGAAAGAACGAGCACTATTATCCACTGTTTAGAATTTAACATAACCGTTGAAAAAGCCTCGTTCATCGCTGGGAATACAATTACCAAAAGAAGTAATGCAGCACAAAAAACCGCCGCAAAAACGAGGTATTTATTAATCTTTGTCTTAACTGAAAACAAACTGTATTCACTTGAAATATTGAAACTATGAACAAGCTGAGAAAGGCACAAAACTGCAAAGCACATCGTCCTTCCAACCAATGGCTCATTCGGATTAAAATCAAAAAAGTTTCTGCCGACTATAAAAGCAATAAGTGAGACCACACCTATAAGTCCGCCCTCAAGAAGCAAGGAAATAAACATATTTTTGTTTAATATTTCACTTTTTCCTTTTACAAATTTGCCTTCCATTATGTTTTCTTTAGCCGGAGCCGCTCCAAGTGCTAAAGCGGGAAAGGAATCCGTCACAAGATTCACCCATAAAATTTGAGTGGCAAGAAGCGGCACGGGAATCCCCATCAAAAAGCTTAAGAATATCAGTAAAATTTCACCTGTATTGCATGAAAGCAAGAAATGAATAGTCTTTCTGATGTTAGAAAAAATTGTCCTACCTTCCCTTACCGCCTCGACTATTGTCGCAAAGTTATCATCGGTAAGTATCATGTCTGCCGCAGATTTTGCCACTTCGGTTCCGTTTTTGCCCATTGCGCACCCTATGTCTGACGCTTTAAGAGCTGGCGCATCGTTGATGCCATCACCCGTCATGGCTACTAGGTTATTGTTACTCTGAAATGCCCTTACAATCTTCACCTTATCCTCAGGTGAAACCCTTGTAAAAACCCTGTACTTATGTATATTCCTCGATAGTTCCTCCGAATTAATATTCCTTAACTGCTCGCCTGTCATGTATCTTTGATTGCTATCGTAAATTCCAGCTTTTTCGGCTATGGCAAGCGCCGTGGCTGTTTGATCTCCTGTTATCATGACAGGTATTATTCCTGCTTTTTTACACATTTTGACCGCTTCTTTCGCCTCTTTTCTAAGCGGGTCTTCTATTCCGATTAAGCCGCAAAATGTAAGTTTACTTTCTGCTTCATCATCATTTTTTGGTATATTATCACACTCTTTTTTTGCTACCGCAAGAACTCTTAAAGCCTTTTGCGCCATATTTTTATTTGTTTTTAGAATTATATTTCTATAATAATCGGTCATTTCAATTTTGTTGCCTTTTACCATTAAGTATGAGCACATTTTTATTATATAATCAGGTGCGCCCTTTGTGACTACTAAGTAAATATCTCCGCTTTGATGCACTGTGCTCATTAGCTTTCTATCGGATGTAAATGGTATTTCTCCGACTCTTGGAAACTGCTTTAAAAAGTCATCGTAAAAATTTTCAAAAGCCTTTACTATCGCAGTTTCTGTAGGCATTCCCAAAAGTTTTCCACCTACTGCTTTTTCTGTATTATTACATAAAGAAGCAAGACCTAAAATCAGTCTTCTCTCCTCTGAATTTTCTTGTAGCAATCCTGAAAAACACGACACTTCTACCACTGTCATCTTATTTTCTGTAAGTGTACCTGTTTTATCCGAGCAAATTACGTTTACACCACCAAGAGTTTCAACTGCTGGAAGTTTCCTTACAATCGCTTTTTTTCTAACCATTCTCTTGACTCCGACCGAAAGCACTATTGTTACAACCGCCGCAAGTCCCTCGGGAATTGCCGCAACTGCAAGGCTTATCGCAATTAAGAGCATTTCTAGAATCGGTATACTTTTAAACAATCCTAGCGCAAATATTATCATGCAAATTCCGATGACTGTTATTCCTAAGACTTTACCTGTCTTGTCAAGTTTTGCTTGAAGAGGCGTTTTTGGTGATTTTTCATTTTCAAGCATATTTGCAATTTTTCCGATTTGAGTATCCATTGCTGTCGCTACTACCAAACCTTTTCCGTGTCCCGAACTTATACCACATCCTGCAAATAGCATGTTTTTTCGCTCTGATATACCCGCCGTTTCAGCACAAATCATTCTTGAATCTTTATACACTGGTACTGATTCACCTGTAAGTGAACTTTCTTCACTCGATAATTCAACACAGTCCAAAAGCCTTATATCTGCTGGTACAATATTACCTGCTTTAATAAGTGCTATGTCTCCTACTACAACATCTTTGCTCTCGATAAGCTTCTTTTTCCCATCTCTTATCACTGTAGCAGTAGGTGAACTTATACTTTTCAAGCTCTCTATTGCCTTTTCTGCGTTGTACTCCTGAATTGTTCCTATTATTCCGTTTAGCAAGACTATCCCTAGAATAATGAAAAAATCGTAATATTCCCCCTCATTATTAATAAAGCTTACAGCCAACGAAATCACCGCAGATAAAAGCAAAATTATTATCATAAAATCTTTAAACTGGGAAAAAAACATAGAGATGACCCCTTCAGATTTCTTCTCTCTAATCTCATTTTCTCCATATTTTTCAAGTCTTCTTATAGCCTCCTTATGGCTTAGTCCTTTTGTTTCGTTTGAGACAAAATAATTTAACAGTTTTTCACTGTCTTTACAATGATAATCCATACACTTACCCTTTCATATTTATTCATCGATAATAAATATGAAAAGAGCTTTATAAATATACTGATTTTAGCTTTGTTATTAAAAAACAAAAAGGACATGGAGCCTTTCCCCATGCCCTATACTTCTTTTCTTAGGCTTGCATATAAATTCTTCCGCCGTTTTCTCATTCTAATTCCTTATTATTAGGGCTTAAAACAAAGGCTGAATTTGCTTTTTCTCAAATGCAAGAGAAATTGTTTCTCTTATCTTACTAAAATCAGCCACAAGTGAATTTGGTTTTTTTATCGGGTCGTCTTGTACTAATGGATTAAAATAAACATTTTTGGTATTAAGCAGTTTTCCCACGTTCATAAACGAAGCACCAAGACCATCGTTGCTACACATACAAATCACCACGGGAATTCCAATTCTAAGGCAAGATTTTGCCGCCATGGTTACCGATGTGTCCGTTATACCTTGTGCAAGTTTTCCTACCGTATTTCCTGTACATGGTGCAATGATTAGCATATCCACCATGTTTTTAGGGCCTAAAGGCTCCGCCATCGTAATTGTATGAATAATTTCTCTTCCACAAATTTCCTTAGCCTTTTTTCTTATTTCTTCCACTGTACCGAATCTTGTGTCGGTATTATATGCGTTTTCGGACATAATAGGTAATATATCATAGTCTTTCTTCAAATCACTCATAACTTCGAACGCTTTTTCAAATGTACAAAACGAGCCACAAAGTGCAAATCCTATTTTCATATTTTCCCTTCCTCCATCATATTGTAAATTGTCTCTTTGATAAATTCTCCACTGGATTTTGGAGAGACTTTTCCAGGAAGAGACTGCGCATCTACTATCTGAACTCCACAAAGTGCCGCCGATTTTCTGTCTATTCCGCCAGGAAGAGATGCTAGCTCTATTATAAGCGTATCATAGTTTTGCTTAGATAATATAGTTGAATTTATCACTATTTCTGGAACCGTATTAAATATAATATCATATTCATCCTTAATTTCACTGTATCTAATCGCTTTTCCACCCATTGCTTTTACCATGGCAAAATCCTTGCTTTTTCTAGCAGCTACATGCACGTTTGCACCCAGAGCAAGCAGTATCTTCGTAAGAATTTTCCCTATCCTGCCGTATCCTGTCACAAGGCACAAACTGCCGTTAATTATTCCTGGATGCTCCTCTACCGCTAAGGCTATAGCACCTTCAGCCGTTGGAATCGCATTTTTCACTGCTAATTCTTCCCTTAAATAATAATCACCCACGTCTATGTTTTTAAAAGAAATATACTTAAGCTTATTAATATATCCCCCAAATACCTTTTTTCCCTCCAAGAGTTTTAATAGTTCATCACTCAAAAAAATGTCAGTTGGACTATATGGCGCATAAATATTAACCCCATCTCTTGTACAGGGTAACGGCAAAATAATATTATCACATCTTTCAATTAGAGTCTTTAGACTTAATTCTTGAAGATTACAGGTTTCACCTGATAATTCAAAACCGCAAATATATACTTTATACCCATCCTCTTCAATAGACTTTGCAAGATAGAGCTGTCTTTTATCACCACCGATAATGCCAAAACTCGTTTTAATCATAACCTTTGTCCTTTCAAAATATAAACCACAAGCATACTCTATATTATGTCTAAATATCCAAACCGTGTTATTTAAAGAAAATTTCATTTTACTATTTCTTTTTCCCTTAAAATAATGTATAATAATATATCTGCGACTATTAGTTTTAATTAGGGAGTGTACATCACCTATGGAAAATATATTAAAAGGTATTAAAAATTTACATTTTGTCGGTATAGGCGGCTCAGGAATGTGTCCTATGGCTGAGATTTTGTTATCGGCGGGTTATAGGATTACAGGCTCTGACATAAGTCAGTCCGATACGCTTGAAAGAATTAAATCTTACGGCGTAAAAGTTTTTATGGGACATCATGCCGAAAACGTTGAAGGTGCCGATATGCTTGTTTATACAGCCGCTGCAAAACAGGATAACCCTGAAATTGTAGCCGCTAAGGAAAAAGGTATACCTGTTTACGAGCGCTCTGTGGTTTTAGGTGAACTTACAAAACAGTTCAAAAAATCCATCGCCGTTTCAGGCACACATGGAAAAACCACCACCACAGCCATGGTTACTCAAGTTTTAATCGAATCAAACTTTGACCCAAGTGCTGTTATCGGCGGAAAACTGCCTTTAATCGGTGGAAATGGAAGAGCCGGAAAAAGCGACTACATGGTTTGTGAAGCCTGTGAGTATGTCGACACATTTTTACAACTGTTCCCCACTATTTCACTTATCTTAAATCTTGAAGCCGACCACCTTGACTACTTCAAGACTTTTGATAACATGAAAAATTCTTTTTCAAAATTTGCAAAACAAACCAAAGAGATCATTGTAGTTAATGGGGGCGATAAAGACGCTTTAAACGCTGTAATAAACAGTGGCAAAAAAATCATTACTTTCGGTTTTACCGAAGACTGCGACTATAGTGTTTCAGATTTAACCGAGAATAAGAACATCTGCGACTCATTTACTTTAATGCATAAAAATGAGCCAATTTGCAAGATTAATCTTTCAGTTCCTGGTAAACACAATACAATAAATGCCATTGCTGCTGCTGCTGCTTGTCATACAGTTGGCGTTCCTGCTGATAAAATTGCCTTAGCTCTTTCGCATTTTAAAGGTGTTCACAGACGTTTTGAAGTGCTCGGAACTTTTGATGGCATCACCGTTGCCGACGATTTTGCTCATCATCCTACAGAACTTACAGCCATACTTTCATCCACTGCAAAAATGGGTTTCAGCAATGTTTGGGCTATTTTTCAGCCTCATACTTATTCAAGAACATATCTACTACTTGACGATTTTGCCAAAGCACTTTCTATTCCAGAACATCTTGTGATGACAGAAATTTTGGCTGTCCGTGAGGAAAACATCTATGGAATTGACATCAAGGACCTTGAAAATAAAGTTGAAGGAAGCTGTCACTTCTCATCATTTGAAGAAATTGCAAATCACGTCATAAAAAACGCTAAAGAAGGCGATTTGATAATCACTCTTGGCGGTGGGGACATTTATAAATGTGCTAATTTAATTGTAGAAAAATACAAGTCAAAATAAATTTAAAAGAGAGGATTCATAATATGTCACTTAAAACTTATAAATCAGCATTATCTCTGTACGAAACACAAAAAGCTATAGGGTTTGTTAAAAGAGTATTCCAAGACGACTTAGCAAAAGAGCTTAATCTAACCCGTGTCTCTGCACCACTATTTGTAGAGCCTTTAAGCGGCCTTAACGATGACTTAAACGGAGTCGAAAGACCTGTTTCCTTTGACATCAAAGCTACAGGAAGCAGTGTGCAAATTGTTCACTCTCTTGCAAAATGGAAAAGAATGGCTCTTAATAAATATCATTTTCCTGTTGGCGAAGGCCTTTATACCGATATGAATGCTATTAGACGAGATGAAGATATGGATAATCTTCATTCTATCTATGTTGACCAGTGGGACTGGGAAAAAGTTATCGACAAAGAAACAAGAACAACCGAAAACTTAAAAGAAACTGTCATTAAAATTGTAAATGCAATTTGTGATGCCCATGAAAGCGTAAAGGAAAAATTTCCACAGTTAAAGCTTAATCTTTCAAGAGAAGTTAAATTTATTACCACACAAGAACTTGAAGACATGTATCCTGATAAAACTTCTAAAGAGCGTGAAAACGAATTTGTTAAAATGCATAAAACCGTCTTTTTAATGCAAATCGGTGATAAATTAAAATCGGGAAAATCTCACGACGGAAGAGCACCCGACTACGATGACTGGGCACTTAACGGAGATATCCTATTTTATAATGAAGTGTTAGACTGCGCTTTTGAAGTTTCTTCTATGGGCATTAGAGTAGATGAAATTTCTTTAAAAGAACAACTAATAAAAGCTGGATGTGAAGAAAGAAGCAAACTAACTTTCCACAAGGCACTTCTAAATGGTGAATTACCACTTACCATGGGTGGTGGAATCGGGCAGTCAAGACTTTGCATGCTACTTCTTGAAAAAGCACATGTCGGCGAAGTTCAAGTTTCTGTTTGGGATGAAAAAACATTACAGCAAGCAAAAGAACTCGGCATAAATCTTCTTTAATTTTTGATAATTACATATTTTTTATAAAAACACCCCGCCTGATTTGAACAAATATGTTCGAATCAGGCGGGGCATTTTTTATCTATACTGTTTCACAACTTCGGCTGTTTTTTTGCAAATTTCTTCGATTTCAGTCCATTTTTTGTTGTCGATTAAATCTGCCGTCACCATGTATGTGCCGCCACACGCGAAAATGTTTTTATTCGATAAAAATTCGGCACAATTTTCGAGTGTCACGCCACCTGTTGGCATGAATTTAATCATAGTGTATGGAGCACACAGTGCGTTTATTGTTTTAAGCCCGCCATACTGCGCCGCTGGGAAAAACTTTAAGTGCTTTAATCCTAAATCAAGTGCGGTTTCAATTTCTGTAGGAGTTACACATCCTGGTAAGATAGGAACGCCTTTTTCCTGACAATATTTAACCACCTTGGGATTAAGTCCCGGTGATACAATGAACTCAGCGCCGGCGGATAAAGCTTCATCAACTTGTGAAGTATTTAGCACTGTTCCTGCGCCGACAATCATATCTGGATATGCATCTTTCATGATTTTCATAGCCTTTGCCGCTCCCGCTACTCTAAAGGTGATTTCGGCAACTGGTAGACCGCCGTCCATGAGAGCTTTTGCAAGCGGTTTTGCATCTTCTTCTGGTCTATCTAATTTAATAACCGGTACTACGCCGATTTTTGATATTCTTTCTATTAAAGTCATGTTTCTTTCCTTTCAAGTGTTAGTTTGTCTATTTAAAATCGATTATCGATCAACTCTTGCAGATGCTCCACCCATTAACTTTTTAACTTCTTTTAAACTTGCCATCGAGGTATCGCCCGCTGTTGTCATTGCCAACGCTCCATGAGCCGCACCGTAATTTACAGCAGTTTCTGCATCACCTGTTTCAATGAGTCCATAAATAAGTCCCGATGCAAAGCTATCGCCACCGCCAACTCTGTCCATAATCTCTAAAGCTTCATATTTTTTAGAGAACACGATTTCTCCATCGGCATAACACATCGCTGCCCAGTCATTAACCGTGGCTGTTTTCACTTCTCTTAAAGTCGTTGCAACAACTTTAAAATTAGGATAAGTTTTCACCGCTGTTTTAATCATTTCTTTATATCCATCAAGATTAAGTTCGGCTAAATGCTCGTCATTTCCGGCAATTTCTAGGCCTAGACACGCCGTGAAATCCTCTTCGTTTCCAATCATTACGTCGATATATTGTGCAATTTCTTTGTTAACCTTTTGCGCTTTTTCAATTCCACCGATAGATTTCCACATTGATGGACGATAGTTTAGGTCGTAAGATACGATTGTACCGTATTTTTTTGCCGCCTTAACCGCAGCTATTGTAACTTCTGCCGTATTTTCAGAAAGCGCCGCAAAAATGCCCCCTGTATGTAGCCAGCGTACACCTAAAGTTCCAAATATATAGTCAAAATCAAAGTCGCTTGCCTTCACCTGACTAATCGCAGTGTTTCCTCTATCCGACACTCCAACTGCACCACGAACACCAAAACCACGCTCGGTAAAGTTCAGTCCATTTCTCACTGTTCTTCCAATACCATCATATTCAAACCACTTTATAAAGCTTGTATCGACTCCGCCTTGCATGATAAAATCTTCGATAAGTCTTCCGATTTCATTGTCTGCAAACGCAGTTAAAACAGCTGTTTTATAGCCAAAACAACGTCTTAGTCCTCTGGCGACATTGTACTCTCCCCCGCCTTCCCATGCTCGAAAGTTTCGTGCCGTCTTTATTCTTCCTTCACCCGGATCTAGCCTTAGCATAACTTCTCCAAGTGAAATCTGGTCGTACATACATTCTTCTTTTGCTCTTAAATTTAAATTCATAACTTCCTCCTATTTTTCTAGTCACCCACATCAAACGCCATAAATTACCGTATTCACACCCTAAACTTCGTCATCCTCCTCACCATAATGATAGAGTTACACCTTCGTCACCTTTCATGTTTAAGACGCAAATATGGTGATTTACAATCGAAGATTAAATATCTCATAGGAGGTGTGACATTAAGTAAAAGCCCCTCTGCAATACAACACAAATGGTTTTGACACTGATGGCAGCTTTCCTGATGCTTAAAATACGTGTTTGTAATAGATGTTGGTGGCTAAGTATTATTAAATTGCAAACCGCTTGCAATAATTTTACAATAATTAATTCACTTTTATAGATAAACCTGTTTCCATTTATTTTACACCAAAACCACTCTTCTTGGCAAGGATTTTTTTATATAGAGTACAGCTTTTTACTTTTATACTCATTTATATGGCTATACAACATTGTGTAAGCCAATTTTAGCTCCCACCCCATTGCTACTCAACGTCGGCGACCTCCAAAAGTAAAAGTACCGAAAGCACCCTTAGAAGTGCTAATTTTCAGCACTTTGTCCGATAGATAATCAAATATATCACTGCTAATTAAAGGTTTAACAATTTTTTATGTCTTAGGCTAAAGCCATATTCTTTAGCCTTGTAATATAATTTTGCGTCTTCAAGTACTCAAACGACCACGATAGCCATAAACCCAGCAGGAAAATATAAATATGCCCAAATCGAAGTATTTACAAATAAAATAATATCATTCTAAAACAGCACTTGTAGGTTAAATTCTACAAGTGCTACTAATTATCTAACTTTTCTTTTCCATAGGAGAGACTGTCAACAACTTTCTAAATTTATAATTTTTTAGCGTTTAATGGCAGCGTAAATGTCGGTTTATGGTTCGAAAATTGTGTTAACTTTTTGTTCTTTTTGACGCATAAATTCTTTGCGTTCTTTGAGTCTGTATCTCTCGTCTTTGATGTTAATTACCGTGAAACGATGCAAAATGCGGTCTAAAATTGCACTTACAATAGTAAGGCCAGAAAAAAACTCATTCCACTGCGAAAACATCTTGTTTGACGCTAAAGATGTGTCTTACCAACTTCAGGAGGTCCTAAAAACAGTAGGTTTTCCTTGTTTTCTACGAATCTCATCGTGCAAAGTTCATCAATTTGATTTTTATCAATACTCGGTTGAAAGCTAAAATCGAACATTACCATTGTTTTTTATTGGCTTTGGCTTCATTTGTTAGAATATGGTCTAACACTTCAACAATATTTGTCTTCTCTTTTATGACACTTTCAAGGTAGTTATCAAGGATATCAAGGATATCAAGCGTATTATTCATCTTTAAAAGTGACAAATTTTCCTTACAAGTAAAGTCATTCACACGTAAAAGTAGAAAATACTCATCATACAAAGGTATCGTTGGTAGAATTGCAAAAAACCGAGTTAAGCGCAGATTTAATACAAATATTGTTCTCTTTTAATGGTTCGGTTCGCTTTTGTTTTTAACTAAATAATCACAAATTCCATTCAAAATATTCTCTAATATTTCTGAACTCTTCCCTAAAATTCTAATTACAATATCACCTTTTGCTGTATCGCTAACACCAAATTCAATGTCTTCTGCAACTTCTTGCAAGTAATTTCTTATCCAATTAATATTTTCTTTTGTATCAGAAAAATTACAGATGACTTGACTTGCAAGATGAGTGTATCCCTCATACATTAAAATGCCAGAAAGGTCGGATTTTTTCGGATCAAAAATCATATTATCACGATATACAAGCTTTCCATTTTCATAAATATCTAATAAGTTTTTATAGTATTTATAAGCAAAACTTTCATCAAAATGAACTCTTCCTGAAGTTAATATTTCGCAAAAAATCAGCTTTGAACTTTCGTCAGATAGCTCAATTTTCGTTGAATTTTCAAATGCTGAATTTTCAAATGGGATAGTTGGCTGTGGCACATAGACTAAAGTTGCATTTTTCATTACTTTAATTTTTGCTGTTCTAACAGCCTCTCCACTATTCATTTTATGGATTTTTTCATACGATTGTGAAGAAATATAAACCTTGCAGTTTTCTCCAATATTAAAATCAAACTCTTGCCTATCCCCCGCCATAATTCCAGCAGAAGAAGACATCAACATAGTGTTTATAAAACCATTTTCTTTTTTAAAGGGTTTTATAATTTTGAAAGGTGATGTAAAATAACAATCTTTCATTACTGTTTTTTCATTTAAATAGGCATAGTCGATTTTTAGCACCGACGTTTGCTTGTAGTTATTTTCCAAACTAAAATTCATTCCTTTCAGTTTTCAAGAATGGTTTTATACACCCTCAAAAAGCACACTTTTTTTAATCCATTCAATAACTTTGTCGATATTTTCATCTCCACGAATATTTGTGAAAATAAATGGATTGTCTCCACGCATTCTCTTTGAATCTCTTTCCATTACTTCAAGACTTGCGCCAACGTGAGGTGCTAGGTCGATTTTATTGATAAGTAAAAGGTCAGAACGAGTAATTCCAGGTCCGCCTTTTCTTGGGATTTTTTCACCTTCCGCAACATCAATAACGAAAATAGTTGCATCAACTAATTCAGGGCTGAAAGTAGCCGATAAATTATCTCCTCCGCTTTCAACAAAAATTATTTCTACATCACTAAATCTCTCTGCTAATTCTTCAATAGCCTCTAAGTTCATAGAAGCATCTTCACGAATGGCTGTATGAGGGCATCCGCCAGTTTCAACTCCTAAAATTCTCTCAACAGGAAGAACGCTGTTTTTCGCTAAAAATTCAGCATCTTCTTTTGTATAAATATCGTTAGTTACAACACAAATGCTGTAATCACCGCTCATTTTTCTTGTTAACGATTCGATAAGTGCAGTTTTTCCTGAACCTACAGGACCTGCAACTCCAATTTTTACATAAGACATAAATTTAAATCTCCTTTTTTAAGACATATATAATCTTGAATATAATGTTTCATGTTGCATGCAGCGTATATCATATCCCGGCATACTAAGCCCTAGATAACTTTCATCTAATTCTTTTACTTTTTCAATTATTTCATCGGTTCTATTAGAAAATGAAGTAAGCATTATCTGTCCATCTGTTTGGCTCAAAGGCACTGTCTTAACGCTGTTTGTAACCATAGCGGAGCAGGTTGAATAAATATAAAAAGCTAAAGCTTCATCTTTTTCAACGCCGATTGCCGCACAAAAAACGCCATAAGCAACGGAATGATTCGATGCAATTTTAAGTTCACTTTCTTTTTCTTGATATTTATTAAAAATATTATTTTCAAGTTCTAATTTTGAAGTTTTGATAACTTTTACAAATCTTGAGCCAAGTTTTACACTCGCACTTCTAATCTCTTTTGGACTTTTTATAACTTCTAAAGTTTCATCTAAATCGACTAACTTTTCTATATCACCTTTTTTTGCATAGTCAAAAGCAAGTGAGGTCGCCAACAAATCAGTATAGATAAATGCTGAATATAAATTATTCTCAATGTACTTTAAAGCATCGCTCGAATTTTTTATCAATCCTTTTGAAATATAGGTTTCAAGACCATAAGACTGTGTGTATCCACCTATCGGAAACACCGAATCATTTACTTGCATAAGTAAAAATTTGTTCGTGAAATTCATTTTTTATCACTACCTTATTTTTAATGAGTATGAAAAGTTTTTCCACCGTCGTGACTATGTCCATTCTCATGAGAATGACTATGCTCGTGAGTGTGTTCATGTAAATGTTCTTTTTTATAAAAAGAACCTTCTACTTTTCCATTTTTCCCGTCGTATCCACCGTCGTCGTGACTGTGGCTATGTCCGCCATTTGATGAAGAAATTGCATTTTCAAGGGTAAATTTAACTTTATCCACTTTAACTTCTACCCCTAATCTTTCAAGCATAACTTTTACAGGCATTTCATAAGGTGAATAAAACTGATAAGGATTTTCTCCCTTAAAAAATGGTGCGTGACGATTTCCTATTTCATAACAAACTTTTGCAATCATATCCGCATTTGTGTTTATTACAAGAGCCTCGGTCGGTGCAATTTCAACTACTAAAGCAGTACCATCGATAACAGCTAAAACATCACCGTCAAAAAAACCGATTTGCGCATCTTGGGTCGTCCTTCTAATGCCTAAATCTTCACCTGATTTTAATGTTTTTTTGACAATTCTTTTATGACATTCATGCCACTCAACCGAAACATACTCAATGCTTTTATGTTCGATTTCACCGATTTTCCCTATTATTTTTTCAACTAACACTATTTTCTCCTTTCTCATAATTACCCTGATTTGAAATCAAATACAAATCAGGGTTATCATATTAATTATAGTATTCCATTTTTTACCAAATTCCTACAAGCATCATCATTCCAGGTACCCAAGCAGTTACAACACCGCAAATGATTGCAAGCCAAGGAACAAATTTTCCGAGTGGTTTTTTTAACTGAATTTCGATTGGTGCTGTAAACCATAATAATGCCCATAATAACCAAATAACAGTAAATCTAAAATCACCATCAAAGTTCATGAAGGACAGAATCGAACAAAAAATAGCATTGATTCCAACGAAACCACAATAAACTCCATAAGGCTTATTATCTAAATTAAATAAGTTCATCGCCGCCTGCCATAAGTATGTAAATGCGAACAGTAAACCTGTCGCAGCAGCATACCACTGGAAAGTATCAGTTGAAGCAAAGCCATCAGAACCTTGTGCATTCGGAGCAAAATTTCCATCGACTAAAGTGATTATTTGAACAATAACACCCAAAAGACCTGCGAAAATTTGCATAACAGCTGTAGATTTTTTGTCAACCTTTGCAAGAGAACAATATCCATTGTTAATTAAAACAGCGCCTACATATAATAAAACTACACCTAACATCTAAACTTTTTCCTCCTAAAATAAGTAGTAAAGCTGAGTCATAGGTAAAGTTTCAGCCACGTCACTCTTAATAGTCTCTCCGTCAACTTTAACTTCATATGTTTCAGGGTCAACTTCAATAGTTGGAGTTTTGTCATTTAAAATAAGGTCTTTTTTACCGATATTACGGCAATTTTCTACTGGTAAAATTACTTTTTCTAATCCATATTCTTTATCAACACCAGCTTCAATAGCAGCTTTTGATAAAAATGTGATTGAAGTTTTATATTTTGCTTTTCCGTTTGCAGCAAACATATTTCTGTAAATTACAGGTTGTGGAGTTGGAATAGATGCATTTGCATCGCCCATTCTTGATGCAATAATCATGCCACCTTTGATGATCATTTCAGGTTTAACGCCAAAAAATGCAGGATTCCAAATAACTAAATCAGCAAATTTCCCAGCTTCAATAGAACCGATATGTGAGGCAAAACCAGAAGCAATCGCAGGATTTATTGTGTATTTTGAAACATAACGTTTAACTCTATAGTTATCGTTATCATTGCCTTTATCTTCTTGTAAAGCTCCTCTTTGTACTTTCATACTGTGTGCAGCTTGCCAAGTTCTTGTGATAACTTCACCAACACGTCCCATAGCTTGTGAGTCAGATGACATGATAGAGAATACACCCATATCGTGCATAACGTCTTCAGCAGCGATAGTTTCAGGACGAATACGGCTATCAGCAAATGCAACATCTTCTGGAATTTTGTTATCAAGGTGATGACAAACCATTAGCATGTCTAAATGCTCGTCCAAAGTATTTTTTGTATAAGGCATTGTTGGGTTAGTAGAAGCTGGAAGAACATTATCTTGTCCTGCAATAGTAATGATGTCAGGGGCATGTCCGCCGCCAGCGCCTTCTGTATGGAAAGTATGTATAGTTCTTCCGTTAATCGCAGCGATTGTATCTTCAACACAACCAGCTTCGTTTAATGTATCTGTATGAATTGCAACTTGAACATCATATTCATCGGCAACAGTTAAACACATATCAATAGCTGATGGAGTTGAACCCCAGTCTTCGTGAAGTTTAAGCCCCATTGCACCCGCTTTGATTTGTTCGGCTAAAGGCTCTGCAGTTGAACAGTTTCCTTTTCCATAAAAACCTAAGTTCATTGGATATTCCTCAGCTGCTTCAAGCATTCTTCTAATATTAAAAGGTCCAGGTGTACAAGTAGTCGCATTTGTTCCAGCAGCAGGGCCAGTTCCTCCGCCAATCATTGTAGTTACGCCGCTGTAAAGAGCCGTTTCAATTTGCTGTGGACAAATATAATGAATATGTGTATCAATTCCACCAGCCGTAACAATCATGTGTTCTCCAGCGATTGCTTCTGTACTTGCACCAACAACCATTCCAGCAGTAATTCCGTCTTGAATATCAGGGTTACCAGCTTTACCGATATTAACGATTTTTCCGTCTTTAATACCAATGTCAGCTTTGACAATTCCCCAGTGGTCTATGATAGTTGCATTTGTGATAACAGTGTCTAAAGCACCGTCAGCAGAAGTAACAGACGTGCTACACCCCATTCCATCACGAAGTGTTTTACCGCCGCCAAATTTTATCTCATCACCATAAACGGTATAATCTTTTTCAATTTCAATAAATAATTCTGTATCAGCTAAACGCACTTTATCTCCTGTAGTAGGACCGAACATAGATGCGTAAGTTTCACCACTAATTTTAGCCATAATTTACTCTCCTCCTTATGCAAATCCGTTAGCTTTAGCTTTTTCTGCTTTATCAGCTGCATCAGCTTCCAAAATTTTTGTATTTGATAAATTATTTAAACCACAAGCAAGCTTACTTCCGCCAAGTTCAACTACTTCAACAGTTTTAACTTCACCAGGCTCAAAACGAACAGAAGTGCCCGAAGCAATATTTAATCTATATCCATAAGCTTCTTTTCTATCAAACGAAAGAAGTTTATTTACTTCAAAAAAGTGAAAATGCGAACCAACTTGAACTGGTCTGTCACCTTTATTAGTAACACTAATAGTTTTAGTGTTTTTATCTTTATTAATCTCTATAAACTCGTTTTTTACAATAACTTCTCCTGGAATCATTTTTTATTCCTCCTTATCTAATTGGGTTATGAACTGTAACAAGTTTTGTACCATCAGGGAAAGTTCCTTCAATTTGAATATCGTGAATCATTTCAGGAACACCATCCATTACATCGTCACGAGTTAAAAATGTAGCACCAATTTGCATAAGTTCAGTAACGCTTTTTCCATCTCTAACAAGTTCATAAAGCTCTGATGAAATATAAGCAATAGCTTCAACATAATTAAGCTTTAATCCTCTATTTTTTCTGGACTTTGCAAGTTCTCCTGCTTGATGAACCATAAGTCTTTCAATTTCTCTTGGTGTTAAATGCATAAAAATCCTCCTCATTTATAAATTACAATAATATCAACATTTTTGCAAGAAACAATCTTATTTCTTGCAAAATTATACCGGTTAGATTATACTACTCCAACTTTCTTTTGTCAATAAAACATTTGCATTTTTACAACATTTTATTCAATTAAAAACATTATAAACTTATATTTTTTATAACTATTCACAAAATCACATAGTACTACAATGTAAAATCTACATATAATAATTTCATTTTCCACACATTGCAAACGCTATAAAAACCGCAAAAATGAAATTTTAAAACAATAAAATTTCATTTTAAGTAGCACAAAAAAGGCAAAGACATTTTCTTTCCCTTTAAACAAACATATTAATTTAAACAAAAAAAAGACAAACAGGCACGGTTAAACAACCGAACGCCATTGTTCGTCTTTATAGTAATTCACTAAATTTTAGTTTATGCAGTTCATCATTAGATTTGATATCTAAATAAAGTTATTCAAACACCATTGTTTTCATAACGACACCAATTTCTTATAACGAAATATACTATATCATTAATTTTAGATTTTGTAAATACTTTTTTGTGTTTTTCTTTTTTATAAATTACAAAACGCTACCGCTAAAATAGCGGTTAGCATCACACCAACAAGCACATACACTGTCGTATTATCATCCCTCGACTGTGCTGCCGCCATCATCACAATCTATTATTTCGCCTATATATTCGCTTGTGTTGTCATTTAATGACACTTTTCCTGTATCTGCCATGTATTGTATGCCTTCTACCGCCGAAAGTACCGCTTATTCCCATGTTGCATAATCACCCTCAGATATAGGCGCAGGTATATTTTGTGCACTTACTAAAAACGCAGACTGCACCAACCCCAAAAGCAGTATAATAGAAAAAATTATCGATAATAGTTTTTTTACTTCTTTTTTTCATTTTTTCCTCTCTAAATTTATATTTAATTTGACATTATTTACACTTGGTATCATTTTAAAGCAAACAAAAGGGTGTTTCTCATAATACTTGTTGCATATTTTTTGGAATATTTAAGCTGGAAAAGCATATTGTTTTTAACAAAAAATTTGATACTTTTATATAAAAAAAGACAGTTCATATTTACAAACTGTCTTTTTTATATTTGAGTGCTTGCATTTCACTAAATTTGACAAGTGACTTTTCCAAATATTAGCTTTTAAATTTCAGAATTTTTCTTTATAGTCGGCCGTATTTCGGTGATACTTTTTCTAGTGAAATAAGTTATTTTACTTTTTTACCTTTTTTCTTTTAATCATTGTCAAGGCTGTAAGTAAAGCAGCCGAAATCAATATAGCTGTAAACAACCACACTGTATTATTATCGTCACCTGTTTGTGGTGCTTCGGGGTTTGTGGTCGGTGAAACTGTCACATTGTTTGCCACATAGTAATAAGAGAAGTGAGGCGTTGTAAACGAAACTGTTTTAGTCGCTTCGTCGTAAACTGTAGGCATCGCCTGAATTTGTCCGTTACTATCTAGGTAGTAGACCACTACATTTTCTTTACTTTGACCTGATTGTAGTTCATACGGTAAGGTGATTATCGCACTTCCACCTTTAAAATCGGTGATAACTGTATCGCCACTTTTAATGCTTAAGTCGTAAACAGGATTCGCTCCAACTTTGCTTTGTTGCGCCGCAGTTAACTTTGATTTATCCGTGTTTATTACCTCTACGACTATTTTATCATCACCATTTTCGCTCATTGCAGAAATCGCCTTGCTGTCAAATGTCGCTTGATACTCTCCGCAATCAAGTGTGAGCACTGCTCCATCCACCGCACCGAGTTTCTTTAATTGTTCTGCCGGAAGTGTTATCGAAACGCCTTTAGAATCTACTGGTGTTTTCATAGTGATGTTAACTATCGGAGCCTTTCCTTCTTCTATAGCTTCTTTAATTACATCATCTACTATTTCTTCCATTTCTTTCTCGTCAACTACGCCGTTGGTAATGCCTTCTTCGTCTTCTTTTCCTTCTATTTCCTCTTTGATAATTACTTTTTCCTCTTCTTTTATTGTAATTCTTGAGAAAGTTACGGAAATAGACATGTCTTTTCTTACATTTTCTATTGTGTAGCTGTTTCCTGCCGCTTGCACTTCATTTCCATCTACCAAAACGATGTCTAGTTCGTACTTATCATTTGCTGTAAATGTAAAGCTTTGATTTTTGCCCTCTTCTACCTTTACATCACCACTTGGAGTTATAGTTCCGTTTTCGTCAGAACTTGCCTTAACTGTATAAACCGTGATATCTTCGTCCATCCAAACTGCGTATACGGTAGTATTCCCTGTAAATGTGTGTGTTCCGTTTGCAGATACTCTAATACCCGAGTCCTTACTGCCTATCGCCCATTCTTTAAACACTTTACCATCTGGTGGTGTAAATCCATTTTCAGGCAAATAAGAAATCGTGTTTTGCACGGCTTCCATATTGTCCATATCTTTGCTTCCGCCGTTTGCATCAAAGCTTATCGTATATTTTTCTAGCGGAATTTCGGCAAATGACACTTGAACGCTTGTAGGCTTGATTATGTCTGAAACCGTATAAGTGTTGCCTGAAAATGCGATTTTTGCACCGTCTACAAGCAGTTCGCCTATTTGGTAACCTTCCTTAGGTGAGAAAGTAAATGTCTTACTTCCACCGTTTTCAACCAAAATTTGACCGCTTGGACTTATCGTTCCGTTATCATCTGATATTGCTGTTACTATATGAGAGAATTTACTATCGTCTAACACTACATTAACGGCCATATTTTGGCTTAAATTACTTATAGTAAGCACTGTATCTGTAGGTGTAGTCATTCCATAATTCCCCATATTTTGTGATGTTATGTCTACGCCGTTTACATTCCACTTAACTACTGCCGGAATACCTTGTGCGCCTGCATTTACTGTGAAAGTAATTTTATCGCCCTCTACCGCCGTAGCGCCTGTCGCAAAATATCCATCTTCCCTCGAAAATGCACTTAGCGAGCCAAATTCAGCTCCTTCACTATTTTCCGAGCTAAACTCTATCTCATACCTTGCCGATACAAAGTCGCTTACATTAAGTGCCGCACCTTTTTCAAAAGTAGGCTGATAATTCTTTTGGAAGAACTCTATCTGCTCTTGGATATTCCCTGTAGTCGCACCAGAGTAATTTACAACAGGGTAATAGCCGTCTACTTCTTTTGCTATTCCCACCGTGAACATGTCGAAAACTGACATTGTCGGAGGAGTGTATGGCATTAAGCCAACATAATGCGGGTTTGATGAAACTAAGGTCTCACCATTTGTACTTACATTACCTGTAACAGTATGATTTAAAACCTCCGCCGTGGTTAGTGGAGTATTATCTGTAGGTGCTGTTATTGTAATAGGTTTTTTGGTTACTGTAATATGTTTTCGGGTTAATTCTTCGCTAAATTCGCCGCTAGTTTCACCATAAGCAACTATCCAGTATTCACCTACATCTAAAATCAAGTCATCAATGCTATAAGTATTAAAGCTTATCACTGAAAATGGGCTTATGATGCCATTATATACACCAAGCACGTTATAATGGCTAATTTCTGCATCTGTTAGCTGACTACTTGTAACATTGTTATATGTAGTTACACCGTCAATTACTTCTGAATATACATATGTATCCTTTAAACCTTGCAAGGTATAAGTCTCACTCACACCGTCTCCTACTGTATAAGTTTTAGTAGCGCTTTTACTTCCTACAAATTCTGAGGTAGAAAATAGCTCTGACTGTAGCGTGAATGAATCTCCCACGTTTAGGCCTAAATCTTCAAGCTTTATTCTGCTTTCTAATACAGGTGATGTTCTGTCACTAAAGTAAGTAGTATATGTATGCCCTTTTCCGTTTGCGGTTAGAGTTATTACTATTTTACTGTTTTGCGGAATCGACTTGTCATCTAGTAATATATTCGTGTCTATGTCTAATATATCATTTTTAGCAACAACCGCATTATCAGCTATAGCGCCTTTAATTCCGTCTACTGCTATTATATCT
Organism: uncultured Eubacteriales bacterium; assembly: GCA_964369415.1. GTDB lineage: Bacteria > Bacillota > Clostridia > Oscillospirales > Acutalibacteraceae > SIG603. The sequence goes on along the minus strand of CAYJFP010000018.1, from coordinate 6,878 downwards.
GTCGTGCTTCCCATAATTAAATCTAGCACAACTGTAAGCTCTGCTGTATCCGAGAACAGTCCGTAGCCTGAAAGCGAGTCAAACACCATACAACGATAAAGTGTTCCGCTGTCCGCTAATGTGGTAGCAGGCACGCTTAAAGTGGCAGAATTTGCACCGCTTATATTTGCCCAAGCGCTAGAATTTGGTTTTAGCTCTTGCCAGAAGTACTGTAGTCCGTTTGTGCTGTTGTCCGCTGTTCGTTTAGCCCCTACTGTAAAGCTTGCACCAAGTCCTACTTCGACAGTTTCGCTTGTAGGTTGTGGGTCTATTGTTATTCCAATATCATCTCCTAATGCAAAGGTAGTCGCTAAAGCTTCGTTTGAATATGGTGAAATCTTTTCGGTCGGCTCTCCGATTCCAGGATTCACCTGCGGAGTCGTCGCTGTTACAACGTATTTATATTCTGTATTAGAACTAAGTCCTGTATCAGTAAATTTAAGCTCTGTAATGCCTGTATCAGGTGTCACTTGATAGTACTGAGTGCCGACTACAGGCACTTCTTGCACCCTATATAGGTCGTATACCGTGCCGTCTCCTACTTCTGCCGAACTGTCAACCCATGAGAGTTCTATTGAATCGTCAGCCGTCGCCAAAGCCGTTAAGACAGGTGCTTTTCTCTCTTCGACAACATCCGCCACTTCGTACGCTAAGACAGGTACTGAGTATTTTTGTTTTTCTTCATTTTCAAATTCTTCCATCCAAGTTACAAATCGCCAGTTAAAATTATACTGCTCTTTTGTTACATCCGATGGTAAAGGCCCTACCGCACCTGTGCGGTTCATGCCTGAAATGTCCATAGTCATTGAAGAAGTTCCAAAACCTGCGCTAAAATCAATTCCGATAAGTGCCATGTTATAAACGCCCTCGAAATTGGTGTTTATATTATGTGTAACGCTTTTATTTTCACTCGACATAGTTTCGTTTGTAAAAGTTTGTCTTGTAGTGGTTGAATCGTGGTTTGTCTCTACAAGATTGTCACTGTACTCTGTGAAACCAACTTTTCCTACAACTGTATTCGGAGCGTTATATGTGGAGGGTTTGCCGGGCTCCGATGTCAGCACCTCGTCTAGTTTTGGATATTTTCCGTCCGATTTAGACTGAACGTCGGTATACTGAGAAATACCGATTGAGCTGTATCTCGGCGCATCTGCCATTTGAAGCGTCATGGTGCTTACATTTCCGTTTGGAAATTTTTGGTCGTAAGTGTATATTGTAACTGGAACGGCAAGCATTACAACTTGATGCTCTTCTGCGTGTTCCGTAATAAAGCCTAGCTCTCTTGTAAAAACTTCCTCTGTGTTCCACTCGGTGCCGATATCCGCCGAATATCCAACACTGAACTGAACACCCATATTACCGAATTCATTTTCCCAGTCCACACCGGCAAAGGCACCTATGCTAAACTCGGTAGACCTACCTGTGCCTGAACCACTGCCGCTAAAAATACCAAACTCGGTAAATCCAGCTGAGTCGTAATCGACATCTTCAAAATAAGGCGACACCTCAAGAAGAGCCATAACCTCGGGGTCTGAGAAAGTGTATTCCTTGGATTTATATCTTATCATTGTTTGGTCATCATCGTAGTCCGCCGCAATTAAGACGGGAATTGTCGTGTGGTGAGAAGCCGTATACCACCATGAAGAGAGCAGTTGCCCGTTACTTACATTTGCTTCGTTCACCCTTTTAAACTCTTCACTCGGTGCATTTTCTATTGTATTATCATATTTTATATCTTGTTGCTTATGATATCCCACAACATACATTCCACTTCCGCCGTATTCGTACCAAGTGGAAAACATAATGGATTCTTCACCCGCAAAACCGCTGAAAGAACCAATGGTAGGCTGCGAAATAAACTGAGGCACACCGTCAAATATTTTGGTAATATCCGTTCTTGTCGATTCAAAGGCGGCTGGAACAAAGGCGTTGCTTTCGTATTTAAAAATTACACCTTGTGCAACTATATATTCAGTTGTGCCGACTCCGTCGAATTGCACTAAACCTAAGGAAAGAGGCGGTTGGTTCGTGCTATGTGTAATGTATCTTACAAAGTTTTCATATGAGTTTGCACGCAAGGACAGAAAATGTCCTACCGACATCACTTGATTAGGATTACCCGCACTAGCTCCCGCTTCTTGTGTGAGTGCTGGGGCAAAGTTTCCACTTCCAGTTTGCACGGTTACGACCGCCATCATCATTTCTGTATTGTCAATTACATCAGAATTATCTGTTGATTGATTGTTAATTGTACCTACAGTGATAATCTCGTTTATTCCATCGTTTCCGCTAAAATCTCCTATAGCAGAAGAAGCACTTTGCATATGGAAACCAAGTGTAGCTGGATAGGCTTCGTTCGGAATTTGGTCAATTTTTATGTTTGACATAGACGAGCGGTATGTTTCAGTCCAAGCACCGCTACTTTTATCAAGTACAACTATAAAAGAGCTCTTATTTCCAAAGTTTGCGTCTTTATCATGTGTGATGTTACCCGCCGAAACAGTCATGACAAGCTCGTCCTCTGGGTCGCTATCCAAGTTACCCGCCGCAAAATGAACGTATGGCATGTTGTACTGCGCATTACTCGTATCTACAGTGCCTCCATAAAGTGCGCCAAAAAAGCTGTTATACAGTTCATAAAGATAGTTTTGTCCACCCGCAAAACCCGAACCACTGTAGCCTGAACCCGCAAAATCGGCATAGGAAATTAAATTGTACCCGCTTGAGCCCGAAAATTCACGGATTGCACCGAAATTTGCAGCTGGGTCAAATACAATTAATGTATCCTTTCCATCGCCGTCAAAATCGCCCGCTACTATGCTGTTTATGGCTTCACCTTGATACCACGGAACATTTTGTATGTATTTATACTGCTCGCCGTTTGGATTATCACCAGAACCCAATAATGTTATTTTGTTGCCCTCTGTATACGGGTCGTCTGCCGCCTTAGAACGAAGCAAAACGGATGAATAGTTGTTTGTTTTATCAAACCCATAGTAGGCTACATGGTCGTCTTTACCCGTGCCGTTAGGGTCGTAGGCTATACCTCTTGCAAAGTGCAAGTAGTTGCTTGTTCCACCCTTTACATCTGTAGGTTCGCCATCTTTACTTAAATACAGCTTATTAATATCCGCAGTGGTAGTGGAAGATTCATCAAAAAACGTACTTCCAACATTACCAGGATTTAAAAACGAAGTCGATTCGGGAGTTTTTGAAGAACCCTCATCATAGTTAAAATAGCTTAATCTTACATCTCCCGTAGTAATATCACCCTCATTCATTATAGTGCCTTGTAAGGGTTCATGCATAATAAGCTCATGCGTAGGAGTCATATTTACCCAGCCGTCACCATACGGATTTTCGCCGTCGTTTGGGTCAAAATCACTCGGCACGCTTATATCTATCCCAAATTCATTTTTAGGAACAGAACTGTCCGATGCCTCTGGTGCCGGTGGGTCTAAGGTGACATTATCAAACTGCGATAAATAATCTTCAGCACTTAGGTTTTCTGCGTTTACCTGAACCGCTGCTAAAGGAATTTGCACTAGCATTGCCCCCACTAACAATGCCGAAATTAACTTTTTGCTCTTTTTCATATAATCCTCCCGAAAATACATTATTTATTTCTATGAAACAAATATAATTGTATTTAATTTTAACATATGAACTAAAAAAAACTTAAAATATCCCAAAATTGAGATATTTTAAGTTTTTTACTATTTTTCAAATATATAGCCTTTTCCATATACGGAATTTATTGTATATCCAGAGTCTACCAGTTTTTTTCTAAGCCTTGACACTGCGTTGATAAGTGCTTTTTTATCAGCAGAAAGGGGTTGTCCCCAAACTTTAGCAAAAATCTCTTCAGCGCAAAGCTCCTTGTCTTCGTTTACTGCCATAAAATGAAGGAGTGAAAAATCTTTTGGCGTAAGCATTAAATCTTCATCCAAAATAAAAGCCTGCATAGTTAGAAGATTAAATTTCAGTTTTCCCTTTACAATAATTTCTGCTTTTTCAAAACTTTTTAGCAAACGATTAATCCTTGCTAAAAGCACCTCAAAAGAATACGGCTTAGAGAGGTAATCATCACACCCTGCATTAAATCCAGCAACAACATTTTTATCATCCGAAAATCCCGTTAGCATTAATACAGGTATGTCCGAATATTCCCGAACTTCTTTTAAAAAGTCAAACCCACTGCCATCAGGCATTCCGACATCAAGAACTATCAAGTCGGGCTTATAATTTTTCAGCTTATTTCTCGCCGCCGATAAAGTTAAAACCGATATAACTTCAAAACCCTTTTCCTTAAGCATTTTTGTGTTAAAAATGTTGACATTTGCATTGTCTTCGGCTAATAAAATTTTTTTCACTTTTTGTGCCCCTCCTCTTGTCCTGCATATACTGGAATACTAAAAATAACTTTTGTACCACTTAATTGGCTGCTTTCAATTTTAAGCTCACCGCCGTGCGCCTCTATGATCGTTTTACAAATATACAGTCCGTACCCGCTGCTTTCTTTGCCCGAAATCCCTCTAACTGTCACTTTGTCTAATAAATCTTTGTCAATTCCTTTTCCGTTATCACTAACCGTGATATATACATACTCTTGCTTTGAATTAACTTCTATTTTTATTATACCATTTTCAGTATGCTCATTTGAATTTGTTATTATATTTGTCAAAACACGAATGAAGCTGTCAAAATCTACAAAAACCGATTGTAAATTTTCTTCACTATTTTTTTGTATTGCGTTTCCTCTAGCTTCACACATCAATTTCAAGGACTTAACCGATGCATCTACAATTTTTGGGACAGAAACTTTTTCTCTCTTTTCACTTTGTGTCATGGATAACATACTTAGCATACCGCTTACCATTCTTCCAAGCCTTGCCGCTTCATCCTTAACAACATTAAGACTTTCGCCTATTTCTGCTTTGTCCACATCTTTTTTATTAAGTTGCATTAGTGAATAATCTGTACCCGTGGATATAACTGTTAACGGCGTTTTCATCTCGTGACTCATATTTTGCATAAACTCCGTTTTCATCTTGTTCAAATCCGAAAGTGCCTTAGCCTGATTTATCGCTTCAAGCTCCGCATTTTTAGTCTCTTCTACCACCTTAGCTGTATTATAAAGTACTGCTACGGCCTCAAAAAGAGAAAAAATTAGTATTGCAGTTTCAGAAAAAGTAGTTCTATGCCCTAGTAAATATATATTCATAAAATATAGACTGTCGTTTATAGTTCCAAAGGTTAAAATTATCAACGATAACATGGCAATTATTTGCCCTAAACTAAGTGCTGCTTTTCTTCTAACCAAATAATAAATCACTACGCTTAAAGTGCAATAAAGAAGTGTCAAAATGTAAATTATATTTACAGGTAGCATTAGGTGTGAAACTGTTACCGTATCAGCAAAGGTAAATAATATGGTGAACACCATAAATGAAGACGAAAGAATTATTATAACCACTTTATTAAGTGAATCTTTAAACTGAAGATAAATGATAAACAGAAGAAGCACTGACGATAAGGATACACTTATATATTCAAGTCTAAAGGCAATTTCCCATGGAAAATCGGGAAGAAAGTCGTATAAAACTTTTGAGCCAATCAGGCTTAATCTAAGGCCAAACAAAAAGCACACGAAGGAAAACGCTATGTTCAATCGTTTGTTTCCTAGCAATGCAGCTACTAATAAATGCATAATAAAAAGCACAAAAATAGTTCCGACCATAAAAGTCTCTATGCCCGTCCTAAGTAATTCGCTTTGATTAAGTAGCTCAGGCTCTGATATAGTCGTGTTTGCATAACTCGTGCCTTCACGGTGAACAAAATTTCCGCCTTGTATAATCAGTTCATACTTATTTTCTATAGGTTTCATATCTACTGAAAGCTCATCAAACTGCGCTTCAAACGTATCTTTATCATTCGTTACATTTCCAAACGAACCCACTAAATCACCGTTTATATATATTTTTCTTGCAAAGTCACCTATGGTGCTTAGGCGGTATAATTCACTGTCTGGCATAACAACCGTAAGTTTTGCCGTTCTAGCACTGTTAAAGTCTATAGGATTTCCTATTTTTGCATTTTCTATGTTCTCTTCAAATTCACTTGGCGTCATTAGCTCGTCAAAATAAAGAACGTCGCCCCTTAGTCCTATAACAGTATCTGAAAAATCGGTTTCACTTAAATCCCAAACTCCATTTACAGAATTTATCTCGGTATAATTAATATTCTCAAGTCTTTGAATGTCTTTTGCATACCATATAAATAAAACAAATAACAAAAGAGCGCCTAATAGCCCCAAAAGAAAAATTTTCTTTACTTTCTTATCCATATCTATCTCCTTTTGACTTCTTTTTCCTAAATCTGATTTTATCACAATAAACCTTTATTTAAAAGCATCAATTTAAAATCCCATAAAAAAAGTACCACTTAGATGAATTTGCTTTTCAATTTCCTTACTCGTGGCATAGCCACTTCGCACCAATTTGCTAAAATTTCACACCGTTACATTTTCTTAACGCAAACCACCTACATGAGATTGGCTTTCTCTATACATAATTTAATTCGCTGAGTAAAATACAAAATCCGAACCCCTCTCCAATTTGGAAGAAATGGTTCGGATTGCGGAGCTAATCTAAACTATAAGTTCACACATGATAACCCAGAAAATCATTACTTTTCTTGCCAAAACAAACGTGTTAACAATGGATTATGTAGTAAAACTCATCATATCCGGGTGGATGCTATTACAAAAATTGTAACAGATAATTTGAGAGATATTGTGCGTTTTGCGTCAGCTTTTGAAGATGAGTTCGTGAAAATAG
>CAYJFP010000017.1:0-45402 GCA_964369415.1 uncultured Eubacteriales bacterium | reverse complement strand
TTTTTGTTTTACATTTCATTTGATGCGTAAAACCTCCTTTAATTTTTATATTTAAAAACAAAAAAAGAGCAATAACTTCAAGAAATTAATCTTAAAATTATCGCCCTAAATTTGATTTTATGTAATTTTTTCACTCTATTTTCCTAAACTACGAGTTCAAACCCCGTACAACACAAATGACATCCAAAAAAACACACCTAAAAATTTCGCTAGTAAAAAAAGAAAAAACCATTAAAAACGTCCTTTTTAGGGGTGTTTTTGATGGTTTTTCTGTATGACATCCAGATGTGTCACACCTTCTGGCGCAGAGGATGCGACTCGAACGCACAATGCCTTGCGGCACACCACATTTCCAATGTGGCTCCTTACCATTAGAATACCTCTGCATTTTTAACAACTTAAATATTATACACAATTTGACTTAGGAAATCAAGTGTTATTTTAATTTTAATACCAATAAACTTTTGATAATAACTCTTATTTCATTTCATAAAAGGTCTATACCCCCTAAATCAAAGTCCTGTTTATCGTACATCTAATCTTGTACAATTAAGACACAACAAAACGAAAGGGTGCTTAGCATGAACAATATTAAGATAATCAGTGTACACGGACATTATGAGGTGTACGACCTAAACGGAAATTTTTGGTTTTCTGCGGACTCAGTATCTGAAGCCGAAAACGACTTAAAATTGCTATTTTCTTAAGGGGGGGTTAACTATGTTTTTTGTAATTTCAGTACTAATTTTCTTCATTTATCCAGCTCTTGGCGCTGTACTACTAATCATTGGAGCCTTTGTCAATATACTTATTAATCTATTATACAGTTTGAAAAAATCCAGGAAAACACGCCGCTACAAATCAGCACGATGGAATCAAAGAGCCTATAAAACACAAAGATATTAAACGTAAAATAACTTCTGAATTTCTCCGTAAATTTTATCGCCTATCCCCTCTATTTGCAACAATTCTTCTAAAACTTGAATTTCTCCCTTTTCCTTTTTATAATCCAAAATCCTGCTTGCGATCACTTCGCCTATTCCGTCTACCCGCATTATTTCCTCAATGCTCGCTTCATTTAGATTAAGTAAATTTTCATCTCGGCTCATTTCTATTTGTAAAAAACTAGTTTCTTCGGCGTCAAAATCTGGAGGAAAAATCAAATCTGAAAACATTATCAACACTATCGTTACAATTCCAACAAAAATTATAATCAAAATTTGAATTATTTTCTTTTCCATAGCTGCCTCCTAGTTAAGCGTAGCTAAAAAATCCTTAAAATACTTAGGAAGTTCACTCTCAAACTCCATATATTCATTTTTAGTAGGATGAATAAAACCGATTTTAATTGCATGCAAACACTGTCCGTCTAGCTTTTTAATCACTTTTTTAGGTCCATAAACTTCGTCACCCGCTATCGGATGCCCTATATACGCCATGTGAACTCTAATTTGATGTGTCCTTCCAGTTTCAAGATTGAATTTCACAAAACTAAAACCTTTTAGCCTCTCCATTACTTCAAAATGGGTAATCGCTTCTCTTGCGCTCTCTTTATTTTGAAGAACCGCCATTTTCTTTCTGTCTTTTGGATTTCGCCCTATCGGTGCATTTACACTGCCCTTATCTTCCTTTAAATTGCCATAGACTACCGCACGGTATTCTCTTGTGAAGCTATGCTCTTTTATTTGCTTTGAGAGTATTTCATGGGCAACATCGTTTTTTGCAACTATCAACAGCCCGCTTGTGTCTTTATCTATTCTATGGACAATTCCTGGCCTGATTTTACCGTTTATACCCGACAAAGACGACTTTGCGTGAAATAGTAAGGCATTTACAAGCGTGCCCTCGTAATTTCCTGGTGCTGGATGCACAACCATGCCTTTTTTCTTATTTACAACTATAACATCTGCGTCTTCATACACAATGTCAAGCGGTATATCCTCGGCCTTAATATCCGTCTCTTCTGGAGGATTTACATAGACTTCTATCAAGTCTCCTACCTTTGGCTTAAAGCTTTTTGAGACTGTCTTTCCGCCTACAAAGACTTTGCCTTCATTTATAAGGTTTTGCGCCTTTGTTCTTTTTACTTGTTCTATATTTGTAGAAATAATCTTGTCTAGCCTATCTGATTTTTCTACATAAAACTCAAACTTCGTTTCCATTTTCTTTCTCTTCTTCTACAATACTAAAACCTTTAATTTTACTGCCATTTTTAATGTAAAAAATGATGAATGAAATAACTCCAGCAACAACCATAATATCTGCGAAGTTGAAAATATAAGGAAAAAAGTCAAATTTAAAATGAATATAATCCACCACATACCCAAAAATAACTCTATCAATTAAGTTTCCGATTCCGCCCGCTACAATGGTAATCGCCGCAAAGTATGAGAAAAAGTTGTGTGTCTTAAATTTCAGAAAAAGAACAACAATCAGCGCCGAAACTATCAATGACATAGCCGCAAAAACCCAAGTTAAATCTGGAAGCATTCCAAATGAGGCGCCTGTATTTTCAACATAAGTTAAATGAAGCAAACCAGGTATGACTTCTACGTCTCCAATAGGTCTTAAATGTGTTACCACAAGCATTTTTATCAGTTGGTCGACCGCAGTCAATGCAGCCATTAGTATTAAGGAAAATATTTTCATAAATGTTTTATCCGTATTCTACACTTAATCTAATCCGAATCACCGTGCAGAAACGTACACCTTTCTATTTTAAACTATTTTACTACACAAACAAATGAGAGGAATGAAAAAAACTTGTAGCAAGTTTTACTTCACCCTCGCATTAATTAATTTTATTTTTTTGAATCTAATTTGTTTCCAAATTCAACTGTATCAAATAAATCCATATTCTTATTTTTAAGAAGTTCAGGAATATCTGAATACGCGTCAAAATCTATTTCCTGAAAACTCTCACTTGTTACTGAATCAGGCGTATAGTCTATTTCAGGTTCAGAACTCATTTTTTCGTATTCTTCAAGAAGCTCATCAGTACTTTCATCAAGCTCTTCAATATCGTCAAATGAAATCGGCTTTGTGTCTGCTATATCTTCTTCTACTCTAAATGGTTTTTCCATTTCATTTACTTTAACTTCTTCTATCTTTTTTTCTTCTTTTTTAACTTCGGCAGCTTGCTTTTTAACTATTTCCTCAGAAAAATCAGGTATAGACTCTATGTCACTTAAATGTGTTCTATACATATCAAAAAGTGACGACCTAAATTTTGTAACCTGATGTTTAATTAAATCAAGTTCTCTTTCTTTAGCGGCAATTTTCTCTTGATATCCATCTAATATGTCAGACGACTTTTTCTTAGCTTCTTCTAGCATGTCATCTGCTTTTCTATTTGCCTGTGACACAATGTCGTCAGCCTTTTGATTAGCTTCTCTAATCGATGTTGCACCCATTCTTTGCGCACTTAATAAAGCTTCTTTAATTCCGTCTTCATCGTTTTTATATGTTTCAACTTTTTCTGCAAGAATATGCAGCTTTTCTAATAATTCGTTGTTTTTCGCCGCCAATTCAGAAGCTTTAGCCTTATAAGTCTGATTTTCTTTTGATAGTGTTTTATAAGACTCGGTTACTTCGTCAATAAATTCATCTACATCTTCAGGTTTATAACCGCTAAAAGATGATTTTCTGAAACTAATTTCACTGATTTGTTTTAAAGTTAACATATGTATTACTCCCTTTAAATGTATTTTTTACCCTTAATAATCATTCTTCCCTTTTTTGTAAGTGTTCCTATTTCTTCTACAATAAACTTTCCATGCCCTCGGATAGAGATTTTATCGTTTTCACATAGTTTATGTGTCAAAGAGTCAATCTCTGTATAGTTTACATTTACATTTCCAATCTTTATCTGCAAAGCCGCCTTTTCCCTACTGCTTTTTATTAAAAATGCAATAACCGCATCTGCTCTGTTTGACGCTATTACTCCGTTTATATCTAAAAATTCTTTTGAAAGTGGCAAATCTTTGTCAAAGCCTAAACTACATTTGACTCCATGAGATGCAATTTTTGTAATTGATTTTAGAAAATAATCCGTTAGCTCTTCTCTTACAAAGACAACCGCCCTACCTTTTTCGATAAGCATATCACCTAAAGCTGCTCTTTCTACACCCTGAGACATAAACGCTCCCAAAAAATCTCTATGGCTTATTTTATCGACTTCTCGGTAACTAATCGTTATTGCCTTTAGTGGAAACTCTTCTTTAGTAATATAGTCTCTTGAAACTGCTAAGAAGACTCTTTCAGCTTCTTCATATCCACCCCAAAACGAAAACTCACAGTCTTTATCCTTTTTAGAAAGTGATTTTAAAAACTGCGCTTCAGCGGGGTCAAAAAAGCCCATAAACTTTGTTCCCTTAAATGCAAGCTTTTTTGCATCTTCAAATCTTGCCTTTAAAAAATATTCATCCATGATTAAAAGTAATATCCGCTATTTTCAAACTCGTCAAAAAGTTCATCGCCTGTGAGATCTACATTATTTGGTGTTATAATGTAAGTCGCCGTGGCAATTTTATTAATCTTTCCGCTTTGTGCAAATGCTACACCGCTTAAAAAGTCTAAAATTCTTCTCGACTCCTCTTTAGGTGTTCTTTCAAAATTCACAACAACTGCATTTCTATTAATCAACGCCTGAGCAATATCCCTAGTGTCATCGCCAAAAGAAACAGGTTTATATACAACCACTTGAAGTTGTGCCTTATTCATATTTACAACTTTATTGTTGTTCTTTTTAAAAAGTGATGGAGAAGCATGTTCTTCCTTGTATGAATTTATTTCTTTAGCCTTATGCTCTTCATACTCATCTTCAAATTCTTCATCATCAATATAATCATCATAATCATCGTCTGTTGGGTTCCATAACTTCTGAATTTTATCTACTATTCCGGCCATTTTTATCCTCCAAATATTTTTATATTCTACTTCCAAATAAAGCCGAGCCAACCCTAACCATATTAGAGCCACACTCTATCGCTTCACTATAATCATCTGACATTCCCATCGAGAGAACATTCATATTAATATTATCCATTTTTTTACCCTTAATGTCAACATAATATTTGTTCATTTCTGTAAAATAGTTAATTATTTCACATTTTTTCTCACAAATTGGAGGAATACACATAAGTCCATCTATCTGAATCCCACCATAACTTCTAGCTTCATCGATAAATTCGTATAATTGTTCGGGCATAATGCCACCTTTGCTTTCTTCTTTGCCAATATTTACTTCAATTAGTATTTTCATACTTTTATCCGTACCATTAAGTTTTTTTGATATTTCCTTAATCTGATTCATACTATCTATGGAATGAATACAGCTTACCCTGTCTACAATATACTTAATTTTATTCGTTTGAAGTTTACCTATAAAGTGCAAATCACAACTACTTAAATCATAATCGTCATATTTTAATAGCAATTCTTGAACTCTATTTTCTCCTATGAATTTAACTCCGCATTTAATCAAATAGTTAATCCTATCTACATCTACTGTTTTCGTTGCAGCTAAAAGATTAATCTCGTTTTTGTTTTTTCCTGCTTTAAATGCAGCTTTCTCTATTTCTTCAGATATTCTAAGATAATTTTCTTTTACCTCATTATAATATTTTTCCATCATATAAATCATCACCTTGCACAACGACTTCGTCGTATAGTTCTATACTCCTGTTTGTTACGAGTATATCCTTTTCATTCTGGGCTAATTGCAGCTTACATACCGCATATCCATCTATCGTAATTTCTGAAAAAATTTGGACAAAAGTTATTTTTTGACCGTATTTAACAAATACACCTTTGACATTTTCATGCTCAATTTCATCCACAACATTTCCGTCTTCGTCATACACTTCCTCTATAACAGTTTCAAAGTGAATATTATCCTCACTAACCAAAACGCCTTCATACTCTGAAACTACCAAGCTTACTTCTTCATTTCTAAGACTAGCAATTTCTTCATTCATTATGTTACTGCTTAAAACCAAAGCATAATTTCCACTTTCCTCGTCAAAATTTACAGCCTCAATATCCATCTTAAATTTATCGTCCGAGACTGCTGGAACTGCTAATTCTATACTATCTTCATACCTTAATTTAAGGTTATCCTCTTCACTTATGACCATGACAACATACCATACAAAAGAAGATGAAACTCTACCGATTGTTAAGTCACTATTTTCTTTTGGAGCAATATTTTCAATATCTGAAACGCTTATGTCTAAAATCTCATCGTAATCAAAACTCTCTTCATACCCATCAGTTTCAGAAACATAATAGCCAGAATACGGACTATAGATATAACCCGTTTGATATGTAAGAAGTGATAATAAATCTTGCTTTTGCGAGTTTAATTCATTTATTCTTTGACTATATATTAAAGCTTCTTCTTCACCTGTGACTATTTTACTTTGATTTAGTACGTTTGCCAAATCATTTCTTCCTTCATAATAACCTTCATAGTCATTTTCATTTATATCTATAAGCAAATCTGTAATTTTTGCATTTATAGCCGAATCAAACTGTACTTCACCCAAATTGTAAAGAGTAAAAGAGTTTGTAAGATTCTCTAAATCACTTATCTCTTCTTCAATTTTCTCTATCTGTAACAGTGCTGCTGCAGTTTCTTCATCTGCATAAATATTAGCAATCGCATCACCTTTTGCAACTTTTTCGCCGTCACTTACATTGAAACTGATATTGCCTTTTTCGGTGGATGTCACTATCTTGTCGTCTCTTACAAACCAAGCCTGTGTGTTTATAGTATCAGAAACTTTAGTGTACATCGCTGTTTCAGTGCTAACACCCGTATAACTTACCACTATCCACTGATAAATAATATATATGATAATAAACACACCCAATGCGGTTGCGCCTATTTTTCTTATCAAATTACTTTCAATTTTCATTTAATACTCCATCTTAGTCCTTGTTTAAAAAGTCCTTGCAAATATTTAGTGCCTCGTTATAAACTGCTTCTTTATTTTCAAAATCATCTATATAAAGCCAATTTACATCTTTTTGCCCTTTAAACCATGTTATTTGCCTTTTGGCATATCTTCTTGTTTCTCTTTTAACATTTTCCAGTGCTTCTTCATAGCTTATTTCGTTTTTTAAGTATGGATAAAACTCCTTGTATCCTATTGCTTGATACGATGTGTTTTCGCATTCAGATAAATACATAAAACGTTTAGCTTCATCCAAAAGCCCTTTTTCTATCATTAAATCTACACGCTTATCTATTATATCATACAGTGTTTGTCTATTTTTGTAAGATAAACACAGAAAGAGAAAATCGTATTTTGATTCTTCTATTTTATATTGCAAAGAGAACTTTTCCCCTGTTGTTAAGCAGTATTCAAGTGCTCTGATTACTCTTTTTTTATTGTTTATATGAATATTTTCTGCCGCTTTTTCATCTAAAGATTTAAGCTCTTCATATAAAGTTTCGATTTCTCCGTTATTCGCTTTTTCTTCAAGTTCTTTTCTGATTTTTTCGCTATTAGAATTATCTTTAAAGTCCACGCCGTATAAGAAGGACTTAAGATATAATCCCGTACCGCCCGCTATTATCGGGTTTTTTCCTTTGTTATTTATGATTTTAACTGCTTCATCCGCTAATTTCACATAATCTGAAACCGAAAATCTTTCACCTGGCTCTAAAAAATCAAGCAAATAGTGCTCTATCCCTTGTTTTTCATCCTCGGTTATTTTAGCGGTTCCTATTTGCATATCCCTATAAATCTGCATGGAGTCGCAGGAGACAATTTCTCCGCCTATTTTTTTTGCTATTTTTACAGCTAAGTCACTTTTTCCCGAAGCCGTAGGGCCCGCCACGGCTATCACTTTAATTTTTTTATCCAAGTTTTTGCTCCCTAAGTTCTTTCAAAATGTTTTTCTATTTCATTTCTTTTCAAAAGTAAGTAAATTGGCCTTCCATGAGGACAATGCCTGACTGAATTATTTGCCTCTAGCTGTTTTGCAAGTTCGATTAGTTCTTCATCTGTTGATTTTCTTCTACCCTTTATCGCCGCTTTACAAGCTACACTATGGTAAATTTTATCCATGTATTCATTATTAACCACATTTCTATTTTGAACTAAATATCCTGCAATTTCTACAATAATATTCTCAATATCTTTATCTGTAAGCTCTGCGGGAACGCTTCTAACTATCACATTTCCGTTTCCAAAATCGTCAATTTCAAAACCACTTTTATTAACTTCATCAAGCTTATCTATAATAGCATCATAGCTTAGTTTTTCAAGTGTGACCGTCATCGGCGAAAGTAATGTTTGTGCATAAAAATCTGTTTTTGATTTCAATTTTTCATAAATAAGTCTTTCGTGTGCCGCATGTTTATCTATAAACATCAAGTCATCTTTATACTCAGAAATTATATAAGTGTTAAAAGCTTCGCCTATATATTTATGAGAAAACAAAGTTTTTTCTTCTAAAAATTCCTCTTCTTCGGCAAAAATTGCGACTTCTTTAGCTTCCTCTTCCGCCATTTCTAAAGGCGGTTTTTCCTCTTTAATCACGGGAACAGGTTCTATGACATTTTCAATTATATTCTCTAATTTTGTAGTTATTTGAATCTGCTTAACATCTTGTGACTCACTGTCATTTAGCGTATCATACGCTTTTATGTCAATATTTTTTGTATAACTCTGGTATGTCGGCATGGTGCTTTGCACTTCATTTTTAGGAATAGGTTTATACGATGGCTTTTCTTCCCATTTTCGTGTCTCAATCACCATTTGTTTATGCTCTATGATAGGTTCAACTACTACTGGTGCTTTTGCAATTTTAAGCTCTTTAAAATCTTCTTTCGATGACAATGCGGTTTTTACACCGTGATATATTACATCGAAAATCGGCTTTTCATTTATGAATCTTACATCGAGTTTCGCTGGATGAACATTTACATCCAAAAGCCCAAATCCCATCTCCATATGAAGGACACAAGCGGGAAATTTACCCACTGTTATTGTGTTTTTATAGGCTTCATCAAGCGCCGCTATCGCTGTTCTACTTTTGATATAACGACCATTTATAAACACGTTTTGCATGGTTCGATTTGACCTTGCGCTTTGAGGTTTTGATATAAAACCTTTGATGTTAATTCCACCAAGGCTGTATTCAATTTCAGTAAGTCCGTTTAAAAATTCTCTGCCATACACACTGTAAATAGCCGATGAAAGCTTGCCATCCCCTTGTGTGTGCAAAACTTCTTTTCCATCTCTTATGAATCTAATCGAAATTTCAGGGTGAGAAAGTGCAATTTTATCCATAATTGCGGCTACTGCGTTGCCCTCGCCCACATCTTTTTTAAGAAATTTCATCCTAGCTGGAACATTGTAAAAAATGTCTCTCACGATTATGCTCGTGCCTTCAGGACAGCCAGTATCTTCTATATATTCGGTGTCTCCGCCGTGAATCATTATTTTTGTGCCAAGAGTATCTTCTGCCGTTTTGGTGACGAGTTCGACGTGAGAAACCGCCGAAATAGAAGCCAAGGCTTCTCCTCTAAAACCTAATGAGGCAATGGCGTCTAAATCGTCTTGCGATTTAATCTTACTGGTTGCATGACGAAGAAAGGCAGTCGGAACATCTTCTTTAACTATTCCGTGCCCGTTATCGCTAACTCTGATATAGCTAACGCCACCTCGTCTAATCTCAACTGTTATCAAGGTTGCACCTGCGTCTATCGAGTTTTCTGTAAGCTCTTTTATCACCGAAGACGGGCGTTCGACCACTTCTCCGGCTGCGATAAGCTCTGCTAAATGTTTGTCAAGAACCTGTATTTTCGCCACTTTTTTCCTCCTGTTTACTTCATCATTCCTGAAATTTCAAAAAGTAGATTCATGCACTCAATCGGTGTTAGTGTATTGACATCTACGCTTTTAAGTTTTGCTAAAACGTCATTTTCCTGTGTATTAAGTGTTATTTGAACCTCATCTTTTTCATATGTTTTCATGCTTTTATCGGGCTTTATGTGGCCCTCTTCTTCAAGCGTAAGCAAAATCTCCTTTGCCCTAGCGATAACTTTTTCAGGCACTCCGGCAAGTTTTGCAACCTGAATACCATAGCTATCGTCACATCCGCCTCTTATAATTTTTCTTAAAAAGGTGATGTCGTCACCTCTTTTTTTAACGGCTATATTGTAATTCTTAATTCCTGGTAGAAGTTTTTCAAGGTCAGTAAGTTCATGATAATGAGTCGCAAACAAAGTTTTAGCTCCAATATATTTAGTATTATAAATATACTCTAAAACCGCCCTTGCTATACTCATTCCATCAAATGTAGATGTTCCCCTTCCAATTTCGTCTAGTATGATTAGACTGTCCTTTGTTGCATTTTTGAGTATGTCCGAAAGCTCGGTCATCTCTATCATAAATGTAGAGTTTCCCGCAGCTAAATCATCTGATGCACCAACCCTTGTAAAAATTTTGTCCACAATTCCGATATTAGCAGACGAAGCCGGAACAAAACAGCCCATTTGCGCCATTATAACAATGACGGCAACTTGTCTCATAAACGTGGATTTACCCGCCATATTAGGCCCTGTTATCACGTTTATTCTGTTTTCGCTCATGTCCATTTCACTATCATTCGGGACGAATCTTGAATCACTTAACAAATTCTCAACAACAGGATGTCTACCGTTTTTTATGTAGATATTGCCGTTCATGGTAATCGTTGGTCTTACATAGTCGTTTTTGATAGATATAAAGGCAAAAGAGCAAATTACATCAAGCTCGGCAATCGCCTTGGCTGTGTTTTGGACTCTTATAAGTTCATTTGCAACAGTTTTTCTTATCTCTTCAAACAGTATACCTTCTAAGTGTATCGCCTTGTCTTTTGCACCTAAAATTCGGCTTTCAATTATTTTGAGTTCTTCAGTTATGTATCTCTCGCAGTTTGTCAGCGTCTGTTTTCTTATATATTCAGCTGGCACTAAATCTTTGTACATATTTGTAACTTCGATATAATAGCCAAACACTCTGTTATATGAAACTTTAAGCTTTGGAATTCCCGTCTTTTCCTTTTCTCTTGCTTCAATTTGAGCAGTCACACTTACGGAAGAATTCATGTCTGACTTAATCACATCAAGTTCTTCACTATAGCCTTCTCTTATAATTTCGCCCTCTCTAATTGTAAAAGGTGGGTCATCGACTATGCTTATGTCTATCAAATTGCACATGTCTTCAAGCAAGTCTATTCTTGAAGCTATGTCATTTAGATACTTAGAATTCACCTTTGAAAGCAGTGCCTTTATTTTTGGAAATTTAGAAAAAGCTGTGCAAAGCGCTCTTAATTCTTTACCGTTAGCCGTGCCGTAAACAATTCTTGTCATTATTCTTTCAATGTCAAAAATATCGGCAAGTTCCTCTAATAACTCATCTAAAAGATACCTGTTTTGATATAATTCTTCAGTGGCATTTTGCCTTAAATCAATCTTAACTGGGTTTACAAGTGGCTGTTCTATCCATGACCTCATCAGCCTTTTTCCCATTGCAGTTTTGGTCTTGTCCATCACCCATAAAAGCGAGCCTTTTTTCTCTCTATTTCTTAAAGTTTCTAAGAGTTCAAGGTTTCTTCTTGCATTTATATCAAGCCTCAAGTGGCTATCTTCTACATAGTAATTAACGCTTGTTATTCTCTCCATACCTCTTTTTTGCGTGTCCGAAAGATAGGAAACAAGCGCCGAAAGAGAACCCGTCACACCACTATGACTTAGCACCTCTTCACTTTTGAAGGCACTTTTATCAAAAACCTTTAAAATGTTATCTTTAGCAAAATCTTTCTGATAAACATAGTCGTCCATGCACTCGATAAGAGCCGAAAGTTTGTCCCTTATAAAATCATCAAGACCTTTTAAGTCAAAAACTTCGCTGTTAATGAGTATCTCTTTTGGCATGAACCTTGAAAACTGGTCTACACAAAACTCAAAGACATCACTTTTTTTCTTTGCAGTATAATCTGTACAATATAATTCGCCTGTAGAAATATCAGCAAAGCTAATCGAAACGGTATTTTCACTATAAAAAGTAGAACATATAAAGTTATTCTTAGATTCGTCAAGCATACTGCCCTCTAAAACGGTTCCGGGAGTAATAACTCTAACGACTTCTCGTTTAACTATTCCTTTTGTGGTAGCGGGGTCCTCGGTTTGCTCGCAAATCGCAACTTTATAGCCTTTATTTACAAGTTTTGCAATATATGCGTCCGCACTGTGAAAGGGCACTCCACACATGGGTGCCCTTTCGTCTTGTCCGCAGTCTCTACCTGTTAAAGTTAATTCTAACTCTTTAGAGGCAAGCTTTGCATCACTAAAGAACATTTCATAAAAATCACCAAGTCTAAAGAATAGAATACTGTTTGGATTTTGTTCTTTAATGCTAAAATATTGCTTCATCATAGGTGAGTAGTCAGCCATTTTATTTCATCCTTTTGCAATTAATTAGTGGCAGCCTGAGCAAGAGCTACAGCTTCCACCACAAGAAGACATGTCGATATCACAAGTTTCTGGGTCTTCTCCGTCTGCTGCTTTTGTTATAATAACTGTTATTCTTTGAATAAGAGCATCAATTTCGCCTTTAGCTTCGTTGTAAGCTATCATGTTTTGGTTTTCCATAATACTTTGATAAATTCCTCTAAGCTCTGTGTTAAGCTTAGCAATTTCTTCTTCGTTTCTGTCTTCTTTAGCAGCCTCTGTGTTGATATTCATTCTTTTAAGATTGAATTCGCCGATTAATTTTTGAAGCTCTTGGTCGTCATCGCTGTTTGCCTGTGCAAGATGATATTTAATATATGCTTGTTCTTTTTGAATTTCTTTTCCTAAATTTCTTGTCATTTCGATAATATCCATTTTTTACACCTTTAACTTTCCTTTTAATACATATTTTTTTGATTCTTCTATAATTACATTTTGAAATGTACCTACCATATTTTTCTCGCCCTTAAACTCTACTATTACATTAGAAGGCAGTCTTCCAAAAAGAATTCCTTCTTCATCATTATATTCTTCCACCAAAACTCTATATTCATTACCAACAGTTTTCAAAAGATTTTTTGACGATATTTCTTCTTGAACCTTTAGCATCTCAGTAAACCATTTAGATTTTTCATCAGCACTTATAGGATCATCCATTTTTTCTGCCTTAGTACCTTTTCTAGGAGAAAATATAAAGGTAAAAAGCGAGGTGAACTCCACTTCTTCGATAAGAGAGAGTGTGTCTTTAAACTCTTCATAAGTTTCGCCTGGAAAACCTACTATTATATCCGAAGTAAATGAAACATCGGGCATTATGCTTTTTGCATAATCTATAAGCTCTTTGTACTTTTGCCTTGTGTATTTTCTATTCATATCTGACAAAACCTTGTCATTTCCCGACTGAACTGGAAGATGAATATGCCTACAGATATGCTTGCTACCTGCTATTAAATCCATTAATTCTTTTGTTGCATCTTTTGGATGAGAGGTCATAAATCTAATTCTATAATCGCCCTCTATTTTATCAAGCTCTCTTAAAAGACCTGAAAAATTTATGTCCTCTTCTAGATTTTTGCCGTATGAATTTACATTTTGTCCTAAGAGCGTGATTTCCTTGTATCCTTGCTTTACCAGCTCTTTAAACTCTTCTATTATATAAGAAGATTTACGGCTTTTCTCTCTGCCTCTTACATAAGGCACTACGCAGTAAGTGCAAAAATTATCACAACCGTACATAATGCTAACCCATGCTTTTAAATCTCCGTCTCTTACTACAGGAAGCCCCTCTACTATTTCGCTTTTTTCGTTTCCTCTAATAAAAACTCTTTTAGAATCGGTTATAGCATTAAACATTATCTTTGGCAGTTCATGGATAACATGAGTTCCAAAAACCATATTTACAAAAGGAAAACTCTTCTTTATCCTTTCGGCAACATGCTCTTGCTCCATCATACAGCCACAAACAGCTATTAGAAGCGATGGATTTTTTCTCTTTAAATTTTTTAGTGCACCTATGTTTCCAAAAACTCTGTCTTCTGCGTGTTCTCTTATCGCACAAGTATTAAAAATAATCAAGTCCGCTTCTTTATCATCTTCGGTAAAATCAAAGCCGATTTTAGAAAGCATTCCTTTAATTTTTTCACCGTCGGCAACATTTTGCTGACATCCGTATGTTCTCACATACGCTTTTGGCACAGCACCTCTTGCCCTTACGGTAATTATTTCTTTAAGCTCCTCGGAAAAATGGTCATTTCCCATTAAATCCGACTCTTTAACTATATTTTCCAAATAAAAACTCCTAAAACTACATTTAGACGATTATACCACAAGTATTACAGCTTATCAATAATCTGGGTATATAATTTTACAATTTATTTACTCTTTCATAACATCCCATGGGGTAAGCATTGCAAGTATTTTTTCACTTTCACGTCCATTTTCAGTTATAAAAATCACCGCTAGCCTTTTATTTCTTTCGTGCACTTCGGTAAATTTTTCCCTAGCTTCAAAAAGTGTTAAGCCTTTGCCGCAAAACTCATAATTTCCTTGATTTGTCTTTATAGGCAAAAGTTCTTTCATCTCTTTTATTGTGGTTTGCCTTGTGACTGGCTTATTAAAATTTGATAAAATATAGGAAAAAACAGTCCTTGAGCTAAACACACCCTCAAAAATCCCGTTGTCTAAGACAGGTATGTGTGAAAAGCCCTCTGCATTCATAATCTTCATTATTTTAAGCACGGTTTGATTAATTCCCGCAAAAAGAATTTTGTCACTACTTGTTCCATATCCTATGGCAAGAGGTGGTTTATTAATATATTCAAGCAAGTCTTCAAGCGACTTGCACAACGCTTCGGACGGCTCGATTATAAACTCACCGTCTATTTTAGCGTTGTGTGACAATATATTTCTAACTTCTCTTGCACAATCAAGATTTTCTCTAAATGGAATACTCTCATTGCTATTTAAAAATTCTATGACAACACTTGAGTATTTCCGCTTTTTATTAGCGTATTTAGAGTCTAATCCATCTTCAATCTGCCTGTACAAATCCAAAAAATGCTCAGATTTCATCATTTACACCTCTTTATGATAATAACATGTAAAGCAAAAAGCTAATCAGTCCTATTCCAGCGAATAACAAACCATATGATAAACTCGCCGAAATCATTCTTCTTCTTATTGCAGATTGTTTTTCAAAATTAACCAACGTGTCCACAACGTCACTTCTATGCTTGATTCTAAATAAATTAAGCACTTGATCCACGGCTTCAGCCGCCTTATGGCTAAAGGTAACTCTTCCAGTCGCATCTCTTTCTTTAGCTGGTTTAAGTATAACTTTTATCACTTTTTCCATTATGAAATCGAATGCACTAGAGCATATAAAGGATACTCCACTAACTATAAAAAATAGCACATTGACAAAGAATCTGAAAACATATCTATCAAGCAGCGTGGAAATTCCTGAAATTACAAATTCTATCAATTTCAATGGATATTTAATTAAAAACTCATCAAAAATTTTAAGGGTAAATACAAGTACCGCATTAGAATTTTTATAAACTTTTTTGCTCTTAGCTTCTCTTGCCTTGATAAATTTAACCCTTGAGAAAATGAAATAAAATGCAAGACCCAAGGAAATACTGATTATAGAGCCTTGTAAATTAACGAAGCTGAAATAGTCAATTTGATGTGAAAGCTCGTGAACATGCATAAAGTCAGTTCCAAAATCTGCTATTGCATCAAGAGTTAAATTAGGCGTAAGACCCAAAATCAAGCTATAAAGTGCGGGAATTACTATTACAAGCGAAGTGGTAAACGGAAGTTTGATAGGAGAAGTTTCTCCCTCTGGTTTAGAAAACAATACCACGCCTATTTTAAGCATATAGCAAAGTGTAAATCCACCTGCAATAAGAAATAGGTACTCATAGACCATGAATAGAGTCTCGTGGTGTAAATGCAAATATTCGACCACACTTTCATGCAAAAGAGTCTTGCTAACATAGCCCGAAAATCCTGGTATTCCCGCTAAACCAGCAGCCAAAGCTACAAAAGAAACTCCGACTATTTTATTTCTTCTTCCAAGACCTTTAATATCTTTTAGCCTAGTCGTGGAATATTTTATAAGGGCAATTCCGCAAATTGTAAATAATCCTAGCTTGAACACCGAGTGATTAAGCATATGAAGCACGATTCCTCTTGCGGCTATCGTATTATGGTCTACTAAGATGTTGCTCATTGATATTCCAAAAAGGATAAATCCAATTTGTGACATTGAAGAATACGCCACTGTCTTCTTAATATCGTCGGCTTTAATCGCAAAAAATCCGCCGACTAACATGGTGATTAGTGAGAAAACTATAAGCGCATTTCCCCACTGAGCTTGCCCCATCATTATGAAAGAACTTACTATAATTATCCCAAATACGCCCGCTTTTGAAAGCACCGATGAGAATATCGCAGTGGCTGGTGCCGGCGAGTCACAGTATGTCTTTGAAAGCCAAAAATGAAGCGGAAACATCGCCGCCTTTGTGCCAAAACCCACCAAGGTAAGTGCACAAGCTAGGTATAGTATTCCCTTATCTTCTATTTTAGAACTTGCTTCTTGAAGCATGCTAATTTCAAGTGTACCAAGCACATTTTGTAGGAAGAAAAGGCCTAAAAGCATAATCATTCCGCTTATTACAGACACTGCAAGATAAAACTTAGCAGTTTCAAGACTTCTCTTATTATGCCTATCTATTACAAGGCCAAATGATGCAAAGGACATCACTTCAAAGCAAGTGAACAGAGTGATTAAATTTGCTGATAAAAACACTCCGATTACCGCAAAAAATGTGACGGCGGTAAAAACATAAAAACTTTTATTTCTAACTCTTTTTTCTTTAGAAACACCTTTAAAGTATGAGCCTGAAAAAATCACGGCACACAAAAACACAAAAACCGTCATGGCGACTTGAATAATCCTAAAGCCGTCTAGCGTAAACATAAATAAATCCATATTCAAATCTCCTTACAATATACCGTTCGAAACATTTAATAGGTAATTTACTATTGGCTCAGCATAAACACCAACCACTATAATGAACACCGTGTAAATAGCTAGTGGTAATTTCATCAGCATCCCAGGGTCTTTACCCTTCTTGACTGGTACACCGCTTGTTGGAAAAAATGCCTTAACCAAGATAACTATTAAATATCCCACCACAAAAACCGATGACAGGAACAATGCGATTATCAGCAAAGATCCAAGAACATTTCCGCTTTCGATTGCGGCTGTAATCAAATAATATTTACTTGTAAATCCTATAAGTATCGGCATTCCCATTAAGGATAAAGACGAAACTGCAAAGCAAACAAAGGTAAATGGCATTTTTCTGCCCATTCCGTTCAAATCAGAAACATAGGTAATCTTCGCCCTTTCTATTACTGCACCTGCACATGAGAAAGCACTGATTTTCATAACTGCGTGAAAAACCATGTGTATCAAGGCTGCGAATAATCCAAGATTACTCATTAACGATACACCGAGTAAAATATAAGATAGGTTACTTATAGTAGAATACGCAAGCCTTCTTTTAAACTTTTGCTCTTTAAATGCCATTACAGATGCATAAACAACCGTAACCGCTGCAACCATCATGACAACTAACTGCGCCCAACTTCCTTCTAAAAGCTCGGTACCAAATACATAATAAGTCGACCTCATTATTACAAAAACGCCCGCCTTAACAACCGCAACAGCATGAAGAAGCGCTGTAACGGGAGTAGGTGCAACCGAAACCGCTGGAAGCCATCCGTGAAAGGGAAAAACCGCCGCCTTTACTCCAAATCCCATAAACGAAAGCACATAGACAAAAAGCATAATGTTTTGGTCAAAATTAGCATTTGATAAGTCAATTATTCCGCCGAATGAAAACAATGCATTTTGTCCGTATACCAAAACGAACACGACTGCTATAAATCCAATCGCCGCACCTGTAATAGAGTAGTACAAGTATTTTCTTGCGGCAACAACAGCCTCACGAGACTGCGTATGAAGCACAAGAGGTGTTGTAACAAGTGTTAAAAATTCATAGAACAAGTACATAGTAAGTGCATTTCCAGAAAATGCAAGCCCCATGGTTACTCCGCTTGTCATAACATAAAAGGCGAAAAACATGTTTAAGTTAGAGTATTTTTTCATGTAATCAAACGCATACAAAGTAGCAAGTGGCCATAGGCATAAGATTATCGCTGCAAAAACAGTTCCTAAGCCATCAAGTCTTAGGACTATATCTACATTTTCAACTATCTCAACAAGATAAAGTGCATCTCTTGGCGAAAAAAATAAGATTATCGCCGTTACTATAGAATTAATTAGAACCGCTGAAAACACAAAAATATTTCTAGCCTTGTGCGTCTTTGGTTTCATAAGAAAAAGTAGTATTCCCGATAAAATCGGAATTAAAATAGGAAGTAATAAAAAATAACTGCTCATATTTACCTCCTACATTAAAGCCGAAACAAAGCTAGATGCAAAGTCGGCAATAAATCCGGACCAAATTCCAGTAACTAAAGCAAGTAAAGCGAAAACAAGCATGGGTATGTACATCAGTTTGCTCTCTTTTTCTCTTTTAATAGCCGATATATCTGTTCCGGGATAAAATGCTTTTATAGAAACCGAAAGCAAATATCCCGCAGTTAAAACCGCACTTAATAAGAGCATTATCGGAGACAGCCAGTTGATAACATTCATATTAGCTTCAAGCGAGCCACTTGCAATCATCCACTTGCTGATAAATCCATTAAGCGGTGGTATTCCGACAAGTCCTAAACCTACTACAGAGAAAGCCGCCATAGTAATCGGCAGTTTTTTTCCTATCCCGCTTAAATCGTCCACATTTTTAATTCCCGTTTTGAATATAATCACACCAGCTCCTAAGAATAGTCCAACTTTTAGCACTGCATGGAAACAAATGTGTAGCATAGAGCCGACAAAGGCGGTATCGTTCATTAAGGCAAGACCTAAAAGGATATATGAAACCTGACTTACAGTCGAATATGCAAGTCTTTTTTTAAGAATTTTTTCATTATATGCCATCATAGAGCCCATTACTATTGTTATGAGAATTAATGAAATCCAAGCGTACTGAACCCATGTGTCTTTTAAAAATTCTGTACCAAAAACATAGTAAACAAGCCTTATTACAACCAAAACCCCCGCCTTTGTTATGAGTCCTGACAAGACAGCACTAGCCGGTGCCGGCGCAACAGGGTGAGCCGTTGGAAGCCATCCGTGAAGTGGAAACATACCCGCTTTTGTGCAAAATCCAACTATTCCAATAAAAGCCATTACAAGAAGTAGCTCTCTTTGAGGAATGTCGATAGAAATGCTTCCGCCAGGAATAAACTCTATATCCCCATAAACACTTACAAAGAAAATCGCCATTAGACCCATAAACGCACCTGTAAGCGAATATAAAAGATATTTTATCGTGGCATTTACCGCTTCTTTTGTTCTTGAATGAATTACAAGCCCTAAAGTAACCATGGTTAGTACTTCAAAAAACATGTAAAGCGTTATGATATTCCCTGAATAGTCAAGTGCCATTAACACACCAAATGTGATTAAGTAAAAACCAAAGAACTGATGTTCTCTTTCCTCATGGTCAAAATATCTAACCGTATATATAGACACCAAAAACCATATTATACTGGTTAAAACAGAGAAAAACATTCCCATTTCATCAAGTTTTAATAAAATAGGTATATCATCTGTAATCGTGAAAATAAGTAGACTCTTCCCAGCACCAAATACATTCATTATCGCAAAAAATGACGAAAGTGCCGAGCTTAATACAAATAAAAATCTAAAAAAAGGTTTGCCCACAAATTTCTTCAAAAACATAAATATTATTCCCGAAATGATGGGCAAAATTATCGGTAAAAGTAATTCAGTATTATTCATAATTATCCCCCTTCATTACGAAAATAGTCTTAGTCCGCTTTCGATAGTGTCGATCAAAGGTCCTGAATTAAGCCCTATAAATAAGTTTACGAACACCAAAGCAAACAAACTGAAAATGTATCTTGGCGATTTATCCATCTTACCGCCTCTTACAGAAATTTGAGAATCGTCATTTGTGAAGATCCTAAGCAAGGTTTTTAAGAAATACACTGCATTTAACACCGTACTAATCGCAATAGTAATCAGCATTATCCAAGAGAACATGCCTGAATTAATTGCCGTTGTTGCAAAAAGTATTTTAGACATGAAACCCGCAAATGACGGTATTCCAACCATTGATAAAGCTCCTACTGAAAAAGCAAGTCCCGCCGGTTTATTTCTAAACCCCGCTCCGGTTAAATCTCTAAACTTTTTACTCTCACCCGAAACCTGAGTAAGTCCTGCACTGGAGATAAACAGCAGCGATTTTGCCGAGGCATGGACAAATATATGAAATATCGCCGCAACCACGCCTTCTACTGTTCCTGTTCCAAGTCCCATGTAAATATATCCTATTTGTGCTACTGAAGAATATGCTACCATTCTTCTTATATCTTTTTCCTTAATCGCTCCAAGTGAGCCTGCTATCATTCCAATAATCCCAAGAACAAATAATGCATTATTAACGTTTGTGTTAATAATTGTGTCAAAACCAACTACTCTAAATATAAATTTAATTAGTAGGAATATATAACTTTTGGAAACCAAACTTGAAAGAATTGATGCCGTTGTGCATGTTGAATACCCGTACGTATCGGGCACCCAAAAGTGAAAAGGAAACAAGGCACTTTTCATTGCAAGACCAACGCAGATAAGCCCTATTATCATCTCAAGAGGAAGACTATATTCGCCAGTAGCCGCTATAGTTTGAATTTCTTTACTTATACTGCTCATAGACAGCTGACCTGTAATATCATAAAGTAGGCATATACCTATCAAAAACAAACCTGAACCCATGATACTCATAATCATGTATCTAATTCCAGCAACAATGGTATGACCCTTTTGTCTAATAACTATCATTCCACAAGCTGCCAAGGTGTTAAGCTCAACAAAAACATATGCTGTGAACATATCATCTGTATATGTTAATGCAAGAATAGATGCTAATAGTAGGCTTAGCATTAAGTAATAAAGATTTAACTTTTTAGGTTCTATATCTTTTTCGGCATGTTTTGCACCACCTAATACACACAGTAACATTATTAGTGAAAAAAACGTCGCTATTACAGCCTCTAAAATTCCTACTTTAATTACATTTCCCCAAGGAGCCGAAAAATGCCCCATCATGTAAATAAAACTTTCACCTGTATTTAATGTATAGGCAAGCGTAACAGACGAGAGCACCAAAACCCCAGTAATTACCACGATACATACTCTTTTTGCCCATTTAGCATTTAAAACCGATAATACCACTCCACCTATTAGAGTTAGCATTATAGAAAAAAACGGAAAACTTTCAACTATATTCATTCTGCTACCTCTTTTGCGTAATGCATCATTATCTCATCAATATCTAGCGTATTATATCTTCTATAAAGTCTAATTGTAATCGCTAAAAGTATTGCCGTAACACTAACAGCAACAACAATTCCTGTTAGCACAAGTCCGCTTGGAATCGGGTTGATATACTGATTTGGGTCCGTCACTCCATCTACTATAATAGGCGCTTTTCTGCCTGAAATATAGCCTTTAACCGCTAGAAACAGGTAAACCGCTGTATCCATTATGTTAAGTCCGATTATTTTTCTTATAAGGTTTTTACTGAGCATTAAAGTTGTAAAACCTATACCGAAGAGTATTACCGATATAATCTCTTCAAAGTGACCTGAAATGAGTTCTAAAATACCATCCATTTTAAAAACCATCCTTTTATTTATTTAGTCTTGAATTATAAATTACCTTTTCTAAAATAAGCATAGAAAGAATACATCGTTACCGATACCACTATTCCGACGCAAATGTTAAGCGGCAAAAGTAGTCCTGCGCTAAAAATATTCCCTGGTGTGCCCGGTGATATGATGCTGTCTAAATGATTCGCTCCCGTGAAAAAGGAGTAACTCTTTGCTATGCAGTAAAAACCAAGCGCCGAGCAAGAACAAATCTTATAGAATTTGGAAGTGAAAAATCTTTCCGATTTTTTAAATCCATAAGCATTTAAGTAAAGCACTAAGCCCGAACCGATTATCGCACCGCCTGAAAAACCTCCACCTGGTGAAAGGTGTCCGTTGACTATTACATATATGCCAAAAAGGAAGATTATCGGAACTAAAATCATCGCTGCTTTTTGTAAAATAATATCATTTTTCGGCTCGTAAATTCTGTCGTTTTCATCCGCCGGCATTGATAGACTGTCGCTGTGTGTGTCGGCTCTTAGCAAAACAACAACACAAATAACAGCTATAAAGAGCACAAATGATTCACCAAGTGTATCAAAGGCTCTATAGTCAAGTATCATTCCTGTAACTATGTTTACAGCGCCTGTCTCTTCCATACCCTGTGCAAGGTATCTAAGAGCAACTTCATTATTAGCAGGATCTGAAGCATTTCCGAAATTTGGCAGTTGTTCTACTGTAATCAATAGAATAATAATAATTCCAAAACATACTAAAACTGCCGCAAATCTATAAATTTTTGAAAACATTTTCATTTCCCAGTGTTTTTCAACATCCACTATATCCTCTGTCTTTTTGCTCTTTTGCTCTCTATCCACCGCATGAATTTTCTTAAGTGTAACAAAGAATAGTATCGAGCTTACTCCAGCTCCTACCGCCGCTTCGGTAATTCCTAAATCGGGCGACTCGAGCATTAGCCATATAACAGCCATAACTGTACTATATGACATAAAAATAAGAACAGCGTTTATTAGCTTTTTAGAAAGTGAAACCGAAATGGCACATACTACAAGAAAAATAAGAAGTATATATTCAACATAAATCATTTTTTATCTTCCTCGCATTTCTTACCTATTTCTTCGCAGTCTCGCCCTATCCTCTCGTTTGTCGTGACTTCAAGTCTACTTAAAAGATGGCTAGAAACAGGTGAAGCTACCCATAAAAAAACTATGACTAAAAGCACTTTTAGAGTGTCAAGAGTCAAACCAAAATAAATCATAACTGCAAGAAGGCAAAGCGATATCCCCAAAGTATCACCAATAGCTGCCGACTGCATTCTGTTTAAAACATATTTGTACTTATAAGTTCCATACATCGAAACGCTTAAGACGATGAGTCCTGAAACAAGTAACAAAGACACTATAATAAACTTAATCCATTCCATCATTGTTATTTTGCCTCCTTTTTTCTCTTCTCTTTTTTGCTTCTTCATGCGCTCCCATATACACTTTTGACAGAACCACAACCGCCAAAAAGCTTATTAGAGCGTATATAAGTGATATATCCACAAGATAAGACTCTTCAAGTATAACTGCAAGTACCGCTATTATCGTAATTATAATAGTTCCTATCATGTTAATCGCAACGATTCTATCGGCAATTTTAGGCCCCCTTAATACTCTTATAAATCCTAAAAACACAAGAATAGCCAGTGAAACCAATATGATATTAAACAAATTTTCATATAAAATTTCCATAATTATTAACCCTCAAGCTTTCTTAGAATTTTTACAATGCTCGAGTCTTCCATTCCTTCTGCAAGAGAGGTGTCCAAGCAGTGCACGACAAACTGGTCATCCTTAAGCTCTACCGTAATCGTTCCAGGTGTTAGAGTAATTGAATGAGACAGTATAACCCTTGTCGTGTCATGTCTTAAATCTGTAGTAAAATGATACAAAACAGGGTGAACCTTTTTTCCTGTTAAAATCATTTTCATAACAATAATATTCGAGATAAAAATCTCTTTAACCATAATTCCAAAATAGCATATAAGAACTGGTAACTTTTTGACAAGCTTAAGCTCTCTTTTAAAATCATATGATAAAAACTTCCATGCAAAAAGGCAAATTAATAAACATACGACTATTCCAACTAGTGCTATTTCAAGGGTAATTTTTCCGTTAAATACAATCCAAATTACAAAAAGAAATGCAAACATTTTTACTTCTCCGTTTCGTCTAAATTAATTTCACTCCGCCGACAGGCCTTACAGATAATATATAAACACAGTTTTCTCCAAATACATTTTCCATACTTTCTTTAAATGTATTTATTAAATCATTTGGCACATAGGCTTGTATCGTTCCTGCAAATCCACCGCCGTGAACTCTGTAAGCGCCTTTTCCTTCAAGAATTTTTTTCGCTACTGCCAAGGCAATGCTTACGCCTTGTTCAGAAGGATTCGAGGCGGCATAAACATTTTGAAGCGCCATAGCAGAAGAAACACCTGACTTAATAACTAAAGACTTAAATAACTCAAAATCTCCCTCTTTAAGCGCATTTGCCTCTTTTTTCGCAGTCTCATTGTCACTGTAAAAATGCATCGCCCTTAATACTGCTCTGTCTGAAAATTTTTCTCTTAATATCCTTATGTTTTTAACAAATAAATCTTCATCGACTTCTCTTAGCACTTCTTTGCCAAAATATGCGGCTATTTGCTTCATTTCTATCGGCACTGCGGCATATTCGTGAGTTAAGTCAGCGTGACTGCCACCTGTATCGACAACGCAAAGACTGTATCCGTATTTATGTAGGTCAAATTCAATTTTTTCAAAAGTAGGGTTTGACGGGTCTTTAAAGTCTATCGCTGTAAAACCACCGACACTGCTTGCACTTTGGTCAAGAAGCCCTGATGGCTTGCCAAAATACACATTCTCTGCATACTGAGCAATTTGTGCCGCTTGTACAGGAGTTATCTTGTCTTCATTAAAAAGATGGCTGATAATTGTTACTACAAGTACTTCGAATGCTGCCGAACTCGATAATCCCGAGCCTTTAAGCACGTTCGATGTGGTATAACAGTCAAATCCGCCGACCTCAAATCCAAGTTGTTTGCATCTTCCACAGATTCCTCTTATAAGGCTTATGGACTTATCTATTTCACTTTCTTTAATTTCTAAGTCGTTCGTATCGACTACGTCAACCTTGGTATATTCATGGGACTTAAGAGTGATTAAAGAATCTTCTCTTTTTTTGACCGCCGCAATAATATCAAGATTAACAGAAGCGCCTATGACCCGCCCTCGTTGATGATCCGTATGATTTCCCGCTATTTCGGATCTTCCTGGAGCACTGAACAATTCAGGCTCTTCATCGCAGCTAAAGAATTCTTTAAAACTCTTTTCCAGCTCTTCAAATCTTTTCTTTTGACTTTCCAAGTCACTTTTGTACAGCTCGTCAAATTTAATTTTCATGATACACCTCTTAATTTATCATAGATTTTAATTCTTCTTCACTTATAACATTTAATCCGAGTTCTATAGCTTTAGTAAGCTTAGAGCCCGCCTCTTCTCCTGCAAGAACATAGTTGGTTTTTTTCGATACAGAAGAGCTAACCTTTCCGCCCATGCCTTCGATTAACTCCTTAGCCTGTGCCCTACCCATGGTCGGCAGTGTTCCAGTTATAACAAATGTAAGCCCTCTAAAATTATCACTAACTACAGTTTGTAGGCTCTTTGTATTTACTCCAGCTTCTTTAAGTTTATCAATCAGCTCTTTGCCCTCTTCGCTTTTAAAGTAACCATAAACCGACTCTGCCATAATATTTCCAAAGCCTTCAATGCTTGAAATTTCTTCGATCTCTGCATTCATAAGCTTGTCTATATCGCCAAAATGACTCGACAAAAGCTTTGCCGCTCGTTCACCAACATGATTAATTCCAAGTGCAAACAACAGCTTACTTAAATCGTTCGACTTCGATTTTTCTATGGATTCGGTGAGGTTTGTTGCACTTTTTTCAGCCATTCTCTCAAGATTTATCACGTCTTCTTTTTTAATAGAATAAATATCCGACGCCTTAGAAATAATTTTTTCATTTACCAAGACTTCAAGCAATTTAGGCCCTAATCCTTCTATATCCATCGCCGTTCTTGAAACAAAGTGGATTAAATTTCTAAGTAACTGCGCTGGACAGTTAGGATTTATGCATTTAACCGCCGCTTCTCCCTCGTCTCTTACTACCTTTTTTCCACATGATGGACATTCCGTTGGCAAGAAATACGGTTCACTGTGTTCTTTATTTTCCAAAACAGAAACAACCTCTGGAATTATCTCTCCAGCTTTTCTAATGAGAACTTTCGAGCCAACTCTCACATCTTTTTCAGATATAAAGTCCTGATTATGAAGGCTTGCCCTTGAAACACTTGTCCCTGCCAATAAAACAGGCTCAAAAATCCCAGTTGGAGTTAAAACTCCCGTTCTTCCAACGTTTATTTCAATTTCTTTTAAAGTTGTTTCTTTAATCTCCGGCGGATATTTATACGCCTCTGCCCACTTTGGAAATTTAGAGGTAGTTCCGAGCAATTCTCTCTGGGCAAAATCGTTGATCTTTACCACTGCACCGTCTATCGGATAGTCAAACTGTTCCCTATTATCCGATATTTTCCATATTTCCTCTATTATTTTTTCAATATTTCCCGAAACGCATGCGGTTTTTGAAACAGGCAGTCCTAGTTCTTTTAATAAATTTAAAGACTCGACATGTGTGCTTACTGCATGGCCTTCCATATGCTGAATGTTAAACGCCTTTATGCTAAGCTCTCTTTGTGCCGCTATTTTAGGGTCTTTTTGTCTTAAAGAACCCGCCGCTGCATTTCTCGGGTTTTTAAACAATTTTTCCTCGTTAAGTTCCTGTCTTTCGCAAAGGCGCTTAAAGGCAGAAGCTGTCATATAGACTTCTGCCCTAATTTCTAGAGTTAGTGGCTTTTTTAGTTTAATCGGCAAGGTTTTAATCGTTCGAATATTTTCTGTAACGTCTTCGCCTGTTGTTCCGTCTCCCCTTGTCGAACCTCTTACATACAAACCATTTTCGTATTCAAGCGCTACTGACAAGCCATCAAATTTATGTTCGAGAACATATTCTGGTTCAGAAATCACTTCTCTAACTTTTCTGTCAAAATCTCTTAATTCATCATCAGAAAAAGAATCGTGAAGACTTTGCATAGGTGCTTTATGAACTACGGGTTCAAAATTATTATAGATGTCTCCTCCGATTCTTCTCGTAGGCGAGTCTTCGGTGGCATACTCTGGATACTCATCTTCGAGCACTTCGAGTCTTCTGTAAAGTTCGTCATACTCAAAGTCTGTTATTTCACTTACATCTTGTTTATAGTATTTATCAGAATAATATTCAATTTTCTCTTTTAACTCTAATATTTCTTTTAAAACACTTTCCATTATTTTCTCCATCTATTTATTTTACGGGATAGGTAAAGTTTGGCACTTCACCTGAAATATATATTTCACAAAGTGGGTATTCTGAATTAAAATTGTAGGTACTATTGTCACTTAAAGACACCGTGCTTACCTTTGCATCCACCACCGCCACGACTTTATAGACCGACTGGTTAATTCCCGCCGATATGAGTTCTGTTTTAATTTCAACCGAGGCACTACCGACAAAGTACATGTTTATCGGAACAGAAAAACCATGCCCTTTAAGCAAATTATAGTCAAGTAAATTCCCTATAGGAATAAAACACCACTCATTACCGTTTATTTCTTCATTTATTCTTTCCGACAAATCCGCTTTTATCACCGAGGTTTCATATGAATTAAGCTCTGTAAACTTATGGTTTCCATTTTCATCTGTAAGACTTTGATATGTATTTTCTATGTCCAAAAACTCGTCTTTAATTATTTCGTTTATGGTCTTTTCGGCATAGCTAGCCGCCATTTGATTTATGTATTCGGTGGGTAAAAGTTTCACTCTATTTTCTATAAAAACAAAAAGAAAGATAAAAATGCTTATGTAAATTATTATTCTGTAAATAGGCTTAAGTCTTCTTCTCTTTCTTCTTCTTTTCATAAAGCAACACCCCTTTATCCATAATATGCATAAAGGCATGTTTGTGTTAATCTATCGAGTTTCAACACCCAATTTTCTAAGTTCTCTTGCAAGTCTGGCTATCGGAAGCCCCATTATGTTAAAGTAGTCTCCATTAATTTCTTTTACAAAAATAGCGGCTTTCCCCTGTATTCCATAGGCACCTGCCTTATCCATAGGCTCTCCTGTATTAATATAATTATTTATTTCTATATCAGAAAGTTCGTAAAATTCTACTTCGCTCTTACTGCAAAAGCTTATTTCTTTATCTTTTGATCTGATATAAACGCCGGTAAAGACCGAGTGGATTTTTCCAGAAAGCATTTTGATCATTTTAAACGCTTCATCTTTACTTTTCGGTTTACCAAGAACTTTATCGTCATAGCACACTAAAGTGTCAGCCGCTACAATAACTTCTCCGTCAAGAATTTCAGTGCTTGAAGCCTTTAGCTTTGCAAGCGATAGGGAAATTTCGCTTCCTGTTAAAGTTTCATCTATTACTTCTTCACAATCAGAAACTCTAACTTCAAATTCGAAGCCACAATTTCTTAATATCTCACTTCTTCTCGGAGAAGCCGATGCAAGTATTAATTTCATTTTTATATCCACGTTATATTCGCCGTACAAAGCTTAATATAATCTTAAGCTTTCGCACGGCTCACATTTCTTTCCATTTTTTCAAATATCATAGCCCTTAGGGTTTTTCATTTGCCATCTTAAGGCATCTTCACATACATCATCAAGTGTTTTCGTGGTTTTAAACCCTAGCTCGTCATATGCCTTTTTTGTATCTGCATAGCACTCTGCTATGTCACCAGCTCTTCTGTCGGTTATTTCGTAGTTAATGCCTTTTCCAAGTGCTTTTTCAAACGCCTTAATTATTTCAAGAACAGAAAATCCGTTTCCAGAGCCTAAATTGTAAATTTTTAATCCGCAGTTTTCATTTTCCTCAAACTTTTTAAGCGCCAGCACATGACCTCTTGCTAAATCAGTGACATGTATATAATCTCTAACTCCTGTCCCGTCCTTTGTGTCATAGTCATCACCAAAGACTCTTACAGAAGGGTATTTACCCATGATAGTCTGAGTTATAAATGGAACTAGATTATTAGGCATTCCTTGTGGGTCTTCACCTATAAGTCCACTTTCATGAGCTCCGACTGGGTTGAAATATCTAAGTAAAATTGGACTAAATTTTTTATCAGAAGAAGCCATATCCATTAGAATTCTTTCTATAAAGAGCTTAGTAGTTCCGTATGGATTCGTCGTAGAAACTGGAAAATCCTCATTAATCGGAACAGATTTCGGACTTCCATAAACAGTTGCTGAAGAACTGAAAATAATGTTATTTACGTTAAATTTCCCCATGACCTCAAGAAGACTTATAGTAGAAATCAAGTTATTTTGGTAATACTTAAATGGGAACGCAACTGATTCTCCTACCGCTTTGTATCCTGCAAAGTGTATTACTGCATCAATTTTATGAAGCGAAAAAACCTCTGTCAACGCCTCTTTGTCGCATATGTCTATCTCGTAAAAGCTAGGTTTTTTCCCTGTTATTTCCCCTATTCTCTTTACAGCTTCAAACTTACTGTTGCTAAGATTATCAGCAATTACGACTTCATATCCACTTTCAAGTAAATCTACACAGGTATGCGAACCTATGTACCCCGCTCCGCCAGCAACCAGAATTTTCATAAAACAACCTCACTTAAATATAATTTTTCCACATTAAATTTTAACATATTATGAAGAAAAAAACAATTTATTTTTACTAAAATTAAGATTATTTTTTCCCTTTTAACTAATACTTAAAATATACTATAAAAAGGGTGGGTTACATGAAAAAAAGTTTGTTTATTTTTTTAATCGGTTGTTTATTATTTCCTGTTTTAGAAATAATATGGCAAGGCTATACCCATTATTCTATGGCGCTTGCTGCTGGAATTTGTATGCTTTTAATTAACAAAATCTGCTGCGAAAAGCTTTCTTCAACTTCATATTTTTTTAAAATGCTTATTTCAGCCTTAATTATCACTTTAGTTGAATTTATTGTTGGCGTAGTATTCAACAAGCTCTTATTAATGGAGGTTTGGGACTATTCTTCCCTACCATTCAATTTTTTAGGCCAAATTTGCCTTCCTTTCACAGCGGTTTGGTTTGTTTTGTCTTTACCTGCTATTTTCCTATGCAAAATGATAGCTTTATTATGTCAAAAAAAGAACACAAAGTCAAATAATAATTCCAAAATTGAAATTTATGATTCTGTGTAGTTTTGTTTGACAATAATTAGCATTTTAACTATAATGATAACAGCTGTTTTTTAGTAACGGCTTAAAAATTACATAGACAGGAAGAATAAAATGCTTAAAAAATCGCCAAACTTTGCCATAGCCTTTTCACTTTTTATCTTTATTATCACTTTTGCCGTAGTATTTACCTTAAACTTCAAACCCCTTTATCATTTTGATGTAGATAATCTATCTATTGCTGAATATACAGGATACGATAGGGAAAATATCATAAAAAATTATGACGCTTTAATTTCTTACAACAGTATTTTTAACACCGAATCTTTAGAGTTTGACGGACTTGCGATGAGTGAAGAAGGACGAATACATTTTGAAGAAGTTCGAAATATTTTTGTTTTAATTCAAGTTTTAATGGGTGTAAGTTTTGTCACTTCTGCCATCGGTGTTTATTTTATGATAAAGAAAAAAAACTACTCTTTTATGCCGATTACATCTATAATGACGATCGCGATACCCTCGGTTCTTGGCGTTTTAATTGCACTTAACTGGAACTGGTTTTTCGTTACTTTTCATCAAATAGCCTTTAACAACGATTACTGGATTTTCGATCCGATTAAAGACCCTGTTATCACAATATTACCCAATGAATTTTTCATGCACTGCGCAGTAATGATTGTGTTTATCGCCCTACTTTTAAGCGCTCTTCTTCTTGTTGTCTATAAATTACTTACAAAAAAACTTAAAACCGATTGAAAATTACTAAACCCGTAAATCACAAACGATTTACGGGTTTAATTTATTTTCAGTATTTTTCTAATACATCTATAAGCTGTTTTGCGAGTACTCCATGTCCCATCGAAGTCAGATGCACACCGTCATCAAAAAGATACTTTGTAAAATCAAAATTCATGCATTTCGAGGCAATTATACCGTCAAGTGGCACATAGTAACAACCAAGTTCTTTCACCAAAATTCTTAAAGCCTCAATTTTATCTATCAGTTCTTTTCTGAACTCTTTTGTCTCTTTGCTGTCTTTATTATAGTAAAACGGCTCAAAAATAATCACTTTCACATTTGGATTTTTTTCTTTAAGAGACTCTATCAAGTATCTAACATTCTTAATATACTGCTCGGTTTCAGTCTCATCATTTTGGTCAAACTTTCTCCAAACATCATTAATACCAATCATCATAACCATTAAATCAGGGCAAATATCAAGGCAGTCTTCTTGCCATCTATTTACAAGGTCACAGCTTCTGTTTCCGCTTATCGCCCTGTTGAAATACTGAATATTTAACGACGGATATTTTTCAGTTACATAGGAAGAAACCATGTGAGGGTAGCCATTTCCTAAAATTTCACCGAAGAAAAATCTTTTGTCCCAAATGTCATTTGTTCTGCCACAATCGGTAATACTATCACCTTGAAAAAGCACTTTCATGTTATCTTTAAGTAGCATAAATTACCCTTTCTTATGTCTCTTTGCTAATTTCTTAGCGGCTTCTTCTCTTCCTGTTTCACCAAGTCTTTTTAGATATCTATCAAGTTGGCCTTTAGTATGTGCAGGTCCACCCTCGCTGATTACCGTCCACATTGGGTCTATGACACTGTCTGAAGTTAACATGGCTTCGTCGTGCCAGTCTAGTATGTATTTTGCACCTTTAGCACAAATTTCAGGATATTTATCCTTAATATCAAACTGCTCATGTGGATCTTCTTTAAGGTTAAAGAGCATTTCTTTATCAAACAATCTAAATCCATCATGGTAAGTTCTAACATATAGATAATCGCCAAAACGGGCAGAACGCTGACAAATATGTGCCATTTGCGAAATTACAACGCTCTCTCTTCCTAAATCTTCACCGTCTGTAATAGTCTTAGCATATGAAGTACCATCCCAAATGTCGCATTTATCGACAGATAATAAATCTGCAACAGTTGGAAGCAAGTCAAGGCTGTAGTGGAGTCCATTATCAACCTTATTTTTCATAGCATTTGGCCATTTAACTATCATCGGAATGTTACAAGTGATGTTGTCAGCTGTGCCATGTTCAGCGTAAATACCAAGCTCTCCCATGTTTTCGCCGTGGTCTGAAGTTATGATAATCGCTGTATCTTCAAACTGCTTGTTATCTTTAAGTTTATCAAATATTTGACCAACTAAGAAGTCCGCATATTTAATTCCGCAGTCATAGTTATCTATCAGGAATTTATACTCTTCCATATTCATTACTTTGCCAGGTTGTCTTGGAAATTCAGGGCTGATTTTATCATCATACATAGCTACATCCCAAACACCGTGAGGAGCCGACCAACTTTTTTGCTCGTCGAGAATTTCTTGAGTCATCCAAGTATCGAGTTCATCGTTTTCAAATGGATTTCCAAAATCAGCAGGAGCTCTATAAGGTGTATGTGGATCCCATAAATGAACGTGTAAGAACCAATCGTCTTTATCTTTATTTCTCTCTAGCCAGTCAAGCGCAACTGGTAGCACCTCTTCACCTGATTCCGAACCGCACTTACCAACATTATATGTCTCATTAAATCCAGCACTAAACCACCATGATGAATGCCTTTCTGGGAAAGTACTTATAGAAGTGCAGTGATATCCCGCTCTTCTAAAAATATTATTAAAATTATCAAGGTCATACTTACATTTAAAGTCTCTTTCTGCACCATAAAGTCTCATATCACCGCATGTTCCGCCGTGTCCTACCGCACCGTTTTTAATTCCAAATCTACCGCTGATTAGCGAAGCTCTAGAAGGCAAACAAGGAGCATCTGAGCAGTAATAATTTGTAAATTTTACGCCTTCTTCTGCAATTTTGTCCATATTAGGCGTTGTGTTTCTCTTGTACCCATAACAACCCATATGATCAGGTCTTAGGGTATCAATGTCGATAAATAATACTTTCATTTTTCTTCCATCCTTTTTTATATTTTTACCTTTCGGTATAATTAACTTAGTCTAGCTTCCAGCCAAAATCATCATGATATATCATCTGCTTAGTCATTCCGCCGTCAATCACGATATTTTCCCCATTTATAAATCCTGATTTATCAGAGCACAAAAACATCGTCATATTTGCAATGTCAAGTGGATTTCCAACCCTTCCAGAAGGATGCTGCCTTGCATCTGATCCTTCATAAACAGTATAATTAGTATCAATCCACCCAGGCGAAATAGAATTCACCCTGACTTTTCCCGACAAGCTTACCGCAAGCGCATGTGTAAGAGCACTTATTCCACCTTTTGCCGCAGTGTAACTCTCCGTACCCTTTTGACTCATTCTGTCACGGCTCGAACTTATATTAACAATACTAGCTTCATTAGTAAAATAAGGCATAAACAGCTTTGTAAGCATAAACGCCGAAGTCACTCCAACATTTAGCGCATAGGAAAATTCTTCATAACTACAGTTCTCAAGACCTTTTGAAATAGGCGGAGCATTATTTATTAAAAAATCCACTTTTTTATAATCACTTATTACCTTTTGAGAAAATTTAATTAATGTATCTTTGTCTCCTATGTCCCCTGTAAAATATGAATTTTCAGCCCTATCTATAACACACACTTTTGCACCATTTTTAAGAAATTCCTCAACAATGCATTTACCAATCCCGCCTGTGCCTCCTGTAACAACAACTACTTTATCTTTAAATTCCATCTTAACCCTCTAAACAATATTCTTGCATTTTATTTCCACTCACTCCGACTTTAACCGAAAAAACACCGCCTGAAAGTGGATATTTAAACCTCTCTTCATCCGTCATGTCCAATGTCGAAGTTGTAATATATAGTGTATCGTAATTTTCGCCACCAAATGCACACGAGGTAACGTTTTTTGCTGGCACATCAATTTTAGTCATCAATTTTCCAGTTTCACCATTCCACCTTGTCACCGCATAACCACCCCAAAGACACACCCATAAGTTGCCCTCACTATCAATAGTCATGCCGTCAGGAGCACCATTAAACTCACTGAAATCTATCAATACTTTTTTATCTTTTATCTTTCCTGTTTCATTATCGTATGCATACTCATAAATCGTCTTTTTTCCTGTATCTGCGTAATAAAACACATCTTTACTCAAACTCCATACAAGCCCATTTGAAATACTTATATCTTTTTCCATTAGATTAAGTTTTCCATTATTATCTAAGCAATAGAGTTCTCCTTTATTGTCCTTTGCCATAGAGCCCGACCAAAACCTACCTTTAGGGTCACATTTACCGTCATTTAACCTACCATCTTTTGGAAAGTTTTCTATTTCCGCCACTAATTTTGTCTCATTCAATTCAAAATTGTAGTGATAAAAAGCATTTTCGGCTGCGACAATATAGCCACCGCCTGAATGTATTGCCGCACTTCCAAATCTTATTTCGGTGTCTTTCACTTCAAGTTTCTTAGTTTTTGGGCAGTACCTGTAGAATTTTTTATCGTCTATACCTACAAAGCAAAGTTTATTTTCTTTTTCATTCCAAAATGGACCTTCTGCCAATATCGTTTTTAAATCAAGCTCTATCTTTGCCTCTAAAATCAAAGAGAACACCTCGCTTTTTAGTAAACCATGCTAGATTAATATAACACTTGAATACTATTATGTCAATAAAATACCAATATTTTATAAAAAAGATATAAAAAAATACATGCCAATTTGACATGTATTTTCTAACTATTTTATTTTGAAGCAAATTCAGTAGCTACCTTTTCAATGTTATCAGAAGATAGTCCAAACTCCTTAAGTAACTCTGGTGCAGGCCCTGAATATCCAAATCTATCCTCTACGCCAACTCTTTTGATTAGGCAAGGACAGCTTTCAGAAAGAGTAGCCGAAACAGAATCAGCAAGTCCGCCAATTACGTTATGCTCTTCACATACTATGATTTTTCCTGTCTCTTTAGCCGCTTTAATAACTATATCTTTATCAAGAGGTTTGATTGTGTGAATATTAATCACTCTTGCACTTATTCCTTTAGCTTTTAGATTATCAGAAGCTTTTACAGCTTCTTGAACCAAAAGACCTGTCGCAATAATTGTAAGGTCACTTCCGTCTCTTAGCTGTACGCCTTTTCCAAGCTCAAATTTATAATCATCATTATGATTAATGCTCTCAACCGCTAGTCTTCCAAGTCTTATATAGCATGGACCGTTATAATCTACCATCGCTTTTACAGCTTCAATCATTTCATAATGATCACAAGGATTGATAACTGTCATTCCTGGAATAACTTTCATAAGGGCGATATCTTCACAACATTGGTGTGTAGCACCGTCTTCACCAACTGAAATACCTGCGTGTGAGCCTGCTATTTTAACATTTAAGTGTGGATAACCAACTGAGTTTCTAACTTGCTCAAAGGCTCTTCCAGCTGAGAACATCGCAAAAGATGCCGCAAATGGAATTTTTCCACAGCTTGCAAGACCCGCCGCTATACCAATCATATTGCACTCGGCAATACCACAGTTAAAGAATCTATCTGGATAAGCTTTTTTAAATACGCCTGTCTTAGTTGCCGCTGCAAGGTCAGCGTCTAGCACGATTATATCTTCATTTGTTTTTGCAATTTCACAAAGTGCTTCACCAAAGCTCTCTCTAGTTGCTTTTTTAATCATTTCAGCCATTACTTACCCCTCCAATTCCTTAAGTGTTTTATTTAGTTCTTCCATCGCAAGGTCGTACTGCTCTTTATTAGGAGCCGCACCATGCCAGTTTACATTGTTCTCCATGAAAGATACACCCTTGCCTTTCATAGTTTTAGCTATGATAGCGACAGGTTTTTCTTTAATTGTTTTAGCTTCTTCAAAAGCTTTTTCTAAATCGTCAAAGCAATTTCCACAGATAGATATAACGTGAAAACCAAAGGCTTCAAACTTAGCATCTATAGGCTCTGGACCTGCAACTTCGCTTATAGGGCCGTCTATTTGAAGACCATTATAGTCAACGATAGCACAGAAATTGTCAAGCTTTTTATGAGAAGCAAACATAGCAGCTTCCCAAACTTGTCCCTCGTCAATTTCACCATCTCCTAAAAGACAGTAAACTCTATATGACTTATTATCAATTTTTCCAGCTAACGCCATTCCGACAGCTGCAGATATACCTTGTCCTAAAGAACCCGAGGTCATGTCAACACCGGGAGTCGACTTCATATCTGGATGCCCTTGAAGCATAGAACCTATATGTCTAAGCTTTTTAAGTTCTTCTACGTCAAAATAACCTCTTTGTGCTAAAGTCGAATAAAGACCTGGTGCACAGTGACCTTTTGATAAAACAAATCTGTCTCTATCTTCTGCTTTTGGATTAGCAGGATCAATATTCATTTCTTTAAAGTAAAGATAAGTATAAATATCGGTAGCAGATAGCGAACCGCCTGGATGTCCTGATTTTGCGTTGAATACTCCCTCAATAACACCTAGTCTGATTTTCGCCGCAGTAATTTTTAGTTGTTTTTTTTCCATTTCTTGCACTGAATTATCATCCTTTCTAAAAATGGCTCGATAGATTTTTTCTTACTAGATTATTTTAAATCATTTTGCAAAATTTTGCAAGCTTTTTTTAAGGTTGTGTCACCGATGTGCTGGGTTCGCTTTCTACCGGCTTATCACTTATATTTACAATAACTGTATAACTACCATAAACCCACGAATGATCAACACCTGAAATTTTAACTGCAACTGGAACCTCTACCGAACCGTTTATGTCTGCAAATCCCGCCATATCAATAGTTCCATAAACCGATGTAGACAAAATCTTTGAAAGTTGTGCATCTGCCGCAACTATGTTTACAGACAGCGCCTGTGTTGTAAGCGTCGCAACTTTATCAGACGGAACATTGATAAACTCAAGCTGATTTGTACTTACCGTAGTTTCTCCATATCCATTTAAGTTCACGCTTACTTTTGCAGTTTCCACATTGCTAATATTGATAACACTACTTGGCATAGGTATTTCCATTTCAAATGTATTATTCTTGGTATTAATTTGTGAAAAATCTA
Source organism: uncultured Eubacteriales bacterium (assembly GCA_964369415.1). GTDB lineage: Bacteria > Bacillota > Clostridia > Oscillospirales > Acutalibacteraceae > SIG603. Next base: position 8,214 of record CAYJFP010000017.1, on the reverse strand, counting down.
TAGCAGTCGGTAAGGTAATCGTCTCATACTGTGAAACTACATCTCTCTCTCCAGCTATATCTATTGTAAGAGGTTCTATAGTGATTCTTTCCATACTAAAATTAGCAGGCACATTAAGTTCTGTCACATCTAACAGTACCGTTTGCTTACTATATGCTTTAAACTTAACTTCAACTTCCTCTATGCTAATTCCGATATGAGTAGATAAAATATCAATCTCATTGTCACTTTGATCATAAAATTTTAATTTAGCATTCATACTCATAGATTCCGTTATCGGATTTTGAATTACATTGTCAATAGAAACCCTAGCAATTTTATTAATTTCTGACTCTGGGCCTGAAACGGTAACCTTTGTTTCACTCATTGTCGGTGCTGTTACGTAATAATCATTTGCTGATGTGTATTTTATATTATTTTCTATGTCAAAAGATTTTTCTTCATATATATCATAAGTTATGCTCACATCCTCAGGTGAAACCATTTCCACTGTAAAATTTGCAAGTAAATTTCCTTCCTTACTTGCTTGTACACTTACTGTATCCGTTTGAAGAGTATTTGCTGACAACTTTTGAGGCACTGGGTCAAGCTTTGCCACTACCGAAATATCCTCAGCAGTTACATTATCTAAGATGAAACTATCTCCCGATATTGCAACTGTCGCCGTATATACATTTTGCTCAAAAACTTCTACCCCCATATTTTTAGCTTCCTCTGAAAGCTCTACAACTATGGGAATATCATATATGTATTTGGGTCTGTCAAGAGAATTGGTAATTACCATATAAAACCAAATAACTACAGAACAGACAAATGAAAAAATTAAAACAAAAGTCTTTTTGGAAAAAATCTCTGTAAGACTTATTTTTTTAGTAAAAAAATTACTCGTCTTCTTTTTTTTGTCCATTCTTAATTCCTTTCTTCCTTCTAAATACCGATTTTATCTTCTTTTCAGCCCTATTCTCATCCATGTTTTCAATCAGATATTTACTAAGAGCTTCTCTTAAAGTATCTTTATTGTAATCTCTTTTTAAATTCCCTTCTGTAGCTATAGAAATTTGCCCTGTCTCTTCTGACAAAACAACCACCACACAGTCCGACTCTTCGCTTATCCCTAGTGCCGCCCTATGCCTTGTCCCTACCGATTCACTTAATGTATCATTTCTGGTAAGTGGCAGAATACACCCTGCTGAATGTATTCTACCATTTCTAATCACTACCGCCCCATCGTGCAAAGGTGCTTTATTAAAAAATATGTTTGATAACATTTTTGAGCTAGCCTCAGCATCAATAGCAGTACCTGACTCTGCAATATCGCCTAATTTGGTCTTTCTCTCAAATACAACTATCGCACCCATTTTTAACTTCTGAAGTGAGCCGTATGAATCAACAACAGCATTTATTGCCTTTCTAATCACATTCTGCTCCTCGTGCTTATCTTTTACGCCAACTGCATTCGCAAGACTTTTTCCTACATTGCTTCTACCCATTTGCTCAAGTGCCTTTCTAATTTCTGGTTGAAATACAACCAATACAGCAATAAAAGCATATTCAAAAAAGTATTGTAAAATATTATTTAGCATTGACAAGTCTAACAGCATTGAGACAAGAAGTATCGCAATAAGAAATAACAATCCCTTTACAAGCTGTCCCGCTCTACTCTCTCTTAACAGATTGATTATACCGTAGATTAAAACCGCAACTATAGCTATATCAACTATATCTTTTACTTGAAAGCCTCTCATGACTTCAACTATCGTTATCCAAAATTCAGATATCGCATTTGTAAACTCAGTTATAATAATCGCCTTCCTTTAACTTTCCTTTTATTTTCACTTAATTTTAACACTATTTAAGGCTATGGTAAAGTATTTTTTTATAATTTTCTACTTATTAACAAAAAATTATTTATATCGTAATGATTTGTAAATGCAGAAATACTAAGTCTTACCGTGCCACTTTTCGTATTCATACTCTGGTGTGCAAGAGGAGCACAATGAAAACCGCCTCTTAATGCGATACCATTTTTCGCGTAATACTCCGTTATATCTTCACAAGCCCTATCTTTAATATTAAATGATAACACGGGTACAAATTTGTCAATTTCTGGAATCTGTGTATAAAGAATTACTTTTTTCATGTCTTTTAATCCGTTATAAATAACTTTTATCTTCTTCATCTCTTCTAAGTACATCTTTTCTCTACCGATAGAATTAATAAAGTCTATTCCAGCTCCTATCGAAACAATTCCGGGCACGTTTAAAGTTCCGCTTTCAAGCCTTTCTGGTAGATCGAGCGGCATATCGTGACTTAGCGAATTTGAACCCGTTCCTCCATACTGAAAAGGATTAAGGCTTTCTTTTGTAATTAACATTCCCGAGCCCATTATCCCGTAAAGTCCTTTGTGAGACGGCATACATAAAAAATCAATCCTATCTTCTTCCATGCTAAGTTTCATTAAACCCGCCGCCTGCGCCGCATCTATACAAGTTTTTATATCATATATTTTACATAAAGAACAAAGTCTACCTACAGGCAGTTTAATGCCAAAAACATTTGACGCCGCTGTACAGACCATTAATTTCGTGTTTTCTCTTATTTCATTTCTTAAGGAATTTACCGTTTCATCATTATCCTGATAAGTTTTAAATACACTATAGCTTACTCCCTTTTTGAAAAGATTGTAAATCGGCCTCATAACTGCATTATGTTCTAAATCAGAAACTACCACATGGTCACCCGACTTTAAAACACCATTTAGCACCATATTGAGCGACTCCGTGCAGTTTTTGGTAAAAATCACGCTCTCTTCTTTTTCACATTCAAAAAAATCCGCTACTTTCTTTCTTACTGAGTAAACTGCTTTTGCCGATTCTACATTCATTTTGTAAAAGCCTCTTCCAGGGTTTGCCCCGTATGAAGTCATGCTCTTAATGACAGATTTTTTTACAATTTCAGGTTTTGGATAAGTCGTTGCTGCATTGTCAAGATAAATCAAACCATATCTTCCTTTCTAACAAACGCCAACACTCTTATCCCACTTTCGTTTAGTATATTAAAAGCTTTATACGCCTCCTTTGGCACATAAACTCCATATCCGCAGCCAAATTCTCTTGTATTTCTGTTTCTTTCTATATAAGCCTTTATATTTTTTGAAAACAGTAACTCTTTAGCTTTTATGGCATAGGTAACTGAACCAACTATAATTAGATTATTCTCCATCAAAGCACCTCTTTTCTTTTTAAGGCTTCAAAGCTATTTAAAGCCCATATATTTTCTATTTTATTATATGCCTTTTTTTATTAGTTGTGTCCTTGATGCTTATAAAAATACAAATCCAAACTACAAAATATCTGTAGTTTGGATTTGCTTCTTAAACTTTGCCCTGATAGCTTTTTGTCATATTTGCCATCTTGTAAATTCCGTTTTCGCTGTATTTTCTAAATAGTAATTTTAATTCACTTACATATAAACCGTAATTTTCATCACTTTCTTTTAATGCATATGAAGAAGAAAGCTGCCTTCCTATAAAAGCTTTTTCATCGTATAAAATATCGTTTTTAAACTCTCTAGTTTCAAATTCGCCTTCAAAAAAATCTTTGAAGTCATCGGTTTTCCCACCTCTAGTTCCACCACTGAAGCCCTTGAAATTAGGGCAGTATCTTTGATTTATCAAGTCGCATTCGATAATACTCTTAGAGTTTTCGACTCTGCTATTCCACACAAGAATTACCGTTTTATCCTTTTTAAGAATTCTTTTGCACTCGGCTTTAAACACTTTTTTATCAAACCAATGAAATGCCTGTGCCACTGTAATTAAGTCTACACTCTCTTCTTTCAGTCCAGTATTTTCTGCCGAAGCGTTAACTGAAATAAAATTCTCAAATCTGCCTAAACTGTTTTCAGCCGTTTTTCTCATATCAAGGTTTGGCTCTACACAAAAAACCTTGCTCCCTCTTTCTAACAGCTGCTTTGATAATTTACCCGTCCCAGAGCCTATATCTGCAATTATATTTATTTCTTTCTTACTGTAAACATACTCGATAAACTCACTTGGATAATCAGGTCTATAGGAATCATATATCTCACCCATTTTGTCAAATTTGTTCTCGTTCATTCTCTTCTCCTCCTAATTAAATATATTTTTCCTTGTGCTTCAAGTTACTTTATGTTATAATAAATTAAATATGTCTTAGAAGTGATGTGATTTTATTGATAAAAAACAACAGAATTATAAGCCTAGTCTTAGGTTCTGTAATGCAACTTTTTTTAGGAATTATATATATTTGGAGCGTTTTTGTAGACCCTGTTTCACTTCATTTTTCGTGGGAAAGTGAAAATGTTAAACTGACCTCCTCGTATATGTTTTGCTTTTTTGTTTTCGGCATTGTCTTAAGCGGCAAAATTCAAAGTATGCTGTCCTCTTCTAAAACCGTTTTACTGGGCGGTGCACTTCTTTCACTAGGTTTAATTTCAAGTTCATTTTTGCCTTCTGATCTGGGATTTTTGCTGTATATTACATACGGCTGTATCGGTGGCCTCGGTGTTGGAATCGGGTATAACACTATCATAACGACTGCGCAAAACAACTTTCCAGATAAGCGTGGCCTTGCAACAGGTATTTCTGTTTGCACTTTTGGACTTTCAACCGTGGTTTTCACTCCGCTTATCAGCTATTTACTTCAAACCATTAATCTAACAAACACATTTTTAGTCTTGGGAATCGGCTTTTTGGCTATAACCTTATGCTTTTTCTCTTTTATAAAGGTTTTCCCGAATGATTACTCTGCTTTAAAAGCAGTTAAAACTCAAATCGAACACACTCCTAAGCAAATGGTTAAAAGAAAAACTTTTTATTTAATCAGCCTTTCTTTCATGTTCGGAACCTCTGTCTTTTTTGTGATTAATCCATCCCTTTACTCCCTTGCCGAAAGCCGTGGACTCTCCGAAAATCTTGCAACTACAATGATAATGCTTACAGGTGTGTGCAATGCTGCCGGAAGACTTTTGTTTCCGATTATTTCAGATAAAATCGGCAGAAGCGGCGCCACTCTTTGTGCACTTATTTTAACTGCACTTTCCACTTTGTCTCTTATTTTTGCAAACGGTGTTTTACTGATAATTTCTGTTACTTTAATTGCACTTTGTTATGGCGGATACATGAGCATTTATCCTCTTTTGACTGGTCAAAACTTCGGCTTTAAGTATCTTGCTTCCACCTATGGATTTGTCAAATTAAGCGTTGCGGTTTCATCTCTTCTCTTCCCATTATTGCTTGGAAATTTTGAAAACCCTACACTTAGATATCTTTCACTTTCATTAGTCGTTGTTTTAGGGGCTATTTTAATCTTACCTATACTAAAAAAAGAAAAATCATAAACTAACCTCCTACAAATATTGTAGGAGGTTTTATTTTAATCGTCAAGCACATATTCTGCGCATTGTCCTGTTATAGAGCATGTTGCAACAGCCTTTGGCCTGTCAACTTTGTTTTTCACCGTATAGGTTTCACCAGTTTCTGTACTTTTCCAAACACTGTGGATAATCTCAAACGCATGAAGTCCTAAAGAAGCATCTGCCCTTGCCTTTCGCTTGTTATTTATCGCATATGCCATGTCAGCCACACCTATTCCCCTTGTATTTTCACAAAAAGCATGGGTGTACGGAATGGTAAGTGCTTCGTTATTAAACGCCTTATACACTGTTATCGGTCCTTGAAAATCATTTGGGTCGTGAATGCAAAGCGCACCGTCTTCGCCTACGACTTCAATTTTTTGAAGATGACCAGAACAGCTTTCAGATGTAATTACAAGGCTACCCAACACGCCGCTTTCAAACTGCATAGACGCTGAAATAGTATTTATGCACTCTTCGGTATAATCTTCTTTATAGGCTTCGTTTTTAGGATTTAGATATTTTCTCTCCTTGTTAAGAATTTTAGCAAAACCCGAAACCTTTTCTATTCCGCCTAGCATGTTAACCATTGCATGGATATAGTATCCGCCCATGTCAAACGGTATTCCTCCGCCCGCTTTGTGCACCATGCCTGCATCTTTATTCGTTCCAATAAGCCTATAGTTTCTTTGGCAAACTCCCGAAACCATTATCGGTTTTCCTATCATTCCCGAGTCAATTATCCACCTTGCTGTTTGCAGTCCACCGCCTAAAAATGTGTCTGGCGCCATTGTGTAATTTAGGTTTTTCTCCCTTGCGATTTTCACTAACTCTTCGCCTTCTTCAAAAGTAACCGCCATCATTTTTTCGCAGTAAACATGCTTTCCCGAAAGAAGTGCTGCCTTTGTAACCTCGTAGTGCGACAGTGGATATGTTAAATTCACGACGATTTCTATCTCGGAATCAGCATATATTTCCTCATTTGTCATATATTTAATTCCGTATTTTTCCGCTTTTTCCCTTGCTCTTTCTTCAATTAAATCGGCGCATCCCACCACTTCGGTGACCGTGAAAAAATCACACAAATTATCTAAATATATCCCGCTTATAGCACCACAGCCAATAATTGCCGTTTTTATTTTTCTCATAAATATTTATCTCCTTAACTTAGTAAATTTTTTATGTAATTATAGTTAATCTCTGCACTTTTTTCTGCACCTATTTTTGTTTCATCTTGCTCTGCCACTATCCAAAAATCGTCAAATTTATTTTTCAGGTACTCATAGACACCTTTAAAATCAACAATTCCTGTTCCAAGTTCAGAAAAACCATCATCTGTGGTGAATTCTTTAAAATGTACAGCTGCAATTCTTGATAAATTTTCATCTATAAATTCAACGGGATTGTGACCACCTCTTGTTACCCAGCCAACATCGGGAACTAATTTCACATTTTCTTCATCCGTCTCGTTTAATATAATATTCATCCCCATGTCATCGTTAAAAAATTCCCAGTGATGATTGTGATAGCAAAAAATCAACCCTTTTTCCCTACATATCTTTCCGATTTCATTTAAGCACTTAGCCTGATTTTTGTACTCATCTTCTGTTACATCCTCCTTATTTGTTCCGCTGATAAACACATATTTTGAACCAATAATTTTCGCAAACTCCACGTTTTTTAATATATTCTCTTTTGTTTCCTCCGACTTTTCCTTGTCTAGCAAGTCTCCACCGACATGATAAGAAATCGGATTCAAATTTTTCTTTTTGAAGTATTCTATGTAGTATTCGGGTTTATCCATATCAAACATTCCGCCGCCTACTTCAATTCCGTCATATCCAATTTTGCTTACGCTGTCTGCAATCATCTCAAAATTTTCTTTTGCATTTCCTAACGAATTATAAACTATGGTTTGGCACGCAATTTTAAACATAATTTTTACCTCAGTTCATTATTTTTTGCATAGTTTAACATAGTATTTTTTCAAAGTCAAATATATTTTGTTCACTTTGAAAATATTTCTCTCATAAAATATACTTATAGTATAAAATGTGTTTTTGTAAATTTATTGCCCTTGTAACAAAAAGCAAAAATTTAAAAATCGCAAGAGTTTTGCTGTCATTTTGCATAAAAAAAGGACAAAGAAAATTAATTCTTTGTCCTTTAACTTATTCTTTACTCTGTAAGTATTTTTTTATAGCTTCAAATGTTTCCGGTGATATCACATGTTCAATTTTACACGCATCTTTTGATGCTATTTCTTCTTCAACCCCCAACAAAGTCAAGGTCTTAGTTAAAATGGTATGTCTTTCATACATTTTTTCTGCTATTACAAGCCCCTTTGGAAGAAGCTCTATATTATTTTCCTTATCGACTGATATATATTCATTTTCCTTAAGCTGCTTCATGGCAACGCTCACGCTTGCCTTTGTAAAATTCAGCTCATTTGCAATGTCAATGGCCCTGACATAGCCTTTACGCTTTTTAATAATATGAATAGTCTCTAAATAGTTTTCTGATGACTCTAAAACTTTCATAACAACACTCCGATTAAATTTAATTTGCTAAGGTATGTTTAAAATTATACAATATTTTTCTAATATAGTCAATCCGCTAGATTAAATAGTCAAAAAGAAGTAAAAAAATCTTGCATTTACACGCAAACTTTGATATAATAATTTCTGTTATCCGGGTGTGGCGCAGTTTTGGTAGCGTGCTTGAATGGGGTTCAAGAGGCCGCAGGTTCGACTCCTGTCACTCGGACCAGTCGAGAATCTCGACACGCATTTTGCGTGCTGAGGTTTTCTTTTTTTGTTC
>CAYJFP010000016.1:0-48049 GCA_964369415.1 uncultured Eubacteriales bacterium | reverse complement strand
ACTCCGGATAGAAGCTCTCCAAAGCCGATTATTTCTTGCGAATCGACCTTTGAAGATATAGTCGCAGTAGGAATCGATGTTTCAAAACCTGAAAATCAGCATTATGTAAAGGTCAATATGTCGTTTACATATGGTACAGAAGAAGTGGAAACCAGCTTTGAATACAATATGTCTACTGGGCAAGTAACTTCAAAGCCAATAATAATTACCACTCCAACGGGCGATGAAAGACAAATTACACCTATTGTCATTGCGCCTAAACTTGAAGATGGTGAATACAAAATTACTGAAGAAACCGCTGTTGCATATTTGGATATCCCTGTTGGAATTTCTTCATTAAAAGAATTTTTTGATGTGAATCTTCACATAATCAACAATGCATCAAGCGAATTTAGTATGCTAGACAATGTAATTAACTTAAATCTTCCACATGGTTTAACAATTATGGATACGGATGGAACTGAAAGCAGTACCAATGTCTTAATTGATCAAATCAGCGGAAAATCTACAAAAACAATAAGTTGGATTTTGCGTGGTGATGAAGTAGGCGAATATTACCTATCCGCTGATTATTCGGGAGTACTTTCAGAATTTAACACTAGAATAGATGCAAGATTTGAAGCGGATGAAGCCATTGAAGTGTTTGGTCTATCCGAGGTAAAACTACTTGTCGAAATACCAGGCTCACTTGACAAAGGAACTTTTTATTACAATACATCGCTTATTAATAACGGAAAAATAGATATGTTTATGCCAAACATCGACACAGGTGATGTGCTGATTGAAACTGAATTGTTTGATGCTACTGGAGCAGATTATGCAGATGAATACAATCTAAGTGCAAGTGGTATAAGTGAATTTGGTGTGGCAACAAGTATATCGGGTGATGTCAAAACTTTAATGCCCGGTGGACGCATAACTAAACATTATATGTCGATTGATCAAACAGATTACACCGACCTTAAACTTATACTAGAAATGCAAACAGCCGAAATAACAAAGTATGCAAGAGAGCTTCAAAATACCTATGGCATTGATGTTGAAATCGTGGTTAAGCCTTTGAGCTATTTTAAAAATAACCTTAGCACTGCGATTAACCCGATGGAAAAAGCGGACGCAACACTTAATGAAAATATGAGTGCATATGAGTATTTAATGAGAAATGAGAATTATATTTATTGGAGTTTATATGAATCTACCGACGAATTAGAAGGTGAACTCACTACGAATTTAGAAGAAGATTTATGGAATTTGTTAACCGTCTTAGGTGATGATGGATTTAAATCATTATTTGGCGTAGATGACGAAGAGTTAATTACGGCAATAGTTACCGATGTTATGGAAATAGCCGCAGGAGACTCCAATCATTCTACATATACATCGGCGGTCACATGGCTTGAAAAAGTAGTCGAATTCTTAGGACAAGACGAAATAAAAAACTATCTATCAGAGCAGTTTGATATGTTAGGTGAGTCTTTACCACATGTTTTTGAAGTCGTACATGCAGAGTATAAATATGAGTTTTATATGTGTATTGCTGAAGGAGAATATTTCGACCTTGAAAATTTTATAATTTATAAATGGACTGAGATTTTTTATTTTGAGTATGAAGAAATCTATATTGAACTAGAAGAAACAGAGCTTTCAAAAATTCTTCACGATGTATTTTCTAAAGATGGATTTGAAGTAGTATGGACAGCTATTAAGATGGAATTTGAGATAGCAAAAGACGTTGTAAATGCTTTTGGTCAAATGAAAACAGATATAAGCTTACCTTAACACCTTGTTTTTTCAACAGTTCTTAGTTTTTTATATTAGGTTAATAATGCGGGGACAGTATGCTGTTAAACTACGAGTTAAATATCTATTAAAATTAGAAAAGCACTTTTACCACAAGGTATCTCATATCCGTCACATATTCTATCTGTTATTTTTGAATACCCAAGTATTATCAAGTTAATAGAATAAATTCATTTTTGCTGTAATCAATCAGTCCGTCTTTTTTCATTTTTGAAAGTTCATGTGATAATGCACTTCTATCGGCACATAAAAAAATTGCGAGTTCTTCTCTGTTCATAGATATGGAAAAATGATTTCGCCCCATACTTTCATAATGAAAATATGTTAGTATTTTATCTCGTAATGATTTTTTTGAAATAATGTCTATTCTTCGGTTAAGATACAAACTTTTATTTGCAATAACGTTTAGCATATTAGAAATTAGTTTTTGATGAAAAACACAAGAGGAACTACAAGATGTGATTATTTTTCTATAATCGAAAAATATAATATTGCTTTGTGTAACTGAAATAATTGAAACGGGACTTCTAAAAATTTCGGCACAAGCAAAAACTTCAGCAAAAATATCGCCCTCGAGAACTTCGGCTATAATCGTCTCATTACCGTCATAATCGGTCTTGATTATTTTCACAGAGCCTTCAAGCACTGCTCCCACAAAATTTATGTTATCGCCCTCATTTAATATTATTTCGTTTTTACCATAGACCTTCTCAAAAGAGCCAAGACAAGAAAATAGCGAATTTAAATTATTTTCTGAAATATTATTAAAAAGCTTATTTTCAATAATTTTAAGATACTTTTTTTGCATAAAAACTCCTTTTGTTGTCTACACAACGAAAATGTTATTTCGATTATACTATAATAGAGTTAAATTAGTCAAGGAGGTCAGTTTTATGAGAAGAAATGATAGAGAAATGCCAAAAGAATTTGCTTATGAAGTTAGTGATAAATGCGAATGGGCTGTTATTAGTATGATTGACAAGTATAATATGCCTTATTGTGTGCCGATTAGTATAGTGAGAGACAGTGAGTTCATCTATTTTCATTGTTCAAATGCTGGAACTAAGAGTGAAAGTTTAAAGCTTAACAATAGTATTTGTATTAGCTGTGTCGGTGATACAAAACGTATTCCCGAAAAATTTACAACAGAGTACGAATCGGTGATTATAAAAGGTATAGCCTTTGAAGTTTTGGATAAAACAGAAAAGATACACGCTCTTAAATTGTTATGTTTAAGGCACGCTTCGACAAATATGGATATATAATAAAACAAAGGGCTTTAAAATTAAAGAAATATTTTGTTTGCAGTGTCAGCAGACGGTTCATGGTGAAGCGTGTAAGAGAAAATTTTTTGTGTGGTAAAAATTTGACAATGCTAATTTGCAAAGAAAATTAGCACAATGGTAGATTGACAATAAGTCTATGATAAGATTGTAGTGATTAAGGACGGTAGGAAATATTCTCAAGGGACACATGAAGAATTTATAACTTCAAAAATGCTTGAAGAAGTATATGCAAGACAAATCATTGCCGAGTATATTTATTTTTACAATAACCAAAGATTACAACTAAAAACAAAACTGACTCCGTTAGAACAACGAAATCAGTTTGTTGCTTAAATCTCTATTTTGCCATAGGATACTCTTTTTTGTATTGTCGGTACAATTTGGTGCTGTTCATTTACCACTACTCTTTTTGTTTTTATCAGAATTAATAAGTTGTAATTATGCAAAAGAATAAAGTTCAAAAACAACGTATAATGGTACATAGTTTTACTCTATTCACACCTTGAAATCTGTATTTTAGTGCATATCCAATCTTGACTTTATTGTTGCATGTGGTTTATAATAAGAGAAATTTACTATTATTATAGTACACAAGCAGTTATGAAATGCATTTTCAAAAATTATATTTGGAGAATAATTATGAGTAAGAATATATTCATTTTTGACTTAGATGGGACACTCGTCGATACATTGGAGTCCTTAAGCACATCTATAAACAGAATGATGGATAAACTGGGGTTAGAAAATATTTCAAAGGTGAAATGTAGAGATTTTGTTGGAAATGGCGCCAGAGTTTTAGTCGAAAAATCTTTACAATCGGTGATGGATAAGGTGGAGATTGATTTCCTGAATAAAGCTGAAAAAATATATTATGAAGAGTTTTCACAGTATTGTACCTATAAAGTAGTGCCTTATGATGGTGTGGAAGAGCTTCTTAATGCGCTGAAGTTAAAAGGGTGCATACTAGCAGTGCTTACAAATAAGCCTCATGAACAGGCGGTAGTTGCTGTAGAGGAAATATTCGGAAAAGAAATGTTTGACTTGATTCAGGGGCAAGTAAATGGACTGCCAAGAAAACCCGATCCAAAAAGTCTATGGGATGTGATAGATAAACTAAATGGGGATATAAATAAATGTGTATTTGTAGGGGACTCAGAAGTGGACATTAAGACGGGAAAGACTGCCGACGTTTTTACTGTGGGTGTCACATGGGGGTTTAGAGACGAAGCGGTACTGAAAGCAGAAAATGCCGATTTAATTGTACACAAGGCTTCTGAAATTTTAAAAGTTTTTGAATAAAGTGAAAATGCATCCTTTTATAGGATGCATTTTTACTGCTTTGATATTTTATAATGCTAATCGGTTAATCTGAGTAGCAAGGTAACCTGCGCCAAAACCGTTGTCGATGTTTACGACAGACATGCCTTCAGCACAAGAATTTATCATGGTTAAAAGTGCAGAGACCCCGCCAAAATTTGCTCCATAGCCGATGGAAGTCGGAACACCGACAACAGGCTTGTCGACAAGTCCCGCTAAAACGCCGCCAAGTGCACCTTCCATTCCAGCGATTGCAATAACGCAATTCGCTTCTCTTATTAATTCTATTTTAGATAAAAGTCTGTGGATTCCCGCAACTCCAACATCGTAAAATCTTGCAACATTACTTCCGAAAAATTCGGCAGTTTGAGCAGCTTCTTCCGCTACAGGAATGTCAGAAGTACCACCGGTACAAACGGCTATTAAACCGCTTTTTGTCGATATGTTTTTATTTATTTTAAGTATTCTTGATAGTTCGTCATATTCGGCAGCTGGTACAACTTTTTTTACAGCTTCATATTGTTCTTTGCTTGCCCTAGTGCCGAGTACGTCAATATTTTTTTCGTCAAAAGTTTTATATATTTCACAAAGATGTTCAGTTGCCTTTCCGCTACAGTAAACAACTTCACCAAAGCCGCTTCTTAATTTTCGGTGGTGGTCTATTTTGGCAAATCCTAAGTCCTCGTATGGTAATTTTTTTAAAAGTTCTTCTGCACTGCTAATATCCATAGTACCTGTTTTTACATCTTCCAATAAAGCTCTTACATCCATTTTAATTCTCCTTTTCGATATTTATATCCATGCTGCCACTTCTAAAGCCTTCTAAGTCTAAGGTGATATAAGAAAGACCAAGTACATTTAATTTATCTGTAATATGTTCAGATTTTTCTATAAATAGATTAAACTGCTCTTTTTTTATTTCTATTCGGGCGATATTGCCGTGAACCCTGATTCGGTTAACTAAAAACCCCAAGTTTTTCAAAAAATCTTCGCCCTTGTCAATTCGTTCAAGTAAGTCAAAATCAATTTCGGTATTATAAGGAAGCCTAGTTGCAAGGCAAGGGGCAGAGGGACGAGAAGAAACTGCAAGATTTAAAGATTTTGCCATTTTCCGAACTTCATCCTTTGTTATTTTAAGCTCGGCCAAAGGGCTGATTATTAAAAGCTCTTTAAGTGCCTTGATACCAGGTCTATAGCAGCTTAAATCGTCAAAATTTGTTCCGTCAATAATATTTTTAACGCCCAAATCCGACGAAAAATCACGCAGCTTAGTAAAAAGAAAGTGCTTGCACCTATAGCATCTGTCTATAGGATTATTTTTAATGTCGATATTTTCAAGCTCGTTAACCTTGATTATATGATGAATAGCACCGTAAGTTTTTGCGATTTCAACTGCATTTTCAAGGTCACATGATGGGTGGAGTTTTGTCTCGAAAGTTACAGCGTGAACTTTCTTATTAAGAATTTTTGCTTCGTTACAGGCAATTTTAAGAAGTAGACTGCTGTCGACACCGCCTGAAAAAGCTACAACTAAATCATTATCTAAGAGTTCGGTTACTCTTTTTCTTAGTGCATCCATTAATTATCCTCCTAGTTTTTCAAAATCAATAATATTTGTGCAGATTTTTTCTGCTAAAAATCTATTATGCGTGATGAGTAAAAGGCCTATTTTTCGTTTTTCGACTTCCTCGGTGACAAAATTCCAAATTTTAGCCTGAGTTATAGTATCAAGCATGGTTGTAATTTCATCGGCTATAATGAATTTAGTCTTCTCGTTCATCGCTCTAGCAATGCAGACTCTTTGAAGCTCGCCACCTGAAATCTCAAAAGGGTAGCGCTCTAAATAAGCTAAGGGAATTTCTAGTTTCTCAAGCATAGCCATATCAAAATTTCCACCCTCAAAAAGGATTTTTTTAATAGTCCATTTGGGATTCACGCTTTTTTCAGGGTGCTGAAAAATTAATTGTACAGGGCAAAACCCTTTTTTAGGCAATGGTTTTTTATCAAAGGTAACTAATCCGGTATCAGATTTTTCATAACCCGAAAGAACTTTTGCCAAGGTGCTTTTTCCATATCCAGATGGAGCAAAGAGAGCAGTTTTCTGAGTGTTGTCAATTTTTATATTTATATTTTCAAATAGTTTTTTACCGCATTCGTATGAAAAACTTAAATTTTCACCATAAAGGAGCATTGGTACACCTCACAAATCCGTTTGAAATTTCGACTAAATCAATTTTACCAAAACACCTATCATTAAATTTATCACAAATATCTGAGCAAAAACATTTATCGTCTAAACGTTTATACGGTACATTACTTGCCTGAAAACCATTTTGCGGCAAAGCCATGTAAAGCGATTTGGTATAGTGGTGACGAAGGCTGTTATTAGAAAAATCATCAGAATTTGCAATTTCTATAATCGTCCCGTCAAAAAACACAGCTACTCTATCGGATATTTCTATAGCAAGGTCAATATCATGCGTAATTAAAAGAATAGATTTACCGCTGTTTGCTAATTTTCTTAATACTGAAAGCGCTTTGACAGCGGTTTCAAGATCCATGCCTGGAGTCGGTTCGTCGGCGATTATTATATCTGCGTTTTCGTTTTCGTAGACCAAGTCGAAGAATGCATTTCTAATCATGCCACCTGAACACTGAAAAGGGTAGAGGTCGACGGTTTTTAATGCAAGTTGATTGTTTGATAGGCGAATTTGCTTATCGACTTTCATCAGTGGATCAAGAAACGAAGATGACTGCGGTATGTAGACTGCTTTACCAATTAAATTCTTCACCTGTTTACCATGATAAATTATTTCTCCGTCTATATTCGCATTTGATGGAAGTATATCGAAAAGTGCAGATGAAAAAACACTCTTGCCACTTCCGCTAGAGCCAACTATTGTCAAAATTTCACCTTTTTTCAAATTTAGACTGACATCATTTACCACACCAAATACAGTTTCTTTGAACTGCTTTCCCGTTAGGGTAAAAGATATATCAAAATTTTTAATTTCTAAAATACTCATTTTACCCCCAAAGTAATGTCATTTGTGAAAAGGATTTTTACATTTTTTCCTAAAGAATCGAACAACAGAACTATCAAAACAAGACAAACGCCAGATAAAAGTAGCCACCAATGACCTGATTGAATATAACTCATGCTTTCAGATAGCATAACGCCAATGGCTGGAGCTTCTGGTGAAAGACCAAAGCCTAAAAAAGTAATTGCAGCTTCATGAAGTATTGCGTGCGGAAATAAAATTACTGTTCCAATAATGAACTGCGGTAGTAAATGTGGCAGTATGTGATGAATGATTATATATAAATTTGATTTTCCAAGTTTTTTAGAAATTTTTATAAACTGTTCCTCTTTTAATGATAAGACTTCCGCCCTGATTATCCTAGCAAGTCCTGTCCAGTGCGAAAAAATCAGTCCAAAAACAACTCCACTAAGACCTCTTCCTAAGCTAAAAGAAATTAAGATAAGCAAGATAAGATGTGGGATAGAAAGGACTAAGTCTATAATAAATCCAAAGGTGGAGTCAATAAATTTTGGCATAACTCCAGCTGAAATACCGATGATGAGCCCAATAATTGCACTGAAAAAAGATGCTAAAAGTCCAATTAGTAGACTTGTGGAAAGTCCCTTAAGAGTTCTAAAGAATAAATCTCTTCCAAGATGGTCAGTGCCGAAAATATGTTCGATTGATGGTGCTGAGCTTTTAATATCAAAGTTAGAAGAAATAAGAGTATCACCCGTAAAAACACCTGTTAGTATGATTGCCATCAGAAGGAAGACGATTGATATAACCTTTAAGTATGCTTTTTTTCTTATGTTCATAATCTTACCTTTCAAGTGTTTTTTTGCTTTTTAAGCCTGATTTTAGGGTTGATAAATCCGTACAATATATTAGCTGTCAGATTGCCGACAAATACAAATACAGCGCTAAATAGAGCCACACCCAGAAGCAGTGCGGTATCACCTCTAAGTCCTGCCAATACGATAGTACTTCCAAGTCCAGGATATGAAAACACAGTCTCAGCAAGGACACTACCTCCAAAAATTTCACTTAGTGAAGAAAATTGAATTGTCACTATGGGGGATAGTATATTTCTCAGCCCGTGCTTTCTTATAATCTTAAATTTTGAATAGCCACGGGTTTTTGCAAGTAATACAAAATCAGATTTAAGCACTTCAATTAATTTTTCTCTAGTATGAAGGGCGATTGATGCAAAAGATGAAAAAGAAAGGGCTAGGGATGGTAAAATCAGGTGTTTTAGTCTATCAATGAATGTGATTTCACTTTCTAAAACACCTATTGGGGCACTAAATCCAATAGGAAACCATCCTAAGAAAACAGCAAATATGAGTAGAAATACAATTCCAACAAGAAAAGTTGGTATCGAAGAGAGAGTTAGGCAAATAGACTTAATTACTTTATCTAGATTTCTATCGCTGTTTGCACCCATGACTATTCCAAGGCCTACACCGATTATTCCCGAGAAAACCCAAGCGCTAAGCATTAAGAACAGTGAGCCTACAAATCTATCGGCGATAACATCAATAACAGGTTCACGGTATATTATTGATGTGCCAAAGTCAAGCCTTACGATGTTTGAAAGCCAAGTGAAAAATCTTTCTATTGGTGGTGTGTCAAGTCCAAAATAGTGTGAAATTTCTTCTCTTTGCTCTGTCGATACCACATCTGCCGAGTCTATATAGGCATCGACAGGGTCGATAGGTGAGACTTCAACCAAGATGAAACAGACTAGACTAACACAAAAAAGTAGAAGTAAAAGCCTTAAAACAGTCTTTACTATGTGTTTAGCCATTATCTTTCCACTCCCATTCGTTTAAATTTGAAAGAAGTGGCCATGAATGACCATGAGGATGGATTTTTTGTTCTTTAATATCCAAGTTTTCATCCACAAAGTATAGATGGTCTAAGTTAACAAGCCATAAAAACGGTACGTCACCCTGTGAGCTAACCCCTGTAGTTCCATCCCATTGAACTTTTTTGTATACTTCCAAAAAGTCATCATAATCTGTTTGCGATAAGGCTTCTTCAAGATAAGAATCGGTGATTTCATTAGAATAAAATTCGGGATTGTAAAAATCTACGCCTTTGTTAGAGCTATGATACAAATAATAAGTCTCCATAGGATTCTGCGAGCCAAAACCCATTAAAACCGCATCACTATGCATTCTTTTTTCGATTTCATCCCAGTTAGTGCCGTGAGGAATAATGTTTATTCCGAGATCTTTAGCGCTGTCAGAAACGGCAAAGGTTAGTGCTTGACGAGCCATATCTTCGGCATTGTATAAGAGAGTGAATTCAGCTTTTAAGTCGCCTTTGTAACGGAAACCGTCTTCGCTTAAAATCCAGCCACTGCTTTCGAGCAGTTGGTTTGCATAGTCTAAATCATAGGCAACACTCACATTTTCATTTGACCAAGGCATACCGTCACATTCTGTAAAAGCTGCAGTGCCATAGCCGTTTAAACAGTCTTCAACCAATGAATTTCTATCTATTCCATAAGATAGAGCCTGTCTAATAGCGATATCCGAAGTAACATCGTTTCCTATAGGTAGGCCGTATGAATTCACCTCTCCAGTGTTTTTTATAGTAGGAAGAGTTATTCCTCTGTTGTCGATAGTGTCAAACGAAAGAAGATTCATGCCCTCGATTTCGTTTGAAGCGTAATTGATGTTTGTAATTGCAACATCAATATCTCCGGCAAGTGCTCCTGCATATGCTGTTTCATCGCTCATGAATAGGACGGTGACTCTGTCAAAAGAGGGTTTTTGTCCGTAATAATTCTTATTAATACCAAAGATTACCTGTTCGCCTTTATTCCACTGTAAAAGAGTGAATGGTCCGCTTCCTACAGGTGACTGTGAGTAATTTTCATCATATAAATGCTCTGGCACTATTCCTATTTGTGAAACTGTATTTAAAAATGTAATTTGAGGATTAGATAAAGTAAATTCTACAGTGAAATCATCGGTGGCAACTATGCTTTCGACTACAGTCAAGTCAACCACTGAAGCACTATTTTTTGCAGTGGTGTATGTAAAAACAACATCATGTGCATCAAGTTTTTCACCATCTGAAAAAAGCACATCGTCTCTTAATTTGAAAGTCCAAACTAATGAATCCGCACTAAGCTCATAATCAAGCGCAAGATCATTTTGAAAATTCATGTTGTTGTCCAAGTAAAGCAAGGTGCTTTGAATAAGCGGATTTCCATCTTTACCCCAGCCAAGGCAAGGATCAAAGCCTTCTTCAGGCTCGCTCGATAGAGCAATAACCAAGGAATTATCGACAGTATTTGGATTTGAAGACGAACAAGCACTTAAAAACATAAGGCATGATATCAAAAAGATAAAAGTTTTTTTCATTTAAAAATCTCCTAAATAAAAAAGGTTTAAACTTTGTGTTACCAAAGCTTAAACCTTCGTAGTTTAAAATTATTTCTGGGTTAAATTTTTAATTTGCTCTAAAGCGTGGTTTATATAGTGATTAATAGGCATTTTGTCTGTTGCAACCCGAATGCCGCATTTATCCATAGGAATAAGGATTTTAATTGCGTCACTTTGACAGATGCTAAGCACAATATCTTTTGTCATTTCTCCGTTGAGACCATTTGGAATTAAAATTCCCATAGCGCCAATTATTATATCGACATTTTGGGTGTATTCAATGATTTTCTGTTCATTGTCACTGCCTTCGTTCGCTCCAGCATTTAACATGTTATTAAGTGCAAAAGGGTTCGTCCCAGCTGCAATAATATATAAATCTTTAATATCGGTAAAAATTCTCTCTGCTAAGGTTTTACCGATTCCACCGCCCATACCGTCAATTATTAATACTCTTTTCTGCGATTTCAAAACAAAACCTCTCACAAACCTAATGTGTATAATTCTAGCATAGTATATATTAATTGTCAACTAAAGTCTATTGAAATTTTTATAGAAAAGAAGTATAATTAATAAATAATAAATCAAATTTGTCGCTAATTTTCCGAAAGGATAAGTTTATGTCAAACGTAATAGAAGGAAAGAAAATTACAGTGTATTCGGTTATTTCACCGATAATAGTTTTAGTAGCGCTTTGTATCGCTTGGTTCATGCTTTATGCACAGGAGCAAGAGATTGTGTATTTGCCTGATCCTGTTAATGGAATAAGTGATGCTAGCAAGATTGATTTTAACGAAGATATAGGTAGAATTTCCAGAGAAATGGAATTTTACCCGATGGAACTTTATACAAGTGAAGATTTTGAGTCTGGGGATGTTATAGAACCTCAAAACAGAAGTGACGTGTTCGAAGCTTATAAAATTCCATACGGAACCCATAAAACAGTGCTTAAATTGCAGCCGAACACTTACTATTCTATAACTGGATACTCGGTTGACTATGGGACAAGAATATTTGTAAATGGGGAAGAGGCAGCAAACGTAGGAGTCGTTTCAAACGAAGCCGAGACATCAAAACCTGGTGTTAATTTTATGGAGTTTCCCATTCGCACAGATGAAAGTGGAGTGGTGGAATTAATAATTCAATATTCGAATTTTGTGCATAAAGAAGGGGGTTCGACACCGTTTTTATACATTTCATCACCTGAAAACATAAACAGATACATAATAAATAGAGGGCTTCCAACCTATATTATGAGCGGTGGTTTAGTTTTGCTTGGAGCATACTATTTTCTTGACGGTGTGCTAAGAAAAAAACGAATGGGACTTCAGCTTTCTTTTTGCTGTATTCTATTTGCTCTTCGTGACCAATGGTTCTACATAGTTTCGCTTATACCATACGATTACGACTGGAATATTCATTATCGTGTGATAGTCATGATAATCGCACTTACGCCACTTGCTGTACTTACTATGATAGAATCTGCTTTTGAAAAATTAATCCCTAAAGTATGTACTTTGATTTTAAGCGGTATAACTGTAGCGGGTGTTGCGATAATGTTTTTAATACCAACGACGCTTGTAGCAGATTTTTCTGATATTGTACAAATAATTACCATACCATACGCACTATACCTTGTCTTTTCTATTATAAAATATTATATAAAAAAGAAAAAATTTCAACTTAAGGATGTTTATACAATAATTGCTATAGGGATTTTGATATTTGCGACAGTGGTTGATTTGTTATTTAGTGATAATTTGCCTGCTGTTACTCGTGGTGGAATTACACCAATAGGAATGCTACTTTTTGTTATTGTTTTTATGTCGGTACTTGTTATAAAGTCAAGCGAAGATGAAATTGCCTTAGAAAAAACTCATAGAGAAAATGAAATGCTAGGGCAAATGAATTCTATGAAAACGGAGTTTTTTCAAAAAATGGCACATGAGATTAAGACCCCTCTTACAGTAATGAGTGGATACGCTCAGCTTACAAATATTCAAATTGTACATAATGAAGTAAATGAAAGCACGACTGAAAACTTAAAAGTAATTTCGTTAGAGGCTAAAAGATTATCTGATTTGGTATCGAATTTACTGGAAATGCCTACTACTCATAGTACAGAAATAGCATTTGAAAAAATACATATCAAGCAGTTTTTACAATATGTTTCAATTATTTGTAAGGAAATACTAAAGAAAAATGGAAATGAAATGTTTGTTGCTGGAGAAACTGACTTGTACATAAGTGGAAATATGGAAATGTTGGTGCAGATGATTTTAAATTTTATGCTTAACAGTAATAAAAATATGAATAATGGAAAGTTTACGTTAGAGATACAAGTAAATAAAGATAATCAAACAGTAAACTTTAAAATTTCAGATACGGGTAAAGGAATAACTTCACAAAATGCAATGCATATATTTGATAAAGGGTTTTCAACAGATGGAACGAAAGGCCTTGGTTTACATATTTGTAAGGAAATTGCTGAGCTTCATGGTGGCGTAGTTTCACTTGAAAGCAAAGAGGGAGAAGGTGCGGTATTTAATATAAAGGGTATTAAAATAGCAGAATAAAAAAGGAGTAGAAAAATGTCGAATATCTTACTTGTTGAAGACGATATAAATATATGTAGCATTAATAAACAGGCTATTGAAAGAGAAGGAGATAGTGTTTTTATTGCAAACACTGCTAAAGAATGTTTTGAAATACTTATTAATACCGAGATTGATTTAATACTCTTAGACATTAATCTGCCGGATATTAACGGACTGGAATTATGCAAGATAATTAAGGAGAAAACCGATATTCCTATTATTTTCTTGACCGCTATGGGAGAAAGTAGTGATATTGTAAAGGGACTGAATATAGGAGCAGATGACTACATGACAAAGCCTTATAATCTAGAAGTCATGATGGCTAGGATAAAGGCAAGGCTTCGTGAAAAGCCTAGTGAAACAAAAATTACTATTGATAAACTGGTGCTTGATAGAATGAGTGCTAGTGCACATTTTGACGGAAAAGATATGCTTCTTACTAAGCGTGAATTTTTGCTTTTATGGTATCTATCCTATCAAGAGGGCAAACTTATTAGCCGAGAGGAGATATACGAAAAGGTATGGGGTAGTCCTGCTATTGACAACTACAATTCGCTTAGAATTCTGGTTTCAAGGGTTAAGAATAAACTGATAGATATTGGATCACCAATACAAATAGTCAGTAAAAGACAAGGTGGATATGTATTGATTAATGAAAGGGGAACGTTTCTTTTTTGAAATGTTTCAGTTTTTCTATTGAAAAAAAGTATTAAGCAGATATAATTATATCAGAAGAAAAAATATTTTAAAATTTCAATAAGATTCTACCAAGTTTTCAGGCGAATCAGAAATTAGTTGTTTGTGGGAAGGTGACATAAGGCTATAATTGAATTAGCTATTTAATTTTAAAGATTCGCCCATGTTTTGTAACTTTATAGAAAAGATTAAATCCACTGTGTTGTATATTCACAACACAGTGGATTTAATCTAATTAAGAGATGTTATTCTCTTTGTTTATTTCTACTTTTTTTGAATAAATACATTTTATTATCGGTATTTTCTATAAGTTGCTCTAGGCTTAAAGTGTTAGTCTCATCGGCAGTGGTTAGACCATAGCTTATAGAGGTTTCATAAGGCTTGTTGTTAATGGTTTTTAGCGCCAACACCTTTTCATAGCATGAATTTATCTTTTCATTAATGGATATTTCAACACTGTTACCAACAATTAAAAATTCATCACCGCCAACTCTTGCTATTATATCAGAAGAAAAGGTCTCCCTTATACAATCGCAAACGCTTAAAATATACCAATCGCCTTCTTCGTGTCCGTAAGTGTCGTTTACATACTTTAACCTATCAATGTCTAAGTATAAAATATATGCATAAGATTTTAATTCTAAAAATTCATTAATTTTCTCATTAGCAATACTTCTAACCCAAAAGCCTGTGAAAAAGTCGGTTTTTGCTTCTGCTTGAAGTTTTTCTATAGTAAGAGTATCTGTTCTCATTTCTATTGAGGTTGATTTGTATTCTAAAGCGGATTTTCTAAGTCTTGAATACATAAAGACAGCCGACATAATTATGACAAAACATAGTAAAGAAATAATGCCTATTCTAATTTGAAAAGCACTGTTAAATAAGTAGAATTCGCCGTCAACGTAAAGTGTTGGAAGTGAAAAAAATTGATAAAAACATACGGCACCGAGCAGTAGACATGCTAATTTCAAACTATGCAGATCAGATAATAAATATTTAACCGTTCTAGATAGAAGTATTTTACTACTAACAAATATATAAGGAGATAAAATCAAAAATGTTAAAGATGAAATATATAACCTGTCGTCTAAATTGTTTAAAATATCGGATATAGGTAAATTGCTTGTTTGGGCAATAAGACCGATGATTAGCACTCTAACTCCAAAAAAGTTGATTGTAAAACACAGTAACGCAGAGATTGTTTTTGTAATTGATTGCTTAAATATTAGTAAAATTTCACATCCGATTACTAGAAAGTAAATTATCATAAAAATACCTTCGTACTGAAACTTTGAAATATATACTGGGTAATAAACAATGAAACTATTAATGAACGAAAGGATAAGTAAAGTCACTGGTTTAACAGGTTTAGTGCCAAAAATTTTTGCAAAATAGAAGAATACACAATAGTTGTATACTATAAAAAGTAAGGAGGTAGCAAAAAGTGTCATGTTTTGCCTCCTTTAAAATAGAAAAGTTCTTTTTCCTTTTTCATAAGATCGTCTACGAGTTTAATCATGTCCACCCTTGATTTTGCTAAGCTAGAAGTTTCAAAAAGAGCATATCCTAAATTTGCATAAAAAACATATTTCTCTTTTTTGCTTTGCACTATAATTTTATTTTTAATTCGGTTAACTATCATTTCTAAGTCTTGAGAAGTGAGATCGTAAAGAAGAATTAAAAATTCATCTCCTCCAATTCTAGCAGAAACATCGTGGTCACGAGTTGAATTTCTAAATATGTCAGCTATTTTTAAAATATATTCGTCTCCGACTTTATGTCCGTATGTGTCATTTACTAGTTTTAAAGAGGCAAGATCGGAATATATCAAGCCAAAATTTGAAGAGCCACTTTCTATTAATTCATCAATTTTAGCATATATATACCTTCGGTTATGAAGTTTGGTCAAGTCATCGGAATAAACCATTAATTCAGCGGCAACCTTCTTTTCAATAACTTCATTATGCAAAGTTTTTATTTCATCAGCTTTTCTTTTATACTGGTGTAAATAGGACAAGCGTACATTGAAAATAAAGAAACAGTAGTACAGTACAAGTGCAAAAACACATGAAACTAAAGCAGCTAAAAGAAATTCAAATTGAATTTGGTGATCCATCGAAGACCAAGTGTCCATTGCAATAAAAAAGAATAATATGGTGGACAAAGCAGACATTAGTTCAGAGTAGAATTTTGAAAACGAGAGGCTATTTATTTGTTTAATAGAAGTAAATTTGGAAAGAACTATCATAAAAATAAATAAAATAAAATAGGTAAGTGCGGTTAAAAAGAAGAAAAAAGTAGTATTTAAGTAAATTTGGTACAAAGATTGACCCGTTGCAATGTTGGCAATTATTAAAACTAGAAGATGTATAGAAGTGATGTTGATTAAAAAACTAGAGGCGCCAAACCATGATGCACGAAGATTTCCTCTTAAAACAATAACTAGTTCTATAAATAATATAAGATAAAATAGCATGTATAGAAATGGAAACATCACTTCATTAAAGTAAGCTATTCCGAAAACAAAAGCATTTAATGGTGGAAATAAGAATAAAGTAAAGCGCTTAGCCTTATATGAAGATGTAATTTTAAGAGTAAAAGACAAGATTATAAAGCTATGTAAAAAAATGAAAGATAATCCTAAAATTATCGACAAATAAGTCAAAATGCTCACCTCCAAATTTAATAATAAATATCATTTTACAAATACAATATTAGCATAAAATATGTAAAACAGCAAGTGTATTTGATAAAAAACAAAAAAGATTGCCAAAGATTGCAACCTTTTTTCGTTACCTTATTTATCTATTGAACTAATATTTTTTTGAGGCAATTTGAATAGTTGATTTTAAGTGTTTTTCTTACAAAATGTTATTGGTGTTTTAACTTAAAAACCTTAACCCCGTGGACTTCTACAGTACACTCTAAGCAAGTGTCAATATCTAAAATTTCGCTTGACTTCCATAAATCTTTTACTGAGTACTTTCCGCTGATTCCTAAAGTTTTAAAGGAGAGACTTATTTTTTGCTCGACATTTGAGGGGTTAAAGATAGCGATGTAAATACTTCCATCTTCGTCATAACTTTTCCAAACAATTTTTTCTTTATCAGATGTATCACGGATAAGTTGCCTAGCTCCTGTACCATGGCTTTGCATCCTTAAAATGTCTTTATTGCAAAGAATGGAGACAGTAAGCTCGTCATTATCACGCATTTCACCACCGACCATCAAAGGTGATCTGAAAATACACCATAAACTCATCATTGTTTGCTGTTCAGCTTTGGTAAATCTTGAATATCTCGGAGTTAAGTCGCCACCTTCTGCTCCTCGAATGTTGATGTGTCCTAAAGGAAGCATGTCGCAGTCGGGCCAACAGCCTTCTTTAACTTTATCGCTCCAAAGATTACAACGCTCAAACATTTTGTACAAATCTTCCCATCTGTCCCAGTAATCGGCAGTCATACGCCACATGTTTGCGTTTTCTGCTAAGTGCTCACTGCGTTCGATGTCAGCTGGACCTGGTGAAAGACTTAAAACTATCTCACGACCACAGCTGTCTATCGCCTGTCTTATAAGCTCGATTTCGCCTTTAGCAGAGTAAAGATTCTCAGGACTGAAATATGTGTTACAAATGTCGTCTACTTTGACAAAGTCTACACCCCAAGAAGCGTATAATTCAAAAACGGAATTATAATATTCTAAAGCGCCGGGTGTGTAAGATTTTATTCCGTACATATCGGTGTTCCAAGAGCAAACAGAAAACCTTTGTGCTATTTGTCTTGCGGTAATATCGGTGCCTTTTATCTTACTGTTTTGATGAACAGCTTGCCTTGGAATACCTCTCATCATATGAATTCCAAATTTAAGTCCCATTGCGTGAATTTTATCGGCTATTTTCTTAAATCCTACACCGTTTTTGGCAGATGGAAATCTTTTTGCAGATGGGATAAGTCTTGAATACTCGTCTATTTCAAGCTCTGCAAAATCACGGTATTCTGTAGAATTCGCATCGGGTTCGTACCACTGAATGTCACAAACGACGTACTCGTATCCATATTGTTTCAAGTTTTCTTCTATGTATTTAGCATTTCCCAAAAGCTCTTCTTCAGTGATTGAAGCGCCGTAGCAATCCCAGCTATTCCAGCCTATGGGAGGTCTTTTTGCCCATGAATTTTTATTTGACATATTGATTTCTCCTTTTTAAATCAAAGATTTAAGTGTGTTTTTATAATTAATAACTCTTTCTTCTGTTATTTTATCGTCATCAAGATAATTTAAAATCTTCTTTCGGTATTCTTCTTTAATTTTAGCAAAATTATCATTATCAGCTAAATTTTTTGTTTCGCCCTTGTCCTTTTTTATGTTGAATAGTGCTTCATCAAAAGTGCCGTCTTCATAAGTGTAAAACACATATTTGTACTCATCTCCGATGGCGGCTACAGACCACTGACAGTGAATTGCAAGCTCGACGAAAACTGTATCTTGATAAGGTTTTTCGCCTTTAGCAAGGTCTACAAGGTTTGCGTGACGATATTTTAGATAATTTTCTCTTTTGGCAAATGGATGGTCAAGCAGTTCGATAGAGGTTGTAAATACATCCTGTAAGCTAACAGGCGTGCCTATCATTGTACCGCCTTTAATTCCACCATTTGGCCAAGAGACAAACATAGGGATTTTTATAGCCTGCTCGTACATGTTCATTTTTGAAAAAAGTCTATGATCGCCTAAGGATTCACCGTGGTCAGATGTAATCATCAATAGAGTGTCGTCAAACAAGTCGTTTTCGATTAAATAATCGGTAAGACGACCGATTTGATAGTCAATATGGCTGATGTCACCATAGTAAACAGCTCGTACGCTCTTGATATTCTCATCGGTTAAGGCATCTTTTGTTTGAGCAGTTCCACGCCATTCGTTTCTTCTGTTTTCCGCTTGCTTAGGGCCACCCTCAAAATCTGCTTCGCACCAGTTCGGCATTTGAACTTTTTCTGGGTCATACATTTTGTCGTAACCATCTGGTGCATTAAACTGTGGATGAGGCCTTACATCACCGATGTTCATAAATGTCGGAATTTCACTGCATTTGTCAAGCTCTTCAATGGCTGTATTTGTAATCCATGTGGTAAGTACGGTCTCAGGGTCTAAAGGTTCTTCTCCTCTTTGAAGATAGGTAGGTGAGTAGTATCCGCCATTGTTTGATTTTCTCTTTTCTCTTCCGCTTTCTTTCAAGAAATTACCATATTCATTAGTAAATTGCCATTTTGAGTTGTCAACTGGCTCAAGTTTTAGGCTGCCGTCTTCGTTTTTGCCGACTACTCTCCACGGAGCACCTGTATCGGAGTTGTGTGTGACCTGAAAACCGTGTGGATTTCTTCCAGGAATAAAATGAGTTCTTCCTACAGAAACGGTGTACCAGTTTTCGTCACTAAAATATTCGGCTAGGTACCTATGGTCCACAGTGGCGGCAATTTCGTTGTTATAACAGCCTAAGGTGTGAACCGGAGTTCCTGTCCATAGATTTGTTCTGCCTGGAACGCATAGGGGGTACTGTGTATAACAGTTAGTAAAAACAGCACCTAAATCGGCTAGTCTATCGTAGTTTGGAGTTTTGATATCAGGGTGACCAAGGCAAGAAAAGCAGTCGCCACGCTGTTGGTCGGTGATAAAAAGCAAGATTCTTTTTGGTTTAGTCATAAAAAATACTCTCCTTTTAAAAATTACTACCGCCAATCCTAAGGAAAGACGGTAGTAAAATAGTGGTTAAAAATTACTCAACTGTTACGCCGAATGCATCGATTTGTGTTTGATACTCGCCGATTAACTCTTCCATACCTGCGATTTCGAATTGCTCCTTAGCTTTTGCTAAGTCAGCATCTAAATCTTCTGTAACACCGTTTTGAAGTGGCATTAAGTATTGGTCAAAAACTGTTTGCATAGCAGCTTCGATAGAAGTTATGCTACCAACTGTTTTATCAGTTGTGTAAGAAGCGATATTTGTATTAAATGCAGCTTCTTGAGCTTGTGACATTACGTCATTGTAGTTGCTGAATGAAGCGGCTGGTGTTAGATAGAATTCAGTGTTTCTCCAACCCCATGGGCAAGCTGAGTCAGGAGCAAAGTTGATGCTAGCTTCAAGTGAAAGAAGATTTCCGTTGTCGTCTAAATCCCAGTGTGTGCCTTGTATACCATAAGTAGTTGTTTGGTTGTACCATTCATCTGTTTTTAGTAAATCAAGTGCCATTAAAGCTCTTTCAGGAGCATCTGAGTTAAAGCTGATAGCCATACCGTTGTTGATATATGGGTTAGCAACTTGTGGTTCTTCAGTGATTGGGAAGAATTTAACATCCCATTCTGGGTTACTTGTGTTAAGTTGTGTGTAAGTAGCGGCAGCTTGCATAATGTTATCAACAAATGCCATTGAGTTGCCGTTTACGAAAGAATCACGCTCGTTAATTTCATTAACAAGAACACTTTTTGGAATGAGGTCGTTCATGTAGAATTCATTCATTTTTTCATAGAATTCATAAACTTCTGGTAAGTCTAAGTAAGACATAACAGTTGGGTTATCTTCAACTTTCATTGTGATAGGTGCTGAGAAAACGCCGTCTTTGCCGATGTATCCGTTGCCTTCGATAACGTCTGAACGGAAAATGTAGCCAGCTCGATCAGAAGAGTTCCATGGAATGATTTCTGGATAAAGTTCTTTTGCGCCGTATAGATATTCGCCAAACTCTTCAAGGCTTGTGATTTCAGTCATGCCAAGTTCTGCCATAACATCGCCTCTAACGATGTAACCATCGATAGTGATTTCTTTATAATCCATAGGAATGTTGTAAAGTTTGCCGTCTACATAAGCTGGAGCTAAAACTTCTTCAGGCGTGTTAGCATAAATCGTTGGAGCATATGTTTGAAGCATTTCTTCTGTAATTTCAGTAAAAGCGCCTTCTCTTGCATATTTAAAATACTGAGACCAGTTAGCAGAGTTGATTAAGTCTAAATCTGTATCAGAAGCTAGAATCAAAGGATAGTTTGTATTCCAGTCTGCCCATGATAGGAACTGTACGTCAAATGTAGCGTTGATGTCTTCTTTTAATTTTGCGTTTACTTCATCGTAAACCACGTTGAAATCTGTTGGTTGGTCGCTGATAAGCACCATGCTAAGTGTGACTTCTTCAAGGTCTGAAGCCGCTGGAGTTTCTGAGTTTTCGCCGCCTTCTTCTGAAGCTGAACTTGACTCACCAGCCGTACTGCTTGTAGATGAGCTGCTGCCTGAATCGGATGAACACGCTGCCGAAGAAGCGATAACTGCTGAGCACAATAATGCTGCTAAAATTCTTTTAAGTTTCATAATTTTTCTCCTTTAAAGTTAAATTAATAATATTCTCTTGCTAAAAGTTTTAAGTTTTACCTCCTTTATGTAAATTTCATATATTTAGCCTTTAACTGATCCTACTGCGATTCCGCCTACAATGTATTTTTGGAAGAATGGGTATACACACATGATAGGTAGAACGGTTAGAACTGTCATTGCAAGTTTGAGTGTTTCTTTAGGCATATCGGGTAGTGCCATACCGGTAAGCTCTGCGACTCTTGAAAGAGCCTCGGCTGTGTTTACCATTCTATATAGGTAATACTGTAATGGGAATAGGCTTTCTTCTGTTACAAATAACATAGCTTGGAAGAAGTCGTTCCAGTATGCTAGTGTGATAAATACACCTATAGTTGTAAGTCCTGATTTCGCCATAGGCATAACAACTTTTAAGAATGTGTAAAATTCGCTTGCACCGTCAATTTTACAAGCTTCTATTACTTCAAAAGGAATTTGTCCCATGAATGTTTTTGCAATGATAATGTTAAATACATTTAGCATCATAGGTAAGATAAGAACTAAGAAATTGTCTCTTAAATCAAGTGTAGTACTAATCATTAAATACCAAGGAACAAGTCCGCCTGAAAAAACAGAAGTAAAGTAAATGCCGAAAGAAAACTTGTTTCTATATTTGAAGTCTTTTCTTGATAAAACATATCCTGTCATAGCTGTTATAAAAAGTCCAGTCGAGGTGCCGATTACAACACGGGCAACAGATATAAAATAAGCGCTTAAAAGGTCTTCTGGGTTTTTGAATGCTAGATTATAAGCTTCAAGTGAAAAGGATGATGGAATAAACTGAAATCCATCGACGATAACCGAGCGTTCGGACGAAAAAGAACCAATTAAGATTAAGTATAACGGAATAATTGCCATAATAGCAATAAGAACTAGAAAAATAGCACCCAAAATTCTAAACATTTTTTCACCTAAAGGTAAAGGAATGCCACTTTCATCTTTTAAAAATTTCATAATTTCCTCTCCTTTTTGTTAGAATAATGAATATTCTTTGTTAACTCTTTTGATTATCGCATTTACACTCATAATAATTACGAAGCAAAGAACTGATTGATATAGTCCGATAGCTGTTGTCATACCCATGTCAGATCCTTGTAAGAGTGCTCTGAAAACATAGGTGTCAATAACGTCGGTTGCGTTGTACAAAACTCCATTTGTGCCTACTAAGTTGTAGAACATCTCAAAGTTACCTCTGAATATTTGTCCTATAGATAATAAAAGCAAAGTTACTATTGTCGGAGTTAATAGTGGTAAAGTTATGTGTCTAACTCTTTGCGAAAATGTTGCACCGTCAATTTTTGCGGCTTCGTATAGTGTTTTATCTATGCCTAATAGTGCTGCTAGGTAGATAAGTGAACTATATCCTATGGACTTCCAGTTATTTGCAAAAACTAGTATTCCAGGCCAGGCATCGGCTGAGTTGTAAAAATTAAGGGGGTCCATTCCAAAAGCTGATAGGACATTATTAACCACGCCGTATTCATAGTTAAGTAAGTTATATACGAAAGTTCCAACTACAACCCATGAGATAAAATAAGGAATCAGCATTGCACCTTGCACATATTTCTTTATGAATTTTGATGATAATTCATAAATTATCAAGGCTACGAGTATTTGTAAAATTAAGCCTGTTACAATAAATATTAGATTATAAACAACGGTATTTTTTGTTATGTTAAATGCATTACCACTTCTAAAGAAAAAGTCGAAGTTTTCAAAACCAACCCAAGGGCTTCCCCAAATACCTTTGTTAAAGTGGTACTTTTTAAAGGCTAAAACAATTCCACTCATTGGATAGTACTGAAAAGTAATAAAGAATATAATTGCTGGTGATAGCATTAGAAATAGTGCTTTATTCTTTTTTAGTTCAAAGATAAAACCTTGTTTTTTCTTTTTTGGTGCTGCATTTTTTAGAGTGTTTATTTGTGACATAAACTATGAATCCTCCTACTTTTTTATGATTGCTTGATTATAAGCCAGCCTTTTTCAAGGTGAGTGTTTGCCCATAAAACATCTGGATTTTCTGCTGTTTTGCTTTTGAATAATCCTACAGCTACTTTGTAGCCTTCTTTTTCAGGGATTCTGAATCTAAATGCTGAGTAAGAATTGCCGTGCCATTTTCTTGGGTTGATATCTGTGTCAAAACTTTCCACGATGTTGTTTTTGTCATCAAGATAAGCAACTTTAAGCTTACAGTCAAAGTACATAGGTGCGACACCTTTGTTTTGAATGACAAGTCCGTATTCATTTTCACCTTCTTCGTTTGACTCGAAATATTCAGCAGCGTGAAGTGCTACTATATGATAACCCATGCGGTTTTGAAGATGTTCTACTAACTTTACATTTTCTCTGTAGATTAAATTTGGGTTATCACCGTATGGTCTCATGTTTGTATAGTGGCCTTGCTCAACTACATCGGTCATTCTTTCATCAGACCAAGCGCCCCATTGTTTGGTTCTTTCATATGTGGTGTAAAATTCACCTAAGGCAGGTGCAACGTCTAAGCAGTAACTTGAAGCGAATTGGTCGAATGGCTGAAATACTAAGCCCCATCTTGTCATGCCCCAACCATATGTATCGCATGCCCATTGTGCAACCATTTCAGGCATATGGTGATTTATCGGTATTTGCATTATTGTTTTCTTGAAGTATTTTTGCCAAATTTCAACATGAACTTTGGCTTGTTCAAATGAAAGTGCTTCTGAGTCTCCTAAAAACTGAGTATGCCATTCACCCCAGTTTCCGTATGATAAGGGATTGATGAAAAAGATTCTTTCGTCTCCATCGTATCTTTCAGCAAGTGCTTTAATGAATTTTTCGCAATAAGAAAGATAAAGTGGGTCGTCCCATACAGGAGTTTTTTGTTTCCACTGCTCAAATGTGTGATTATTCTCGACTAGTGACTCGACGTATTTCATGCCTTCTTCATACATGTACTCAGGTAAAAGCGAATTTGTATTAGTAGTACTTGCCGCAGCACACATAAATCCGATTCCAGTTGTCCAACCTAAATTTCCGACTTCGTCTAAATATTTATCTATAATAGAAAAGTCATACACGTCTTTATCGGGATTTACATCTTTCCATGAAAATCTACAATAAGCAGTTGAAAATAAGTTAAAATAGCCCTCGTCATATTCTGAAAATATATTTTCGCTACTATTGCTTAGTTTTTTAGATGGACTTCTTGAAGGCTGGCCCATCCAACCTTTGCACGGGTTTTTAAGTGGTCCCTTCCATTCGGGAGGTAATGCAAGAGTTTTCATAAACTCGTTAAATCTTTTCATTGTATTCTCCTTTATTAACATAAATTACAGTTTAATTATTTGCCTACTGAATTCTTTTGTCTAATATTAACACGTTATTTTATTAATTCAAGGGTGATATTTATTAATAAGGGGTAAATTTTGTTAATAAAATAAAAATTTTCTGCAACTATTTACATAGAGATATATAAATAGTATAATATTCTTGATAGTTTTCCACTAAAGGAGTATTGTTTTTATGTATACTGTGTTGATAATTGACGATGAAAATACCACAAGAGAGTTTTTAAAAGACTATTTGCCATGGGAAAAACTTGACTATGGTGATATTTTTTTGGCTACAAATGGGCAAGAGGGTGCTGAAATCGCTATTAGAGAGAAACCTGATTTAATTATAAGTGATATTAAAATGCCTAAAATGGATGGAGTAGAGATGTTAAAGTTTATCAGGGAGAAATGCCCAGATACAAAGGTAGTTTTTATAAGTGCTTATACTGAAAAAGATTATTTGATGTCTGCGATTAAACTTGGAGCAATAGATTTTATTGAAAAACCACTTGATATAGAGCTTATAACCAATCTGTTGATTAGTATTACAGATAGAATTAAACTTGATAAAGAGAATAAAGAATATTTATATAATCAAGGGCGTTTTTTAAGAGATTTATGTGCAGTGACAGGAAATAAACAAAATGCACCTAAGGAATTAATAGACAAATTTAATTTACTTAAATATGATAGTTACACCGTTTTTTTACTCAGCAGTAAGAATAAGGACCATCTAAAAATATTTCTCGAATTATTTTCTGAGTGCTATGGGAGAAAATATCACACGGTTATTTCGGAAAAGTATAACGTAAATCATAGTCCGATTATCTTACTTTTAGCATCAAATTGTAGTAATATTGGATTTACGGAAAATTTAAAGAAGCTAAATAATATAATAGATGAAAATAAATTAGAAATTATTTGTACTTACAGTGAGCCAGTTTTAGGGATAGAGCAAATTCCCTCTGCTTATAAATTTGCTGTTGAATTTGATAAATATAAATTCTATCAGTTAGGTTATGGAGTGTTTGAAATTAAGAATCTTAAGCATTTGCCATATACCTTTGATTTGATTTTACTAGATGAAATTAAGAGTGCATTTCAGCAGAAAGACTATTATAAGGTCAGTTCCTGCCTTCATAAGTTTAGTAGCGATGTTTGCAAGGCTAAACCAGAGGATATAAATTATGTGAAGAATAATTTTTTTAAGATTATTGGGGAGATAGACTCTTTTTTGCTTTCTCAAGATTTGTTTATACAAACGGATGAAGAGGAAAATACTTCGTATATTTGGCATTTAGTGGCTGGATTTGAAAGTGTAAAGCAGTTTTGTAATTATATATTGTCTATAGCAAGTACAGTTTGTTCAAAAGATAACTTATATTCTAATGATAAAGCTATAAACGTGATTGTAAGATATGTTGAAAATAATCTATCAAACCCTGATTTAAGTGTTGGTTTGATTGCTGAGCATGTACATTTAACACCATCGTATCTGTGCCAAATTTTTAGAAAAAGTGTAAACGTTACGCTTAACAACTATATTACAAACGTAAGAATAAAAAGGGCAAAGCATTTACTGCTTAATACAGATATGCCAATTAATAAAATATTTCCAAAAGTAGGCTACAGTGATTCTAAATATTTTTCAAAAGTATTTTCAGGTAAAGTTGGAGTATCACCTGCAAATTTTAGAAGAGGTAATATATGAATATTTTAAAACAGGGGGATACTTACTTAAAAAAAATAAGCATTAAAAAGAAATTTATGGTTTCTTATATGATATTTCTTAGTGTGCCACTTATAATTTTTACTGGTACATTTTACTATGTTTCATCAGAACAGTTGAAAGAGCAAAATTTGTTCACGGCAAATCAATTAGCAATCGAATGTTCTGAACAGGTGGAATTTGAAATTACTGCGGCACAAAGTTTGATTAATCAGATGTTATTAAATAATAATCTACTGGAATTTATTTCATATGATGAGAGCAATGCAAAGCAATATCAAGAGAGATATGGAGAGTACACGGATTTGTTTTCGTGGCTTTTGGCAATAAGAGCTGATAATAAGGAACCAGAGCTAAAAATTTACTTAAATGATTACTATGATTACTTATATGATTATAGATTCTTATATGGTTTAGATGATATTTCTGAAAACGAATATTATTCAGAGCTTTTGACACAATTAGTACCACTTTGGCACTTCTATGATGGAAATATAAATTTATCTGGTGTCGCTAAAAATCCTTCGATTATTAACCAAACTGTTGGTGTTATTGAGGTGAGTTATTCTATTAAACACTTTGAGGATATTCTAAATAATGCACTTGTAAATTCTGAATATACCATTGTTTTAAGCCATTTGTCCGGTTATTCCATGATTATTGGAGAAAGTATTGACATAGATGAAACTGAAGAAATAGAAAATGAACTCGATGAGAAGTTTAGTGATAATTGGGACACAGCTTTAATAAAAGGTGAAAAAAACTATATTAGTGAATTTGAATTAAGCGGAGGTTGGACGCTTACATATCTAGTGCCTACAAAACATTTAGTAGAAGGAATAGGCAGCTATTTGTATGTAGTTTTATCTGTATTTATTTCACTCTTACTTATTGCATTTTTTGTCGCTTCTGCTCTTGCAAAAAGTCAAACTCAAAGAATATATAAACTAAAAGACAAAATGAAATACTTAGAACAAACAGAAGAAGCTTTATATCTTGAAGATCCCGGAAATGATGAAATTGGGACACTTATTTTAACTTACAACGAGATGGTAAAGAAAATAGATGAGCTTGCTAAAAAGTCATTCGAAGATGGTAAAAGTTTAAAAAATACAGAATTAAAGCTCCTTCAAGCCCAGATTAATCCACATTTTCTCTACAATTCGCTTGATAATATAAATATTTTGGCGATACGCAAAAATGCACCTGAAATCTCTTCAATGGTTCATGCCTTGGTAAGCTTTTATAAACTAGCATTAAATAAAGGAAGAGATATTATACCGCTTTCTGATGAAATTCAACATGTTAAAGCCTATGTTAGCATACAAAATATAAGATATCAAAATTCAGTAGAATTAGTTTCAGATATTAATATGGAGCACAAAAGTGTATTAATTCCAAAGCTTACGCTACAGCCAATTATTGAAAACTGTATTATCCACGGTATTTTCTCAAAAGATATTCCAAAGGGGAAAATTGAAATAAGTTCATATGAAAAAAAGGGTGATATAATAATTGAAGTAAGAGATGATGGGGTAGGCATAGATAAGGAAACGCTTGATTATCTTAACAATGCTCGTTACGATTCAAAGGCAGATCATTACGGAATTTCAAATGTGAAACAGAGACTGGGACTTCTCTTTGGTGAACAATATACACTTAGATATGTTTGCCCTAAAGAAGGTGGTACTGTAACAATAATTAGGATACCAAAGAAAAATTCAGACAATTAATAAAGAGATGTGAATTCACAAATAGTGCATTCACATCTCTATTAATATGATTATCTTATATGTTTTGTACAGTTTCTTTTAGTTGTATTTTTTCTCCATTTACAAGGTTGATTTCAGCCTCCCAAACGTCACCGTTTTTAGTTTCTACACCACCCTGTAGCCAGTTGCAATCAAAGTTTACGCTGAAATTTTCATCATAGCAAACGTAAAAGAGTTCACCATTTAAATAAAATCTTACAAAGTCTATTGTCTCTGGATAAAGTGAAGCGACCCTTGGAAAACGAGTGTTATTGTGATGCATATGTGGCTCTAAGCCTTGAAGGTAATACTGATTTTCTACAGGAATATCCTCTTGCGTTATCCCAATCATATCGGCCATGCGCCATGCAAAATATTCATCTTCACCTTTTGTGATTTCCCAATAAGTCGGAACTTCTTGCTTAGTCATGTTGTTATAATATCCCCAAGACACTTTTAATTCTTCACAGACTTTAAGCTGTCCGACAGCAGGACTATCTTCATTGATAACTATCGGCTTGTCTTTTGAAAACTTCATAGCTTTTTTTATCATATTATAAAGTGCGCTTCTCGACTGACCATTGCCATGAATTAAAACTACATCACTTGCTTTACAAATCTCTTCATTTACAAAGGCACCGCCACCGCTGCATCCGATTGGAATATCACCCGCATATGCCTTAGCTATATCCATAAGAGCCACCATGCCTTGTGGTTCAAATATTATCGGTGAGCCTTTAAATCCGTCAATGTTCTGTTCATTGGCAATTTCTATTATTATGTTTGAATACTGTTTTTCTTTAAGGAAAGTACACATGGTTTTTACAACATTTATAATACCTCTTGCACCGTCAAGCTCGTCTAAATTTGCAAAATAGAAGAAACTGACAATAACAGCCATTCCAATTTCATCACATGCTCTTATCACTTTATCAAGACGGTCTAGATATTCTTTAGAAACAGTTTTGCCATCAAACGAATATGGATTGTTGTTAAGTTCTTTATACGGAATTGTAAAGCAGTTTCCGCCGCCTTGCATTCCCACAGTAATTGCTCTTATACCTCTGTCATACCATTGTTTTAAGGAGTTTATCATTTCATCAGTGTTGTTATCAGGGCAAAAAATTTTGCCATATCGGTTAAATCTGCTTCTATCTGCTTGTGTGTCAAAAATACCTTGAATATTTCTCATATTCATCAAAAGTCCGTGCATTTCTTTTTTAGAACCCTCTATTTCAGAATATGTAAGTTTTCCGTTGATACTAAAAAGTTTCCCGTCAATACTAAGTACAGTTTTACTCATTAAAATTCTCCTTCAATTTAAAAATTTTGTCTTGAAAAACGACCTTCTTTTAGTGCTTTCCACGAATGATTATCTTCTCCCGTGTATTCGAATTTCTCGAAAAAATTGGGGTCAGTAAGCCGTGGGTCATTGGTTTCTTCTAATTTTTTAAACAAACTTGCACGAAGTTCTTCCTTAATATCAGAATAAGAAGGGTCATATGCTAGATTATTCATGCATTCTGGGTCTTCTGAAATTCTGTAAAGCTCATCGGTGGGTCTCTTTCCAAAAGAAAGATTATAATAATAATCGTCGCCCTCGTTATGCCTTTTAAGAATTTCCTCTTTAGTAGGAGAAGAATCGCAGTTTGTATAATAAGTTTCTGGATTGCCAGCGGGATATCTTTCAGGTGCAAAATTATGAATATAAAGAAACTCATCAGTTCTTATACATCTAACAGGATAACCCAAATCATTCTCACGTCCTAAATCGTGCTTTTCACGGCCAAAATAGGTGACGTTTCTACTTTGGTTTATTCTACCGCTTGCATTAGAATAAATTATATCCAAAAAACTTTTACCTGTCAATGATTTTATAGGAGTTATGCCAGCTAATTCTAAAAAAGTCGGCGCTATATCGGTAAAACTTATTATATCAGTTACAGTTCTTCCTCCAGAAGTTGCGTTTGGAAACGAAGCTACCATGGGCAAATGAAAATCTTGCTCGTACATCTGCCCCTTAACCCTTGGAAATGGACAACCGTTATCAGAAGTGACAATTACTAAAGTGTTTTCAAGCTCACCATTTGTCTCTAAAATGTGCAAAATATTTCCTAATTGTTTGTCAAACCATTCAATTTCGTAAGCGTAATCTAAAATATCTTTTCTAACTTCTATAGTATCAGGAAAATAAGACGGTATTTCATTAAGCTCGTCAAGACTTTTTCCGCCTCTAATTCCTTCCTCAAAGCTGTAATGCCTATGTGGTTCGTGACACCCATACCAAAAGTAAAAAGGAGAGTCATCTGGTTTTTCCTCTAAAAAATCCTTGAAATTTTCGGCATAGTCGCAGTCAGAAATCTTACTTTCTTTTGGAGGTACAAGTTTTTTACAGTTAAATTCATTACCAGCTGGATTTCTTTTGTACCCGTTTCGCTCATAGTCACCAGGCGACCAGCCCTTACCAGTAAATCCAACAAAATAGCCATTTTCTTCAAGTATGTCAGGAAAAAGTGGAAATTTATTAGGGAAAACACAGTAATGATTGCACGCTTCTTCAAGTTCCCAAGTGAACCTACCTGTTAAAATCGAAGCTCTTGAAGGCGCACACTTTGGATTGGAGGTAAATGCATTTTGAAATATTATTCCTTTTTTTGCAACAGAGTCGATATTTGGAGTTTTCACAAAGCTGTGGCCGTAAATACCGAAATGAGAAGCATCATCGGCAATCGCAAACAGGATATTTGGTTTTTTACTATTCATACATAAGTGTCTCCTTGCTTAATTTTCTATATTATAATACAAGAAAAAATATTTTGCAATAATTTTCATAAATATATTGCGTAAAAAGATTTTATGATATATAATAAGAAAAAAATTAAATAAAAGGGGCGTTAATCATTATGAAATCACAAAAAAAATATAAATTTTGGTTTTGTACAGGATCACAAGACTTATACGGTGAAGTTTGCCTGAAAAATGTTGCAGAACACTCAAAAATAATTGTCGATAAGCTTAACAGTTCGGGAGTTTTACCTTATGAATTGGTATGGAAACCTACATTAATTACAAATGAACTAATAAGAGCGACTCTAAATGAAGCAAACAAAGATGAAGAATGTGCGGGTGTTATCACATGGATGCACACATTTTCACCTGCAAAATCTTGGATTTTAGGGCTTCAAGAGTATAGAAAACCTTTAATGCATCTTCATACACAGTTTAATGAAGAGATTCCGTACGATACGATTGATATGGACTTTATGAATGAAAATCAGGCGGCTCACGGCGACAGAGAATACGGACATATCGTATCAAGAATGGGCATTGAGAGAAAAATCGTAGTCGGATATTGGGAAGAAGATTATGTAAAAGAAAGCATTGCAAGCTGGATGAGAACAGCTATAGGAATTATGGAATCAAGCCATATCAGAGTGTGCCGTATAGCCGACAATATGAGAAATGTTGCGGTTACAGAGGGAGATAAGGTAGAGGCTCAAATTAAATTTGGATGGGAAATTGATGCCTATCCAGTTAATGAGATTAACGAGTATGTTTCAGCTGTAACTGCAGGCGAATTAAGCACAATGCTAGATGAATACAAAGAAAAATACATAATGGATTACCGTGGCAGAGATGAAAAAGAGTTCATGAAGCATGTAGAGGTTCAAGCTGCGATAGAGATAGGCTTTGAAAAATTTTTAGAAGACAAAAATTATCAAGCTATAGTAACACATTTTGGAGACTTAGGAAATCTTAAGCAATTACCAGGTCTTGCGATTCAAAGACTCATGGAAAAAGGCTACGGATTTGCGGGTGAAGGCGATTGGAAAACCGCCGCCATGGTTAGATTAATGAAACTCATGACGGCAGGAGACAAAAACGCAAAAGGTACATCTTTTATGGAAGATTATACCTATAACCTAGTTAAAGGTAAAGAGGGGATTTTACAAGCGCATATGCTAGAAGTTTGTCCAAGTGTTGCTGAAAGTAAAATATCAATAAGAGTAAATCCGCTTTCTATGGGTGATAGAGAAGACCCAGCAAGACTTGTATTTACTTCAAAAAATGGTACAGGAATTGCGGCATCGCTTATAGATTTAGGAAACAGATTCAGATTAATTGTCAATACAGTTGACTGCAAACAAACGGAAAAACCTATGCCGAATTTACCTGTAGCTACTGCTTTTTGGACTCCACAACCAAACTTATCAGTTGGGGCCGAAGCGTGGATTTTAGCGGGTGGAGCACATCACACGGCATTCTCATACGATCTTACGAGTGCTCAAATGGAAGACTGGGCGGCTGCAATGGGAATTGAGTGTGTTGTGATTGATAATGATACAAGCATTAGAAACTTTAAGAAAGAGTTGCAGTGGAACAGCGTATTATTCAGATAAAAAAGCATAAAAAGGGCGGTCATAGACCGCCCAAAACATATATTATTTAAGTTTTTTACATGATTCTCTTTTAACAAGTGCTGTTTCGTAAAGAATTTGAATTTTCTTGATATTTTCATTGTCAATTAGCTTAAGAAGACTATCGACAATCATGGGAGAAATATCGGAAGTATATCTTTTTACAGTGCTAAGTGTAGGTGAAATAAGTTTACATATTTCCATATCGTCAAAGCCGATTAAAGATATGTCATCGGGCACACGGATACCATGTGATTTTAGCGTTGCCATACAGCTAACAGCAAGCCTGTCGCTAAATGCAAAAATTGCAGTAATATCCCTGTTTTTTAATAATCTCACGGTCGCCTCTTCACCGCCGTTTATTGTGTAAGGAGTGAAAACAGTGGTGAAATTGTTTTCATCAAGATTTAGTTTTTCAGTCGCTAGATAAACTCCGTAAAGCCGATTTCGAGTAACT
Source organism: uncultured Eubacteriales bacterium (assembly GCA_964369415.1). GTDB lineage: Bacteria > Bacillota > Clostridia > Oscillospirales > Acutalibacteraceae > SIG603. The sequence continues at coordinate 14,876 of CAYJFP010000016.1, read as the reverse complement.
TCATGCTCTCTAGGACCCGACATGATTCCAATTTTTTTGTGACCAAGTTCGCTTAAATATTTTATCGCTTGGAATGCACCATCGGTATTATCGTAGTCTACATAACTTTCAGAATTAGAGGGCGGAGTTCCATTTGTAGAGATAAAGGGAATATTATTTTTTTTGCATAATTCTTTAATGTTTGTATCATCGCAAGAGTCACAAATAATTACTCCATCCACTTCGTTTTTCTCAATTTTTTGATAAGTTACAGAAGAAGTGCCGAGTGTGTCGTATTTAACAGTGGTGATATAAGGAATGTGTCCCAATTTTTCTATTTCAGAAAGAATTGCATTTGTGTCTATACCATATTGATGTCCGTCTTTTTCAATATCCGGATTTCCAGGTGCGACTACTGCAATTTTTCTTGTAACAGTTGAAAATCTCAGTGCAGTCGGACTAGGTTTATACATTAGCTCAGAAATAGCCTTTTCAACTCTTTGTGTTGTTTCTTCACTTATGTTTCCTTTTTGGTTTAGCACTCTTGAAACTGTACTCATGGAAACATTTGCATGTTCCGCAACATCTTTTAAGGTAATACCCATGGGAAAACCTCCTTATAAATTTCTTATTTAAATAATACATGAAAAATTTTGCACTGTCAAGTAAAGAAGGAAAGGAAGTTCTATATGAACAAACCAAATGTATTAATCATTTTAACAGACCAGCAGAGATTTGATACTGTTTCAGCAGCAGGCTATACACATATGAAGACACCAAATCTGGATAAATTAGTAGAAGAAGGCTTGTGCTTTTCGTGTGCACATAGCGGAAATCCAGTTTGCATGCCAGCAAGACATGACCTAATTACAGGGTTTCCAGCTAGAATTCACGGTTATTATGGAAACGCAGAAAAGCAGAGAATTCGAGATTATTCAGTTCCAACTATTGCGAGAATTTTTTCAGATAATGACTATAGAACTGTCGCTATAGGTAAAATGCATTTCAGCCCTGTAAGAGAGCACCATGGTTTTGATGAAATGCAGCTTATGGAGGAGCTTCCTAAAATAAGACAGCAGGACGAGTATGCGATGTATTTAAAAAATGAAGGGTATGAAGATGTGCAAAATTTGCACGGCGTAAGGCCCCATATCTACCATATTCCGCAAAATTCTATGGTTGACGAAAAGTATCACGAGACTACTTGGGTAGCAGATAGGGTGAATCAGTGGATAGACGATAACAAAGAGAATCCATTTTTTATGATGTGCGGATTTATAAAACCACACCCACCGTGGAACATCCCAAAAGAGTTTGACGGGCTTTATGATGATATAAAAATACCAAAATCAATACAAAAAAGTAGACTTCCATTTGAATGCAGTGAGGATAATCTCTGGTATGGTGACATGGACAGTGAAGAGGAGAAGGAGAAAATCAGAAAAGCATACTATACGAGCATTTCTATGGTTGATAAGAGTGTCGGGCGTATTATTGAGAAATTAAGAGAAACCGGAAAGCTTGACAATACACTTATCATATACACTTCTGATCATGGTGAAATGCTACAGGATAAGGGTTATTACAGCAAGGAACTTCCGTATGATTCGGCTGTAAGAATTCCTATGATAATCAGATATCCAAAGCGTGCTACAGCTGGAGAAAAAAGTACAAAATTTGTAGATTTGCTAGACGTTTTGCCGACTTGCTTAGACGTTTGCGGTATAGAATATCCATCAAATGGCAGAGAATTATTTGGGAAATCTATGCTGAAAAATGAGAAAAAAGAATATCAAGTTTGTGCAACGGGAAATAAGCCTTTACGATGGGTGATGGCAAGAAATAGTAAATACAAATATATTTATCACTATATGGGAGCGTACGAAGAACTATATGAAACTGATAAAGATGAAGTGGTAAATTTAATTAAAGATGGAGTTAAGGAAGATTTACTGACAGTTTACACAGATTTAAAGTCAAAGGCGCTAGAATATGAAGCTCAGTGGGGCATAGAAGGCGGCGTAGAAAACGGTGAGTTTACTTTTTGTGAGAGTGAAAGAATTCATCCATCCGTAAGAGGAAAATACCACCTATGGTCAAATCATCAAATGCAAGAATTTTGCAAAAAAGAAAATAGAGGTAAAAGGCTTGAATTTGAAATGGAAAAAGCTGTCCAAAACTATGATAAAAGCGGTGTTTTGCTAAAAGATGTGTTTAACGATATCGAGTGGAAACAGGATTTTATAGATTGCTACAAAGAGTACACAAATGACGAATTCACAAACTTTCCGTTTAAATAAGTGAAAATTAAAGTGTTGAAACTAGAAAGATAGATAGTACATTAACTGTCTATCTTTTCTCTTATGATAAAGCTTTTATTAAGCTATAATAGTAGAAAAAGGTATTTAAATTTTGTTTGAAATAATACTTGACTATAACCCTAGGTGTTAGATTATGATGATATTGAGGTGATAAATATGTTGATAAGTGAAGTTTGTAAAATCACAAAACTGACTAAAAAAGCGATAGAATACTATACTTTACAGGAGATTGTCTCTCCAAATATTTTGGAAAATGGATATAGGGATTATAATGATAAAGATATTGAAATACTTATAAAAGTCAGTGTTTTGAGAAAATTAGATATATCCATTGAAGAGATTAAAGAAATCTTGAACGATAAGACAAACTCTGCACTGCAGGTAGTATCACTAAAAAAAGCATTAAATCATCAACGTGACATACAAAAAAATTCCATTTTACAAAAACTTAGTAGAGGGAAGATTTATAGTGAAATCAATGGCGAATTACAAGCTATTGAACATTGTAAGACTATTACTGATAAATTATTAGAAGCGTTTCCAGGGTATTATGGTAGATTTATCTGCATGCACTTTGCTAGGTTTTTTAATAAACCTATTGAAACAGCTTCACAACAAGCAGCATACGAAACTATTTTATCTTTTTTAGATGACGTTCCAGTAATGGAAATACCAAAGGATGTAGAAGAATTTTTGATTGAAAATACACGTCATATTGGAACTGAGCAAATTTCAGAAGTGCTTGAAGCAACAAAAAAAGCATATCAAAAACCAGATGAATTTTTGAGAAACAATAAGGAAATATTAGAACAGTATATAGAGTTTAAAAAATCAGATGAATATAAAAATTCTCCTGTGTATAAATTGAACGAAGCTATAAAAAGTTTTAATAAATCCAATGGATATAATGATGTGTTTATACCAGCAATGAAGCAGCTTAGTGCTTCTTATGCACAGTACTATATTCAAATGGAAGAAGCAAATGAAAAGTTTTTAAAGCAGTATCCTCAATTTGAATTAGAATAATATAAAAAAAGATGTCATTTTTAGTGACATCTTTTTTGTATCTACATTTAAAAGTCAATTACAATTTAAAGATTGTTATAGATAAAACTCTTAATAAACACGCTGCCGATTCCATAGCTCCAAATGGATGGTGTCACACTTGAAAAACCTTTGGTAACATTCGGGTTCCAATCGGCTATGTCGTAGGAATGTGGAATTTTCATAAAATCACTATAATCGTTTTTATAAAAAAGTGAAACAGTCCCGTGATTACAGCACATTTTAAGGCAAAGTGTTTTTCCAACAACAGGTATTTTATCATCATTTACCCAGTCGTATTCGCCGTGTTTAAATAGCTTAATTTCACTGTCTAAAAGTGCAATTCCGCAGTTTACACTAGGTGTAAATTTAAATCCTATTGCAAAATTTGCAGTTGTGTTCTCTAAATCAATCTCTGCTATAAATTCAAAAGCATAGCCTTGTGGCATGAAGACTAAAGATTCATTTTGAAATTCACTGTCTTTTTGAGCCTTAAACTCAATCAAATCATCCTTGAATTTTAATCTGTTGAACACCTTTTCACTGTCAAAATTATATAGTAAAGGAAAATTGCCATTCTTTGGGTTTACGGAAATAGTCTGTGCAGATACAGGAAACATATCACAGTTTGGCAAATTTTGTGGAAGTTCATCGCCTTTACCTACCGTAAACCAGTCATCATCTGTCCATTTTATAGGCATCATGACAGTTTGCCTTCCCATGTACCTATGGGCATTTCTAATACCGTGATAAAGTATGTAAGTTTCATCATCAGGGCCGTTAACTAAAGAACCATGCCCTGTACTCCACCATAAATTCTCCCTACTATCTGTATGAACGATAGGATTATAGGGTGAAAGTTCATACTCGCCCATAGGGTCTTTGGTTCTGTACGCTACAACGCAGTGGCTTGTTGGAGGGCCCATTGTGCCGCCTTCTGCAGTTAGAAAGTAGTAATAATCACCTTTTTTGAAGTATTTAGGTGATTCAGTACATACGCCTTCGATGTCGATTTCATCGGGGATTACATAGTCTTCACAAATTTTAATGCCTTCACCGTTTACACTTAATCCATCAGAAGAAAGTGGATGCAAAATATTTCTTGAAAGGCATAAAAATCGGTTTCCGTCTTTATCAGTGACATGTCCAGGGTCGATTCCATCTACATTTTCAATCTGAACAGGTGTGCTCCAGTCGCCCTTTTTTATATCACTACATGTGCTTACCCAGATACCAAATGATGGAGAGTAATTATAGATATAATAAAGATTTTTATGTTTAATTAGTTCAGGTGCCCAAGCTGTTAGCATATAAGAGTCGTGCTTTTCAAAATAGCAACCCTCGAATACATGATAAAGCAGTTCCCAATTTATTAAGTCTTTAGAATGCCACATGGGCATAAGTCTATATTTTTCGCCACAAACTGAATTTACCAAATAATAATCTTCTCCATCTTTTAGAATAGAGGGGTCAGCATAATCTCCCATTATAAGTGGATTTTGATAGTGAAATTCATTAAAAATAGGGCTATATTGTTCTGAATACATACTCATTCCTCCTTAAGAATTTTAATTATTATACAACAGTGCAAGAATTTGTGCAATAATTTGATAAAAAAATTTGCATAAAGTATTGCACTATTATTCTTACAGTGATATAATCGACTTAAAAAGCTTAAAAGGAGTGCGTCTAAATGATAAAAAACTTAATTGATAACGGCGGTGCTGTACTTGGTATAGAGCTAGGTTCGACAAGAATTAAAGCTGTACTTATTGATGAAAAATTCGGTGTAATAGCTTCGGGTAGTCATGACTGGGAAAATAGTTTTGAAAATGGACTTTGGACATACAGTTTGGAAGACGTTTGGACAGGTGTGCAAAATAGCTACAAAAAACTTTGTGAAAAAGTGAAAAAAGAGTACGCAGTGGAAATTAAAAAGCTAAAAGCCATAGGTTTTTCTGCCATGATGCACGGATATTTGGCTTTTGATAAAGATTTTAATCAAATAGCTCAGTTTAGAACATGGAGAAATACAAATACAGGCGAAGCGGCTGCGGAATTAACTGAAGAACTCGGCTTTAACATTCCACATAGATGGAGCATAGCTCATTTGTATCAGGCAATTCTAAATGAGGAAAAAAATGTTAAAGATATAGATTTTATGACGACGCTTGCAGGATATATCCACTATAAACTTACTGGTAAAAAGGTTTTAGGTGTCGGTGATGCTTCGGGAATGTTCCCTATAGACAGCGAAACAGGCGACTTTAATCTTTCTATGATAGAAAAATTTGAGAAGCTTTTAAATGGTGAATTTTCTTGGAAATTAAAAGATATTATGCCGAGTGTTCTATCAGCAGGAGAAGATGCAGGAACTCTTACAGAAGAGGGAGCTAAACTCTTAGACCCGACAGGAACACTAGAAGCTGGAGCCGTTATGTGCCCACCTGAAGGCGATGCGGGAACTGGAATGGTTGCCACAAATAGTGTAGGAGTTAAGACGGGAAATGTTTCTGCGGGAACTTCAATTTTTGCGATGATAGTCTTAGAGAAAGACCTATCAACAGTGTATGAAGAAATCGACATGGTGACGACTCCTACGGGAAAACCGGTCGCAATGGTTCACTGTAATAACTGCTCATCGGATATAGATGCATGGGCAAATGTGTTTAAGGAGTTTTCAGAAGCCTTAGGAAAACCGTGCAGCATATATGAGGCATTAGACACTTTATATTATGAAGCGTTAAAAGGAGAAACAAATGCCGGTGGACTTGTTTCCTACAACTACTTTTCTGGTGAACCGATTACTAAGCTTAACGAGGGCAGACCGCTTTTCTTAAGAGATGTAGATTCAAAATTTACATTTGCAAATTTTGCAAGGGTAACTCTTTATTCAGCGGTTGCGACATTGAAACTTGGAATGGAAATATTAGAGGATGAAAATGTAAAAATAGACACGCTTTTAGGACATGGTGGATTCTTTAAAGCTAAAGAAGTTGGTCAGCGCATAATGTCATCTGCTGTAAAAATTCCAGTTTCAGTAATGGCGACAGCTGGTGAAGGCGGCGCATGGGGGATTGCAGTGCTTGCAAGTTTCTGTGCTGATGAAGAAAAGGATCTACAGTGCTATTTAAATAATAAAGTTTTTGCAAATAGTGAAGTTAATACTGTCATGGCTACAAGCAAAGAAATAGAAGGCTTTAACGAGTTTATGGAAAATTATATTAACGACTTAGAAGTAGAAAAAGCGGCGGTAGATGCTGCGTATTGAGGGGGATTTTATGTTAGATAAGCTTAAAAAAGAAGTATATGAAGCTAATATGCTCTTGCCAAAATACGGATTAGTAACATTTACATGGGGTAATGTGAGCGGTATAGACAGGGAAAAAGGACTTTTTGTAATAAAGCCTAGTGGAGTTGATTATGATAAGCTCACATGGGAACAAATGGTTGTAATGGATTTGAACGGAAACAAGGTCGAGGGTGAGTTAAATCCATCTTCCGATACTGCCACACATTTAGAATTATATAAGGCGTTTGAGAAAATAGGCGGGATAGTTCATACCCACTCATCTTGGGCGACAAGTTTTGCACAAGCCGGAAGAAGTGTTCCATGCTATGGTACGACACATGCGGATTATATATATGGAGAAGTGCCATGCGTAAGGTGCCTTACAAAAGACGAGATTGAAACAGAATATGAGAAAAACACTGGACTTTTAATAGTGGACTACTTTAAAGATAAAAATTACGAGGCGACACCGGCGGTTTTGTGCAAAAATCATGGGCCGTTCACATGGGGAAAAAATGCAAACGATGCAGTCCATAATTCTGTAGTACTAGAAGAAGTATCAAAAATGGCGGCTAGGTGTGAAATGATGAATAAAGAAGTAAAGCCGGCACCACAGGAGCTTCAAGACAAACACTATTTCAGAAAGCACGGCGCAAATGCCTATTATGGACAGGGCAAATAAAGAAATAAACTATTGATGCTTATATTATAAGGGGGATTTTGAAAATATGATAGGTTATAATGTGATTGTAGTTTACAATGAAACATTAGACAAATTATTAATGTGTAAGAGAAAAAAGAACCCTTATAAAGGTTTATCTAATCTTGTAGGTGGTAAAATTGAAAAAGGTGAAAATAGCGAAGAGGCGGCCTACAGGGAGCTGTTTGAAGAAACCTCAATTTCGTCAAATGATATTAAGCTGACTCATTTAATGGATTTTACCTATTACATTGATAATTGCTATGTTGAAGTTTATGTTGGGAAGTTAAATAAAAATGTTTCTGTTAGCGGAGATGAAAATGATTTGTACTGGTCAGAAACAGATTGTGATTTGTTTGATATCACTAAATACGCAGGCGAGGGAAATATAGGGCATATTATAGAACATGTGTTAATGTCAAAAGATAAGCTTCTTGTATAATAACAAAAAATTAATTCGATATAAATCGAAGAGTTGGAGTGTTAAAATGAAAAAAATATATACAATAAACACGGTAAACACATTTATGGATATGATATTTAATCCATTTGGAAAGCCGTTTGCAGAGTCAAAGGACGATCTTGAAATTTACAATATTATGGACGACAGCCTACTTAAAGAAACGCTTAAAGAAGGTGGAGTGAATGCCGATGTGTGCTCTAGAATGATGAGTTATGCAAAAACTGCAGAGGCAAGCGGGGCAGATGCGGTTTTAGTTACTTGTACATCTGTAAATATGGCTACAGCGATGATAAGACCATTTCTTAATATTCCAATTTTGAATATTGAAGAGCCGGCCGCTATAGAATCACTTTCTTATGGAAAGAAAATAGGCGTGCTAGCTACTTTGCCGACAAGTCCAATGGCTATAGGTAGAGTAATAAATGAAAAAGCAAAAGAAATGGGCAAGGAAATCGAGATTATAAACCGTGTCGTAGACGGAGCGTTTGACGTTTTATCTAGTGGAGACAGAGCAAAGCACGATGAAATGGTAAACGAAGAGCTATATAAACTTGCAGAAGAAGTTGATGTAATCGTCTTTGCACAAATTTCAATGAGTTTATTAAAACATGGAGAAGTCAAAGTGCCTGTAGTTAAAATAGGAAAATCAGGCTTTGAAAAAATTTATGACATGATATAAGGAGAGAGTATGACTAAAAGTGAAAGTCTTAAAGCTAAGGCTAAAGAAGTCAAGACAGAACTCTTAAAAATGATACATAAGGCAAAGTCGGGGCATCCAGGCGGTTCTTTATCTGCGGCGGATATCATGACAGTACTGTATTTTGACGAAATGAATTTAGACCCACAAAATCCTAAATGGGAAGACAGAGACAGGTTTGTTCTATCTAAGGGACATGTGTGTCCCGTGCTTTATACTTGCCTTGCATTAAAAGGATACTTTGATAAAGAGGTTTTAAACACTCTTAGGCAAGAAGGTTCTATATTACAAGGACATCCAGACATGAAAAGATGTCCTGGAATAGATATTTCAACAGGTTCGCTTGGACAAGGACTAAGCGTCGCAGTAGGAATGGCGATAGCGGGTAAGAGAGACGGCAAAAACTATAGAGTCTTTTCAATTATAGGAGACGGTGAGTCTAATGAAGGACAAATATGGGAAGCGATTCAAACAGCTAATAAATATGAACTGGATAATCTTGTAATTATAGTCGATAACAACGGTCTTCAAAACGATAATATATGTGAAGTTGTAATGCCACTAACAAATTACAAAGAAAGATTTGAGTCTTTTGGATGTGATGTACATGAAATTGACGGACATAATATAGATGAAATATTAAACGCCTTCAAGATTATTAATAATAAGAAAAGCGGTAAACCAAGTTGTGTTTTAGCAAAAACCATTAAAGGCAAAGGTGTTTCCTTTATGGAAAATGTCGTGGCATGGCATGGCACAGCACCAAGCGATGAAGAACTTCAAACTGCGTTAAAAGAAATTGAGGTGGCCGTATGAGTGAAATGAATAAGGTAGCCGCCACAAGAGACGCTTACGGAGATGAAATTTTAGAATTAGGAAGAGAAAATAAAAATATCTATGTTGTAGACTGTGATATAGGAAAGTCCTGTAAGACGATTGATTTTTCTAAAGAACTACCTATGCAACACATAAATGTCGGAATTGCAGAGCAAAATGCATGCGGTGTTGCGGCGGGTCTTGCCACTTGCGGAAAAATTCCATTTGTTACAACTTATGCTGTTTTTGGCAGCATGAGAATGTTAGAACAGATAAGGCAAGAGGTTTGCTATACAAAGCTTAACGTGAAAATTGCCTGTTCTCACGGCGGTCTAACGCCTGCAAATGATGGTGCTAGCCATCAGGGAATTGAGGATATGGGAGTTTTAAGGACTATTCCAAATATGACGGTTGTTATGGGGTGTGACTATTATTCTACTAGAAAACTTATCAGAAAGGCTGCTGAATTAGATGGTGCGGTTTATCTAAGGTTTACGAGAGACCCTGTTCCAATGATTTATAATGGCGATGAAGAGTTTGAAATCGGAAAAGCCTATAGGCTAAAGGACGGAAAAGATGTAGCGATTATTGCAAACGGAGACATTATGTTGTTGGCTTTAAAAGCGCACGAAGAGCTATTGAAACTGGGAATAGATTCCTCTGTTATTGATATGCATACGATAAAGCCAATAGACAAAGAAGCTGTGTTAGAGGAAATAAACAAAAGCGGTAGAATTGTCACCGTAGAGGATCATAATATAATCAACGGTTTAGGCAGTGCGGTAAGTGAAATAATTGCAGAAGAGGGCAAAGGTAAGCTTAGAAGAATCGGAATTCAGGATAAATTTGGAGAGTCAGCGCCATATGAAAGCCTACTTAAGATGAACGGTATAACAGTTGAAGAAATAGTGAAATCTTGTAAAGAATTAGTTAAAGGATGATGATATGAAAATAGTAATTTTAGACGGATATACAGAAAATCCAGGTGACTTAAGCTGGGAAGGTTTTGAAAAGCTTGGAGATCTTACGGTTTATGACAGAACGCCAGCAGATAAAACGGTAGAGAGAATTGGAAATGCTGAAATAGTAATTACAAATAAAACTTTACTTGGTACAGATATTATCAATGCTTGTCCAAATATCAAGTACATAGGCCTTCTTTCGACAGGATATAATGTTGTAGATTTAGAAGCTGCAAAGAAAAGAAATATACCTGTATGCAATGTCCCGACATATGGAACAGATGCGGTGGCACAGTTTGTGTTTGCGCTTATTCTAGAGATTTGCCATAAAGTACAGTTGCACAGCGACAGTGTTTATAATGGTGAATGGGCTTCAAGTGTAGACTTTTGTTACTGGAAATCGCCATTAATAGAGCTTTCGGGTAAAACAATAGGTTTGATAGGCCTTGGGAAAATCGGTATGAAGACTGCTGAAATTGCAAAAGCTTTTGGAATGAACGTATTGGCATTTAGTAGAACCGAAAGAGAAGAATGCAAAAAGATTTGCACTTATGTCAGCTTAGATGAATTACTTGAGAAATCGGATATAGTCTCGCTTCATGTGCCATTATTTGAGAGTACACAGGGAATTATTAATAAGGATACACTTGCAAAAATGAAAAAAACAGCAATACTTATTAATACAGGCAGAGGCCCGCTAGTTAATGAAGAGGACTTAAAAGAGGCACTCAACAATGATGTAATTTATGCAGCGGCGGTAGATGTTGTCTCAAGTGAGCCGATTTTAGAGTCAAATCCTCTTTTGAAAGCAAAAAATTGCATAATAACTCCTCATATTGCATGGGCTCCTAAAGAGACTCGTGAGAGATTGATGGGAATAGCTGTAGATAATTTAAAGGCATTTATCGAGGGTAAAGTTATAAATATTGTAAACTAATATAGTAAAAATAACTACAGTGAAGTTAAATTCACTGTAGTTATTTTTTTATCATGAAAATTTTTGCATAAAACTATTGCAATTACATTTGCGATGATGTAGAATGTGTGTATAGCAAAAGACGTGATAAAAATTTAAAGGAGTAATACTTATGTCATTTAAAGTTGCAGTAATCGGAGCGGGAAGCGTTGGTTTTACGAGAACCATGATACAAGATTTATTATCGGTAAAAGAATTTAGAAATATAAAAATTGCTTTTACTGATATAAGCAAAGAAAATTTAGATATGTCTTATAAACTTATTCAAAGAGACATAGACTCAAATGGAATTGATATTAAAATAAATGCAACACTTGATAGACGTGAAGCGTTTAAAGATGCAAAATATGTTTTTAACTTTGTGAGAGTTGGTATGCTTGAAGCGTTTGAAACTGATGTGAAAATTCCGATGAAATACGGTGTAGACCAGTGTGTCGGAGACACTCTTTGTGCAGGTGGAATTATGTATGGACAAAGAGGTATTGCAGAAATTCTAGATTTTTGTAAAGACATAAAAGAAGTCGCAAAGCCAGAGTGTATCATGATTAACTATTCAAACCCAAACGCCATGGTTACATGGGCTTGCAACGAGTACGGTAAAGTTCCGACTATAGGTCTTTGCCACGGTGTGCAAAACGGGCACAAATTAATAGCCGAAGCATTTGAACTTAAATATGAGGACATCGACATAGTATGTGCGGGAATAAATCACCAAACATGGTATACAAAACTGATAAACAACAAAACAGGCGAAGACTTAATGCCAAAACTTTTAGAAAAACTTGAAGCAAATGAGGAAATAGCCTCGGCGGAAAAGGTTAGAATTGACATGCTAAAAAGATTTGGATATTTTAGCACAGAGTCAAACGGGCACTTAAGCGAATATGTGCCGTGGTATCGAAAAGACACCGATAAAATCCACGAGTGGATTAAAATGGATAAATGGATTAACGGAGAATCTTCAGGCTATTTGAGAAACTGTTGTGAGAGAAGAAATTGGTTTGAAACTGATTTTCCAGAATGGCTTGCGGCACCTGCTTTTATTTATCCCGACGAAAATAAGGGAATAGAACACGGAACACATATTGTCGAAGCACTTGAAACAGGAAGAGTATACAGAGGTCACTTTAATGTGATAAACAACGGAGCGATTACCAATCTACCTGACGATGCAGTGGTTGAATTACCAGGATATGTCGATAGAACAGGTGTGAATATACCTGTATATGGTGACTTGCCGATGGGATGTGCCGCAGTGTGTAATGTAAGCATTAATGTACAAAGATTAGCAGTGAATGCCGCTGTTTACGGAGATGAAACACTTCTAAAGCAAGCCATGATGCTAGACCCACTTACAGGTGCAGTTTTATATCCAGATGAAATCTGGCAAATGACAGATGAAATGCTTGTAGCGGGTGAAAAATGGCTTCCACAATACAAATCAGCGATAGAAAAAGCTAAAAAGAATTTAAAAGAAAATTATGTAGAGCCAAAGGGAAAACTATCACCAAATACATATAAAAAATGGAAAAGCGTGGATGAAATAAGAGAAGATGAAGAATCCAAAAAGATGTATAACAGGGCGGCTCACCAAAATTAAAGATAATGGGGCTTGAAATTTTTCACAGCCCCTTTTGTATAGGAGAAATTTTCATGATAATAGAAAAAGCGGCAGCTATACCATTAATAACTTGTGACCCTGATTTTAGTATTTGGAGCACATATGTTGAATTGTATAATGGAAGCACCACTCATTGGTCGAAGTGCAAAAATTCAATGAATGGATACATCAAAATTGACGATGAAACATATTGTTTTTTAGGCAATAGTAAGTTCGGTAAAGTTATCGAGCAAAAGTATATAGATGTGACAGTGACTTCAAGCTTATATGTATTTGAAAATAAAAAAGTGGTGCTAAAAGTTAAGTTCACCACGCCATTACTGCTGGAAAATCCATACATAGCCTCAAGGCCAGTTTCTTACATCGACTTTTTTGTAGAAAAAAAGAAAGAGTGTAAAGCTAAGATAATTTTCACAGCAGAAGCAAATATCGTTAGAAATGATACAGGAGCTGTAGAAGGGCTAAAAGGCAAGCGTGAAGGTCTAAATTATAGCATGATGGGTAAAATAGACCAAAGGCCACTTTCTCAAAGTGGTGACAGGATAAAGATAAACTGGGGCTACCTTTATCTTGCGAGTAAGCACGGCGAAACCGAATTTGACAACGAAAGTGAAATGTTAGTATCAAAACTTGATTTTGATAGGAATAATTCTTGCTCCTTAATAATTGCCTATGATGATTTAGTGTCCATAAATTACATGGGTGACATGTTAAAAGGCATGTGGACTAAAAAATATAAAACTATGCTTAACGCAATAGTAAAAGCTGAAAATGAGCACGATGAGTTAATTCTAAAATGTCAAAAACTCGATGAAGAAATCGAAGAAAAGGCTATGAAATCAGGCGGTAAGGACTATGTCTTTCTTTGTAATATGAGCTATAGACAGGCTATTTCAGCACATAAGATAGTAGAAACTAAAAATGGTGAAATGCTTGTTTTATCAAAGGAAAACGACTCAAACGGCTGTATAGGAACGGCGGACGTAAGCTATCCTAGCATACCGATATTCATGCTGTATGGAGTAAAATACATAAAGGGGCTTATCAGGCCGATAATGGATTTTGCCGACTGCGAAGTTTGGGAGTACGACTATGCACCACATGATGTAGGAAGATATCCATACGCTTGGGGGCAAGCCTATGCACTTAAAAATAAGAATGAAAAGCATGATATTAAAGAGAAGTTCGAGATTTTGCCACCGACGTATCTTTTCCCAAAAGGCAACGATGTCTATGATGAAAACTACCAAATGCCAATCGAAGAGTGTGGAAACATGCTTATAATGACCGCTAATGTGTGCTTAATAGAAAAAAGTGCAGATTTTGCAGTTAAATATGAAAAGCACTTGTCAAAATGGTGTGAATATCTGATGAAATATGGTGCAAACCCTGGAAATCAGCTTTGCACGGACGATTTTGCCGGACACCTAGCCAATAATGTGAATCTCTCGTTTAAGGCAGTTATGGGTATAGAAGCGTATGCGCTTATCAAGAAGCTTGACGGCAAAGATGTAGAGTACAAAAAATACCATGAAGTCGCTAGGCAAATGGCGGCTGACTGTGAAAAAAGAGCGATAGAGGGCAATCATACAAGGCTAACTTACGACAAAGAGGGGACATGGGGACTTAAGTACAACATAGTTTGGGATAAAATATGGAAAACAAATTTATTTACAAAAGAAATTTTTGAAAAAGAGACGGACTATTACATATCGAAGTCAAACGACTATGGTGTTCCGCTTGATAACAGGGCAGATTATACAAAGAGCGACTGGATTTTGTGGTGCTCTGCTCTTACAGAAGACAAAGAAAAAAGAGAAAAACTAACCAAACCTGTTGCAAATTTTCTCAAAAACACCACTTCAAGAGTGGCTTTCTCCGACTGGTATGACACCATAAGCGGAGAATACAAAAGTTTTATAGCAAGAAGCGTGCAAGGCGGAATTTTTATGCCGATTATAGCGGATGATATAGCTAAAATAGATTAATTATTATCGATATAAGT
>CAYJFP010000015.1:0-50968 GCA_964369415.1 uncultured Eubacteriales bacterium | reverse complement strand
TGCTTTACTTCAACCTGATCTCTTGTTACCACGCTTATCCACTTAGTTCCCTTTAGCCTGACTAAGCAAAAGATAGCTTTAACTACTTCGTCCGATTTGAATAAGGCGTATACTACGAGTACTGGAAGACCAAAGACCAATCCCGCAAGATAGCCTAGCGGAACCGAAAATCCCCAAAGAGAAACCAGCTCTATGAACAATGAAAATCTTGCATCTCCGCCGCCACGAAGTATTCCGACTATGCTTATTCCCGTCATTGAAACGAAGAATATTACTATCGAGGTGATGTAGAGCATATCTTTTGCAAGTAGCTTTGTCGCCTCGTTTACATTGTAGAAATCTACCATAACATCTCTTAAAAGTAGGACTGCTATTGCCCCTACAACCCCAAGCATCACAGAAAGAATTTGAATCACTCTTCCCCTTTGCTTTGCAAGGTCAATGTTTCCTTCTCCTATGGTTTTTCCTATTATAACGCCCGCCGCATTTGCAACTCCAAATATGACAAGGGTCGCCAAATTCTGCACTACTCCGATAATTGTATTTGCCGAAACCGCCGTCGCCGCCTCTGCCCCGTGAAGTACCGTCTCCATCGAGCTCATGTGTCCGAATAGTGCCGCTTGAAGAGTTATTCCAATAGACCAAGCAAGCTCGTTTAGCACAACGGGTGTACAGTATTTTCTTAAATCTCTATTAAGGCTTTTGCTTGAAAGAAAGAAGCACTTAAATGTAAAGTGAAGCCTTTTTTCTTTAAAGAAAACATAAAACAGAACCACTAAAAGCTCCACAAATCTTGCAATCAAGGTTGCATACGCCGCACCTTTGAGCTCTAGTCTTGGCGCTCCAAAATTACCGAAAATCAAAATGTAATTTAGCCCTACATTTAGCACAAGCGTGGTAGCATTTGCAATTACCGAGAGTTTAACTAATTCTATACTTCTAAAAAGCATGGTCAAGGTGTTTGAAATACCAAATAATATGTATGTAAATGCTACTATCGACAGATATTCTACGCCTGCATCTATTACGTTTTGATCTGAGGTAAACAGCGACATCACTAAGTGTGGAAAAATCGCCACAAAAAGTGTTAGCACTAATGACACGACAAATACTATTCTAAGCATTGTCGCCATGACTATTTTTATGGGTTGTAAATCCTTTTTACCCCAGTATTGTGCTGTTAGTATGGACGCTCCGCCTGATGAGCCAAAAATGAATAATGCGAAGATAAAAAATATCTGATTCGCAAGAGATGACGCATCAAGCTGTAAGTTGCCAAGTTCTCCAAGCATTACCGAGTCCATCATCTGTGTAAGTGAGCTTAATAAATTTTGAAACGCTATAGGTATCGCTATTGTGAGTATCATTTTAAAGAGTTGTTTATCGCTTTTAAATTTTTTTATCATAGTTCTACCATTTATTTTACAAGGTGCAAACCCCATTTTGCACAGTAAATAACCTTTCTTTTTCTTGAAATATTATCCCACACATCAAATTTTTTTGAAATTTTGTATAAAAAGACAGTCCGAATAAAATCGGACTGTATCTTAGCAAATTATTTACGGATACCTAGTTCTGCAATTATAGCACGATATCTTTCAATGTCAATTTTAATAAGATAGTTGAGTAGACCTCTTCTTTTACCAACCATCATCAAAAGTCCGCGTCTTGAGTGGTGGTCTTTTTTATTTATGCGTAGGTGGTCTGTCAAATCGTTGATTCTTTTTGTAAGAATAGCAATTTGAACTTCAGGAGACCCTGTGTCGCCTTCGTGACGTGCGTGTTTTTTAATGATTTCATTTTTTTCTGTTTTTAACATATTCTTCACCTTTTTTTCCGGGATTTAATCCCTTTTTATTATGCCCAAAACACAGGTAAAGGTGGTGTCCTCCAGTATCCGTGTCTAAGGTCGCTAGACTATTCTAGCACAAACAAATCGTTTTGTAAATAGATATTTAAAAGTTATTTTTATTATAAATTTTAAATATTTCTTTTGCCTTGTCGGCGTTTTTATATATCTCGTTTTTAAGCTCGTCTATGCTGTCAAACTTCTTCTCGGCTCTGATAAATTCTAAGAGTTCCACCTTGATTTTCATGCCGTACATGTCTTTATAAAAATCAGGTATCCATGTTTCTAAAAGCGGGTCGTAACTTCCGACAGTTGGCTTAATTCCTATGTTTGTAACGCCAGAATGTTTCTCATTTTCAACGGTAACCGCAGTGGCGTACACTCCAAATTTTGGCTTGATAAAGTCTTTTGGTATTGGCTGATTTATTGTCGGAGTTCCAAGGGTTCTCCCGATTTTGTTTCCGCTTACCACCTTAAAGGTAAAGCTGAAATTTCTGCCTAAATACTTATTTGCAAGCTTTACTTGACCATCTTTAAGTAAGTTTCTTATCTTGGTTGAGCTAATGGTTTCGCCGTCTAAGCTAAAAAGCGGGACTATATTAAGCCTTACTCCGTTTTGACTGCAAAGACCTTTAAGCGTATCTATATCGCCCTCTGCATTTTTTCCAAATCGGAAATTTTCTCCACAATACAGGCTTTTAGCGCCGCATTTTTTAATGATTATCTGTTCAAAAAAGTCCTTGGGACTTAAGTTTTTCACCTCGTTAAAATCGAGATAAAAAATCTCCTTAACTCCCTTATTTTTTATTATTTCATCTTTTTCGCTTTTATTAACGAGATATAGAAAATCTTTTTTAAGTATTTTTGACGGATTTTCCTTAAAAGTCAAAACGCATGGCTCTAACTCCTTTTCATGCATCATCTCATCTATAACTTTTATGTGACCTAAGTGCAGGCCGTCAAATGCACCCATAGCAAGTGCTGTATATCTTTTTTCTGTCATAATATCACCCTACCGGTAATTCTATAAAAGATTTTACGCATTTTACGCTGTTATTTTTAAACTCTGCAAGGCCTAAAAACTTGTCCCCATAGACTCTTAGTCTTTCGCCTTCTGCAAATTTTTCGTTTAAATTAAGCCTTAAGTAGCTTAGCTCTCCGCCGTTTAAAAATCTTTTTTGCTGTTTTTCCGATACATTTATGCTTTTAAGCTGTTCAAAAAGAATTTCGACAGGTTTCACTGCCGATTGAAGCTCATTTTTAGCCTTTAGCGCTCTTAAATCGTCTAAAGTCATCGCTTCTTCAAGCTTTAAACCACAGGCTTCTACCCTTACCAAAGAATTCATCGTGCCGACAGTTCCGAGTTTCTGGGCGATGTCTTCTATTAGTGTTCTTATGTATGTGCCTTTAGAGCATTTTATATAAATTTCACCCTCGTTTTGACTAAATCGGTTCAGTTTAAGCTCACTTATGTAAATTTTCTTGGCTTCTCTTTCGATTTCTATGCCTTGTCTTGCAAGCTTATAGAGTCTTTGACCGCCTATAGAAACAGCCGAATACATTGGCGGAATTTGCATTATTTCGCCCTTAAATTCTTCTATAACCTCTAGTAAATCACTCTCTAAAACCGCTTTGTCCGAGGTTTCCTTAACCTCTCCCCAAATGTCTCCGGTGTTTGTCTTTACTCCAAACTTAAAACCCGCCACATATGCTTTGTCCGAATCGGGAATCAAGTCCGATGCCTTGGTGGCTCTTCCTAAAAGCAAAGGAAGAACGCCTGTTGCCATTGGATCAAGCGTCCCTGTATGTCCTATTTTTTTTTGCCCTGTTATTCCTCTTACCACCGCCGCTACGTCAAAAGAGGTAAACTCTGTGGGCTTATTTATCACGATAAAACCCGTCACAAATATTTTCCTGTCATGTTTTTGTTTCTAAGTTAAACATAAACATGCCTTTCTATAAGTTAAACTCCTGCGTCTTCCAAGCCTTTAACACAGGCATTTATAATCATATCCTTAGACTCTTCAAAATTATCACTAAGCATACAGCCCGCCGCACCCATGTGGCCTCCGCCGCCTAAAGTGGCACAGATTTTAGAGGCATCCACCGGAGCTATCGCCCTTACAGAAGCCTTCCACTTGCCGTCGTCTTTTTCCTTCATGGTTATGCTTATGTGAACGCCCTCTATCCCTCTTGTAAGTGACGGAATACAGTCTAAGTCGCTTTCGACCGCCTTTGTCTCTTCAAGCACCTTGACGCTTATTGCGGTCAGGACAATTTTATCGTCCTTAATAAACTGCATATTCGACAAAACATGCTTTTGAATGAGAATTCCAGCTCTTGTTTTTGTATCGAACATCAACCTGTTTATATAGGCACAATTTGCGCCAAGTTTATATAGTTCTGCCGCCGCATTATACGCCCTTGAATCGGTGTTTGAAAACCTAAAGCACCCCGTGTCTGTCGTAAGTCCTGTGTAGATGCTGTCTGCTATTTTCGGTGTTATTTCACAGCCTAATTCCTTGATTAAATCAAAGACAATCAAGGTATTCGTCGCCGCAGTTTCATCTACATGAGACATTTTTGCCACCATTTTATTTGTCCTATGGTGGTCTATGCATATATCAAGGCTGTATTTGTCCTTATTTTCGCCTAAAAGGCTGAGTTCTGCCACGTCTACACTGATGACATGTTTAGGTGTGAATCCAATATTTTCTAAATCCTCAAAAAGATATGAAAATATACCTCCAACCTCATCAGCACAGGAAAAATCTGCTCTTTTTCCCATGCTTCTGAGTGCTCTGATTAGAGCGGTGGCACTTCCTAATGTATCGCCATCTGGTGATATATGCGAAAGCACGAGTATGTCATCAAAACCTTTTATGGCATTTGCAATTTCTTTAATAGTGTTCATTTTTTCACCTTTTATTAATGTCATCAAGCATTTTTGAAATGCCCGCACTATATTCGATAGAGTCACTTGCCTTAAATATAATTTGAGGTGTGTGCCTTAATTTAAGTCTTGAGCCTAGTTCGTGTCTTACAAAACCCGCTGCGGACTTTAGGCATTTAGCTATTTCCTTTGTTTTGTCCATGCCTTCCATAGTGCTGATATAAACAGTACAGTACGAAAGGTCGTTTGTGACTTCTGTCCTTACGACTGAAACAAAACACTCGGTCACTCTCGGGTCTTTAAGCTCCCTGATTATCGCCATAATCTCTCTTCTTATATCTTCGGTGACTCTGTCCATTCTATGACTTGCCATTTTTTGTCCTCCACATGCTTAATTTAGCTTAGTTTAAGCTTATTAAGCACTAAATATACTTTAGTCTCTGTATTCTTCCATGAGATATGCTTCTAGTATGTCGCCTTGTTTGATATCGCTGAATTTTTCTAGTGTGATACCGCATTCATAGCCTTCTGCAACCTCTTTAACATCGTCTTTAAATCTTCTTAATGACTGAATTTTATCGTCGGCAACGATAATTCCATCTCTAACTATTCTTGCAAGTGCATTTCTTTGAACCTTGCCGCTTAGAACATATGAGCCCAAAACCATGCCGACATTTGTAATTTTATATACTTCACGGCACTCTGATTTTCCGAGCATAACTTCTCTGAATTTTGGAGCGAGCATGCCTTTCATAGCAGATTCGATTTCCTCTATGCAGTCGTAGATGATTCTATATAGTCTCATGTCTACGCCGTCACGTTTTGCGCTGTCCTCGGCAACTGCGTCTGGTCTTACGTTAAATCCTACGATAATTGCGTTTGACGCATTTGCAAGCATTACGTCGCTTTCGCTTACCGCACCAACGCCACCGTGAATTACGTTCACACGAACTTCTTCATTAGTAAGCTTTTGAAGAGATTGACGAACAGCTTCAACCGAACCTTGAACGTCGGCTTTAACGATAACTTTAAGCTCCTTCATTTCGCCGTCTTTCATTTGGTCGAATAGATTGTCGAGTGTGACCTTTGTTTGTGCATTGAATAAATCTTCTTTTTCTTTTGAAATTCTCTCTTCGACAAGTTCTCTTGCAAGTTTTTCATCAGAAACTGCGTTGAAGATATCGCCGCCTGTAGGCACATCGCCTAAACCTGTAATTTCGACTGGAACAGATGGGCCTGCGCTCTCTACTCTTTCGCCCTTGTCGTTAGTCATCGCTCTAACTCTACCAACTGTAGTTCCCGCAACAACTATGTCGCCGACTCTTAGTGTTCCGTTTTGAACAAGAATAGTCGCAATCGGGCCTCTACCCTTATCAAGTCTTGCCTCGATAACCGTACCTTTAGCGCTTCTATCTGGATTCGCCTTAAGCTCTTTCATTTCTGAGGTTAGAAGTATCATTTCCATAAGGTCGCTGATACCCATTTTTGTCTTGGCTGAAAGAGGTATACAAGGAACGTCGCCGCCCCATTCTTCTGGAACTAATTCATGCTCTGTAAGCTGTTGTTTTACTGTATCTGGATTTGCATCTGGCTTATCCATTTTGTTAATCGCAACGATAACAGAAACACCCGCCGCTTTGGCATGGTTAATAGCCTCGATAGTTTGTGGCATAATTCCATCATCCGCCGCAACTACCAAAATAGCTATATCTGTAACTTGTGCGCCCCTTGCCCTCATGGTTGTAAACGCCGCATGGCCTGGTGTATCAAGGAAAGTAATTTCTCTCTCGTCAACTTTAACTCTGTATGCACCGATATGCTGAGTAATTCCGCCGGCTTCACCCGCAGTTACATCACTGTTTCTAATTGCATCTAGAAGTGAAGTTTTACCGTGGTCAACGTGCCCCATTACAACGACAACTGGAGAGCGTTCCATTAGGTTTTCGTCCTCGTCTTCACTATCGTCTATAATTTTATCTTCTATTGTAACAACTACTTCTTTTTCAACCTTTGCATGGAATTCATCGGCAATTAAAGCCGCTGTATCAAAGTCGATAAAGTCGTTTAATGTAGCCATTGTGCCCATCATCATAAGCTTTTTGATAACTTCGGCAGAAGTCGCCTTAAGTCTTAATGCAAACTCACCAACAGTGATTTCTTCAGGAATTGTAATTGTGATAGCTTTTGCTTTTCTCTCACTTGCAATTCTTTGTAGTCTTTCTTGCTCTGTTTCTCTCTTGCCTTGACGCTTATTTCTTTGCTGTCTTCTTTGATTAATTTTTTGTTTGGTAGCAGTTGTCTCGTTCTTTACCTTATCGTAGGCTAGTTTGTCGTATTTTTCGTTATATCTATCGATATTGACATTTGAAGTTCTTGTGTCGATAACTCTTGTTTTCTTCGCATCTTCAGAAGTAACTTTTTCACCGCCGCCTATAGGTAAGACCACGTTTGTTCCCTCATCTCTCTTTTTAGGAGCTGCCTTGTGCTCTGCCTTTGGTTTAGCCACATGTTTAGGAGCAACAGGCGCTACAGGAGCTTGCTTAACAGGCTCTTGTTTTTTGATTTCTTTAGGTTTTTCTTCAGTCTTTTTAGGTTCAATTTTTGCTTTAGGAGCTGTCTCTTTTTTCTCTTTAGGAGTTTTTATGGTCTTTTTCTTCTCCTCTTTAACTTCTACTTTTACCTCTTCTTTTTTATTTATAGCGGCAAAATATTCGTTAAAATTCTCTACGCTGTTCTCCTGTGTAAAGCTATCAAAAACAATGTCAAGCTCGTTTTCCTCAAGTGCTGTCATATGCTTTTTAGGTGTGTCCACATATTTAGAAAGTATATCCAAAACGTCTTTATTTTGAACATTTAAGTCCTTTGCGACTTCGTGTACTCTGTATTTTATCATTAATTATATCATCCTTTCTCAAAGGGGTTTATCTGTGTGTTTTTAAGACCATCTGCAAAGTTTAAATCGGTCACGGCAAAAACTACTGCTTTTTTACCTACCGCAAGTCCTATTTCTTCCATTGTATAATTTACTTTAATTATTTCTGCCTTGTGTTTCTCCGACTCAAACCTAGCATTTTTTTCGGATTTTTCCGAAATATCCGATGCTACGATAACAAGTTTTGCCGTTTTAGCCTTTAGACTATTTACGACGGCGTCATAACCGTGAATAAGTTTTCCAGCTTTCCTTGAAAAGCCCAGTATTGATAAAAATTTATCCACTAATTTCCTCCTTTAACTTGTCAAATATTTCTTCATCTATCTTACACGAAAATACCCTCTCTAAGCTTCTTTGTTTCTTAGCTTTAATAAGGCATTCGGGATTTTTACAAATATAAGCGCCTCTGCCTGCCTTTTTTCCTGTTAAATCAACGCTTATCTCGTATTTGGTTTCTTCGGTTTCGTCTTCTGATTTTATAGGAGACTTTACTATTCTTACTAACTCTTTTTTAGACTTCATCTCTCTACAACCGGTGCACATTCTAAGTGGAACTTTTTTCACAAAAAACGCCCCCTCTTATTCTTCTCCGAAAAATCCGCTTTCAGGTCTGATGTCTATCTTCCAGCCTGTAAGTTTAGCCGCTAGTCTTGCGTTTTGTCCTTTGTTTCCTATCGCAAGTGACAGCTGTCCATCTGGAACAGTTGCACGGCAAGCGTGATTTTCTAAATCTGTAACCTCAACCGAAATTACATTAGCAGGTGATAAAGCCGCTGTAACAAATTTTGTCGGGTCTTCGTTATATTCTACTATATCAATTTTTTCTCCGCCTAGTTCATCTACTATAATAGCAACTCTTGCGCCTCTAGTTCCTATACAAGCACCTACTGCGTCTACGTCTTCGTTATGGCTTAAAACCGCAAGTTTTGTCCTTGAGCCAGCTTCTCTTGAAACCGCTTTAATCTCGACTATACCCTCGAAAATTTCTGGAACTTCTTTTTCAAACAGTCTTTTTACCAAATCAGGATGAGTCCTTGAAATTATCGCTTTAGGGCCTTTTTCAGTCTCTTTTACGTCGACCACATATACTTTTACATAATCGCCCTCTTTGACATTTTCGGTTCCGACTTGCTCATTTTTTGGAAGCACGGCTTCTGCCTTTCCGATTCTAAGTGAAATAGCGCCGTTTCTTGGGTCGATTCTTTCTACAAGACCGCTTACAAGCTCTTGATGCTTGCTCTTAAACTCAGTCATCATCTGACCTCTTTCGCTGTCTCTAATACCCTGTCTTATGATATTTCTAGCCGTTTGCGCCGCAACCCTTCCGAACTGCTTTGTGTCAAGCTTAATTCTTACAAATCCGCCAAGCTCGGCTTTTTTGTCTATTTCTCTTGCGTTTTCAATGTATATCTCTCTGTCTGGATCAAAAACCTCTTCGACAACTTCTTTTTTAAGATATACTTCAAACTTATTTTTATCAGGATTGAGCTCTATGTCCGCTTCTTCGTTTCCGTAGTTATTTTTACACGCTGTCACGATAGCCTTTGTAATTCTATCGAGCATAAACTCTTTTGGTATTCCCTTTTCTTTTTCAAGTAAATTAAGGGCTTCAAAAAATTCTTTATTCATTATTCTCTAACCTTTCTTTAATCAAACTTCGTCTATAGCATTTACGCTGGCACACTCTTTTTGTGTGAAGACTATTTCAGATTCTTCATCTTCCTGAATCGTAAAGTCTTCCTTATCATTTATATGTGTCAGTATTCCTTCAAACTCTTTTTTTCCGTCTTCAGTGGGTCTAATCAGCTTAACCCTTATCGGTTTTTCAAGATACGCTTCAAAATGTTCTCTTTTTACAAGCTTTCTGTCCATTCCACATGAAGATACTTCAAAAATATACTCGCCTGTAACAGGGTCTTCTTTATCGAGCATGGGATTTAGCGCTTTTGTAACGTCTACGCAGTCATCAATATTAATTCCGCCCTCTTTGTCGATAAGTACTCTTAAGTACCACTCTGCACCCTCTTTTACATACACCACATCCCATAGGATAAGACCGTGCTCCTCACATACGGGAATAGCCAATTCTCTTACATATTCTGCGGTATTTTGCTTAGATTTGCCTTTTGCCATGTACATGTATCCTTTCACTTTAAATCAAAGAAAAGAGCGGGTCACCCCACTCCTTTACAATCAACAATATTTTTACTAAGTCAATAATATCACAACTAACGGCTTTTTGCAAGCATTTTGCCAAAATTTTTATTCCGCCTGTTTCCCAAGAAGTAGCGCAGTGGCCTTTACCACCGATTGTGTATTTATGTCTTTTTTTGAAGTTCCCGTTAAGATTATCGTGCCCATAACATCGCCCGATGAAAGTATCAAGCAGCAATAATCGGACTTTCGCTCTGACGAATCGGTTATAAGCATGGATTCTTCGGTGCACTGCGTTTTTCTTTGGGTTATAAAATTTCTTATTTTATCAGAAACCGCCTTTTCCGCAAAATCTTTTTTTGACACGCCCGACACTGCAATTATTTTGTCCGTATCACTAATAACACAGGCACAAGAAAGCACACTATTTAATGTATCGGCATATATTTGCGCAAGATTCCCCATCTCTCCTACTGGTGAGTACTTTTTAAAAATTATGCTTCCGTCTGAATCCGTGAAGATTTCAAGCGGACTGCCCTCGTGAATTTTAAAGGTTTTTCGTATCTCTTTTGGTATTACAATTCTTCCTAAGTCATCTATTCTTCTCACAATTCCTGTTGCTTTCATTACCATTAACTCCTTTACGGCTAAATCTTAACTCTATTATTTGCCGTTATAGGAAATTTATTCTTAACTTTTTTATTTGATATTTTTTTGTGACTCTGTCCTTTTCTTTATAGTCTACCCATAAGGCGGTTTTTTCGCTTTCTATATATATGGCAGAACGTTTGACGCCTTTTTCTCTTTTGTATTCTGGCATTTTGTCGAGTTCTTTTAATATTTTTCCCGAATTTTCATCTCTTAAAATAGGCGGAAGCTTTGACGGATTAAGTGTTATCCACTGCTTTCTCATTATTTCTTTCAACTTAGCTTCCTCTATAAATTCCACAAAATAATTATACACTTTTTCTGTAAAGTCGTTAAGGCTTACCTTAAACATATCGGGATTGTTAAGCGAAAAATCCATAAATAATTCAAACGGTGTCATTTTTGACTTTTCAAGTGCTAATTCCACCACATCTGTAAATCTACCGCTGTTGTAAAGCCTTTCGAGTGCATCTTCTACCAGCTTTATTTTCTTTAAATCCTCTTTGCTTAAGTAGTTGTTTTCAATGATTTCATACGGTGCGGTTTCGTTAAATTCTCCACACTCTTCTTTTTCAAGCGGACTACCTTTTAGCAGTTTCAAAAATCCGATTTGTATCATGTGCGGCTTTATTTTGTACATCTCGTCCACGCCGTTTTTAAAGCTTTGATAGGTTTCTTTTGGAAGTCCCGCTATCAAGTCCATGTGGACATGGATATTTTCTTTTCCAAGCACTTTTTTCATGTTTTCTTTAAGCTTTTCTAGGTCGGTTTTGCACCTTACAGCGTCTAAAGTTTCTTTGTTAAAGCTCTGTAGTCCGACTTCTATTTGGAAAAGTCCTTTTGGAGCTTTATTTAAAGTGCTTATCAAATCCTCGTCCAAAATATCGCCTTTTATTTCAAAATGAAAGCAAATATCTTTATTATTTGAATTTGTTTCTATGATATACTCCACTATTTCTTTTGCCCTTTTCGGGTTACAGTTAAAGGTTCTGTCCACGAATTTAATCGTCTTTGTCCCCGATTTTGACAATAGGTCAATATTTCTTTTTAATCTATCAAGGTCGAAAAATCTCACACCACAAAGTCTTCCAGAAAGGCAATAAGAGCAGGAATACGGACAACCTCTGCTGCTTTCAAGATAGACTATTCTGCCGTTTAAGGCTTCAAAATACTCTTTGGTGTACGGATTTTTCGGCTCTTCATTCCATATAAAAGGCTCTGAAATTTTCTCTCTAGTCGATATTCCTTCACCCTCAGGCTTTTCACTATTTTTTAACGCTTTAATCAAATTATAAAATGGAATTTCGCCCTCACCGCTTAAGATATAATCGCAATCCGTGCACTCAAAAACCTCTTCTACATTATAACTGACTTCGGGACCTCCCAAAACTATCATGGTCTTAGGGCTTTGTTCCTTTATGTAAGAAACCGCATTTTTAACAAAATTTATATTAAATATATAGGAAGAAAATGCGATAATATCTGCATTTTTTGACAGTAAAAAATCAGCAAATTCCACCACATCTTTTTTAATCGTGGTCTCTATTATCTCTATATCGTCTTTAAATTCTCCACATGCACTTTTCAAATACCAAACGGCAAGTGACGAGTGGATATATTTACTGTTTACGCTTACGAGTAGTGTTTTCATTGAGTGCTCCTTTTCTTAATTGAGTGAATGTAATTATTGTATATCAAATTTCTTATTTAGTATATTGCAAAATTGAATTTTTTATTGTATGATTATAAACGAAATAAAATCATAAGGAGAAAGTATATGTTCGTTGAACTAAAGGATATTAACAAGTCTTTTGGCACAAAACATGTCCTAAAAAACATGAGTTTTAAGGCTGAAAGCGGCAGAGCGCTCGGACTTTTGGGAAGAAACGGCGCCGGCAAAACCACCACGATACGAATATTCATGGACGTTTTTAAAAGCGACAGCGGTTCGATTCTCATCGACGGAAAAGCACCCGA
Organism: uncultured Eubacteriales bacterium; assembly: GCA_964369415.1. Taxonomy (GTDB): domain Bacteria; phylum Bacillota; class Clostridia; order Oscillospirales; family Acutalibacteraceae; genus SIG603. Next base: position 38,515 of record CAYJFP010000015.1, on the reverse strand, counting down.
TTATAACAAACTGGTTATCGGATATTTGCCCGAAGAAAGAGGCCTTTACCCTAAGGTGAAAATAATCGACCAATTAGTATATTTCACCGAACTCAAAGGCACAAAGCGTAAAGAAGCGGTGAAATCTGTCGACTACTGGCTTGAAAGACTCAAGATGAGCGATCACCGAAACAACCGCCTAGACACACTTTCAAAGGGCAACCAGCAGAAAATTCAGCTAATTACAGCGGTTGCGGCAAATCCCGACATCGTAATTCTTGACGAGCCTTTTTCAGGCCTTGACCCTGTTAACTCGATTCTTTTAAAAGACGTGGTTAAAGAGCTTATCTCTACTGGAAAAGTCGTAATTTTTTCAAGTCATCAGATGAGTTATGTCGAAGAGTTTTGCGACGACATCGCAATTTTGAACAAGGGCGAAATCGTGCTAAGCGGCGACTTAAGAAAAATCATCAGGTCATATCCTAGAGATAGGCTAGCAATAAGCTCTACCGAAATCGAAAGAATTTCTAGGGACTTAAGCCTTGAAAACTACATAGAAAAAGACGAACTGATAGTCAAGCTTAAAAAACCTGAAGACAAACCAATGGTAATGAAGGCGCTTTTTGACAAATACGACTTAGACGGCATAAGGGTTTATGAGCCGAGTTTAAACGATATTTTCGTAGAGTATGCCGATAATTCGGACATAATGGAGGGCGTACAATGAGAAATTTCAGTACTATTCTTAAATTTGAACTATCCGTCTTTATTAAAAAGAAAGGCTTTGTGATTTTCACCGCCATAGTTGTTGCGGCTTTAGCACTTTTATTATTCTCACCAAGATACCTACCATTTTTCGAGGGTCTTTTTGCGGGAAGCTCCCAGTCAGAGCCTTTGCCAGAACCTGGAATACCCGAAGGAGAAGAGGGCACCGGAGAAGAGGGCACTGGCGAAGAGTCTACACTTAGCACCGCCGATAAAATAATCCTTAACAGCAGTGTCGAAAACAAGGAAGACCTCTATGCCTACCTACAACCAAACCTTGAAATACAGGGTCTATCTGTTGTAACGGGTGATTATAGTATAGATGAAATGAAGACACTTGTCGATAGTGGTGAATATTTAAGAGGACTGTATATCGACACTTTAACTTCCTATACTTCCGTCGTGAAAGACGCCGAGATGATGGACTACAGCGATTCTATCATTTCTGAAACGCTAAAATCTTACAAAACAATCTTAGACATTAAAGCCTTGGGCGCAGATGATGCTACAGCACAAAACATTTTAAACACCGAGATTCAAAGCAACATGGTTTTAACCGGTGTAAATCAGGCTGAAAACTTTTTCTACACATACATCCTCATTTTCATGCTTTACATTGCCGTTTTACTTTACGGCCAGTTTGTTGTAATGAACGTCATCACCGAGAAAACCTCAAGGGCTATGGAAGTCTTGATAACCAGCGCAAAATCTACTACCTTTATCTTTGCAAAAGTTATCGCAGCTGGACTTACAGGCTTTTTACAACTTGGAATCATCCTTGCTTCGGCTTTTATATTCTATAATTTAAATTTAGAATATTGGGGCAACAACCCGCTTATAGGCTCGGTTTTTGCCATACCGATAGAGCTTTTAGGCTTCATGCTTTTATTCTTTATTGTCGGATTTTTCCTCTACGCATTTTTATTTGCAGCAGCTGGCTCTTTGGTTTCAAAAATCGAGGATTCAAACTCAGCAATCACACCGATTATGCTCTGTTTCGTGGCAGCATTTCTTGTCACAATGACCTCTTTATCAAGCGGAAACATGGATAGCGGCTTGATGTACGTTTGCTCGTTTATTCCTCTAACTTCTCCGATGGCGATGTTCTCGAGAATCGCAATGAGCAACGTTCCACCGATGGAGATACTTATTTCTGTCGTGATTCTGTTTGTTTTTACCGCATTTATAGCCTATCTTGCCGCAAGAATCTACCGACTTGGCACCGTGCTTTACGGCAATAAGGTAAGCTTTTTCAAGGCAATCAAAATGGTTTTTGCTTCAAAATAAATCTAGTTTTCCACTTTGTATAGCCACCAGCACAAAATCCGAACCCGTTTTTTAAGTGTCATGGAAGCTGCTATCCGTGTCAAAGCCTTTTGCAATGCGGCAGCATTACGGCAAGGCTTTTCCTTGATACCATCTCCCATGACACTTAAAAAATCTTCAACCAGAAATTGCCGAATTTGTGCCTTAAACACGAAAGACGACGAAAGCATACTCCATTATGGTGAGGAGGATGACAAAGTTTAAGGTGCGAATACGGTGATTTATGGCGGGTTCGGATTATGTTCTGGTGGCTAAACGCAAAGTGGAATTCTTTTTTTATTATATCAATTCTTTTAAAAACTTACAAGCGTCTATATTTTCAAGGCTATTCCTAAAATAAAATTGTATTTTTAGGGTAGAATATATTTAAATATTTTTTGATAAGGATTGAAATTTATACTAAATTGGTATATAATCTTATGGTAATAAATATATACATAGAGGTAAAAAATATGGAACAATATAAAATAGATAGAATAAACGAACTTGCAAGAAAAGCAAAGGCCGACGGGCTTTCCGAAGAGGAAATCGCAGAAAGAGATGTATTAAGAAAAGAGTACATCGCTTCTGTACGAAGAAATTTTGAAAGCCAACTTAAAGAAGTTGCACCTAAAAAAGAGGAGGAATAATTTATGCACTTTAAAAAAGAAATAGCCGACAAGCTTTATTATATCGGTGTGAACGATAGAAGACTTGAACTGTTTGAAAACATGTTTCCGATACCAAACGGTGTATCGTATAATTCATACGTCCTCTTAGACGAAAAAACCGTGCTTTTTGACACAGTGGACAAGAGTGCCTTGTGCCAATTCAAAGAAAATTTAAACTTTACATTAGAAAATAGAAATCTTGATTATTTAATAATAAATCACATGGAACCAGACCATGCGGCATGCTTAAAAGAGATTATCGCCATTCATCCCGATGTTACTGTAGTAGGAAACGCTAAGACATTTAACATGATGAAGCAGTTTTTAGGATGTGAATTTAATTCACTTGTAGTTAAAGAGGGCGATGTACTCGAAACAGGCGAGCACAAGCTTACTTTTGTAATGGCACCTATGGTTCACTGGCCCGAGGTCATGGTAACGTACGACCTTACATCAAAAGTCTTGTTTTCTGCCGATGCCTTCGGCACTTTCGGAGCACTTGACGGTAGAGTTTTTGCGGACGAATATGACTATGAAAAGGATATTTTACCCGAGGCTAGAAGGTATTTTACCAACATTGTCGGAAAATATGGCGCACAGGCTCTTGCAGTTTTAGAAAAAGCTAAAAAACTTGAAATCTCCATGGTTTGCTCACTTCATGGGCCGATTTGGAGAAACGACGACATCGTTAAATTCTTAGAAGCTCAGGCGACTTGGAGCAGTTACACTCCAGAAAGCCCCGATGAAATCTTCATCGCCTATGCCTCGATGTACGGCAATACCGAAAGCGTGGTGGACGCTGTTTCCTTTAAACTTTCTGAACAAGGCAAGAAAGTTAAGGTCATAAACATCTGTAACACCGATAAATCTTATTTAATCGCCGAGGCTTTCAGATGCGGCAATATTCTACTTGCCTGCCCTACTTATAACGGTGGAATTTACCCTGTTATGGAAAGTTTTGTCCTCGACATGAAGGCGCTTAACCTTAGAAACAGAAATATTTTTATAATTGAAAACGGAAGCTGGGCTCCTACTGTAGGAAGAAAAATCAAAGAAATTACTGACACGATGAAAAACATGGAGACAAAGGCTGTTTTAACCATTAAGTCTTCACTTTTTGACGAAGGCGCTATCGACAACTTTGTTGCAGAGTTTTAAATAAAACGGCAGAAAGACGTGGTCATGACTATGAAAAAAGTGATTATTTTAAGCATATTAAGTATTCTTTTTCTTACTGGATGTATGGGTTCGCCCGATGTTAGATACGACGGAATCACGCTTTACGGCACTTACAAGCAGTTTTATCAGGACGACAAACATGTCGACGATATTTTTGATGTAGACTGCAAATGGGACAGTATAAATGAAGTTTTAGAGCTCACTGATTTGTCGGAATATACCGATATGTCGCTTGACGATTTTAAGAAACAGCAAGAAGATAACAACGAGATTATTTTTGAGCATTTCGGCTCTTTCACCAACGATTTTACAAAGGTTGATGTGTCGGTAAGCTATGGTGCTACTATGCAGTCGGCAAATATTCTTGAAGAAGGCACGCTTTACGACATTACATATTTTCCAGTTCCTATAATCGTTATCCACTTCACCTCTGAACTTGGAGAAAACAGTGTCGGATACGACATAGCTGGCGGAGTCGTGATGGAAACAGGCGAGTGGTTTTTAGAGGCTGATCGCAATAATTACACAAGATATTTTTTCTACGAAGCGGAAGAAATACTTGGAATTGATGAATAAAAAAGACAATCCCTATGAAATTTTAAAATTTCATAGGGATTATTTTTATCAAGAGAAAAACATAGCAAAATAGCCCTTCACCATTCACTCTTAGTCATTAGTCTATTTCTGTATTATAGTAAAGCTTGCGCCGTCTTTTCCATCTGTCAGTGCAATATTTCTTTTTAAAAGTTCGTCTCTTATTTCGTCAGCCCTTGCCCAGTTTTTGTCTTTTCTTGCCTGTGCTCTTTCTGCAATAAGCTTTTCTATTGCGTTTACTTCGTTTTTATCAAGTTGAATTTCATCTTTTTCACTTTCCAAAAGATTTAGGCAAAGCACTTGATCAAAACTTTCTATAATAGCAAGCTTTGTCTTGCCGTTTACACCAGATTTTAGCACGTCGTAAAGCAAGGTGATACCCATAGAGCTAGATAAATCGTTGCCGACTAGCTTGATAAAAGACGCTTTGTACTCATCAAAGATTTCTTTATCAATTTCGCCCTCGTCTTCTATTCCAGAAATTCTCGCAACTAGCTTTTCATACGCTACTTCTGCATTATCAAGGCTTTCAAACGAGAATGCAAGTGGACTTCTATAATGACTTTGCAAACAGAAAAATCTATAAACCACTGGGTTATATCCTTTTTCTTCCAAAAGAGAAACTGTCAAAAATTCACCCTTAGACTTGCTCATCTTGCCTCTTGCATCGTTTAAATGAAGCACATGGAACCAATAATTACACCATTTATGTCCAAGATACGCTTCACTTTGTGCAATTTCATTCGTATGATGCGGAAAGGCATTGTCGATTCCGCCGCAGTGAATGTCTAAGTACTCGCCTAGGTATTTCACGCTCATCGCAGAGCATTCGATATGCCAGCCTGGATAACCGATTCCCCATGGACTTTCCCACTTAAGCTCTTGATCTTCAAATTTCGATTTTGTAAACCATAGGACAAAATCTTCCTTGTTTCTTTTGTTTTCGTCAAGGTTTACATCGTCTCTAACCGCCACTGCCAAGTCGTCTTTTGTCACATTTCCGAACATATAGTAGCTGTCGGGTTTTGAAGTATCAAAGTAGACATTTCCACCGCTTATATATGCATATTCTTTATCGATAAGCTTTTGCACCATTTCTATATACTCTTTGATATGCGCACTTGCTGGAACACAAATTTCAGGCTTATCAATATTGAGTTTTTTGCAGTCGTCAAAGAATACATCCGTATAATATTTAGCTATCTCCATGACGGTTTTCTTCTCTCTTTTAGCGCCCGATAGCATTTTATCTTCGCCTGTATCAGAGTCGCTTGCTAGATGTCCAACGTCGGTGATATTCATCGCCCTTTTGACGTCATATCCCTCGTATCTTAAGAATTTTTCGAGAATATCCTCCATAATATAGGTTCTCAAGTTTCCGATATGTGCAAAATGATACACCGTAGGACCACAGGTATACATCTTTACTTTGCCTTCCTCTATCGGTTTAAAATCTTCCTTTGTTCCTGTTAGAGAGTTATACACTTTCATTTTTATCACCTTTACCATGTTCGCCGCACATTTTTTGAACGGTTCACATGCCTTTCTATTATTTTAACGTTTGTTTTCTTTATAAACTTCTATTTCTTTTTTCAAATGCTCAAGTTCGACCCTCATTCTGCAAAGTTCCTGAGTCACTGGGTCTCCTACATGAATTTGATCTAAGTCTTCGCAAATTCTCTTCTTTCCAACTTTGACTATCCTAGCCGGAACACCCACTGCAGTTGCATTTTCGGGCACTTCATTTAGCACCACAGCACCCGCCGCTATTCTTGCGTTATTTCCTACCGTAAAAGGACCTAATATTTTAGCGCCAGAGCCTACTAAAACATTGTCGCCAAGAGTCGGATGCCTTTTCCCCATGTCTTTACCCGTACCACCCAAGGTGACGTTTTGATAAATGATGCAGTTGTCGCCGATTACTGCGGTTTCGCCGATTACAACGCCCATTCCATGGTCTATAAATAGATTTTTTCCAATGGTAGCTCCTGGATGAATCTCTATTCCCGTTTTCTTTCTTGCCCTTTGAGAAATAAGTCTTGCGATAAATTTATGGTCTCTTTTGTACCACCAATTCGCCCTTCTATAAGACCTTACAGCCTTAAACCCCGAATATAGAAAGTACACTTCAAGCCTTGACCTAGCAGCTGGGTCTCTTTTCATTACTTCATCTATTTCTTCTTTAAGTTTTTTAAACACACTTCAACACTCCTTTGTGTTACAAAATAAAAAAAGCCCCGTACAGAAAATCTGTACGAAGGCGATAACTCGCGGTTCCACTTCGCTTTATAACTTAAACGCCGTAACGAGGCAAACGTACAAGTATACTAAAAATTTCCACTTGTCTGCTGACAGGCGCACTTGGGTAAACTTTTTTTAATAAGGGCTTTCAGCCACCGACCCTTAATCTCTTTTAAATATTTTTCACTTACTCTTCCTGCTATGCATTTTATATTATATAATAGATTATACTATTAATTGTGTTCCTTGTAAAGACTAATTTTATAATACTATTTTAATCAAACTTAATTCACCTCTTACATTAACTTTTTACAAATTTAACAAAAATGTGTGATAATCATTTTTATTGTAGAATGAAGTCGTTTTTTGTGATATAATGTCCATAGTAATGTAAATGTAAATAATTTTTGTATTTTGAATTTGAAAGGAATTATGTTTTATGACTGATTCGCAGAAAATTTTTCTTCCTGAAAAAAGTGTCGCCCCTATAGGAATTATTTCTCTTGCCGGAGCAAGTGAACTCGGTAAAAAAATTGAAAACCACCTTACAAAATGGGCTGAAGAAGCTGGTTTTGCCTATGAAAACCTATCTATAAAAAGCAGTTGCCCACGTTTTCAGTCCGGTGATGGAAAGGGTATGATTCACTCTACTATTAGAGGATACGACCTATATATCATCGTCGATGTTGGAAACTACAGCATAACTTATCCTTACTTTGGAAAAGAAAACTGCATGTCACCCGATGACCATTATCAAGATTTAAAGAGAATTATCCAAGCCGCAAGTGGCAAGGCTCATCGAATAAATGTCGTTATGCCTATGCTTTACGGCGGTAGACAACATAGAAGAAGCTACAGAGAGTCTCTCGACTGCGCCTTTGCACTTCAAGAGCTTCGTGGTATGGGAGTATCAAATATAGTTACTTTTGATGCACACGACCCAAGGGTTCAAAACGCAATTCCTCTAATGGGCTTTGATAACTTAACGCCATCTTATCAAGTTCTTAAAAAAATGTTTAAAGTATTCCCTGACCTTTCTATTGAAAGAGACGATTTCATGATAGTAAGCCCTGACGAAGGCGCTCTTACAAGAAACATGTACTATGCTTCTGTTTTGGGTGTAGAGATGGGAATGTTCTACAAAAGACGTGACTATTCAAAGGTTGTAAACGGCAGAAACCCTATCGTTGCACACGAATATTTAGGCGAAAGCGTAAAAGGGAAATCTGTTTTTGTCTCCGACGACATCATCGCTTCGGGCGAATCTATGCTTGACATCGCTTATAAAGTTAAAGAGCAAGGCGCTGCAAAATTTTTCTGCTATGCCACTTATTCAATTTTCACAGCTGGTCTTGAAATATTTGACAAAGCGTATAAAGAAGGCGTTATCGACGGAATCTTTGGCTCTAACCTAACTTATTTAAACCCTGAACTTAAGAACAAACCTTGGTTCTTCTCGGTTGACGTTTCAAAATATATTGCATATTTTATCGCTTCACTCAATCACGAAGTATCAGTCAGCGCTGTTATCGACCCACACGAAAAAATTGCACTTCTATTATCCGAAAGAAGAGCTAGAATTGAAAGCGAAAAAGAGCAAATTTCATTTTAATTATAATTTAAAAATCCAGCCTGTATCGGTTGGATTTTTTATTTGAACGTTTTAAAACGCTCTGAAACCATTATTTTATTCATGGTTTTTGTTTTTCTATTGACTTTTTGATTTATAGGTGTTATAATCCAAGCATACCCTATATGGGTATAGGGTATATTTTTCTTTACATAGTGCAAACTCATTATGTGATGGCAGACAAGGAGTATTGATATGAAACAATGTATGGACACCGAAGCTTTAAAAAAACGTCTTAATAAAATTGAAGGACAGGTAAGGGGAATCTCTAAAATGATAGACTCCGACAAGCCTTGTGAAGACATTTTAATACAAATCGGGGCTATAAAATCGGCTCTTCACAAAACTGGGCAAATAATTTTAGAAGGTCACATGCACCACTGCGTTTTGGACGGAATAAAAAATGGCGATGAAGAAGAAACCATAAAAAAATTAATTTCCGCCTTAAATCAATTCTCAAAAACAATATAAAATCATACTATTATGTATTCTGAAAGGAGCTAACAATGAATAAAATAATCTCTTTTTTAAGTTCACTCCCCATGCTTTTAATCTCTGGTTTCTTCCTACTTTTAAGCTTTATCGCACATTATATTTTGCCACTCATGGGCATACACTTTGAATACCTTGTAAATTTAGCCTATGTCCCACTTTTTATCTCTGGCTTACCGCTATTATATTACGCTGTAATTTACACTGCAAAGTTGCAGATAACCTCGGCGCTTCTTATAACCATCGCAATGATAGCAGCGGTTTATATCGGGGACGTTTTTGCAGCGGGCGAAGTTGCCTTTATCATGGCGCTCGGCGAATATCTCGAAGAAAGAACCATTAAAAAAGCTAAAAAAGGCATAGAAAAACTATTAAACCTTGTTCCGATGAACGCAAGGAGACTCACGACTTTAGCCGATGGAACTTTACAAGAAGAAACCATTAACGCAGAAGACGTAAAAGTCGGCGACATACTAAGGGTCCTTCCAGGTGAAGCCTTTCCACTTGACGGCATTATTGTTTCGGGAAGCACCTCTGTCGACCAGTCTCTCATCACCGGAGAGTCTCTTCCTGTCGACAAAGCAGATGGAGACGAAGTTTTCACTGCCACGATAAATCGTTTTGGCTCTGTCGATGTTAAAATCACTAAGAATTTTTCCGATTCTTCTTTACAAAAGATGATTAAGCTTGTCGAGGAATCCGAAAATAATAAAGCACCGACCCAAAGAATTGTTGACAAGTGGGCCTCGGTCCTTGTCCCTACCGCTTTAGTAATTGCCATTATCACTTATTTAATTTTTAATTTCGGCTTTAACACACCAGACACCGCACTGGTAAGAGCAGTTACCGTTCTTGTAGTTTTTTGCCCTTGTGCACTTGCCTTGGCAACGCCTACCTCTATTATGGCGGCGATAGGTCAGGCAGCAAAAAACGGTGTGCTCATTAAATCTGGCGAAGCACTTGAAAACATGGGAATTATTAGCACTGTCGCTTTTGACAAAACTGGCACATTAACGCACGGAAAACTCGAAGTTTCTGATTTGAAAAGTTTTGGCATTAGTGACGAACAGCTTCTCACGCTAGCCTTTTCTATTGAGTCAAAATCAGAACACCCCACCGCTAAGGCTATCGTGAATTACTCAAAGAAAAATGGTATTTCACCTATGGATGTAGATGATTTTGAAATGACTATAGGCATGGGGGTTTCCGCTAAAATTAACAGTCAAAATCTTTACTGCGGAAGTGAAAAACTTGTAAAAGAAAAAACCGACATCAGCATTTCGGCAGATATACTAGCCTTAATTGATAAAATTAGAGAAAAAGGAAAAACCCTCGTAATCATATTTGACCAAAAAAATATTTTAGGCATTATTTCACTTTCGGACACTGTAAAGAAAAACGCACAAAAATCTATCGAAACCCTTAAAAACAGCGGAATTAAAAACACCGTGCTTCTAACTGGCGATAACGAAAAAAGTGCCGCCTATATCTCAAAAATGGTCGGTATTACCAAGGTTTACTCCTCACTTTTGCCCGAAGACAAAGTTTCAGCGGTGAAACAGCTTTCAGAAAAGCACGGAAAAATTGCCATGATAGGTGACGGAGTCAACGATGCACCCGCCCTTAAAACTGCCGATGTCGGAATCGCAATGGGAACAATGGGCAGTGACATCGCCGTAGACGCCGCAGACATCGCTATAATGGGCGATGACATCTCTAAACTTTCATATCTTAAGAAACTTTCGCTTGCAACAATTTTTTCTATTAAATTTAATATCTCGATTTCTATGATAATTAACTTTGGTGCGATTATCTTATCCGTACTAGGATTATTAAATCCCGCTACAGGTGCCTTGGTTCACAATGCTGGCTCAATTTTGGTTATTTTAAACGCTGCGAGACTTTATGACAAAAAAATCAATTAAAGCATAAATTTTTATTGACATATTTTTATTTTTACTGTATACTCTATTAGTAGCAACTAACTTACTGTAGTGTATGGAGGTAAAGATGAATTTAACAAGTGCCGAACTCGGCAAAACCTACACTATTTCAAAACTTTCTATAGACGACGAAGAGCTAAGCAGTTTTCTTTTTACTCTCGGGTGTTATGAGGGTGAAGAGATTGTATTGATTTCAGTAATCAGCGGTTCTTATGTAATATCTATAAAAGACTCGAGATACACCATAGATAAAGACTTAGCATCAGAAATTTTAATATCCTAAAAACGCAAATTTATTTTGCGTTTTTTAAAGGAAATAAGTTAGCTTAAACTAATTAAAAGGAGAACTAATATGAAAATTGCATTTGCGGGCAATCCTAACAGCGGTAAAACCACTTTGTTCAACGCTGTAACGGGTAAAGTGGAAAAAGTGGGAAACTGGGCGGGCGTTACCGTCGATAAAAAAGAGGGCATAATAAAAAGTAATTTATACAAAGGAGATAAGACTCTTACGGCCATCGACTTGCCTGGCGCCTATTCTATGTCGCCTTTCACCTCGGAAGAAAGCGTGACTAGCAACTTTATCAAAAATGAAAATCCCGATGTCATCGTCAATATTGTCGATGCGACAAATTTAAGCCGTAGTTTATTTTTTACCACCCAGCTTCTAGAGCTTGGAATCCCTGTAGTTGTGGCTTTAAACAAGAGTGATTTACCAAAGAAAAAAGGTATCACGCTAGACACCGACGCGCTTTCACAAAAACTTTCGTGCCCCGTTGTCGGCACCACCGCAACCTCAAAACACGGACTCGAAACACTGCTTGAAACCGTCATTTCATTAAATGGAAAAAGCCAAACCAGCCCTTATGACGAAGGCAATGTTGACAAAAACGACTCGCTTGCAGTCACCGAAGCCGACAAAAAAAGATTTGACTTTGTAAAGACTATAGTCGAAGACTCTGAAAAAAGAAAGCAAAAATCAAGTTCTCATAATTCTCAAGACATGGCTGACAGAATTTTTGGTCATAAATGGCTTGGTATTCCAATTTTCGCCGCTGTTATGTGGATGGTATTCGAGCTTTCTCAAGTATACATAGGACCGTTCTTTGCGGACGGAGTAACTGCCCTTCCGTGGTTTGCCGAAATGGAAGAAGTTCCGTTTATTTTACAAGGCTTAAACACTTGGATGGGCACATTCCAAGAATGGGTTGGAACGCTAATGGCAGACGCTTCACCTATCTTAAGCGCCTTAGTGGTTGACGGTATCGTAGGTGGTTTTGCCGCTATCGTCGGATTCTTACCACTTATCATGGTAATGTTCTTCTTATTAGCACTTTTAGAAGACTGCGGATACATGGCTCGTGTGGCTGTTGTCATGGATAGATTCTTAAAAGTTGTCGGCCTTTCAGGTAAATCAATCATCCCAGTAGTTATCGGAACATCTTGCGCTATTCCAGGTGTTATGGCTACAAGAACAATCAAAAACGAAAGACAAAGACGAACCACCGCTATGTTAGCGCCTTTCATCCCTTGCGGTGCTAAGCTTCCTGTTATCGCCCTAATCGTCGGCGTATTCTTCCCAGAATCAGACTGGGTAAGCCCTACTATGTATTTTGCCGGAATCGTGCTTATCGTTTTAGGCGCACTCATGGTTGTTAGAATTACAGGCGAAAAATCTGCTCGTTCTTTCTTTATCATTGAGCTTCCAGAGTACCGTGCACCTAGCTTTATCAGAGCTACTATCGTAATGCTTTCAAGGGCAAAATCCTTCGTTATAAAAGCGGGTACTATCATCCTTCTTTGCAACTTAATCGTTCATCTCATGAGCACGTTTACCTTTGACTTTAAAGTCGTTGCAGATTTAGTAGATGAGGCTTGCCTAGCAGCGGGTTTACCTCTTGCTTCAGACGCAGAGGCTATGATGACAGCTACAGCTGCTCAATTAGCCGAAATCAGAGTGATCACAGATCAATTCCAAGCACAAAGCATTCTAGGCGTTATCGCTTCACCATTTGCAATTCTACTTGCTCCTTTAGGTTTTGGCAAATGGCAACTAGCGGCGGCAGCTATCACTGGCTTTATCGCTAAAGAAAATGTTGTCGGAACACTTTCAGTTGTTTACGGTATTTCAAACTTCATAAGCGGAGATTTAGAACTTATCGGCGGTGCTACTGATGTTCAAGGCATTATGGGAATAGGTGCAGTCGCAGCTCTTGCTTACCTAGCATTTAACCTCTTTACACCTCCTTGCTTTGCTGCAATCGGTGCTATGAACTCCGAAATGGAGAGCAAAAAATGGTTATGGAGCGGAATCGCACTACAATTTGGAACAGGATATGCAGTTGCATTCCTAGTGTATCAAATTGGAACACTTGTAACCACAGGTGGTGTCGGCGAGGCATTCCTACCAGGTTTAATAGTCTTTGCCATCCTTGTCGCTATAGTAATTTACTTAATGGCGAAAGGCGCTAAAAAAGAAAAAGCAAAACTTCAAGCTAGAACAGCTTAATTTAGAAAGGAGTATTTATGGGCGATTGGATAAATATTATAGTCATAATTTTGGTTGTGGCTATGGTGGCTGGAATAATTTTCTACATAGTTTCTCAAAAGAAAAAGGGCGTGAAATGCATCGGCTGTTCTGCCGCTTCAAAATGCTCTAAAAATAATTCTTCGAGTGGCTGTAACTGCGGCTCAAACACTAAGAAAAAGTAATATTAAAAGGGAGGGTTTTCACCCTCCCTTTTTTACACATTTTATTAAAATTACGACTACGCCCAGCAAGAAGTTTGTTTTATATAAGCTCTCTCCTGTTTCTAATTCAGCTTAAATTAGTTCTAAACTTAATATTTAGACGCCATTCTTACAAATTCGTCCGCTTCTTCTGGCGAATTTGCATACACGCATAGGTTAAGCCCATTAGGCGGCATGTTGTCCAAAATTTCTATCGCCTGTTTTGGATTTAATCCAATTACTATGCCTTTTCCGGCGTCTTGAATCCTCTTAAGCTCTGGAATAAATGCAGTACAAGGCGGTTGTCCGTCCACTTGCACCCACTGAATCAAATTAATTTTATCTATGTCTAAAATCGTGTCTAAATGCCTGATTTGCTCCTGTCCGTCCAAGTGATATATTACATTGTCAAGCCAGTTTGCAGTTGTTCTTAGCTCTTCTTCTATGTATTCGTCAAAGTTTTCCTTTGAAATCATTACGGATAAGTCGCACTGCATTTGCATCGTTTTTCCTTTTGAAACGCAGTTCATCCACGAGTGAACCGAACCACCATTACAGTTTTCTTTTATGATGTCGAACATAACGTCGCCTGATTTTATGAGGATGTCCACCATTTTTCGTCCCGCATATTTAACCGCTTCCGGCTCTGTCAAAAAGTCCACCAAAAGGTCTTCTGCGCCTCTCATTTGCGATAATGCATCGTAGCTCCCGCAGTTATCGGGCATCCCGACAAAATACCTGCCCTTTGACTCTTTTACCAAATAGGACATTATGTCGCACTCTTGCTTAAAAACTTCGTTGGTAAGCGGGTCAAAATCGTAGTTAAAGTCCATTAAGTCATCTATGAATGGATGAATCCAAATCGTGTCTGGGGCGTATTCAATCACTTCTTTTGGCGCTAAGTATTTTGCATGTCCGCCTGTTCCAAAATACGGAAAAACCATCGGCAAGGCTTCGCCCGCAAAATAGGTTTTGTCTATTTCCTCTAAGGATCTTTTTAATATATATTCAGGGTCGTTGTACCATCTTATAAGTTCTTCTTTGCTCTCTGGTTTCTTCTTTATATACGGATTTTTAGGGTCTTTTGGCGCCTTTACATTTAAACAGCACCTATCTAAAATTTCACCGTGCCATAAGTATTCAAGGCGTTTAAAAATTTTGTCATAGTCACGTCCGTCGTTCATCATAGTCTCATCCCCTTTAAGTTTGTGTCTGTATAATAGCATAATAAAAGCATAATTTCTTCGTATATTTTAAGATATTTTTCGCTTATTTTATGCTTGACACACAATATTTTATGATATATTATTGTTTTACATTTTAAAAAGCTGTTTTAAGCCTTAAAATATACCAATAACACATAGGAGAATTTTAATGAGTTATAAACACGACACCATACCGCTTGAAAGCAGTGAATTTCCGTTTGACTGCTTTGAAGCGACTGGTCTTGACAAATCTGATGAAGTTGCACTTCATAATCACGACTGCCTCGAGCTAAACTACTGCTCTAGTGGCACAGGAACGTACATTATCGGAGAGATAGAATATGACATCAAAGCAGGGGATTTATTTGTAATTAACAATTCAGACTATCACATCGCCGTGAATGAAAGTGACTTAAATCTTAAAATTATTGTCTTTTCGCCCGATATGATATGGAAAAACGACGATGCATTTGATAGCAAATATTTACAAACATTTTTTCAGCGAAAAGACAAATCAAAGCATAGATTCACCGCCGACATGCCCATGATTAGCGATATTTCAAAGCTTTTTCTCGAAACTGAAAGAGAGTGGATGACAAGACCCGAGGGCTTTAGGCTTGTAATAAAGGCCTTACTTTTAAAAATTTTGGCACTGCTGTATCGGGCTTTTTCACTCTCTGAAAGCACCTCTCAAAAGGCACTGAAATTTCAAAGCGATTACAATAAAATCTACAGTGCAATTTCATATATCGATAACAATTTTGAGCATGAAATCAGGCTTAATCACCTTGCCGAACTTTCAAATTTTGCACCTAGTTATTTCTCTAAGATTTTTAACGAGGTGATGGCGACTTCTGTTTCAAACTATATCAACAAAAAACGAGTGGAGCATTCATGCATTTTGCTTAAAGAAAGTGATTTAAACATTTGTGAAATTGCCTTAAAATGTGGTTTTAATGATATTTCACATTTTAATAAAACTTTTAAATCTACCGAAGGAATTTCCCCAAAACTTTACCGAAAGAATTCTTAACTTATTATTTTTCATTTTTAAACTGCACTCTTAATTTTTCAAGCGCCTTTTTTTCTATTCTAGAAACATACGATCTTGAAATACCCAACTTATTTGCCACTTCTCTTTGTGTCATCGGCTTTGTGTCGAACAATCCGTACCTTAAGACAATTATTTCTCTTTCTCTTTTTAAGAGTGTCGATTGTATGAATGCATAAAGGCTTTTGCACTTTATTTTTGTGTCTATGTTATCTATTATATCCTCGTCGTGATACATTGTGTCCAAAATTGTAAGGGCGTTTCCGTCCTTATCCGTTTCTATCGGTTCGTTCATTGATATGTCCTGTTGACTCTTTTTCTGCGCCCTAAAATACATGAGCACTTCGTTTTCAACACACCTTGATGCATAGCTTGAAAATCGTGTCCCCTTGTCAGATTTGAAGCTGTCCACTGCTTTTATCAAGCCTACAGTGCCGATTGAAATTAAATCGTCTTGGTCGATATTTTGCGTGTAATATTTTTTAATCACATGCGCCACAAGCCTTAAATTGTGTTCTATTAGCTTTTGCCTTGCATTTTTATCTCCATTTTCCATTAGTTCAAGATATTTTTTTTCGGTCTTTGCATTTAGCGCCTTTGGAAACGAACCAGCGCCCGTAACATGCAGTATAAAAAAGAACACATGTGAACAAAGCGACAATAAATAAGAAAACATAATCACACCTCACTTAACATTTAATGAATTGTATGATTTTCTAGGATTGTCTTATTACTCAAATTTATATTCTTGTAAATAAGTGTAATCTTTATTCTTTTTAGATTGAAGATTGCACTTTTCTATGTTAAAATTATTCTATATTTTAATTTTTGGAGTAACCATGACTAATAAATTTGATAACACAAAAGTAGTTTTGCTTTCACTTATCCCTGTTTTCCTTCTTCATATCGTGATAATTTTGTACGGTGAAGCATTTTTCACTCATAATTTTTACAATTCCTACTCACTTCAAGCACAGGCTTGGCTAAGTGGAAACCTTCACCTGCCCGAAAACTACTCGTGGCTTGAAATCGCCGAATATATGGGCAAATATTATGTGAGTTTTCCCCCTTTTCCTTCTTATGTACTTCTTCCATTTGTCATGATTTTTGGCAGTGAAACGCCAGATAATTTGATTAATTTCGCAGTCATGCTTTTAGGAAGTGTCTTCATGGCGAAAATTGCGCTTCACTACTGTATTTCTAAAAAATATGTGGTGTTTTTGCCAGCTTTCATCTACATTTCAAGTGCGACTTTGCAGTTCACTCTTCAAAGCGGAGTTTGGTTTTTTGCTCAAAACATGTCGTTTACGCTCTCAGTTATGAGTATTTATTTTGCTTTAAAGTCAAAAAAAGGCTTGTCACTCTTCCTTTTATGTGCCGCCGTCGGCTGTAGACCTTTTCAAATTGTGTTTTTGCCCTTGATAATTTACATTTTGCTATCTAAAATTAACAGTGAAAAACTTTCCTCAAAATTTAAGTTATTTTTCTTTAATAGAATTTACACCTTTATTCCAGCGACAATTTTAGCAACTTCTTTCATGCTGTTGAACTATTTTAGATTCGGCGATATCTTTGAGTTTGGACACAATTATTTGCCCGAATTTGTAGAGTCATTAAACGGGCAGTTTGACCTAAGTTATTTTTTTGAGAACCTTCCTAATTTGTTTAGGCTTCCAGAACTTAGTGAAACTGGAAAAATAACCCCTATACTTTTTAACGGAATGAATATTTTTATATCTTTTCCGATAATTCTCTTTTTTGTCTATGCTTTTACTGTATTTTTAATTAAATACAGAACCGATAAAAAAACTCTTACGCTCCTAATTCTTATATCGGCTCTATCTTTGCTTCAAATTTTTCTTATTTTAACACACAAAACCATGGGTGGTTATCACTATGGAAACCGCTATATTGCCGATATTTTGCCCATGACTTTTCTTGGTGTTTCCGCTTTGTTTTTTGCCCTTAAAGAAAAAAACAGCGATGATTTAAGCTTTTCACACGACTTTATTCTTAAGTTATTATTCTTATTTGGAATGTGTTTTAACACGCTTGGAATCTATCAATTTTATTCTGTATGATACGTTTATAAAGAGAAACAGCCTGCTAGAAAGCAGGCTGTTTCTCTTTGGGAAATGAATAAGGGAATGGGTTATCCTCGTACGCTATTTTATGCTCCTTAAAAACCTCTTTAGGCTTTGATAAGGAAGAAATTCCAGTCGCTTAACCTGTCTCTTTAAATTTTGACATGGCATTTTTACCGCTGACTGATAATACGTTGTCGTTTAAATTATTTTTGGGAATTTTGATTACATATTCAATAAATTCTTCTCTTTCATACTTTTCACTTTTGACATCAATTCCGGCATTTTTCATAGTTTTTACAGTGTTTTCTATCGTGTTTGAATAAAGTCTTATATCAAGTGGAACCAAACTTTTAAGAGTTTGTCCTTTTTTTTTAAATTTAATTTTTTGCACTAATTCTTTAGTTTTAGATAAATTTAAACCCTTGTGTGCTATATAATAGAGAAATTTTTCTCTATCTTTATCCTTTATGGAAAGTGAAACTAGCGCTTGCTCTTCGGAAATATGTGCGTCCTTAATGATTTTTATTTCCGAATCAGAAAAATTTAAAACTGATAACTTCTCTCTTAGTTTCTCCGTATTTATCCCTAGCGTCTGTGAAATTTCTAAGGCGCTTATGCCCCATTCGTTTAAAAGCGAATTAATCATCACTGCATTTTCAAGAAAATTATCGCTGTTTCGTGAATTTAGCACTAAGCTTAAAATAATTCCTTCAAGAGTATTACAGGAAATTATCAGGCAGTTCACTTCTAGTAGTCCTGCTTTTTTTGCGGCAAAAAGGCGATTTTCACCCTTTATTACGCTGTATCCAGCGCCTCTTTTTCTGACTATTATCGGCTCTATCAATCCGTGATTTATTATGCTGTTTGTCAATTCCTGTACGTTTTTATGTGTGTCAAAAGAGGAACTTTGCGATATTTTTTCTATCGGCAAAATACTTAATTTCATTTTTGCATCCTTAATCATTCATGCCGCCTCCCTCTTTTGTGATTGTATTTTATCATTTACTTTTCAAATAATTTGTCCTAATTTGTCATGGTTTAAAAATATTTTAAATTATTAAAAATATGACAAAGCACTTCCAAAATGAATTGTTTTATGATAAAATATATAGGAATGTAATTTTTGCTTTTTAGCTTTAAAGGGTTGGTGTATATTTTGGGAAAGATAATATCTGTTGCAAATCAAAAAGGCGGCGTCGGCAAGACCACTACGGCGGTTAACCTTGCGGCTGCACTCGGAAGTATGAATAAAAAAGTTCTCCTCTTGGATATTGACCCTCAGGGCAACTCTACAAGCGGAGTCGGAATAGATAAAAGGAACGTTTTGGTTTCTTCTTACAATGTTTTAACGGACGAAAAACCTGCCGAAGAGGCTATTTTAAGCACGGAATTTAAGAATTTAGACCTAATTCCGTCCGACATGAATCTTGCGGCGGCAGAAATTGAAATTGCTTCTAAAGAAAAAAGAGAGGGCATACTCAAAAGGGCTCTTTCAGCGGTACGAAGTAATTATGATTACATACTCATCGACTGCGCTCCGTCTCTTGGACTTACTACCATAAACGCATTGGTGGCAAGCGACACGATTTTAATACCGATTCAGTGCGAGTACTATGCGCTTGAAGGTTTGTCTCAGCTGATGAACACTGTTCGAATCGTAAAAAGACAATATAACGAAAGTCTCGATATCGAGGGTGTACTGCTAACTATGTACGACGGTAGACTAAACTTAACACAACAGGTGGTAACCGAAGTCAAAAAGTATTTTCCGAAAAAAGTTTTTGCTTCTTTAATCCCGAGAAGCGTCAGAATTTCTGAGGCTCCTGGATTTGGAAAGCCTGTTATTTACTATGATAAATCGGGTAAAGGCTCTGAGTCTTACCTGTCTCTTTCAAAAGAGTTAATCAAGAACAACAAGTAGAAATGGAGTATCATTATGGCAAAAAAAGGTGGCCTTGGAAAAGGTCTTGGCTTAATATTTGAAGAAAACACCGAAGATAACAGCTCAGGCACGGTTTTGGACATAAACGAAATTGAACCTAATAGAGAACAACCTCGAAAAGAGTTTGACCCGCAGGCTTTATCCGAGCTTGCGCAGTCTATCATGACTCACGGACTGATTCAGCCAATATTAGTAAGGCCCATTTTTACTGGCGGTTATCAAATTGTAGCCGGCGAAAGAAGATGGCGTGCCGCTAGAATGGCAGGACTTAAAGAAGTTCCTGTTCTTATTCGTGAAATGGACGACAAAGAATATTTACAGCTTTCATTAATCGAAAATTTGCAAAGAGAAGACCTAAACCCGATTGAAGAGGCAAAGGGCTATGAAAGCTTGATAAACAGTTACGGTTTTACGCAAGAAGACGTTTCAAAATCGGTCGGAAAATCAAGACCGGCTGTCACAAACGCATTAAGATTATTGGCTTTGCCTGAAGAAGTTTTGGAAATGCTTTTAAAGGGTGAAATCAGTGCCGGACACGCAAGGACTCTTCTAGGATTTGGCGAAAAAGAAGAAATGATTAAAGCCGCCTTACTTGTGAAAGAAAAAAATCTTTCAGTAAGACAGCTTGAAGCGATGCTTAAACAAAAGAACAGTGTAAAAAAAGAAAAGGTAAAAAACACCTATTTTAGCGAGGCCGAACTTGCACTTAACAGCCACTTAGGCAGAAAAGTAGTCGTCGGTGGAAGCCAGAAAAAAGGCACACTTCAAATCGAATTTTACGGCGAGGACGATTTAAAAGAGCTTTTGTCTCAGCTAAATTTATCCGAATAAATCACCTGTTTTGTAAGTCAAGGCTTAGATTATACAAAGGAATAATGTCATTTAAGAAAATATCCACTTCTTTAAGCTTCATTTCTTTAAGCTTCTGATAGGTGCTTTCCTCTGCTTCTAAAAACTCTTTGTTTCCGCTCTTTTTCTCTTCTATGCATTTTATAAGGGCTGAAATTTTGTCGGCGGCTTTGACTATTTTTTTGTATTCTCTATCGTTTTCCATGCTTAAAATGTCTTTGTACTCGTCTTTTAAGTAACCTGGAAGCATTGAAATAAGCCTGTCGGCGGCGGCGGTTTCGATTTTTTTGTACACGTTTTTAATTTCTTCATTGTCGTACTTTATAGGCGTTGGCAAATCACCGGTGATTATCTCGGTGCAGTCGTGAAACATCGCAAGCACTGCCGCCCTGTCGGGGGAAAGGCTGAGATTTTCCTCTTTATTTTTTATAAGCGTAAGCGCATGGGCAATTACGGCGGTTTCTAAGCTATGCTCGCTTAAATTTTCGCCCCTCGTGTTTCTCATGAGACCCCAGCGCTCTATATATTTCATTCTTGAAATCATCGGAAAAAAACTATACATTTTGGAACTCCTTTATTTTTTAAATTAAATTTTACACTAAAATTATCTATTTTTCAATATAAATATTTACTACTAAGCATAAGAAATGAGGTAAGATTTTGACAGATATTAAGCAAAGAGGCTTTTTTAGGCAGAATTTCTACTTAAAAGCTTTTGGACTAGGACTGATACTGGCCTTCATAATGTTCATACCATTTATCATTAGAGATGGCGGCAGATTCCTTTTTTATGGCGACTTCAACGTTCAACAAGTGCCGTTTTACACTCTTGCACACGAGGCAGTGTCCAGTGGAAATCTCGGCTGGAACCAATACACCGATTTAGGTGCAAATTTTGTTGGCTCGTATTCGTTTTACCTGCTCGGAAGCCCGTTTTTCTACATCACTTTGTTCTTCCCAACAGAGTTTGTCCAGTATTTAATGGGGCCGCTTTTAATGCTGAAATTTGCTTTTTGCTGCCTTGCGGCATTTACCTATTTGCAAAGATATGTCAAAAATAAGAATTACGCTATTTTAGGCGGTGTGCTCTACGCATTTTCAGGTTTTTCACTTTTCAACGTTTTTTTCAACCATTTCCACGAAGCTATCTTGATTTTTCCGTTTTTGCTTTGGGCGCTTGATGAATATGTTTTAAGTAAAAGACGTGGTGTAGTGGCGCTTTTTGTATTTGCATCTTGCATGATGAACTACTATTTTTTTGTCGGACAAGTTATTTTTTGCGCCATATATTTCTTTGTTAGACTTCTTACAAAAAGCTATAAAATCTCGATAAAAGACTTTCTTTTTCTCGCTCTTGAGTGTGTAATCGGACTTGGAATGTCGATGATGCTTCTGCTCCCTTCGATTTACACCATACTTCAAAATTACCGTGTATCAAATCCGATTAACGGCTGGAGTGCTCTTTTATACGACAGAAATCAAAGGTATATTCACATTTTACAAGCGATGTTCTTCCCACCCGATTTGCCCTCGAGGTCAAATTTCACGCCGGATTCTGGCTCACAGTGGGCTTCTATCGGACTTTGGCTGCCGATGTTTGGAATGACGGGCGTAGTAGCTTGGCTTCAACAGCGGAAAAAACACTGGCTGAAAAAAGTGCTCTACATCCTTTTATTATGCATGCTAGTCCCCGTTTTAAACTCGGCTTTTCAAATGTTCAACGCCTCTTATTACGCAAGATGGTTCTATATTCCTGTATTAATGATGACACTTGCCACTGTTTTAAGTCTTGAATCGACAAGGGTGGACTTCAAGCGCTCTATTACTTGGTCTGTCGTGGTAATATCTGCCACATCATTATTAATTGGACTTATGCCCGATATTACCGAAGAAAACGGCACCGAAGTAGTAGTTTTTGGGCTTGAAAAATACCCGACTAGATTTTGGACCTACGTTGCAATTTCCGTATTTTGCCTTGCCCTTGTGGTATTTATTTTTGCATTTGTCAAAAAAGAAAACCGTCTAAAGGTAAGTTTAAGCCTTGTTTGCACGGTTTCGGTGGTTTACGGTGCGTTTTTCATCGCACTTGGAAAAACTCAGTCAAGTGACCCTTATGATCATTTAATTCCTTATGCTTTAAACGGCGGTAAAAACGTTCAGCTTGAGGATTTAGAGAACACTAGGTCTGATTTTTACGAATCCCTTGATAACAGTGGAATGTTCTGGGGAATTCCCACGATACAGGCTTTTCACAGCATTGTTCCAGGTTCTATCATGGAGTTCTATGACTTTGTCGGCGTTCAAAGAGATGTCGGCTCAAGGCCTGAACCTGAAAATTATGCAATAAGAGGAATCACCTCTGTTAAGTGGCTGTTTGACGACGACCATGACAACGACTATTTTGGCGGCGAAAACTACGACAGCCCTGAAATGCCTGGATTTATTTACTATGGAAATGCAAACGGCTTTGACATTTGGGAAAATGAAGCATATATCCCTATGGGATTTGAGTACACAAGCTATGTAACCGAAAGCGAAGCCGCTGATTTAAGCGAGAGTAGCAGGCAGCTTTTAATGCTCAAAACCGCCATTGTCCCCGATGAAGATGACGGAAAATGGGCAGCACTTCTGCCAAAATATCCTCTTTCTGACGCTATTTTCACCGAAGAAGAATACTTAGACGACTGCAAAGAAAGAGCCTCGTCGACCGCCACTGATTTCACCTACACCAACACTGGCTTTACCGCAAAGAGTAATGCGGATGAGAGCCGAGTGCTGTTTTTCAGCGTACCGATAGAAAACGGCTGGAGCGCCTATGTAAACGGTGCACCAAGTGAAATACTTAAAACAAATATCGGATTCATGTCCGTTGTTGTTCCCGCCGGTGAAGAAGTTGTCATTGAGTTTAGATACTCAACACCCGGTCTTAGCACTGGTATATTGGTTTCGGTGCTTTCTTTTGCTTGTTTCTTTATATATATATTTGTCTCAAGAAAATTTAAAAACCACACTCCTCCTAGAAAACAGACAAGAAAAAGAGGAAGCTTTAAGGCTTATTGCAAGCAGATGAACATCACTATAACCGATGGCAAAATTGGATATATTTCGGAAATAGAAGATTAACGTATGAATGGAGAAATTATGAGTCAAAAGGAAACCAAAGTTTATTTTGTAATTCCTTGCTATAACGAAGAGGAAGTTATAGCTGAAACTGCAAAAAGGCTTGACGACAAACTTTCTAGAATGATGAAAAGTGGACTTATTCACACCGACAGCAAGATTTTGTATGTCGATGACGGAAGCCGTGATAGGACGTGGGAATTAATCACCGAGCTTTCAAACACTTACGACTGTATGGAGGGCCTTAAGCTTGCTCATAACAAGGGGCACCAAAACGCTGTTTTAGCAGGTCTTATGACGGCTAAGGAGTATTCTGACTGCGCTATTAGTCTTGATGCCGATTTACAGGACGATATCGAGGTGCTTGACGATTTTGTAAAGAAATTTCAGGACGGCTATGACGTAGTCTACGGGGTTAGAGAAGACAGAACCACCGACAGCTTTTTCAAAAAGTTTACCGCACAAGGTTTTTATAAATTGATGAAAGTTTTGGGCGTTGAAATCGTTTATAACCACGCCGACTACAGACTTATGAGCAAAAGGGCGCTTGAAGCCCTTAGCGAGCACAAGGAAGTTAACCTGTTTTTAAGAGGAATAATTCCGACTATTGGCTATAAAAACACCACGGTATATTATAAAAGAAACGAAAGATTTGCGGGCGAGTCTAAATATCCGCTTAAGAAAATGCTCAGTTTTGCCTTTGAGGGCATAAGTTCTTTCAGTGTAAAACCACTTAAAATGATTTCAAGCTTTGGCATTTTAATTTCTATTTTAAGCCTACTTGCCCTTTTGTATGTTTTCATTTCCTTTTTTACTGGAAACACTGTAAGCGGTTGGACCGCCACTGTCGCCTCGATTTGGCTTTTAGGAGGAATACAGCTATTGTGTATGGGAGTTGTGGGCACCTATATAGGAAAAATTTACAGCGAAGTCAAGGGTAGGCCTAGGTATATCATAGAGGAACACTTTAAGAAAAATAATGACTAAATAGAAAGTAGGGATAACCGCAAATGGTCATCCCTACTTTTTAGTTTTAATAAATTTTAAGAAACTCGGCAAGTTCTCTTGTTTTCGGTGCTTCAAGGCATTCACTACCACCGCTTTCGCATATTTCGCCGTTTTTCATGAAGATGATGTAGTCGGCAAACTCTTTTAGAAAGGATATTTCGTGTGTCACAAATATAAAGTGTCTACCCTCTTTTTTCAGTTCCTTTACCGCTTTTAAAACTTCATCGGTAAGCAGTGGGTCAAGCGCCGCTGTCGGCTCATCCAAAAATATGAGCTTCGGGTCGGTCGCAAGCGCCCTTGCAATAGATGCCCTTTGTGCCTGCCCACCCGATACTTGGCTTGGCTTTTTGCCCGATTCATTCTCGATAAAAAGCTTTTGTAGCAACTCGTCGGCTTTTTTGTCGGCTTCACTCTTATCCATTTTCTTAATCTTGTTAAGAATCAGCGTAATATTCTTTTTTATGCTTAAATGTGGAAACAGATTGTGCTTTTGAAATACCACTCCGATGGTCGATAAAAACTCTTCTTTATTTTCTATTGGAGAAAGTCCATTTACCTCTATACTTCCACTGTCGGGTGATTCAATCCCCGATAACTGACGAAGCAAAGTTGACTTGCCACAGCCGGACTCGCCAATAATCCCAATAGATTTATAGCCACTAGCCTCAAAGCTGATATTATTCAAAATTCCGTGTTCTCCGTAAGTTTTTGTTAAATTTCTTACCTTAATATCCATTACGCACCCACCTTTTTTCCAATATATTTTGCGATAAGTGAAAGCGGTATCGTGACAACTAGATACATTATCCACATCACATAATACCCTTCGATAAAGGCAAAATTTCTTTGGGCAATAGTTGAGATTATATAGGTAATCTCGGTGATTGAAATTATATTTAACAAAGACGAACTTTTAATTACGCTTGAAAGGTTGTTGATTAAAGACGGGATAAAGGGCTTTATCATTTGTGGTATGATGATGTAAATATACCTTTGATACCACTTAAACTGGTACAAATCCATGACGGTGTACTGGTCATTATCCACAACAGCCGCAGTGGTTTCATATGCATTTGCAACGTAGGGCGCATTGTAGAGTATCAAGGCAATTATACCAAGGATAAGCTTGTCGTTATAGCCTATTACCGCTCCGAAAACGTACACGATTAAAAAAATCATGACAAGCAGCGGCGTACCCATGATGATTTCGTTAAAAACATTTGAAATCGCCCTTAAAATCACTATTTTCGAGCGCATCATCATGAACAGGACAAATCCTAGTATAAGCGTGCCCACAAGGGTTACTATACTGACGTAAATAGTGCCCCAAAACGCCTGTAAAAGCAACTCGCCCGAATTAAAAATCAAGTGATACTGCGGATTATCGGTCGAAAACATCAATGCCAAGGCTATAAGTCCTATAAAAACAACTATGACAAGTGCATACCATAAAACTTCCGATTTTTTCTTCATAAAATTTCTTTTTAGCTATTCGGTGGATAAATAATGTAGTCAAGACCTAGTTCATCGCTTGACAAAAATTCACCGATTATAGCGTCATATTCCTCTCTGATTTGATCATAAAGTCCGCCTTCTGCATACATTGACTCTATAAATTCGTTTGATTTTTCAAGCATCTCGCTGTCGCCTTTTTTGACTACAAAGCTTGAGCCTGACACATTTCCTATGCCATAGACGATAGTTGTGTCCTTGTTTGCGGCATGGAAGCTGTGTATTTCGTTTGAAGCTACAAGGCCAGTCGCACTTCCGTTTGATACTTCTAAAATCGCAGTTCCAATTTCTGTAGCTTCGCTTACTTCTGCGCCGTAATCAAGCGGAACGATAACGCCAAAAGTACCCGAAAGCCCTACAAACTTTGAGCCTTCTAGATGGAAAAATTCCTCTGGTGGCATGTCGTCTGTAATATTATTCGCCTCGGCAAATTCTTTATTCACAAGAGCTAAAGACTGTGTATATCTGTATTCGTCGGAGAAATCAGCTTTTTGAGCTCTTTCCTCTGTATAAGACATGTCGGCAATTAGAATATCTACATCACCTGTTTCAAGTGCTGGAATCAAAAGGCTGAAATCAGTATCGACTATTTCGACGTCCATTCCCATAAATTCACCGAAGGCTTCGGCAATTACAGGCTCAAATCCAGCTGGTTCACCGTCATCACCAACGTATGAAAACGGTGGAAATTTTAAATCCATACCGACTCTTAAAGTTTCCTTTTCGGTAGAGTCTTCGGAGTTTTCCGACTCACTTTGAGAAGCTTCGCTAGACGAACTTTCAGCCGAAGGCGCTGAACACGCCGCAAAGGCAAATACAAGTGTAGATGCAGCTAAAAGCATTGTTAGAATTTTTTTCATTTTCTTACCTCGTTTCAATTTTATTTCTTGATTGACATTATAACTGTCATGTGTTATTGTATAGCTATAAAGAGCATTTGTAAAGTACGCACAAATTTGTTCCTTAGTTACCAAAAGAAACCAAAGGAGTATTATTATGGCAAATGAACTACCCGCCTGCCCTATCGAAACCACCTTAACTTTAATAAGCGACAAATGGAAAATTCTTATTATAAGAGATTTAAACTCTGGAACAAAAAGGTTTACCGAGCTTAAAAAGTCTATCGGTGGCATCTCACAAAAAGTTTTAACCGCAAATCTTCGAAAAATGGAAGAAACTGGACTTGTAAGCAGAAAAGTATATGCACAGGTTCCACCAAAGGTTGAATACTCTCTTACCGAGCTTGGAGAAAGCTTAAGACCTGTATTAGAAGCAATGGAAAATTGGGGCTTTGAATACAAAAAACTTTCTGCAGAATAGCTTATCATCTTTCAAGCCATGTTTCTCGCATGGTAAAAGTGAATTTTACACTTTTAGAAAGACCATTAGATTGATTTTATCACAAATAACAATTAATTGCAATATGAACTAACAATGAGAGAAAATTTCACCCTTTACAAATTGTTACATTTGTTGTAGAATATTATAGTAGGGGGTGTAACATATGATAGAAATGCTTACCGCATTGTATTTTATATTTTTTCTTGGAACAAATTTCTTCTTCTTTAAAATATGTGAAAAAGTTATGGATAGTCTTAGATTCGGAATAGCTCCTGTTTATATAGCGGCTGTTGTTAATGCGGTTATTTTTACCGTTATTGTTTATGGATTTAATCAAAACCCACTTATTACATATTTAATGGTATTCACCTTTAATTTGATAGATTTATTTATCTTCTTTAAAAATAATGTTTTAGGACGGCTGATGTATACTTTATTGGCCACTATCTATCTCGTATGCGTAGAGTCTATTGTGATTTCTTCTGGCGCATTATTATTAAACCTTTCTATTGCAGAAATTACTCATAATCATCAATTTTTATTTGTACATATAGTTATCTCTTGGTTTATATGCATGATATTTTGTGCTGCTGTATATGCCTTAGTTCCCAGTAGATTTTTGAAGCTAATTAATCAAAGTAAAGAGCAGATTCTTTTTGTATTGGCGTTTTTGATTGCAGCGACGATATATTTGACATTTAACACTTTCATTTACGCAAATTCAGATACTTTTGATCCTATTTATTTGCCTCTTCATCAAATAATTGCTCCTTTGACTTGGCTTGGCGTGATTACCTTGTCGATAGCTTTAGTTATTAGATTCGACTTTTTACACGATTACAAACTTAAGAATGAGATTTTAGAAAGAGCTATTGAAGAGAAAATGAGTGAGTTAATCGAAAGCAGAAATCAAGCAGAGCTCGACCCACTTGTCGGCGTATACAACAAAATGACTACACAAGCTAAGATAGAGGAAGAACTAGAAAAAGAAAACATTGGCGCATTTTTTATTTTAGATATTGACGATTTTAAGAATATTAACGACAGCAAGGGGCATCCTTATGGTGATAAAGTGCTTATTTTTTTGTCAAAGAGAATAAAAAACATTTTCAGAGAGCATGATATAGTAGGGCGTATTGGCGGAGATGAATTTGTGATATTTTTAAAAAATACCACAGCACCTGAAATTATAGCGTCAAAGGCTCATGATTTGTGCAAGGATATTAATGTTCCATTTGCAAATGGCCGTGGCGACAGTGTAAAAGTTTCGATAAGTATAGGTATCGCAATTACGCCAAAACACGGCAAAGATTTTGATATTCTATATAAAAATGCAGATACCGCATTGTATGAATCTAAGCGAAAAGGTAAAAACACATACTCAATTTATAACGACTAAATTAAAAGCCACAAGCAAATTTTAAAACGAGCTTGTGGTTTTATTTTACGCATAATTTATAAAGGGGCAAAACAATGAAAAAAGTTAAAATAAGTAAAAAGAAAATCATTTTATTTTCTATATTGTCATTCTTTTTAGTCTTAGTTATAGCCATGTTTATTTATCTGGCAGTGCCGTTTCCTGTAGAAGAAGAGGCGCTTAAAATACTAAACGAGAGCGAAAATGTATCGGTAAACAAAAATGTTATAACGATAACTTCAACCACAGAAGCTGATAGTGCAATAATTTTTTATCCCGGTTCAAAAGTGGAAAACAGTGCCTATTTGCCACTTTTTGAGAAAATCACACTAGAAACAGGATTAACGTGTTTCTTAGTTGATATGCCACTTAATCAGGCGTTTTTCGATGCTAATGCGGCCTTAAAAATTATTGAAGAACATCCAGAAATAAACTCTTGGTACATGGCGGGACACTCACTTGGCGGTGCAATGGCAAGTGACTTTGCCTCAAACCATCAAGAACTAATAGATGGCGTGATAGTCCTAGGCTCTTATGTTTACGGCGATTTCCCTACCGAGAAATCTCTAACAATTTATGGTACACTTAATTCAAGTATTGAAAACGGCATAGACTACAGCGATAATATCGTAGTTATCGAAGGGGGAAATCACGCAGGGTTTGGAAACTATGGTAAACAGCCTGGTGATCCAGACGGATTAATAACGCCAAAACAGCAACAAGACATAACAGTTCAGGCGATTAAAGACTTTCTAATAAACTGACTTTCTAAGGTACAATAATAAACTCTATAGCGTAATCAATAAAAGAGGAGGATAAGCTGATTTTCAACTTATTCTCCTCTTTTTAACTTATACTTCTATCAAATTACAGAAAATTTTCTTGATAAGCTATAAATCAAATCATAGCCGTCCCAAACCAAGGTGAAATCCATAGATTTTCCCATTGGTACAAATCTATCCACACCAAAGGGTCTAAGGCTTTTGTAAAAATTCATGATAGTATCTTTGTCTAATCCAAAATAAGTTATTGTCTGACACTTATTATCACAAATCGGAAGAATCTCTTCTAAATTATTTGCATCATACTCAATGAAAAAACCGCTGTTATACTTATAATCCATAATATTATCGTATAATTTTTCTGTTTTTATTCTGGTTATAAACTCGTCATCTGCACTTACTTTTTCTACCTTTAAATTAGATGAAAGCCTATAAAAAGCACTGAGCTTTCCTACAGATTGCACTGGAGTAAACGTATATTTCTCTTTTACAAGTCGGTGTAAATGCTTCCAAAACTCACATTTTGCCTTTTCTTTCTCTTTTCCAGTCCATATGACTATTCTAGGCGCTGTACACGCATTTTGGTCTGAATAGTAGCTATCATTATAAAAATCTTGTGCAACTCTTTCTTTATTATCTTCATTAAGATATTCATCGGCATTAATAACGACCGCAGAATGTCTATCAGCAAAAGTCACTTCATTCGCCCTTGCTTTTAGCTTTGACGCTCTCATTTCGGCTATAGTGTTATCGCCACCCCATACTATCCTAGAATCGCAAACCGATGAAAAATAATCGCTTATTTCCTTTATCGGTGGATACTTAAACATGCAGATATAAGGAATCATCGCTTCATGCCCCTCTGAAATAACGGAGTTTATCGCATTGCAAATAATCTCGACTTGTGGGAAGTCTTTAGCTGGAAGGCGCACCAAATTTGCATTTCCAGCAAGTAAGGCACTAGCAAAGCTGAAAGCACAGTTAACAGGAACATTTGACGGTGTACTATGAAAGGCAATGCCTCTTCCAAGTCTATTGTCAAGGTCGGTGTATTTCTGTTTTTCTTTTTGCATCGCGGCTTTTCTGCACCAAAACGCAAAGGTGACAACATCTGGATATTCCTTACCCATTACCATAAGTTTTTTTGAAAGAGCTGATAAAAACTCTAACACTTCATCAGAAAAAGGCTGTAATGGATGAGTCTTTTTCATGTCTTCGACTACATTTAAGTCGCCCACATAAAACTTAAGTTCATTAAAATTTACTTGCATATGTGTCACTACATCCTCTCAGCTCTGCATTTTTTAGTCTTCCATTAATCTTAAAGTATTTTCCAGGTCTACCGCATTTGCAGTCGTCTTCTCCTAAGACCACACCCTCGTCTTCTGTCAAAAGACTGTGCCCAGGATAACTCTCAGGCAGCATGGAAACAACCTGAATAATTCCGACCTCTCCAAAATCACACACTGAAAAATCCGTGTGCCTTCTGGTAATTACATCAGAATAAACACTTGCATGCAAATGTCCGTGCTCGCATTCCATGTATATACAACCGGTTTGTTCAACCATTCCGTAGTAATCATGTATGTCAGAAAGACCGCACACATCTATAAATTTTTGCTTAAATTCTTCTTTAGAAACGGCTTCATTTATAAGTTTTTTCCATCCACCACCATGAATCAAGATTCCATTTGACAAATCAATTTTTTCATCTATTTTTAAAAGTTCCTTGTAAAAATGCTGCCAAATCATAAAAGTAAATCCAAATAATAAGATTTTTTCACCTTTATGCCTGCTTAAAAATTCTTTTATCGCATTTAAATCAATATTCATGTTGTCGTCAAGTGCATAGGTTTTATCTGCACCAAATATGGAAAATCCAAGTATTCCAGCACCCCTTGCAGAAAACATTTTTCTGTCTTTTACAACGCTTGGACTGTCAATTATCAGCATAGGAAGCCTTTTTGCCCCTGTAAAGGAGTTCACAATATTTACCAGTGTTTTTTGCTGATTTCCTGCTGTTTTTTTATCAAGATAAATCTTTGAAACCGCTTGTCCTGTCGTACCCGAAGATGTCATTGTTTTAAAAATTTCTTCCTTAGCTACGCTTTTCAAATCGAGCTCCTTAAACAAACTTACTGGAAGAAACGGTAAATCTTTGTACGATACGATTTTGTCCGCACTAAAATTCACTGCATCAAGCATATTTCTATACTCCAGACAGTTTTCATAATGAAAAAGAGTCAAGTCAAGCAGTCTTTTTGTCAAAAGCTTTTCTTTTTCTTGCTTATTAACCTCAAATGGTTTGTAATTTAGTATTTCTTCATATTGTATCATAATGACACTCCAATTTAGGATAGGCAATCTTGCCTGATTCATTTCTTGGTATACTGTCAATAACTTTAACTTTGACAGCCGCCCTATTTATATTTGTCTTATTAGAAATAAATGACATTACATCTGCTAATTTTTCTTCATTTGTAATAAAAACAAAAAGTTTATCGTCAACACCCGCACAGGCGCAGTCTATCCCCTCAAACTCACGTTTAAGAAGTTGTTCTGTCTCATCCAAATTTACCCTGCTGCCATAAATTTTTAGAAAACGTTTCTTTCTTCCGACTATATAAAAGTATCCGTCCTCATCAAATTTCGCCATGTCACCTGTTACAAGTATACCGTTTCTCTCATCGCCTTTGGCTAAGTCTTCTCCGCACTCTGCATATCCAAGAGTTACATTCTCGCCTTTGTACCTAAGCTCTCCGACTGTTTCACTGTCATTTATAATGTTTCCGTCAACATCAATCAAGTCAAACTGCCCACCTGGTATAGCAATGCCTATGCTTCCAGCTTTTTTCAGCGAGTTTTCAAACGGTAAATACGACATTCTTGCAGTTGCCTCGGTTTGGCCGTACATGATTACTAGCTTTTTACCTTTTTCTTCTGCGTATTCGGCAAATTTTTTATGAAGGTCAAAAGAAAGTTTTCCACCTGCTTGAGTCATGGTTTTAATATATGGCAAATCCATGCCGAAAAATCTCAATCTCACAAGCATTTCATAAGTATAAGGAACTCCGCCAAAAGACGTCGCTTTAAACTCTTTTAGCTGTGTCCAAAACTCTTTTTGCATCAAGGTTTTTTCTGTTAAAATAATACTAGCACCCTTTGCTAAGTGGCTGTTTATTATTGAAAGCCCATAGGTGTAGTTCATAGGCAGTGTAGTTATTGGGCGTTCATTTTCATCAATATTCAAATATTTAGCAATACTTTCCATATTAGCATTAATATTTTTATAACTTTGTTTTACAAGTTTAAAGCTGCCTGTAGAACCCGAGGTAGTAAGAAGAAGCGCTACTTCATCGTATATTTCATAAACATTTTCAAAGCCTGTTTTGATAAGAGTGTAACCCTCGGTACTATACACAGCTTCAAACTCACCAAAATTTTTCGCCTTTTCATCCGAAACCCATAGAAAATCAGGCTTATACGTTTCTATCAAATTATTCAGTAAATCTTCGTTCAAATTAGCGTCTATAAGAAGCGGCACAACTTTGTTATTTATCATTGTAACATAGCCTAAAAGCGATCCTAAAGTATTGGTACAAAGATTAAACACAAGGCACCTGTTTTTAAAATTTCTCGCTAAATCTTCCGACATTTTTTCAAATTCAAGATAGCTTACTTCTCTGCCTTCTTCAGTGACTACTATGGTATTATCTTTATAATTATTTAATTTCCACATCATATTTCGCCATTATCTCCTTGCCTTTTTCAAAAGAACTAAAATCGATAATATCATCTGTGTCCATCATGATTTCAAAGCTGTCTTCTATAGCAGCAACTAAATTCATGTGACCTACACTGTCCCACTCTGCTATCGCTTGATACTCAAGACCCTCCGCCTTGTCAGCTTCGATACCAAATGTTTCTACAAATGCGTTTGTGTATTTTTCTAAATTATTCATAATTTTTACTCCTTTTGCCATTTTGGCGTATATTATTTGTTTATACTATTAAATTTATCCATTATATTCTGTGCGATTTGCTCTTTTTTTAGCCCATAGCTTTCTATTAAGAAATCATACTCTCCAGCATGTGGAAATCTATCTTCTATTCCAATAATTTGTTGTGGTGGTCTTACCGTTTTATCCGATAAATATTCAGAAACAGCTGAACCCAAGCCACCTATTACGCTATGCTCCTCCACTGTAACTATCATTTTCGAACTTAAGCAGCTGTCTATCATGTCTGTATCAAGAGGTTTAATTGTATGCATATTGATTACATCGACATCAATTCCGTTTTGCTCCTTAATAATTTCAGCTGCCTTCATAGCTGTGTGAACCATTGTTCCTGTAGCAATAATGCTGATTTCACTTTTCTGGCTTTCAACTATCTTTTCTGCCTTACCTATTTTAAAATCATAGTCTTCATTATATACTATAGGGTTATTCATCGGTCCTGAAAGTCTTATATAGACTGGCTCATTTGTTTCTGCCGCCGCTAAACACGCCTTTATAGACTCGGTGGCATCAGCCGGTGACAGGATAATTATATTCGGTATAGACCTCATTATCGCTATGTCTTCTATGCTGACATGTGTCGCACCTAAAATTCCAACCGACAATCCAGAAGTTAATCCAATAAGCTTCATATTAAGCTTCATGTATCCCATATTGACCCTTACTTGGTCTGCACATCTTGTAGATGCAAAAGTGGCATATGTTGTTGCAAACGGAACAAATCCCTCTTTAGCCATTCCCGCTGCAATTCCTATCATATTTTGTTCTGCTATTCCACAGTTGTATATTTTATCTGGGTACTGTGCTTTAAACCTATCCAGCCCTGAATAAAAACACAAGTCCGAGGTTATCATCAGTGCTTTATCATTCGTTTGTGCAAGTTCCATTGCCGCCGCACCAAATGCTCCACAAGAGCCTAGTCTCGACCACAATCGTATATTGCCTTTACTGTACTCTAACACTTTACTTCCCCTCCTGCTCTTCTAACGCTTGTTCATATTGCTTTTGTGTAAGCCTACCGTTATGCCACAAATGGTTATTTTCCATAAACGAAACCCCTTTGCCTTTTACCGTGTTTGCAATAACGGCAATCGGCTTGTCCGAGACTGTATTAAACGCCGAAAGTAATTGTTCTATATCATGCCCATCAATTTCTAACACCTCTAATCCAAAGCTTTTAAACTTTTCGCTTAAATTGTCCATCATCAAGATATCGCTTGTTTTTCCGTCGTATTGCAGTTGATTTTTATCCACAATAACAACAACATTATTAAGATTATAATGCGATGCACTTGCAGCAGCTTCCCATACCGAGCCTTCGTCGCACTCTCCATCGCCAAGAAGAACAAACACTCTACTCTTTTCGTTTTCTTTTCTCTTAAGCGCAATAGCACTTCCGACAGCAAGCGATAAACCTTGTCCCAAGCTTCCGCTTGAAAACTCTATTCCTATTTCCATATTCATTGATGGATGCGCATACAGTTTTGTCTCGTTCTTTTTAAAGGTTTTAAGGTCTTCATCGCTTAAAAGTCCAATTTGTTTTAAAGCGGCATACTGAGCCATTACACCATGCCCCTTGCTTAAAATAAATCTATCTCTTTCTTCCATATAAGTGTTATTGATGTCGTAGTTCATAACGCCCTTATAAAGCACTGCCATAATCTCTATCATAGAAAGCGCCCCACCTATGTGAGAACCAGTGTTTCCGACACTATATGCCATTTCTATTACATCTCTTCGCATTTGATCTGCGGCTTTTTTGCATTCAAGCAATAGTTTATTATCCATTACATCTCGCCTCCGTCTGCTCTTATAATTTGTCCATTTATAAACGATGAATTATCACTGCTCAAAAACAGAACCACCTCGGCTATTTCCTTTGGTGTGCCTAGTCGCTTCATCAAAGAAGAATTTGTCATTTCTGCTCCCGCTTTATTTTCCATCATAGTTGCCATTTGTGTATCTGTAAGTCCTGGCGCAATCGCATTTACTCTAATCTTGTATCTAGCCAGTTCTTTACTTAAAACCTTTGTCCACGCAATCATAGCCGCCTTTGAAGTTCCATAAGCACAGTTGCCTTCTTTTAAATCTATACCCGATATTGAAGAAATATTTACTATACTTGCATTTTCTCTTTGAGTCATTCTTTTAAGTATAAGCTGAGTAAGTTCCATATGCGAAAAAAAGTTTATATCAAACACTTCTTTAATTTGTGAAACCGAAGTCATTTGAAAAAAAGCACCATGGGCAACTCCTGCATTATTCACCAAGATATCTATATAATTTTTATTCTTATATAATTTCTGAATCTCTTCTTTCATCTTAACACTATCTGTCATATCAAAAAAAACTGGCGTTATATTTGCCTGATGTTCTTTTCTTAGTTCTTCTATAAACAGCAAAAAATCAGGAGTTTCTTTTCTTGCATGCGCAAAAACATTGGCTCCCTTTATAGCAAACTGTGTTAAAATTTCTTTACCGATACCCTTATTTGTTCCTGTAACAAAGACATTTTTATTCTTAAACATTCAATCACCATTACTTTAAAATATGTTTAACATATACACTTTCCATACTTTTAATTTTAAAGCCTAAAAGCATGTGTGTGTTAATTTGGCTGGTATTATTAGACGAAACATAGGTTGAATAATTTTTATATCCCCTATCTACAGCCAGTTTTAATGGCTTTTCGATAGTGCATAAGCCAAGACCTGACAACAAAAAGTCCTTATACATTGCAACTAAAAATGGATAACATGTGTTATTTCCAATATCTTTAAATGCAAAAAAACCTATAATCTTATCTTTATGACACAAGTTAAAAAGCTCTGTGCCTCTCTCTTTTTCATCCATAAGCCAGTTTATATATCTATTTGCCGCCTGTTCATTTGTGAAAGATGGGTCTGCGTATATTCTATCCGTTGTGTAAATTCCTTTTCTAATTTCATCACACATCAAATTTATGTCACTATCATTCATCGGTGTAAAAGTAATCGTATTCATTATCCTTTGATGAATTGGGCTTAGCGGAATATTTTTTAAATCATGAACTAAATTCATGCTCGATTCAACATAAGTATAGCCAAGTTTCGACAGCAAAAACATTGCATCAAACTTGCCCGACGGCACCTTGACAACGGTGTATTCTGCTTCGTTTTCTAGTAAAATCTTTTCAATTTCACTTTCAGTGTCTTTATCCTCTATTTTGATTTCATTGCACTCAACGCCTAAATTTCTTTTTTCCCAAAAAGCATTTGTTACTTGCAAATCTTCTTCCTCCTAAACCATAGAATCATCTATGTTACTTTTACTCTTTACCACTTCTTTAATAACGTACTGTGGCATTTTGTTTAGACTTAAAAAAATACGCCCAACATATTCGCCTATCATGCCCAAAACCATTAAGATAACTCCACTAAATATTATTTGAAGCGATACTATGGTACTAAAACCTTCAGCCATATCCGGATTTAAAAGTCTTGATATTATTATATACATAGTATAGATAACTCCCGCAAATGCAGTTAATCCTCCTAAAAAAGTAGCCATTCTAAGCGGCTTTACGCTGAAAGAAGTAAAACCATTCATCCAAAGAGAAATTAGCTTTCTAAAGTTATAATTACTTTTCCCCTCTTCTCTTTCATTGTCTTCCATTTTTACATTTGCTATATTATTGGTTGCCCTTAAAAGTAATCCACCTATATAAGGAAAAGAATTTTCATACCTCATCATGTCTTCTGCTATATAACGTCTAAACGCAAGAAAACTGCTAAGATTTAAATTTTTAGGCTTATTTATGAGATTTTCCGCCATTATATCGTTAACTTTACTGCCAAAATTTTTAAAGAAACTTTGCTTTTTCACACCATAGTCAGCTATAGATAGGTCATATCCGTTAAATAGCGGTTTAATCAAATTAAGAATTTGGTCGGAAGGACTTTGTCCATCATCGTCTAAAAATACTATTATCTCACCCGTTGTATGTCTAAGCCCAGCCATAAGAGCGGCATGTTGACCGAAATTTTTAGCAAAATTCACTACTGTTATATTATTATTCTCATTTGCAATTTTTTTAAGGACCGTAATAGTATTGTCAGGCGAATAATCATTCACCAAAACAATGTCATAGGAAAATTCACTAGCATTTTCCATTACCGAGCAAATCGAATCTACAACACTTCCAATAGTTTTTTCAGAATTATAACAAGGAATAACAAAAGATAACTTAGTCATTGATATTTAACCTCTTTGTCTAATTAAAATAATACGATGTATTTTAACCAAATAATGCGCATCCTATTCCATCGCAATGTTATGATACATTATACAACAGTATCATTAAAAAAGCAAGCATTGTGCTTATAATTAGGGCATACTATCACTGAATATATAACTGCTTCTAACGCCCTGATTGTTCTTTTTGCCACTGCAAAAATCGCTGAGAGTAACAAATCGTTTTACTTTTCATAACTGTATCATACTTGCCACATGAAACACATTGACGAAAAATACACTTTCGCATGGTAACTATACCTTTCTAATATTATAACAATTTTTACAAAAAATACATAAAAAAAGGCAAAAGAAAAAACTCACGTTTTAGAGGAAAGTTCTTCTAAAACGTGAGATTTTTGGTCGGGGCGAGACATGACT
>CAYJFP010000014.1:0-52414 GCA_964369415.1 uncultured Eubacteriales bacterium | reverse complement strand
ATCAATAGTCAATACTTTGTATCTTAAATCAGTCACAACAACGACGTCACCCACTGTAAGATTGTCGTTTGCATATTGAATTAAAAAGTCAGGATTTAAGTCAGGGTCTATGTATTTTACGGTGATAAGGCTGTTTGCCTCTGCCATTCTGTCTGCAATATTTGCAAGTTGGCTGTGTTGTGCACCGCTGTAAATAGCACTTGATCTTATGTCTTCTTCTTTACCTACTATGTTGATAGTGGTTGGAACTTTAACTTCATTTGCTGTTTCTAGTGCTGTTTCAGATAGAGTATTAAGGCCCTCTGCCGACATGTCGATATTCATTGACGGGAATCTGTCTGTCAACAGGCTCATTCCAACGTTTACACCGACTATTATGGCGATGAATAAAATGCTAAGCACCGTCGCCATTGTTCCGTGCTTAAATTTACTTGAACTAAAAATATTTTTCATATTTACCTCCTCTTAACCCCAACGTCTGCTTTCAAGTTTTCTAGCGGTGAGGAAGACAAAGACTGCCGTCACACTGATGAAGAAAACTGCATCTGCAATACTGAAAAGCCCCATTGTAAAGCTTGAGTATCTAACTGTAAATGAAAGCCAGCTTATTACATCATTTACAAAAGAGTTAGAAGCCATTGAAGCAAATCCGTCTAGGAAGTAAAGAAGCATTGCAATTATAAAAGTTGTTACCGCTGCGATAACTTGGCTTTCTGTAAGACTTGAAATGAAAACGCCTATTGCAACGACTGCAGAACCATAAAGAAGTGTTGCGATAAAGTTTCCAAAAAATAGCGCCCATGGTGGACTTGCAAAAGTGCTTATTGCAAATATAGGAAGCGATCCTACCGCAGTTGCAAGCGCATACACTGCAAAAGCCGCCAAAAATTTGCCCACTACTATTCCTGTAACGCTTACAGGAGCTGTTAAATACGCTTGGTCAGTCTTGTTTTTTCTGTCTTCCGACATAGATTTCATAGTGATAATCGGAATTATCATCATTGCAAAAAGGAACATTGCGCTAAATACACTTGATATGTAAGACGATGAACCCGTTAGCATAAGCTGAAAGTAAAAGAATCCATATAGTGCTGAAAGTCCGGCTACGCAAACATATCCCACCGGTGAGGAAAAGTAAGATTTAATTTCTCTTTTAAATATCGCTGTCATTATTCTGCCTCCTCCTCTTCTTTTTCGTCTTCGTCGGTTTCGATTTCGACATCGTCAGTTTCGTCTTCATCGTCTTCTTTTTTCATCGGCTCGTAGTCCGAACTTGTAAGTCTTAGGAAGACGTCTTCAAGAGTTAAATCTGTATTTCTAAGAGATAGTAGTGGCCAGCCTTTTCTTGCTAAAAGAGCAAATAGATTTCTTCTGATGTCTACTTCGTCTTCGGCTTCTATAGAAATTTCATAAACGCCTTTTTCTTTTTCGCCATAAGAAAATACTTCTTTAACATGGTCCATAGATTTAATAGCGTGAACCAAGTCGCTCTCAGGCCCTTCGATTCTTGCGATTAATTTGTGCTCTGAAGAAAGGTCGTGCGCCAGTTTGTCGGCTTGTCCGTCGGCAACTAGATTTCCTTTATTTATAACAATAATTCTCTCACACACCGCTTGAATCTCAGGCAAAATGTGTGAACTTAATATAACCGTATGGCTTTGTCCCAAATTCTTAATAAGATTTCTAATCTCAATAATCTGTTTTGGGTCAAGTCCTACGGTTGGTTCGTCCAAAATAAGCACGGGTGGATTTCCTATTAATGCTTGGGCAATTCCCACACGTTGTTTGTATCCTTTTGAAAGATTGCCGATAATTCTTTTTCTCACATGAGTAATTTTTGTAATCTCGCAAATCTCGTCAATATGCGCTTTTTTAGGTATTTTTGTCTTTTTTAAGCTGTACATAAAGCTTAGATACTCATCTACAGTCATGTCTGTATAAAGTGGTGGAAACTCCGGCAAATAGCCTATCATAGCCTTTACCTCGTTTGGCTCCTCCAAAATATTTTTACCCTTTACTGTAACAGAACCCTCTGTCGCCGACAAATATCCTGTTATGATATTCATAGTGGTCGATTTACCAGCACCGTTAGGCCCCAAAAAACCCACGATAGAACCTTCTTCAATCGTGAAATTGACATCATTAAGCGCTACGTTAGCACCATAACGTTTTGTAAGGTTTTTTACCTCAATCATTGTTTAATTCCTCCCGTGTTGTTGTCGTTAAAAACAAACGCCTATACATTGTATAGGATTTTGCAGTTTTTTTCAACTGTTTTATAGTAAATAATTTAGCATCTCTATAAATTTATTATACTAATGTGACAAAAGTGTGAAGATTTAAAGATTAAATTTTGATTTTTATTGTTTTAGCCTTAAAAAAATGCTACAATGAAAAAAATGAAAGGAATGATGAATTATGGCATACATTAAACCCTTTAAAGCACTAAGATACGATAGTAAAAACGCAGGCGATATTAAAGAACTTTGCTGTCCTCCTTACGACATTATCAGCGAAGAACAAAGACTTAAATTCATAGATACAAACGAGCACAATGTGATAAGACTCGAGCTTCCAAAAGGCGAAACCCCTTACGAAAACGCCAAAGAAATCTTGAATTCTTGGCTTGAAAAAGAAGTCTTGGTAAGAGACATGGACGAGGCTATTTACGTTTACCGTCTCGGCTTTAAGTCCGAAGTCACCGAGGGTCAAGAGATGAGTGTGAGCGGAATCATCTGTAGAGTAAGGGTAGAAGAGTTCAAAAATGGCGTGGTTTTACCGCACGAAGAGACACTTTCTAAGGCAAAAACCGACAGATTAAACCTTATGAAAGCCACTTCTTGCAACTTTAGCCAAATTTATTCACTTTACATAGACGAAGATCACAAAAGCCTTGAAAGAACCACAAACGTGATGAATTCACAAGAGCCAAGGTACAATTTCTCGGACGGACTTGTAAATCATAGCCTTTGGGTCATAAACGACAAAGAGCTAATAAACGAGCTTTGCGACGACTTTAAAGACAGAAAGCTCTATATCGCAGATGGCCACCACAGATACGAAACTGCGATAAACTACAAAAACTACGTCAAGGAAAACGGAATCCACTCACCAGGCAGTGAATACGTCATGATGATGCTAAGCGACATGGGCGACCCTGGCCTTGTTGTTTTCCCGACACATAGACTAATCAGAGATTTAAAAGATTTTAACTCAAACGAGCTACTTCAAAAGTGCGAAGAGTACTTTATAGTCGAAGATTTTTCCGATGTTTTATCCTGCGAAAAAGAGCTTAAAAAACTTTACAACGAGGGCAAAAAAGCTTTCTGTTTTTATGATAATGACGGCATTTGCAAAATTTTAACTTTAAAAGACATCGAAGTTATGAAAGACATTTTGCCGAACACTTCCGAGTCTTACAAAAATCTTGATGTAAATGTACTTCACTGTCTAATCCTTGAAAGACTGCTTGGAATCGACAAAGAAAACATGGCAAATCAAGTAAACTTAACCTACACTAGGTCTTTTGAAGAGGCTGTAGACAGCGTTAAAACTGGCAAGAGCAACTGCACATTTATCATGAATCCTACAAGGGTAAGCGAAATCGGCGACGTAGCCGCAGCGGGCGAAAAAATGCCTCAAAAATCGACTTATTTCTATCCAAAGCTAATCACTGGCCTTGTCATGAACCAATTAAATCCTTGATGAAAGGGCTGTATATTCATGTTCCATTTTGCCCGACAAAATGCCCGTATTGTGATTTTTATTCACTTTCCTATTCCAAAACTTTAAAAGAAACTTTTGTAAAAGAGACTTTAAAAAGATTAAAAAAGATAAACGAGCGCTTCGACACCGTCTATTTTGGCGGCGGCACTCCGTCACTTTTAGGCAGTGAGTCAGTACGGGAAATTTTAAGCGAAATAGACACCGACAAAAACGCCGAAATCACCCTTGAGAGCAATCCGAACATGGATTTTACTTCTTATAAAGAAAGTGGAGTCAACCGAATTTCCCTCGGGCTTCAGTCAGCAAACGAAGACGAGCTTAAATTTCTTGGCAGAAACCACACGGCAGAGCAGGCAAAAAAAAGCATATATTCCGCTTTTAATGCCGGTATAGAAAATATTTCGCTCGACTTGATGATAGGCCTTCCGAATATGACAAGAGAAAGTCTTTCGTCCTCCATAGAATTTTGCAAGTCAAATGGGGCGTCTCACGTCTCGAGTTACATCTTAAAAATCGAGGAAAACACGCCTTTTTACGACATGGATTTAAGCTTGCCTAGTGAAGATGAGATAGGCGATTTGTACCTTTTCATGGCAGAAGAGCTTGAAAAAAAAGGCTATATGCAGTATGAAATCAGCAACTTTTCTAAAGAAGGATTTGAAAGCCGTCACAATTTAAAGTACTGGAATTGTCAGGAATATCTGGCATTAGGACCGTCGGCTCATATGTTTTCAAAGAAAAAGCGGATGTATTTTCCACGGGATTTAGAGTATTATTTAAGCGGCAAAAAACCTCTTTTTGACGATGAGGGCGGCGACTTTGAAGAATTTTTGATGCTTAAACTTCGCCTTACAAAAGGAGTAAGTAAAAATGAGTGTGAAAAGTACGGGAGCAATCTTTTTAATGAACTTTTACAAAAGTCGAAACAAATCGGAAAAGAGTATATAAACTTTTCCGATAATAACATCTCCTTTACAAAAAAAGGATTTTTAGTTTCAAACTATTTGCTTACAAGATTGATTTTTTAACAAAAACGTGATATTGATGAAATTTTCATAAAGCAAAAAAGATAGGGAAGACCACGCATGGTTTTTCCTATCTTTTTTCTCGGTTTTTTATTTTTCAAGAAAATTAAGGACAGGTATAAATCACCTGTCCTTAATTTCACTGATAAATTTTATAATGAGTATTTATTTTTGCCCGATTTTTTCGCCCTGTACATTGCTTCATCCGCAAGTTCACTTATATTTTCTCCGTTAAATTTAGGATTACTTGTAAAAGCTATTCCGATACTTGATGAAATTTTAACGCAAACGCCGTCTTTTTGGTAAGACTTCTCAAGTTTTTTACACATTAAATCTGCCTTATCAAAAATAATCTTCTCGTTATCTATATTCTTAACAAGAACTAAAAACTCGTCTCCACCAATTCTACCTATTACATCATCACTTCTAAATGCAACTTTTATATCATTTGCAACTTCTTTTAAGACATCGTCGCCATAGCTATGGCCAAAATTGTCGTTTATCGCCTTAAAATTATCAAGATCAATAAGCATTACCGCACCGACATGGCTCTTCTCTTTTACAACTCTCATGTAATCATTAATCTTTTCTTCGGTAATGCCTTTATTGTAAAGACCTGTCATATTGTCATGTTCAGCATTATATAAAAGCTCTAGTTCTTTAAGCTTAACCTCGTGAATATCCTCAATATAGGCAAAACCACAGACATCTCCTGTATCTGGGTCTACGTATAAAGAAGCCCTCACGGCGCACCATCTGTATTCGCCTTTCCCCGCATTCCTTCTGTATTCACCGGATAATGAGCTCACTCCATTTTTAAAATTCGCCAAGATTGCATCTCTAGAGTAAAGACTACAGAATTTATCCACATCTTCATAATAGACAAACCTCTTTGTAAATATATCAACCATTTCAGAATATTTAGACGATGCCTTAATCCCAAACGAACTTAACCAGTGCTCGGTTCCGCCTAAAATCAAGTCCTTTGTAACATTGGCCTCATAAGAAACCACCGCCTTATTTTCCAGCATTTCTTTATATATATTCCTATGTTTTTCTGCGGCAATCTGTATTTCTTTTGCCTCGTTAATATCTCTAAGATA
This sequence comes from uncultured Eubacteriales bacterium, assembly GCA_964369415.1. GTDB lineage: Bacteria > Bacillota > Clostridia > Oscillospirales > Acutalibacteraceae > SIG603. The sequence continues at coordinate 46,560 of CAYJFP010000014.1, read as the reverse complement.
GATTCTTAAAATATATTCGTTTGTTCTTTCGTCTTTAATTATATTTATCGAAATTTTTATCCAGCGGAACTTATCATTATTTCCAAATTCATTTATATAGCACTCAAAGGATACATAATGCTTTCCACTTTCATATAACTGTGAAATTACCTCCTCTGAAAGAGGTCTTTCAAAGTGGCTTTTTGACTCCTCTGAAACAAAACTGTTTGCCATCTTCTTTACAAAATCTTCCAAAGTATCTTCTTTTGAAACTTTAAAATACGGCTGTAAATCTTCATTAACGCTTAAAATTTTATTCTTGCTTACATTCGCTTCACACACAAAAACTCTTCCAGAAATAAAACTTCTTGCAAATTCATTTTCTCTTTGAAGTGAGATTATTTCTCCGATATTTTTTTGAACGCCTATTGCCTTTATCGGCTCACCATCTTGTGAAAAAATACACATCATTTTAAATAAATTATGCAGAACTTCGCCCGTCTCATCTACTATTGAAATTTCAGCTTCAGCTTCGTCTACGCCACTTCTCAATTTATCAAAAAGCTCTCTTGCAGTCTTAATGCTCGCTTCATGAATAATTCCTCTCTGAATCAAGGTCTCAACTCCGCCTTCAATAAAGTCAGGAAGCGACTCAAAATTATCAAGGTCACCAAAAAATTCTATCGTATTTTCTTTTATGTCATATTCATACAAGAAAAGGTCTGAAAACTCCATTGCAAGGCGATATCTTTTATCACTAATTTCAAGTTTTTCTTGCTGTTTCCTCTGTTTAGAATTATCAATAACTAGGCAGTTAAGCTGATTAGTTCCAGTTTTACTTTTTGCCATTACTCCGTTTTCGATAACCCAAATAACTTCTCCGTCTTTTCGTCTTATTCTATACTCAGTGTTTAATCTTTCACCATTTTTTGCCTGCTTGTTAAATACCTCTCTCGCTTTTTCAAGGTCTTCTTCAACAATAAAGTCGGTATACTTCATCCCTACAAGCAAACTTAACTCTTCTTCATCATATCCAATTAATTTTGCAAAACTTTTACTTACATAGTTAATCGTGTAAAATTCGTCGTCTTCGCAATAAATCACGCCGCCCGAAATTGAATTGGTCAGCGTTTGAAGTTCATCTAGTTTATCCTCGATGACCTCATTGTACATTTTCACATGCTCGGTATCGTTATATTCCTTCACTTCCTCTTTGTTATGAGGCTTTGAAAAATGGACATGAAAAAGATAAAACTTTCCATTTTCATATCTTGTGATTATCGAAAATCTAAAAACAATAACTTTTTCCAAATTAGAACTTCTGCCCGATTCAAACTTATAGTGCCCGTAAACTAAACAATCGGTATCGTTTAAGACCACCGTATCGTTAAATTCTCCATACATTTTATTTTCACTGTCCCAAGATTTTTCGTAAACTGACAAAAGAGCATCGTAGTCCTTCATATAATAACTACTCTCTCTATTCCCAGGTCCAAACCATGAAATTTCAGGATGCGCCGCCCTGCTTAAGGGCGTAAAGTCTCTATCTACCAAATATTTTGTTAGTAATTCTTCAACAAAATCGGTAGACATGTTTTTTAGTTCTAGTTCGTCAAGTATTTTCACTATATCCTCCCACTATGTGCATGCATCATACACCATTTATATAGATGTACTTATAATAACACAAACCGTTATTAATTTCAATTTATTTTTCATTTATTTACTAATATTTATCCTCTTTTTTTATTGACAGCTTTTTTCATTTATGTTATACTTTCTGTAAATAATTAAATGCATCGACAAAGACAGTAGCATAAAGCAAAAATTTAAGAGAGTCGCCGTTTGGTGGAAGGCGATATGAGTAGCTTTAGTGTGAATATCACTTTTGAGCAGAAAGGCTGAATCAGTAAGCTTTTCCGGGGTCTTTCCGTTATAAAAGACGCATATATAGGTATGTAGGGTGGTTTAAACGATTGCTGTATCGGCTTTCGTCCTTATTGGACGGAGGTCTTTTTTATTTGTCGTCCCTATATAAGCCATGTGTAAAACACATGGGACTAAAGACTAAGGGTGAATGGTGAATGACTATTTCACTGTTTGCCAATTTTACAAAGGAGAATTATAATGTACAAAAAAGTCAGCGCATCACAAAATGTGGTCGAAAGAGAAAAAGAAACCGTAAAATTTTGGAACGAAAATCAAATATTTGAACAATCAGTAGAGGACGGCAAAGGAAAACCTACCTATACTTTTTACGACGGACCACCGACAGCCAACGGCACGCCACATATTGGACACGTCATCACAAGGGCGGTTAAGGACATGATCCCAAGATACCGTCTGATGAAAGGCTACGACGTGCCAAGAAAAGCGGGTTGGGACACCCACGGACTTCCAGTTGAAATCGAGGTAGAAAAAATCCTTGGAATCAGCGGTAAAGAGGGGATAGAGGAGTACGGACTTGACCCATTTATCTCAAAATGTAAAGAGAGCGTTTGGAAATACAAGGGCATGTGGGAAGATTTTTCAAAGGCAGTCGGCTTCTGGGCGGACATGGAAAACCCATATGTAACCTACGACAACAATTTTATCGAGTCCGAGTGGTGGGCGCTTAAAGAGATATATAATAAAGAACTTTTGTATAAAGGCTTTAAAATCGTGCCGTACTGTCCAAGATGTGGCACTCCTCTTTCAAGCCATGAAGTGGCACAAGGATATAAAATCGTAAAAGAGCGCTCGGCTATCGTTAAGTTTAAGGTAAAAGACGAAGACGCATATATCCTAGCCTGGACGACAACACCGTGGACACTTCCGTCTAACCTTGCACTTTGTGTGAACCCTGATGAAACCTATGTAAAAGTTAAAGATGATGGATTTACCTATTATATGGCAAAAGCACTTTTAGAAAGTGTTTTATCCGAAAACGCCGAGATAATCGAAGAATTTAAAGGTAAAGACCTTGAATATAAAGAGTACGAGCCACTTTGGAACTTTGTAAACCCCGATAAAAAAGCATATTTTGTCACATGTGACAGCTACGTCACACTTACAGACGGTACTGGCGTGGTTCACACTGCACCGGCCTTTGGTGAAGACGATGCAAACGTGGGTAGAAACTATGACTTGCCGTTCGTTCAATTAGTAGACGGACAAGGAAAAATGACTAAAGAAACCAAGTGGGAAGGCGTATTCTGCAAAGATGCCGACAAGCTAATTTTAGAAGATCTTACCGCTATGGGACTACTTTTTAAAGCTCCAAAATTCGAGCATAACTATCCGCACTGTTGGCGCTGTGACACCGCACTTATCTACTACGCTAGAGAGTCGTGGTTTATCAAGATGACAGCCGTAAAAGACGACTTAATCAAGAACAACAACACTATAAACTGGATGCCCGAAAGCATCGGTAAGGGTAGATTTGGCGACTGGCTAGAAAACGTTCAAGACTGGGGCATAAGCCGTAACAGATACTGGGGCACACCGCTTAATATCTGGGAATGTGGCTGCGGACACCGCCACTGCGTAGGAAGTATCGAAGAGCTAAAAAGCATGTCGGATAACTGTCCTGATGACATTGAACTTCATAGACCATATATAGATGACGTAAAGCTTAACTGCGAAAAATGCGGCGGCAAAATGACAAGGGTTCCAGAAGTTATCGACTGCTGGTTCGACAGCGGCGCAATGCCTTTTGCCCAGCATCACTATCCATTTGAAAACCACGATTTATTTGAAAAACAATTCCCAGCCGACTTTATCTCAGAGGCAGTCGACCAAACTAGAGGTTGGTTCTACTCACTTCTTGCGATTTCCACGCTTTTATTTAACAAAGCTCCTTATAAAAACGTAATCGTTCTAGGACATGTCCAAGACGAAAACGGAAGAAAGATGAGCAAGTCAAAGGGCAATGCGATAGAGCCTATGGATGCGCTTAACAACTACGGCGCAGATGCGATAAGATGGTATTTTTATTCTAATTCAGCATTATGGCTTCCAAATAGATTCCACGGCAAAGCGGTTATCGAAGGACAAAGAAAATTCCTTTCAACCCTTTGGAACACCTATGCTTTCTATGTGCTTTATGCCGACATCGACGGCTTTAACCCGATGAATTACGACATAAACAAGCTAGAACTTACAGTCATGGACAAGTGGCTTTTCTCAAAGCTTAACACATTAATCAAAAATGTCGATGAAAACATGGAAAACTACAAGGTTCAAGAGACCAGCAAACAGCTTATGACCTTTGTCGACGAACTTTCAAACTGGTATGTCAGAAGAAGCCGTGAAAGATTCTGGGCGGACAGCCTTACAGATGACAAAATAGCAGCCTACATGACTCTTTTCACCGCCTTGGTCGAGTTTTCTAAGCTTTCAGCTCCATTAGTTCCGTTCATCACCGAGGACATCTATCAAAATCTAATAGCTAATTTTGACAAAAACGCTCCAAAGAGCATACACCTTTGCTCTTATCCGACTTTTGATGAAAGCAAAATCGACTCAGAGCTTGAAGAAAAAATGGACGAGGTTCTAAAAATCGTAACACTAGGTAGAGCGGCAAGAAATGACGCAGCGATAAAAAATCGTCAGCCACTTTCAAAAATGTATGTCACTGGAACAAATGAAATTTCAGGAAACTACGCCGAAATAATCAAAGAAGAGCTAAACGTCAAGGAAATAGAGCTAACAGACGACGCTTCAAACTTTGTAAGCTACAGCTTCAAGCCTCAGCTTAGAATCTTAGGGCAAAAATACGGCAAAAAAATCGGTGAAATCAGAAATGCCCTTTCAAATCTTGACGGCTCAGCCGCAAAAAAAGAGCTCGATGCAAACGAAGAGCTTTCACTAACACTTTCGGACGGTGAAATCAAGCTTACCGCAGAAGAACTTTTAATCGACACCGTAAAGGCAGAGGGCTTCATCTCTCAAACCGACAGCGGACTTACCGTAGTTCTGGACACGACACTTACCGACGAACTCATAAAAGAGGGCATGGTAAGAGAAATCGTAAGCAAAATTCAGTCCATGAGAAAAGATGCGGGATTTGAAGTCACCGACCACATCGACATCTCGGTAGTTTGCGACGAAGCTCTAAACGCCATCGTGACAGAGTTCAAATCTGAAATCTGCTCGGATGTTCTAGGCGAGAGCATTTCATCAAGCGAAAACGACGGTTTCATGCGTGAATGGGATATCAACGGACATCAGGCAAAGATATTTATTAGCAAGAAATAAAATTATATTGTAAAAAATTACTTGATGTGATAAAATACTCTAAGAAAAATGAAATGAAAGCATCTAAATTCTGAAAAAATACTCCCGCCAATTCATCGGGAGTAAGTGGAAAAAGGAATTTTCATAGCTTTCATTCATTTTAGTCTAGCAGTGTATAAATTTTAAAGGGGTGCGGATAAATGACAAAAAAGAAAAATCACGGGGCTATTTACGATGCCAGAGAACTTGGCAGAGGTAAAATGATGGTCCTTGGCGTGCAACATCTGTTTGCAATGTTCGGTGCGACAGTTCTCGTTCCGGCAATCACAGGACTTTCGGTTAGTGCAACACTATTTTTTGCGGGACTTGGAACATTACTGTTTCACTTTATAACAAAAATGAAAGTTCCGGCTTTCTTAGGTAGTTCGTTTGCGTTTTTAGGCGCATACGGACTCGTAACGGCAAGCGGAGAGGCTATACCGCTTACTTATTCAAGTTTCGGCGTAGCCGTGGCAGGACTTGTATACTTTATAATGGCAGGCTTCATCAAATTTTTCGGCGTTCAAAAAGTCATGCGATTCTTCCCGCCGATAGTCACAGGGCCTATCATCATAGCTATCGGACTTACTCTTGCTCCTACCGCTATTGACAGCGCTTCTGGCAACTGGATAGTCGCTTTGACAGCACTTGTAGTGGTTGTTTGTTTCAACATTTGGGGCAAAGGTATGCTTAAAATTATCCCGATTTTATTGGGAGTCGTGGCAAGTTATCTTCTTTCAATGGCGATTGACCCCGCCACAAGAGACACTTTTATGACAAATTGGAACAACGCCGCTTGGATAGGAATTCCTTTTTCTTGGGAGCAAACTTCTTTCTCTATTTTCGGAGCAGATTTTAACGCTTCAATGTGCATTTCGGCGGTTATCACAATTCTTCCAATCACACTTGCAACAGTCATGGAGCATATCGGCGACATGTGCGCAATAAGCTCGACAACTGGCAAAAACTACCTTGAAAATCCAGGTCTTCACAGAACAACTCTTGGCGACGGCGTTGCAACTACACTTGCGGCACTGTTCGGAGCACCAGCGAACACAACTTACGGCGAAAACACCGGTGTTCTAGCTCTTTCAAAAGTTTACGACCCTAAGGTTATCAGAATTGCAGCTGTACTAAGTGCAGTTCTTGCATTTTCGCCAAAATTTGCGGCTTTAATTGTTTCACTTCCAGGCGCTACTATTGGTGGTGTAAGCCTTATTCTTTACGGAATGATAGCTTCTGTCGGTGTTAGAAACGTGGTTGAAAACAAGGTTAACTTTGCAAAAAGCAGAAACATCATCATCGCAGCACTAATTCTAGGCCTTGCAATCGGAATCAGATTCAGCTCTATCGGCGCCATCACTTTTGCCATAGGCGACATCTCGATAAGCCTTTCAGGCCTTGCAGTCGCTTCAATCGTGGGTATCATCCTAAACGCAGTTTTACCAGGCAACGAATACACCTTCGGTAAAAATGAAGAAGGCGACACAGCAGTTAATTTCGAGGTTTAAGCATATAAATTTTAACAAAGTTCTAAAAAAAACAGTCACTATCAAAAATAGTGGCTGTTTTTCTTTATGCGGATTATGGTCATAATCTTTGCTATGTGAAGATTGACTAATGGCTAAAAGTGAAAGGTGAATGACTGATTAATCACCTAACTTTTGTGCAATCAATTTAAAGTATACGCATCCATAGCCTTTCACCACTAGCGATTAGCCTTTAGCCTAATCGTACTCATTGCACAGAACTCTTAGTGGCTCTTCGTCCTCTATAATTTCTGAAAATCTCTTTAGCTCTTTATAAAATCTGTTGTCGCCGTTGTCATCATTCACCATCGAGACTTCGCCTAGCATGGTGTAGCCGCCCTCTACATAAAATTCGTGATATAATCCCTGATGAATCGTCACCGACTGTCCTGTCTTTATCAGAAGTGTTTCGCCCGCCTTTACCGTGACAAATTCGCCGTCAATCATGACTGTAACATCTGCATCCGAAAGATTTTCACTTTCGTCTTTATTGTATACGACAACCCTTAAATCTCCACCGCCACGGTTGATTATGTCCTCCATTTTATAGGCGTGAAAGTGCATTGGAATGTGCTGATTTTCCTCTAAAAACAGCAATTTTTCGGCATAGGGCTTACCATAAACCGTATCGCCTAAAACGCCGTTTCTAATTGTAAAAGCAGTAAGGCCTAGGTTTTCAAATTCGCCGCTGCCAAAGTCCGTCACGTCCCAGCCTAGCATGGCTTTTTTTATTCCGCTAAGCTCTTTTGTTTCAAAGTCTTCCTTGTTGTAGCTTGCAAATTTCGGCAAATAATACTTACATTTTTCTGTCATTTCGATGGCTTTTTTTAAGGCATTGTTTATCGCTGAACGCTTCATCCAAAATCACCCGTTTCATATTTATTTCAAATTAATACTATTTTAATACAATACAAAAAAATTAGCAAGAAAAAATGTCGGACAAACTAATCTGTCCGACATTTTTTCTATATAATCATGAAATCAACCTATTGGATTTTGTGGAGTTGTTTGTTCAGGCACTGCCTGTTCTTGCGATTCCTCTATAGTTTTTACCTCTTCTGCTGAGCTTAAAACTATAGAAATTTTCAATGAGCTTTCGCCTGTTAGAGCTCTATTTACAGTGAGTTCCACTGTTTCTCCAGGTGACTTTGCCGCTAAAATAGAGGCAATCGTGCCAAAGCTTGTAATAGATACACCATCAATTTCTGTTATTACATCATAAATTTCAAGTCCTGAATCTATACCGTTCTGAGTTGTAATTTCTGCTACATACATTCCACTTGAAAGACCGTTATAGCTAGCGGTCATCTCATCTATATAAGTTCCTGATATGCCAAGAACTGCCCTATCTTTTACATATCCGTAATTTTGTAAGTCTGAAATTACAGATTCTGCATCATCGGTCGGAATTGCAAAGCCGAGTCCTTCATAGTCAACTGAAACAAGTTTTGAGGAATTAATTCCTACTACATGGCCGTACTCATTGACAAGAGCACCACCGGAATTACCAGGATTAATAGCTGCATCTGTTTGAATAACCGTCATTGTATATCCGTCTATCGTAATTTGTCTATCTAGCGCCGAAACATAGCCAAATGTTACTGTCGAGCTTAAGGCTGAACCGCCGGGATTTCCAACTGCGATAACTTCGTCACCTACTTCTAAGTCATCCGATGAACCAAATTCGGCTGGAGTAAGACCTGTCGCTTCAATTTTTACAACTGCAAGGTCTGTCACTGTATCTGCGCCAACTAAAGTAGCTTCGTAAGTTGTTCCATCTGAAAGTATAATCTTAAGATTATCTGCGTCTTCGACCACATGAGCATTTGTAACTATATATCCGTCTTCTGACATTATGATTCCAGAGCCTTCACCGGCAAGTCCTAAACTTGTGTCGGTATTACCACCCATGAAACCACCAAAGGACTGTGCCTGCTGATAATTTTGAACTGTTACAACAGAAGGAATAACTTTATCAGCTATTTCCTGTTTGCTAAGAACAGAAACCTCGCCTGTTGGCTCTACACTTGCGCTTTCGTCTATCACTTTATTTATTACAAATGCGTTGTCATCTTGACTTATAGACTGTGTAGTCACTGAACTTTGCAGCATTAAGGCCATTACACTTATAGAAATTGCACTTGAAAACACCGCCGCTAATATTATCGCTAAAACAAATCTTCCACTGCTACCTTTTTTCTTTGGTGCTGCACCTGCCGTTTGATAATTTATAGGTGGTGCAGTGTAAGAAGCTTGTGGCCTGTAATTTTGCGGACTATAACTTTCATTTGTTTTTTGATTGCTGTATGCATAGTACGGTGAATTATAATTTGGCTGTGAACTTGCATATTGGTTTGTATTTTGATTTTCAGTTTGTGTTTGATTTGAATTTTGATTTGCTGTTTGATTTAAACTTTCGTTGTAATTGTTTCTTTCTTCGTAAGGTTTGTTGTTATTCTCATATGGATTATACATAGTTTTCACTCCTTCATAAATTTAGTATTACCATGTTTTTGTTTTTTGCTATGGTTAAATTATGATATTGGTGTGTGAAAACTATGTGATGAATTTCTAATAAATAAGAAAACTAAAATGAACTTATAAAGAAAATTAAAAACTAAATATTAAGAAAGTTGCAATTTGCTTTTTTTAAGTGAAAAATACAAGGCACCGTAAAGCACTGTGCAGCAGACAACCGCAATAACTCCATTTGTAAGAGATGCCGTAGTTTTTGTGATAATAGTAGGAATCATTGCACCCGGAGCCGCACCTAAAAGGATTCCTTCGTAATAAGTTTTTCCTATATAAAGGGTTATATAAGCAATTTGTCCTATAACGCAGCCTAAAATTCTGATAAGTTTATTCTGATTTTTGCAGTATATTACGAAAAGCCCTGGAATACACGCCAAAATAAATTTAAACACAAAGGTAAAAGGCGCAGAAGCTATATAGGCTGGTGTAAGTAAATCAAAGATTGACGAGCCTATTCCAGCAGCTAGTCCACCGCCTATCGGCCCTAAAATCATACCTGATAAAAGGCAAAGCGCATTTCCAAGGTGAATACGAGTCACATCTCCTATCGCAACGGGAATAGGTATTTGAATGTAGTTTGCAGCAAAAACCAAGGCGGCAAAAACGCCGATTCCCGCTATTTTGTAGATATTCATTTTTTTGTTAATTTTGATATTTTGCATTTTTATAACCTTTTCTTTCAATTTATTTTGAGTTTTTTGCTATGTCATAAACAGCCTTTGCAACTGCCATTGAAACTGTTTTGTCAAGTGCCGACGGAATGATATAATCCTCGCACAAGTCTTCATCTTTAACGTAATCTGCGATTGCGATAGCTGCGGCAATTTTCATCTCATCTGTTATATCTTTCGCCCTTGCATCAAGTGTTCCTCTGAAAATTCCTGGGAAAACGAGCACGTTATTAATTTGATTGTTAAAATCCGAACGGCCTGTTCCGACAATTCTCGCACCTGCTTCGAACGCTTCTTCAGGGAAAATTTCAGGAGTCGGATTTGCACAAGCAAAGATTATAGCGTCTTTATTCATCACTTTTACCATGTCTTTTGTAAGACATCCAGGCGCTGAAAGACCGATGAATACATCCGCACCTTCTAATGCTTCTTTAAGTCCGCCTTTAATCATTCTTCTATTTGTGATTTTAGCATACTCCTCGTGAACGCTTGTCATGCCTTCTTTTCCTTCATATATAGTGCCCTTACTATTTAGAAGAATTATATTTTTAGCGCCGTATTTCATCAAGAGTTTAGCAGTGGCAATTCCCGCTGCACCAGCACCGTTTAGAACAATTTCAATTTCGTCTATCTTTTTATCAACTATTTTAAGTGCATTTATCAAAGCTGCAAGCTCTACAACAGCCGTTCCGTGTTGGTCGTCGTGGAAAATTGGAATATCGACTTTTTGTTTTAGCTTTTCTTCAATTTCAAAGCATCTTGGCGCTGAAATGTCTTCTAAATTAATTCCGCCAAAAGAACCCGAAATTAGCTCTACAGTTCTTACAATTTCATCCACGTCTTTACTTCCTACACAAATCGGAAACGCATCTACATCGCCAAAAGCTTTAAACAAGACGCATTTTCCCTCCATGACAGGCATTCCAGCCTCGGGACCGATGTCGCCAAGACCTAAAACCGCCGTGCCGTCGGTGATAACCGCAACTAAATTTCCTCTTCTTGTGTATTCGTATGATTTTTCTATGTCATCTTTAATTTCAAGACAAGGTGCCGCTACACCAGGTGTATAGGCTATGGACAAATCCTCTTTAGACTCTAATGGGCATGCCGCCTCTATTCTAAGTTTACCTTTCCACTCTTTGTGTTTTTGAATTGCAATTTCATTATAGTTCATAATTTTATATCTCCTTTTATTTAATATTTATTCCAACAGGACAGTGGTCACTACCCATAACTTGCGGTAAAATAAAGCTGTCTTCTAAATTTTCCTCAAAGCCTTTTGAAACGACAAAGTAGTCGATTCTCCAGCCCGTGTTATTTTCTCTTGCCGCTCCTCTATAACTCCACCATGAGTAAGCGCCCTCTTTATCGGGATAAAAATGTCTAAAACTATCTACAAATCCACTCTCTAATAGCTCGGTCATCTTACCTCTTTCTTCGTATGAAAAACCGGGTTTTCCTATATTAGGCTTCGGATTTTTAAGGTCTATCGGATTATGAGCAACGTTTAAGTCGCCGCATAAAACCACCTCTTTTTTCTCCTTAAGACTTAAAAGATACGCTCTTAATTCATCTTCAAAGCTCATTCTGTAATCAATTCTCTTAAGCTCAGGCTGTGCATTCGGAGTATAAACGCAAATTAGAAAAAAGTCCTCGTACTCTGCGGTTATAACCCTTCCTTCACAGTCAAACTCTTCTATATCTATGCCGTATTTAACCGAAATAGGCTCAATTTTTGAAAGAATCAAAGTGCCCGAATAGCCTTTTTTCTCGGCAGAATTCCAGTAGTCTTTGTAATTTTCAAAGGTGAAATCCGCCTGCTCTTTTAGCATTTTGGTCTCTTGAAGACAAATTATATCGGGATTCTCTTCATTTAAAAAGTCCATGAAACCCTTTGTCATACAGGCTCTAAGCCCGTTTACATTCCAAGATATTATTTTCAAGATTATCTTTTCATTCCTTTCTATATTGTATCATATTTTTCTATATTGTCAAAATAAATTCATATAAATCACTATACTTACACGAAGAAGTATGTTAATATTAGCCTATAATTATTTTATATTTATTTGGAAAGGAAGTAATCACATGTCAAATCCTATAGTTACAATAAAAACAAATAAAGGCACTATGACTGCCGAACTTTATCCCGAAATCGCACCAAACACCGTAAACAACTTCATCTCACTTATCAAAAAAGGTTTTTACAACGGCGTGATTTTCCACCGTGTTATCCCTGGCTTTATGATTCAAGGCGGCGACCCAAACGGCGTTGGAATCGGTGGCCCTGGCTACAGCATTAAAGGCGAATTCACCTCAAACGGCTTTAAAAACGACCTTGTCCACACCGCTGGAGTGCTCTCAATGGCTAGAACCATGGACCCAAACAGCGCCGGAAGCCAATTCTTCGTAATGGTTGAAGACGCTCCTCACCTTGATGGCCAATACGCCGCTTTTGGAAAACTTACCGAAGGCCTTGAAGTGGCAAGAGACATCGTAAACACAAAAACTAACTATTCTGACAAGCCACTTGTAGACATCGTAATGGAAGAAGTTACTGTCGATACTTTTGGAAAAGAATACGACGAGCCCGAAACAGTTTAATTAAACACCGCTTGCGACAAATTGGCACTTGCCATCAATTTTTATCTCGCCTTCTGAAGCTGGGATAAAAATGCTCTCGCCGGCTTTAAAACTTAGGCTATTATCTGAAGAAGTAACCACTCCTTCGCCTTCTAAAAAGACAAGAGATATGAAAGAGTTTTCATCTGAATTAAGTTTCACGGTGGATTCGCTTTCATACTTTGTTGTTTTAAAGTATTTGCACGAGGCAATCTCGGTTATTTTCACGCCGTTTTCAGTCTTGGACGAGAGTGTGTCGGCCTGTGCCTTTGTCTTATTTAAGTTAGAAACGTCCACGGCTTTTTCTATGTGAAGCTCTCTTAAATTTCCGTCCTTATCTCTTCTTTGATAGTCAAAAACCCTGTAGGTAGTATCGGAATTTTGCTGAATTTCACAAACCAAAATGCCACCGCCTATTGCGTGAACTGTACCCGCTTCTATGAAGAACACGTCGCCTTTTTTGACAAAAACTTTGTTCAAAACTTCTTCGACCGTGCCCTCTTCTATTCTTTTTTCAAACTCACTTTTGTCCATGTCTTTGTTGACACCAAAGTAGATATAAGCATCTTTTTCGGCATCCATGATGTACCACACTTCGGTTTTGCCGAAGCTGTTTTCTTTTTCCTTTGCATATTCATCGTCTGGATGAACTTGAAGTGATAGCGGAAGTTTTGCATCTATAAATTTAATTAAAATCGGAAATTTATCAAATTTTTGGCTGTTCTTGCCTAAAATTTCTTTTCCTTTTTTTTCTATATACTCACTAAAAGTTGTCCCGTCTTCAAGAATGCTTTGACCAGCACTATGTCCTGATAACTCCCAACTTTCGGCAATAATGTCGAAGTCACATTTTTTTCCGTACAAGTCTCTTAGCTTTGTTCCACCCCAAAGATTGTCTTTAAAGGCTGGATTTAACTTTATTATACTCATATGATCACCCCTTTTAAAATTCACTCATTATTATACAATTTTTTTTGACTTTTTTCAAGTTTATTCCCTAATAAAAAAATGGAGATTCACATGACGATTTACATAGTTTCATTAATCGCATTCATTATAGTTTGCGTTTTACTTTTTAAAAAATTTTTACCTAATTTTGAAAATAAGGACATAAGGCATTTATTTTTATATGTTTTGTGTTTTTCTATAGTCGCAAAAATTCTGATTGCCTATTTTGCACCTTTTTTCGAGGTGGACATCACGCTTTATAAGGCATGGGGCAGTCTTTGTAACGACGTCGGCTTTGACACCGTCTATTATCAAGAGCAAATCTACCTTGACTATCCGCCGGCTTATCTTTATATTCTTTCCTTTTTGGATAATATTAGAAGGCTGTTCTCGCTTGAATATTACGGCGCTTTTTATACCTTTCTTATCAAGTCGCCGTCTATTATTGCCGACATTGTCTCGGGCGTTTTGGTCTATACTCTTTCCAAAAAAAGTTTTAGCAAGAATAAATCGGCAGTCCTTTCCCTTTTGTACATGCTAAACCCATTGGTAATTTTCGACAGCGGAGTATGGGGTCAAATGGACTCGATTTGCGCACTTTCTATATTAATAAGCATATTATTCGTGCAAAAAAACAGGTTCTTCATAGCGGGCGCAGTCTACGGAATCAGCATACTTTTAAAGCCACAAATGCTGATGTTCATACCCGTTTTCGTCTTTTTCTTGCTATTTAATAAGAAGTTTAAAGAGCTGTTTTTCTCCATAATTTCGGCGGTAATCGCCATTTTTGCGCTGTCGCTTCCATTTAGTCAAAACTTTGATTTTACCTTTCTTTTTGACTGCTATTTTTCCACCTTGGACTATTACGGATATTTTACTATCAATGCCTATAATATTTTTGCCCTCTTTGGCCTTAATTGGTCACCGCTTCCGACGGGAGAAGTGGTGTCCGTGCTGTTAGACTTGTCGGGCGCTTTAATCGCAAGTGCCGTGACGGGAATTTATATATTCAAAAACAGAAAAAAACCTTGCCTTTTCACGGCTTCATCTCTAATTTTAATCACACTTTTTATCTTCTCGGTAAAAATGCACGAGAGATACATGTTTGCCGTAATTCTCCTCTTACTTCTTACCTATGTAAGGACAAAAGACATAAGGCATATGTACTTTTTCCTTGGATTTACCATCACAAATTATATAAATGTTTCCTATGTTTTTTTCCTTAACAATACCTATGTTTCACCGACTTCACCGGTGATTGTTTTGACTTCACTTAGCAACTTAATTTTGTTTATTTTCTATGTTTACTTTGTATTTTTTGGCTATAAAAAGGAGGCGTTTAAAATTACTTTTAAAGAAAGCACGAACAAATCAATTCTCTGGTTGCCTACACATTCGGATAGAAAAATGCATGTAAAAGACTATATTTTCATCGCTTTTATCTGCCTTGTTTACGGCGCTTTTGCCTTTTATTCACTGGGTTCTAACACCACGGCGAACACTTCTTGGACTCCTAGCGCTGGTGAAACAGCCGTGTTTAAAATAGACGGAAATTACACAAAATTTTCCTATCTTGCTGGAATTTCAGAAGAAAACGAAAGGCCACGGGTCGGCTCTAATTTTAACTTAGAAGTCTCTCTTGACGGCCAAACCTACTCATTGTTAAGAGACCTGAATAATTCGAGCGTCTACGCATGGCACGAGTTCGACCTATCGGGCTACAGTTATCTTAGAGTCACTGCTTTAGACAGTCTCTCGGTACTTAACGAAATCGCCTTTATCGACGAAGGCACCGAGACCAAAGCGCATATCAGCCTTGTAAGCGGAAATGCGGCTGCACTGATAGACGAGCAAGACTCTGTTCCTATTCACTCAAGCTACTATAACTCCACTTATTTTGACGAAATTTACCACGCAAGAACCGCCTACGAGCATATTTTAGGCGCAGAGCCTTACGAAAACACTCATCCGCCGCTTGGAAAGCTGATTATCTCATTTTTCATAAATATTTTTGGAATGAACCCATTCGGCTGGCGTTTTGCGGGTGCACTTTTCGGTGTTTTAATGCTCCCTGTTTTTTATCATATAATAAGAAGGCTGTTTTCATGCTCTTTAATCGCCGCTGTCGGCACGTTTCTTTTCGCCTTTGACTTCATGCATTTTACGCAAACTAGAATCGCAACTATCGACACATATTCGGTTTTCTTCATCCTCTTGATGTACGATGCAATGCTCGTTTTCATCCAAAAAGACATAATGAAAAGCAGCAAGTTTTCGCTCTTTCTTCCACTTGCCTTAAGCGGAATTTTCATGGGCCTTGGCATTGCCTCAAAGTGGACATGTGCCTACGGTGCTATCGGACTTGCCGTATTGTTCTTTGCTAAACTTATTATTAGCTACAGAAACCATGAGGACAAAAAGTTTGCCATGCTTAGAATCATTGATTTATGCCTATTTTGCATGGCGTTTTTCGTAATAATTCCATTTGGAATTTACTTTTTATCCTTCATGCCGATACTTTTACTAGGCCATAATTCGCACGATTTACTGGGTAATTTTCTAAATTACCAAAATCACATGTTCAGCTATCACTCGGGACTTGTCGCCGAGCACGGATTTGCCTCGCCTTGGTACGAGTGGCCCTTGGTACTTAGAAATATTTGGTATGCCGTCACCTACGATTATAACGGAAGCGGACTCGTCAGCACGATTAGCTGTCTTGGAAACCCGCTTTTGTGGACTTCCTCGCTACTTGCCGTTTTCTACTCTGTATTTGAATTTATCAGAAAAAAAGCACAATCCACCGCCTTTATTCTAGTCGGATTTCTCTCGGTGTATCTGCCGTGGGTCTTGGTGCCAAGGCTTACCTTTATCTACCACTATTTCACCGCAGTTCCGTTTATAATTTTAGCATTAATGTTCTTATTTAGCAGATTAATACAGTTTAAAACGCCTTGCCTAACAGTCGGAAAAATAAGCATAAGCGCAGTAAAAATCGGCATTTTAGCCTTTGTTCTTATCAATTTTATTATGTTCTTAATCTACTACCCCGTGCTTTCGGGCGCACCGGCTGATAGTGAGTATATAAAGGCGCTACAGCTCTATCCAGATTGGACATTTATTTCATTAAGTAACTAGTTTTCCTATAGAACCTTATATTTGTTTCATAATTTTGTTTTTTTCTTGAATTTTAAAATTTGTAGGAGTATAATAATATTACAATAAATCTGTTAAAATTTAGGAGGCATATTATGGAAGAGAAAGTGAAACAAAAAAAGAATAGGTATTTATTTTATTTCCTTCTTGGATTATCTTCTTATGTTGCATACACCTTGATTAATGCAATTTTTAGGGTTACGTTAAACCTTGATTTGCCTCAGCTTTTTGCTGATTTTCTTGCAAACATTTTTGGCTAAATATATTTTTAAGGGAGGAAATATCCTCCCTTTTTTCTTATTTAAACGCAAAAAATCCGAAACCTTATCGGCTTCGGATTTTTTTAACTGTTTTGATTTTAATCTAAAATATACACCGTCATGTCACGTCTACCAAAGTTATAACACTCTTCTAATGTGTCGTAGTAAACGTCGACTAGTACTAATCCTGACATCAAGGCGCCGCCTGTATCGCCCGCTACTGCATATCCATAAACCACGCTACCCGAGGTTATATACATCCTAGTTCCGTATGGAATAACATTTGGATCTACCGCAACGATTCCAACTTGTGCCGCCTGCCCTGTCGAGGTTATCCCGCCTGGTGCAGTATACGCCGTACACGAGCCATTCATCACGTTTGAATACGAAACCACGTTTCCATACATATCTGTAAAAGTATTTCCGCTAGGTGCTACCGTTGAAACATCTGAATCGGTTGTATCATCGCTTGGAGTCTCTTCTAATTCAGGCTCATCCTGCTCGTTACTTTCTGGAACTTCTACCTTCATCGTGCCTTTTCTGATAACTTCTGTTACAGGCTGTTTGGTAATTTTTTCTTCAACGGCTTCTTTGCTGTCAAATTCACCGTTGATATACTTTTCTTTATAAACTACTGTCTTTTCTCCGTTTTGTCCGTAGGTCTCGGTCACTTGCTGTCCTACTTCCATTGTAGAGTCATTTTTGTACTCTGTTTGATATTTTACTGTTTCTGTCTCGGTTTTTTCCTCAAAACTTGCTCTTCCTACCGAAAGCTTTGTGTCTTTTCCGATTTCTTCATCAAGTTCGTGGCTTAATTCATCGCCCTCGTTTACCTCGATGTTATTTTCTTTTAAAAAGTCTTCAACTGTTTTTGCAGATGTGCTGATAATTTCTGGCTCTTCTTCTCCATCTGTAAACTCTAATTCAAAGAGTCTATAAACTTTGATTTCCATGTCCTTAATTAAAGCTGTCTCTAGTGACGGCTCTACATAATCGCTTTGACCAAGCACTATAGAAAGCTCTTTAAGTACGTCTTCGACCGTACCGCCATATAAAACCGTGCTATAGCTTTCTTCGCCGTCTATAAGAGTTACTGGATTATATGCCTTGATTTCAGCCGTGTCGCCGTCACTCATAATTTGTGACAAAGACGGCTTAATAAAATCGTTTTCGCCATACTCGATTTCATTTGTGTTTAAAACATCCTCTAAACTTTGGTTCTTATATAGTATAAGCTCTGTTTCTTCATCGTACAAGCTAAGAGTCATGCTATATGCTCTTTTAATAGTTACATTTCCGTCTACCGCTTCAAATAAATCATTCTCGTTTAATTCTGGCATACCACGTTTAACTGCTTCTTCCAAAATGGCTTCTGGTGTAGGCAACACCATGGTAAACTCATAAACTGTGCCCTCATCGTCGACCACACACTCTACTGTGTTAGCCATGTTAGCCATAACTGTGACAAAAGAACCTACCAATAGAACTGAAAAAATTGACACTAAAATCAAAATTTTACCAACAAACTTTTTATTCTGTTTTTTATAATGTCTGCTCTTCATTAAATACCTTCCTTTCCGGTTTTCATATATTCATATGTAATTGGGTATGAAGCAATATATGTTTGTCCGGAGATTTTTAGACATTTTGCAGGCTGTAGTTTTTCATAATTATAGATAAAACCTTACAAGTTGTCAAAAATTTGGACAGGTGGTTTTTGTGAAAAACTACTAAATTTGTATTGATTATTAATTTACATAATTTTTTTACTATTAAATAATTTATGCATTAATTATATAATTACATTATTTTTTAATCATATTTTATACATTTTAAAGTTACCGCCTGTGCAAAACGTAGAAATGGTTCATGTATTTTTTGATATAACACAAATTAAAATGCATTTTTACTGTATATTTATTCATTATTTTTACTACACTTTCCCAAAAATTCTGCCTTTTCTTGTCGCTTTATGAATTTTATCTCATTAAATATTCATTATTACTGTGAATGAGACAAAATTTCACTACTAAATACTGTATTATTACTATACTTTAAGGTGAATCACCACTAAATGCATTATTTTTAAAAAAACTCCCTTAATTATTACATTTTTCTCCATAAATCTTATCTTCGTTTGCCACTTTGAGTCTAATTCATGTAAATTATACAATAAAATTTTTACAAAAAAGTTTGATACTAAATTAAAAATTACCTTAGCAATATATCAATTCAAGCATTTGACATTATAAAATGACCAACACTCATACACGAGTATTGGCCATTTTTAATGCTTTATACATATTAGTAATTAATAATTCTCACTTCAAAATATGCTTTAGGATGCTTGCAAACAGGGCATAATTCTGGCGCTTCTTCACTGTCGTGAATATGACCGCAGTTTGTGCAAATCCAAATGGTTTTTTCCTTCTTCTTAAATACGCTGTCGTCTTCTATATTAGAAAGAAGCTTTTTGTATCTTTCTTCGTGCTCTTTTTCAATTTTTCCTACCTCTTCAAAAAGATATGCAATATCGTTAAATCCCTCAGCTCTTGCATCTTCTGCAAAACCCTTGTACATATCTGTCCACTCATAGTTCTCGCCGGCTGCTGCGTCTTTTAGATTTTCTATAGTAGTGGGCACGGCGCCGCCATGCAAAAGTTTAAACCAAATCTTTGCGTGTTCTCTTTCATTTCCGGCAGTTTCAGAAAAGAAATTGCTAATTTGAACATAGCCGTCTTTCTTTGCCTGAGAGGCATAGTAGCCATATTTTGTATGTGCTTGTGACTCTCCTGCAAAAGCTGCGAGTAAATTTTTTTCCGTTTTAGTACCTTTTAACATCTAAATTACCCCTTTCGTTTTGACATTCATATCTGTTTGCAATAAAAAATAATGTCCTATTAAACTAAATTATAACATTTTCTTCTCAAATTGCAATAACTTTATTTATTTTATCCCAAGTTTGTGGTATTATTATAACATATATTAATTTAATCGGAGGATTTACTTTAGTGGATCAGAGTAAAATTAGAAATTTCAGCATAATTGCACATATTGACCACGGCAAAAGCACGCTTGCCGACAGAATTTTAGAGCAAACTCAGTCCGTTGCCTTAAGGGAGATGGAAGACCAGCTTCTTGACAACATGGATTTGGAAAGGGAGAGGGGCATCACCATAAAGGCGCACGCCGTCACGCTTAATTATAAGGCGGACGACGGTGAAATTTACACTTTTAACTTAATAGACACACCGGGCCATGTCGACTTTAACTATGAAGTGTCCCGTTCACTTGCCGCTTGTGAAGGCGCCGTGCTCGTTGTCGATGCCTCACAAGGAATCGAGGCACAAACCCTTGCGAACACCTATCTTGCGATAGACGGCGGCCTTGAAGTCGTGCCTGTTCTTAACAAGGTGGACCTCATAAGCGCCGACCCAGAAAAAACTGCGCATGAAATTGAGGACATCATCGGAATTCCAGCGATGGACGCTCCGAAAATTTCCGCTAAAACAGGGCTAAATATCAAAGATGTTATGGAAAAAATAGTAAAGGACGTTCCGCCACCCGAGGGCGACTTCGACGCACCTTTACAGGCATTGATTTTCGACTCGTACTACGACACATATAAAGGTGTTATCGTGTATGTAAGGCTTAAAGAAGGCACGATTAAGTCGGGCGAGACCATCAAAATGATGGCGACAGGCAGTGAATTTACTGTTGTGGAATGTGGAATGTTAAGGGCGACTAATTTAGAGCCAACCAACGAGCTTAAGGCGGGACAAGTCGGATATATCGCAGCTTCTATTAAAAATGTCCGTGACGCCTTGGTAGGTGACACCGTGACTAAAAAAGACAATCCCGCAAAAGAGGCACTACCCGGCTACAGGGCGGTTCAGCCTATGGTTTTCTGCGGTGTTTATCCGGCAGATGGTGCGCATTATTCGGATTTAAGGGATGCACTCGACAAATTAAAGCTTAACGATGCCTCTTTGACATTTGAAGCAGAGACTTCGATAGCTCTAGGCTTCGGTTTTAGATGCGGATTTTTGGGACTGCTCCACATGGAGATTATTCAGGAAAGGCTTGAAAGAGAGTATAATCTTGACATCATCACCACCGCTCCTAGCGTTGTCTATCACATCACGAAGACCGACGGAAGCGAAATCATGGTCGACAACCCGACAAATTATCCGGATCCTGCTCATATCACAAGTGCAGAAGAGCCGATGACAAACTCGCACATCTATGCGCCTAGTGAATACGTCGGAAACATCATGGACTTGTGCCAAGACAGGCGTGGAGTCTTTAAAGACATGAAATACATCGACACCGACAGGGTCGATATTCACTACGAACTGCCGCTAAACGAGATTATCTACGACTTTTTTGACGTACTTAAGTCGAGAACCAGAGGTTACGCTTCATTTGACTATGAACTAATGGGCTATGCTCCAAGCAAGCTTGTCAAACTCGACATCATGCTAAACGGCGATGTGGTCGATGCACTTTCGTTCATACTACATGCGGAAAAAGCCTATTCAAGAGGCAGAAAAATGTGTGAAAAGTTAAAGGAAAAAATTCCAAGACAGCTTTTTGAAGTACCTGTTCAAGCCTGTATCGGTGGAAAAATCATAGCTAGAGAAACCGTAAAAGCAATGCGTAAAGACGTTCTAGCAAAATGCTACGGCGGCGACATAACCAGAAAGAAAAAGCTACTAGAAAAACAAAAAGAGGGTAAAAAACGAATGAGACAACTAGGCACGGTCGAAGTACCGCAAGAAGCCTTCATGTCCGTTCTAAAACTCGACTCAGAAGAATAATTTAATCTTTTATTGTAAATAATCCATGTATTTTATTCAAATACATGGATTATTTTAGTTCATAATTGTTCACAAAAAATTCATTGACAGAATGCACTTCTTCCCCTATAATTACTGTCAACTATTAACTAGGAGGAATTCAAAATGTCTATTGTAAAATTTAAAGAAACATATTCAAACAAAGAAAGACTTATTAATGAAAATTCCCCAGAGATTTTATTTTTAAAAAATATTTGCAGTGATAAACCAGATGCAAAGCTTTTTATCAATGAAAAAACCCTTTATGGAAGCCGTGTATTTTTAGATGCCCCGAATGGAAGATTTAGTGGCATAAGCGAAATACAAACTTATTGTGAAAATTGGTTAAGTTCATATGAAGCGACAAGTGCAGAAGTACATCCTGTAATTCAAACAACAGCAGGTGGAAGAGTTGTCTCAGAGCTTGAAATTCACTTTACTTTAAAAGATGGCTCATTAAAGAGAATGCCAATGGTTATCATCATAGATTTAGCAGGGTATAATAAAATTGAAGGCATACGCATTTATCATTTTTACCAGTTCTTACCCGGCGCAATAGGCTACAGAGCACCTGTTTTTAAACCAACAGTTAATAAAAGATGTGAATATCCTATTCTAACAGGAACTGTTCGTGCTTATTATGAGGCAATTAATAACCCAAACACAGCAGCGGCAGTTGAAAATGTTATGGAGACAGTATCTGATGATATAATTTACGGTGGCTTTAGACCAGAAGAGGTTGAGCCTACACTTTTTGGAAAAGATGAAGTCAGAAAAATGTATGAAAACTTATGCGCTGAGTGGCCTAAGTTTGGCTATATACGTTTTGAAACCTTTATTGACGACGGAATTACTTGTGTTGTTGAATGGACCGCTGTCTTGACAGAAGAGGGCCTAAGAAACGGATTTGTTTGTTTTGCCGGTTGTGCCAGTTACGAAAGAGATGAAAGCGGTAAAATTTGTTCGATAAGAATTTGTGATAATAATGGTTGCGACCTTGGAATCGACCCTAGAATGATACCTGAAGATATGTGGTTTATAGGGTAATTTTTAACTATATATAAAACCTATGAGAATCGGGTTCTCATAGGTTTTTTTATAAATTTATCTAATTTTTAATGATAAAAGCGTTTTCTAATCTCTTCTTTTAATGTCTTATCAGAAAATAAATACAATCCGAAAGCTATCAGCACACAGCTGATTACCGCAACAAATGCACCCCAAGTTCTGTTATTCAGTCCCGAAAAGTAAAATATAACCGAAGTAAAACTTATCCCAGTGACGGCTAAAATGAATCCAAAATACTCAGAAAAAAGTCTCTTGCTTCTAAGCGCCAAGACCATCAAATAGCCGATTACAGCAATGGTTAA
Organism: uncultured Eubacteriales bacterium; assembly: GCA_964369415.1. Lineage (GTDB taxonomy): Bacteria > Bacillota > Clostridia > Oscillospirales > Acutalibacteraceae > SIG603. The sequence goes on along the minus strand of CAYJFP010000014.1, from coordinate 23,399 downwards.
AAACGGAAATACAAAATCTGTGGACCACAAGTTCATTCCGGAGCAAAAGTCAATTATTATGAGCACGACAGAGGTTGCTATATAGGTAAACAAAATTTTTCTGCCGTATCTTCTTTGCATAGTGACTATATTAAACATCACAAAGCCGTATAAAACACATCCAGAAACCAAAATCGACCAGATAATATCTCCCTGTTTATGAGTGAAAAAGTTGATGTAAATACTTGTTATTATCGCCGTGACCGCTATGAATAAAGGTAGGTGCTTAAGCGGTGTTTTATAGCTGATTAAGTCCTTATATTTTGGGTATTCAACTATTGTATTTTTGGTTTCCCCCTCTAATTCTCTATGACAAAGTGGACAAATGTTTTCATTCTCGAAAACTTTCACGCCACAGTTTTCACATTTTTTCATAAGACTTCGTCTTTTTCACCGCACATAAATTATCTAAATAAGCAAGCTTAACGCACGGCAAATGTACCTTTCTTTTATTTTTCAAAGTTTTCGCCCCATTCATTAGAATAAATTTCTACTTCTGAGCCTGTTTTTTTCATTAGAGAAATAAAAAAGTCTCTTATCATTTCACATTCTCTAATTGATTTGATAAAACTAATCGAGAGTTTGTCCTCAAAGGAGCAAACCGAGCAGTTTATCGGGCTCTTTTTTGTCGGATAAAGCAAAATTTCACTGTGCTCTATATACGGTTTAACACCGCTTGGAAAATCTATTCTACCGATATTTGAAATGGTTATACTTTTTGTCAATTCGCCCATCAAATTAAACCCGACGGGCACTATCATATTCTTAAAAATAAGTGGTGTGTAGGACGAAAAAGTATTACTCGACATTTTTACGTTTTTTGCCGAGATTTTCTCAAGATATTCCTGATTTGAAGAAAGCTTAAGCTGCTCTGAAACCGACTTAACTATCTCTTCAAACTTTGTGTTTTCACCCATTTTATATTCAATGTTGACAACTCCGAAAAAGTTTTTCAGCGTTTTTGAGTCAAACACTTTTCTTAAATTTACCGGAATAGAAATTATTATTGGCCTCTTGCTTCTACTATTTTTTTGCAACTTTTCATAGATAGAAGTTATGAGCACCGAGCTTAAAAGTGCCGTTATTGTACAGCCGTATTTTTTCGAGCACTCTCTAATTTTTGTGGTGGAAATCACACCAGTAATCACGCTATGGCCTTTTCTTAGATATTTTTTTCCTTTAATTCTAAAAGAAATTTTTTCTTTTTTATATTTTTTCCCCTTTGGCGTCTTGGAAAAATGTTTTAAAAAACTATCCTCGTCATTTTTTTCTTTTTCGTCAAATAAAAGCACCTTGTTTTCTGAATCTATCTGTCCGTGCTTGATAGAAATATAGTAATAAACCAATGATTTGACAAACTCTATGACTCCACTGCCGTCCGTTATTGAGTGAAAAGCCTCTACACTGATTCTATTTTTATAGTAAAGCACCTTGATGATATAACCCTTATTTTCATAGGAAACTATGTTTTCACACGGCGAGTGTCTCTCCTCTTCGACCTTAAAATGGATGTGATTTGTGTCAAAATAATTCCAGAAAAAACCTTTTCTAAGCCTTAAAAAAAAGAGTGAAAACCTCTCGTAAATCATATTCACCGAAAGCTGTAAGATTCTCTCGTCCACCTCTTCTTTTAAAACAACCGATACCCTAAAAACGGAGGAATTACCGTTATTGCTGACAGAAGGAAACAATTTTGCAGCTATATCTAATTTATTATGGTCTTGCATAAAATTTTTCCTTTCTTTATAAAAAAACAGCCCTATAAAAAGGCTGTTTTAAAACTTTATCTTATTCTACCGTAAAGTGGAGCATCCTCAGCCTTTTTCTTTATCGGAGTATCGTCTAAAGGAGCCGGACTAAATGGCAAGTCCACAGTCTCTTTTATGACAGGTTTTTTCTCTACAGGTTTTCTATCGTCAAACCTATTATTTCTTCTGTCTCCTTTAAAGTCGTTATTTCTGCCTTTAAAGTTATTGTTTCTTCCTCTTGAATTATTATTCCTAGAGAATCTCACTTTTTCTCCGCCTTCAGGCCCTATTACAACATGTCTTAAAAGGTCCTCGCCTTCACTCCATGATTTTGCACCTTCGATGGATTGAACAGAAAAGTGAATAATTCTTCTTTCATAAGGATTCATTGGCTCTAAAACTTGATTTCTACCGTATTTAATCGCCTTTCCAGCCATTTTTTTACCTAGATTTTCAAGTGTTTCTTTTCTCTTTTCTCTAAAGTTTCCGATGTTAAGAGAAATTCTAACGTACTTTTCTTCTCCTTGATTTGCAACTAGAGAAGCAAGGTATTGAAGCGAATCCAATGTCTCGCCCCTATGCCCGATGACAAAGCTTATCTCTTCACCAAAAAGATTTATATCGGCGCCATCTTCATTTTGATTTACTTCGCATTTTGGATTCAATACACCCATTGCCGCCAAAATATTTTTAACATATTCAGCAGCCTTATCGGCAGGAGTAATTTCTACATACGCTCTAACTTTTGCAGGGCTTCCTCCAAAAAGACCGAGTGTCTTTTTTACAGGCTCTTCTAAAACTTCCATTTTTGCTTTTTCCGCATTTACATTTAATTCTTTTATAGCATTATTAAATGCAATTTCAACCGTTTCGCCCGTGGCAATAAACTCTTTAATCACTTTTCTTCCTCCTCATTATTTAACATTAGACAAGTCATTCACCATTAGTCTAAACAGAAAAGTCATTCACCTTTCACCATTAGCCATTAGTCTAGTCTAGTCTAGTCTAAACAGTCTTACTTTTTATTTCCTAAATAATTGCTATTAGATTTATTGGATTTATTAGTCTTTTTCTTATTCGAAGAAACTTTATTCTGGTTTTGATTATTGTTTTGTCCCTGATTTTGCGCTTCTAATTTTTCTCTTATCTCATTTTGATCCACCATTGGAAGCTCTACATACTTATTTTCGTGCATTTCCATAGTTACAAAACGTCTTGCCTCATTTTCAGTAGCAAGGTGTTGTGCACTGAAAAATTTTTGAGTAATAACACTTTGAAGCGTTCCTGTGATTGATGAAATAACCCAGTAAAAACCAACAGCAGCTGGGAAAATGAATCCCCACCAAGCGGACATTAGCGGTAAAATATACATCGCAACTTTTGAACAACCAGGCTGTTTTACCGCAGAAGTTCTGTTCATAAAGAAACTCATAGACCAAGCAGAAATAAGTGAAAATACAGGAATCAACCATAAAAATTCAAAGAATCCTGCCGTTTGTGGTGTTTTAAGTAAGTCTAATCCTAAAAATGTAAATCCACTTGTAAAAAAGTCGATTTGCTCTACATCGGCAGCACTAAACATTGTAAGTGATGACTTTAGCGAATCCCAGTTTTTGATAACTTCAAGCTCAGGATACTGAATTGTCGAAGAAAAACCCGGAATTCTGATTAAATAATCTGTCGCCATCTTTACTTTATCTGCCGCTATGTGAAGAGTATTGCTAAGCGGTGAATAAATAGAATACAAAATACCTATCATTATTGGGATAGGTAAAAGAGTTGTAAGACAGCCCGCACCTGGATTTACGCCCTCTTTTTCGTATAACTTTTGAACCTCGACATTATATCTTGCCTTGTCGTTTCCATAAATTTTTTGAAGCTCTTTTTGCTTTTCAGCAAGCTTGCTTTGTCCTGCCATGCTTCTTTGTTGTTTAAGAGTCATTGGGAACATCAACAATTTAACGATTACAGCAAAGAAAATAATCGCCACACCGTAATTTCTAAAAATTACATATAAAAACCAAAGTAAATACCCCAGTAAACTACCTATTAAATTAAAAATATCCAAAACGATACCCCTTTATACTTTTTCTTTACACTTTTTTTCAGGAACAGGATCATAACCGAAACTACCAAAAGGATTGCACCTTAAAATTCTCCACAAAGCCATAAAACCGCCTTTAAAAGCTCCAAATCTTTCAATAGCAGTAAGTGCATACTGTGAACAAGTCGGTGTAAACCTACAAGTTGGATACGGCTTTCTTTGTGAAATATTTTTTCTGTAAAATTTTATTAAGGTCAAAAAAAGTGTTTTCATTTTAATAAACCAATTTTTTTAAACTGCTTTAAAAGCAAATATTTTATGTCTGTGCTCTTTAAATAAGGAGTCTTACCCCTTGCTACAAACACATAGTCGTAATTATCACTCATCAAAGGGAGAATTTCCCTTACGGCTTCTCTTATTATTCTTCTTGCCCTGTTTCTCTTAACGGCACCGCCAACTTTTTTACCGGCGGTAATTCCAACTCTTTTAATACCTTTTCTGTTCTTAAAAAAATATACGACAAGAGAAGAAGTAACCACTGACTTACCTCTACTGTAAACTCTTCTATATTCACCATTTTTACAAATAGAAATAATCTTCATATAAAGCCTTAAATAAATAAAATTAAAGGGAATCCTTTTAGGACTCCCATACTTACCACAAAAACCTGCAAATTTTGGCTACACTAAGTGCACCCATATTTGCAGGCGTTCAAACCTTGTATTTCATCCTTTTTCAAAACGCTTACAAAATTATAAATATAATCACTTACGTGACCTGAATACAAAATTAGTAAGATAAGCGTGCTCTTCCTTTTGCTCTTCTTCTTGCAAGAACTTTACGTCCATTTTTATCAGACATTCTTTTTCTGAATCCATGCTCTTTTTTTCTGTGAAGCTTTTTGGGTTGATACGTTCTAAGCATACTGCTAAACCCTCCTTTATTAAGAAACCTATTTTCAAAGCTTTTTAAAAGCTTTATTTAACCGGGGAAAACAACTTAATTCCCTGCGGAATAAAATTATAACTCAACTTATATGCTTATGTCAATAATATTTTTGCAATTTAGCAGTTTTTTTTCAAAAAAAATGTATTAAATTAGCACTTTTAAAAGTCTAAATTGTGATATTAACTTTTAAAACCACAATATAATGTGAAAATTAGCTTTTTTTTATAATAATTATTTTTGTAAAAATAGTTCACTATTAAATCAATCTTAAATTAAAAATTTTTTTTGCTTTTTATATCAGTTTATGGTATAATGAAGTGATTATCGAATTAATGATTTATTTACTAAGAAAAGGATGTAAAAACGATGGAAACTTTTGACGAAGCTTGGGGGCTTATTTGTGATTATTGTAAGGCGAGGATAACTGAAATTGCCTATACTACATGGTTTCAAAGACTAATCCCTGTTTCTATAGATTTTGACAAGGCTGTCGCTATTATCGAGGCGCCTAATGTCTTTCATAAAAACACTTTAAATAGATGTTATGAAGAACTTTTGACCGAGGCTTTTGAATCTGTATTTTCGACTGCAATTAAATATAAAATTGTCATAAAAGAAGAGATCGAAGAAGAGGAAAGCAAGAAAACTTTAGCTGTACACGAGCTTTATGACTTAACTTTTGAAACTTTTATCGTAGGTAGTTCAAATAATTTTGCACATGCTGCTTGTATGGCTGTCGCAAAAAAACCTGCAAATGTGTATAACCCATTATTCATATATGGAAATTCAGGTCTTGGAAAAACTCACTTATTAAACGCTATTTCAAATGAGATTAGGGTTAATTTTCCAGAAATGCTTATAGTCTATGTAAAAGGCGACCAATTTACTAATGAGCTTATTGAAGCTCTAGGAGACGGTACAATGCCAGCTTTTAGAGAGAAATATAGAAAAGCTGACTTGCTTTTGGTGGACGATATTCAGTTTATCGGAGGAAAAAACTCGACTCAGGAAGAATTTTTCCACACGTTTAACACTCTTTATGAGTCAAGAAAACAAATTATAATGACCTCTGATAGACCGCCTAAAGACATTGCAACACTTGAAGACAGGCTTAAAACCAGATTTGAATGGGGCCTTACAGCTGATATTCAGCCGCCTGATTTTGAAACTAGGGTTGCTATAATAAAGAGAAAAGCCCATGTGCTTGAAATTGATTTACCAGACAGTGTATGTGAATTTCTTGCTAACAAGCTTAAAATCAATGTAAGACAGCTTGAAGGAGTTATCAAAAAACTAAAAGCATATAAACTTTTAGAAGGTAAAACGCTAAATGTGGTAGTAGCACAAAACGCAATAAGCGACATGCTAAATGAAGAAGAACCAACACCTGTTACAGTAGATAAGATAATAGAAGAAGTTTCAAGGACTTATTCCTGTACTAAAGATGATATTTTATCGCCTAAAAGAACGGCTTCTGTTTCTGTTGCAAGGCAGGTTTCAGCTTATATTATAAGAGAGATAACCCAGATGACAATGAATGCCATAGGTGAAGCCTTAGGTGGTAGAGACTATTCTACCATTGTTTATGCAATTCAGCAAGTAGAAAATAAGATGAAGACGGACTCACATCTTAGATTCACCATTGAGGACACTATAAAAAACATTAAAAGTAGGTAAAATCTTTCAACATAGTTTTACTTATCAACAGTTGAAAGCTATTTAAAACTGTTTAATATATAAAATTATTAACATATCAACAATTTATAAACAAGTGAATGTTAATAAATAACATCTACTTTTTACAGTAGACAAGCCATTTTTTAATGTTTTAAACATATTAACACTCTCTAATACTACGGCTAATTAATAAATAAATAATAATATAGCAAAGTATTTAAATTTTAAAAAATAAGTATTTAAACATAAGAGTTTTAAACAAAGGAGTAAGAGATGAATTTTACAGTAAATAGAAAACAGTTATCAGAAGCTGTAAGTAGTATATTAAAAGCTGTTTCAACTAAAACAACTATACCAGCACTTGAAGGATTACTTTTAACTACTGATGAAGATAAATTATATATAACAGCATATGACCTTGAACTTGGAATGAAAACTTTTTTAGATGCAGATATTAAAGAAGATGGAAAGACTGTAATTTCTGCAAGACTTTTTTCTGAAATAGTAAGAAGAACCACTGCCGAAAATGTGACTGTCAATATAGATGATAAAAACATAGCCTCTATAGTTTGCGGAGAAAGTGATTTTAGCATTGTTTGTATAGACCCTGAAGAATTTCCCGAGCTTCCATCAGTAAATAGCGATGAAAGCATCAAAATAGGCGGCGAAATATTAAAAAGCATGATAAGACAAACTATATTTGCAGCAAGTGATTCTGATATTAAACCAGTTAATAAAGGAAGCCTGTTTAACTTTGAAAACGGAATTTGCGAGTTAGTCTCGGTCGATGGATACAGGCTTGCACTGAGAAAAGAGCACATAAATATAGATGTAAACACAAGTTTCATCGTGCCGTCTAAAACTCTTGGTGAAGTATTAAAACTTGCTGGAGAAGGCGAAGTTGAAATCATACCAGGTAGACGCCATATAATGTTCAAACTTGAAAATTATATAGTGGTTTCATCTATTATAGAGGGTGAATTTTTAGATTATAAGGCAGCTTTGCCTAAAGAATCTACCACAACAGTTAAGGTTAAAACCAAAGATTTTATCGACAGCACAGAAAGAGTTTCGCTTTTGATATCTGATAAACTAAAAAGCCCTGTAAGATGTAAATTCAGCGAAAATGAAATCTTGCTTTCAAGCGTGACTTCCATAGGTAGGGCAAAAGACAAAGTTTCATGCGAAGTTGAAGGCGAATTTTTAGAAATGGGCTTTAATAACAGATTTATCCTAGATGCACTTAGATTTACAGAGTGCGACATGGTTAAATTTTCAATTAGCGGAGCAGAAAGGCCACTTGTTATAAGTCCTTTAGAGGGTGATTCATTTACTTTCTTAGTCTTGCCGATGAGACTTAAAACAGAAGTGTAAACACTTGTGGCTAAAGACTAAAGATGAAGAACTATTTTGATTAAAAAGAGGTACAATTTGGAAAAGATTACTATTAAAACCGAATTTATCAAGCTTGACAATATGATGAAATTATCGGGTAGCGTCGATACAGGCGGAGAAGCCAAGGTAATTATTCAATCAGGCAAGGTAAAGGTTAACGGAGAAGTTTGCACCATGAGGGGTAAAAAAATGCGTGACAAAGACGTTTTCGAGTTTAAAGGAAAGAGTTTTATTCTCGAGGTGAAATAAGATTTATGTATTTTAAATCTATCAGTCTTCACAATTTCAGAAACTTAGAAGATACTAAGCTAGAATTTGATAAAAATATTAATGTGGTTTACGGTGAAAACGCTCAGGGCAAGACAAATTTGCTTGAAGCATTATGGCTTTTTACGGGCGGTCACTCTTTTAGAGGAAACAAGGACACCGAACTTACAAAGATAAAAGACGGCAAACATTCTAAGATTTCGAGCATAAAAACAGAGTTTGTCAGCGAAAAAAGAGATCAAAAAGCTGTTTTAAACATAGAAAACGGCAAGAGAAATTCTGTGATTAATGGAATTAAAAAAAGAACTGGTTCGGCACTGGTCGGAAAAATTTGTGCGGTGGTATTTTCGCCAGAACATCTAAAGCTGATTAAAGAAGGGCCTTCGGGCAGGCGCTCATTTATAGACGGAGCGATTTGCCAAATAGAGCCATCTTACATTTCACTTCTTTCAAAATATAACAGGGTTATAATTCAGAGAAATGCACTTTTAAAAGAGATGTCACAAAAAAGTGGAATGGAATATATGCTCGATATTTGGAATGAAAAAGCTGCAGAATTTGGAATGAAGATAATAAAAAAGCGCTATGCTTATAAAGAAAAGCTAAACGAATGTGCTAAAGAAATTATAAATGGTCTTTCAGAAAGTAAGGAAGAAATCGAGATAAATTATAGGCCTCTTTCAATTTCTTATGAAAAATATAAAGAGAATCCAAGGGATTTTTATATAAACGCACTTAATAAAAATTTTAAGAATGATTTAAGACAAGGAGTTACTTCAGTAGGGCCTCATAGAGACGATTTAGACATAGATTTAAACGGACTTCAGGCAAGACTTTATGCTTCACAAGGACAGCAAAGAAGCATAGTGGTTTCTATGAAACTTTCCGAGGCGAAAATTCTTGAAGAGAATATTGGCGAAAGTCCGATTATACTTTTTGACGATGTCATGAGCGAGCTTGACAAAAAAAGACAGGATTATATTTTAAATAAGCTTTCCGGTGGGCAGATTTTTATTAGCTGTTGTGACGATTTTACCGTTAAATTGATGGAAAGCGGAAATAAATATAAAGTAGAAAACGGAAAAGTTATTTATTAAATAGGAAAAAATATATGTATTTACATCTAGGCTCGGATACAGCAATAAATTCAAAAAATATCATAGGTATTTTTGATTTAGATAATTCTACAAAGACAAAATACACAAGGGATTTGCTAAAGAAATATCAACAGGAAAACAAGGTTATTAATGTGTCATTAGAGCTTCCAAAATCTTTTATTCTTGCAAAAAAGAATAATGAAGAGATAATTTATATATCGCAAATATCGGTTTACACCTTAGTAAAGCGCCTAAAAAATGCTTATTAGAAAGGAAGAAAATAGTTTTGAAATATTTTGGATTACCATTTTGTCCACATTGTAAAAAAGGAATGAATGTTTTTAGAATATGGGCAGTCAGAAAAAAAGGCGAATATCTATGCCCAAGATGCAAGAGAATATCAAATATTTACCTTTCACCGCTTATTTATATTTTTGCAGTTTTGGCGGTTGCCAGCGGGTTTTTAATATATTTCTTCTCACAAATTGTATGGGATAATGTGGATATGATGACCACAGTTTGGGTTTTACTTCCATTTGTAGGATTTTACTTTTTAAGCTTGTTTATGGTGTATTTAAGAAAGCCAATTATAAAAAAAATTAGAAAAACAAGCGATGGTAGATACTTTGACGAAAACGATAACGAGCTTAAAATGAGAATGGGAAAACTTGTGCCAGTTGCGCCTAATAAAAATATTAGAAATATTAATGAAACACAAAAAAGAAAAGATTTAATTTCTTCTACATTTGAGTTTGAGAATGAAAGTTCAAATTCAAATGACTTAGGAAAGACCACTCAAATAGAAACCGTTAATAAAACTACTGTAAATCAAAGGCAAAGAACTACGGTTAATAGAGAAAATAGAGTGAATACTTCAAATAATACCCAAAGAAGAAATCAAAGGCCAGTTAGGCAGACTCAAATGATAAAAGAAGAGTTGAATTTTGAAGATTTAAATTCTTCTAAAGAAAAACCTGTTACAGAAAATATACAAAATTTAGGAAATACAGTAAGTTTTGATAAAAAAGAGATTCAAAACAAAACTGAAACTCAAAGTAAAAAAAGTCAAGATTTACTTGATATATTTGGAGATGCAGACAGCATTTTATCGGACACCAAAGATGAAAATTAATTTTTCACTTAAAATAACGGAGGAATAACTTTTGGACGAGAATATTAATATAACCCATACAGAAGAGCAGTATGACGAAAGTCAGATTCAGGTTTTAGAGGGTCTTGAAGCCGTAAGAAAACGCCCAGGAATGTATATAGGTTCGACAGGCGAAAGAGGTCTTCACCACTTAGTTTATGAGATAGTCGACAATGCGATTGATGAGGCTCTAGCTGGATTTTGTACTAAAATAGAGGTGCAAATTTTAGAGGGCAACGTGATAATGGTTCGTGACAACGGTAGAGGTATACCAGTAGGTATCCAACAGCAAACGGGTCTTCCGGCTGTTACAGTTGTTTATACTATTCTTCATGCCGGCGGTAAATTTGGCGGCGGCGGATACAAGGTTTCTGGCGGTCTTCATGGCGTTGGTGCTTCGGTTGTTAATGCGCTTTCATCTTGGCTTGAAGTAGAAGTTGTAAATGACGGCAATCTGTATAGACAAAGGTTTGAAGACGGCGGAAATCCGGTTAAAGACCTTGAAAATCTAGGGCCTACCGATAGACCAACTGGTACGACAGTCAAGTTTAAGCCTGACCCTGAAATATTCAAAGAAACTCAAGAATATTCCTACGAAATTCTTGAAAGAAGGCTTCGTGAGCAGGCATTTTTAAACGCAGGAGTTAACATAGAGCTTTCAGATTTAAGAAATGAAGAAGAAAAAATCGTCAATACATATTTTTATGAGGGCGGTTTGTCAAGCTTTGTTGAATATTTAAATAAAAAGAAATCGGCAGAAGTCATTCATGAAGAAATTATCCATGTTTCGACTACGGCAGCGGACGGAAATTCGACTGCCGAGGTTGCCATGCAGTACACCGACAGTTACAACGAGCAGATTTATTCTTTCGCAAACAACATCAGAACAGTAGACGGCGGTACGCACGAGGATGGATTTAAGCGCTCACTAACTTCTGTAATGAATAAATACGCAAGAAAATATAATATACTTAAAGAGGCGGATAAAAACCTATCCGGTGAAGATGTAAGAGAAGGCCTTACCTGTATAATCAGCATTAAGGTTAAAGAGGCGCAGTTCGAGGGGCAAACCAAGGCAAAACTAGGTAATACCGAGGTTAGTGCGCTGGTTTCTTCCATGGTAAATGAGCATTTCTTCACATTTTTAGAGGAAAATCCCTCTATAGCAAGGTCAATTTTTGAAAAGGCTATGGCTGCTTCAAGGGCTAGAGAAGCGGCGAGAAAAGCAAGGGATTTAGTCCGAAAAAAATCTGCCCTAGAGGGTGCAACTCTACCGGGTAAACTTGCGGACTGTCAGTCGAAAAATCCTGATGAAACTGAAATTTACATCGTTGAGGGTGACTCTGCTGCGGGCTCTGCCAAAAATGGTAGAGACAGAAAGTTCCAAGCTATTTTGGCGCTTTGGGGTAAGATGCTCAATGTCGAAAAAACCAGAATAGACAAAGTTTACGGAAATCAAAAATTAGTGCCTGTCATCACCGCCTTAGGTTGTGGTATAGGCGAAGAATTTGACTTAAGCCGTCTTAGATACGGAAAAGTCATCATTATGGCGGATGCCGATGTCGACGGATCTCACATCAGAATTCTACTTTTGACTTTCTTTTATAGATTTATGAAGCCTCTAGTCGAAGGCGGACACATCTATCTAGCACAGCCACCACTTTATAGAATTTCTAAAAATAAAAAGCATAGATATGCCTATAGCGATGAAGAAAGAGACGCCTTAATTGCAGAAATCGGAAGCGGCTACGACATTCAGCGCTACAAAGGTCTTGGTGAAATGGATAAGGACCAATTATGGGAAACCACCATGGACCCTGAGAGAAGAACAGTCAGAAGAGTAGACGTAGAAGATGCAGAACTTGCGGACGAAATCATGACAATTCTAATGGGTGATAAAGTTGAGCCAAGAAGAGAATTTATAGAGAAAAACGCAAAATACGCAAAAGATTTGGATATTTAAAGTTGAAAATAGAATTAAATTTAAGGCTATTTACTTCATTCTTAAAAGGTTATAATGTATATCAAAACCAATTTAAAATTTTTTGAGTTAAGAAAGGTACGGTTTTTATGAGTTTTAATGAAATAAATTTAGATGAATTTGAGCTAAATCCCTTTACAAATCTTCGTGATAAGTGGTTTTTGCTAACTGTCGGTGACGAAAAATCTTTCAACACTATGACATGTTCTTGGGGAATGATTGGCCACATTTGGTTTAAAAATGTTTTTAATACAGTGGTAAGGCCACAAAGATATACCTATGAATTTATCAATAAGTACGATAATTTTACAATTACTTTTTTACCTGATGAGTATAAAAAAGTATTGTCTTTTTGCGGTACAAAATCTGGAAGAGATTTCGACAAGGTAAAGGAAACAGGTCTAACACCGGTTTTTCTTGAAGAAGGAGTGACTTTTGAAGAAGCCGAAAGGGTAATCGTTTGCAAAAAGCTTTACTGTCAGGCAATGGACGAAAAAAGTTTTGTAGACAAAGAAGTGATGGAAAAAGCCTATAAAGACAGAGATTTTCACTACTCTTATGTAGGTGAAATCTTAAAAATTCTTGAAAATAAATAAAAAACGGTTTAATTAATAATCGAAAGGGATATATAAATGCAAGAATATAAACACGAACTTAATTCGGGAAAAATTGTTCCGATAAACCTAAAAAATGAGATGGAAGATTCTTTTATAGCATATTCCATGTCAGTTATAGTTTCAAGGGCACTGCCCGATGTAAGGGACGGTTTAAAACCTGTTCATAGAAGAATTTTGTACACCATGTATGAAAATACTCTATGGCCAGAAAAACCTTACAGAAAATGTGCGGATACAGTCGGTGCTGTTTTGGGTAGATACCATCCACACGGTGACAGCTCGGTTTACGACGCACTCGTAAGACTTGCGCAAGATTTTTCTATGAGATATATGCTGGTCGACGGGCACGGAAACTTCGGTTCTGTCGACGGCGACCCTGCGGCGGCTTACAGATACACCGAGGCAAAAATGAACAAACTTTCAGTTCATATGCTAGGTGACATTGAGAAAAACACGGTCGATTTTAGGGCTAACTATGACGATAGACTTAAAGAGCCCGTGGCGCTTCCTTGCCATTTTCCAAATTTATTAGTCAATGGCTCGACTGGTATCGCCGTAGGTATGGCGACAAATATTCCACCTCATAATCTTTGTGAAGTGGTTGACGGACTTTGCTGTTTAATTGACAATCCCGAGGCTACACTAGACGAACTCATGGAGCATATAAAAGGGCCTGACTTTCCAACTGGCGGCATAGTCATGGGAAGAGCTGGCATGAGGGCGGCATATTCTACAGGTAGAGGCAAGATAATTTTAAGGGCAAAGGCAGAGATTATCGAGGATGAAAAAGGCAGAAATAAAATTGTAGTCACCGAAATTCCTTATCAAGTAAATAAGGCAAGACTTATCGAGAGTATTGCTGATCTTGCAAAAGATAAGAGAATTGAGGGTATTTATAGTATTGATGACCACTCCGACAGAGACGGAATGCACATCTCGATAGAGCTAAAAAGAGATGCCGCACCGCAAATTGTACTTAACAAGCTCTATGCGTTTTCACAAATGCAAATAACTTTCGGAACTATCATGCTTGCAATAGTAAACGGCGAGCCAAAAACACTTAATTTGCACGAAATACTTAGAGAATATATAAAATTCCAATGTGAAGTTATTACACGAAGAACAGAGTTTGACTTGAATAAAGCAAAAGAAAGAGCACATATTTTAGAGGCACTTTTAAAGGCGCTCGACTTCATAGATGAAGTAATATCAATCTTACGCTCGTCAAAATCTATTCCAGAGGGTAAAGAAAGACTAATGGATAGGTTCGAGTTTGATGAAGTTCAGGCGCAGGCGATAGTTCAAATGCGTTTAGGTCAATTAACAGGCCTTGAAAAAGACAAATTGCTAGACGAAATGGCAGAACTCAAGCTAAAAATTGAAGATTTACTCGATATTTTAGGCAGTGAGACAAGACGTCTTGCAATTATAAAGGACGAAGCCATTACAGCCAAGAATAAATTTGGTGATGACAGAAGAACCGAAATCGCAACAGTCAGCGGCGAAGTAGATATCGAAGACCTTATTCCAAAAGAAGAGTGCGTGTTAACTCTTACAAATTTTGGATATGTCAAACGCCAAAAAATGGACACATACCAGCTTCAAAAAAGAGGTGGTAGAGGTGTAAGCGCCATGAACAGGCGTGACGAAGACGTTGCGACCGAAGTTTTCGTTATAAACAGCCATGACTATGTAATGTTCTTCTCTGATATGGGAAGAGTCTATAGACTTAAGTGCTACGAGGTTCCAGAGGGTTCAAGGGGTAGCCGTGGAATTAATATCAATAATCTTTTACCTCTTTCACAAGGCGAAAAAGTGACTTCTATGATTAGAGTTGCCGAGTTCTCAGAAGATCAAAACCTTATCATGGTAACTAAAAAAGGTATTATCAAAAGGACGAAGCTTTCCGCCTACGATACAGCGAGAAAAGGCGGCCTAATTGCTATTGACTTAGACGATGGTGACACACTTTCGTGGGTTAGAATCACCGACGGAGACAAAAACTTAATTGTAGCAACTAAAAAAGGTATGGCGATTAACTTCCACGAGAGTGACGTGAGAATTGTCTCGAGAACTGCAAGAGGCGTAAAGTCCATGGAGCTTAAAGAGGGCGATGAAATTGTCGGAATGTCTGTTCTAAGAGAAGGCGCATTTGTGCTAACTGTTTCAGAAACTGGCTACGGTAGACTTTCACAAATCACCGATTACAGGGTTCAAAAAAGAGGTGGTAAGGGTCTAACTAACTATCATGTCAAGAAATACGGTGACGTAGCGGCTATTAAAGTTGTAGACATGGAAGACGATATCATTTTAATTTCCGATAACGGAATTATTATTAGGATAGAGGCAAAATCCATCAGAGTTTGCGCAAGACCTAGCAAGGGCGTTAAAGTCATGAGAGTTTTAGAGGGTAGCCGAGTGGTAACCCTTGCAAGAGCACCACACGACGATGATGAAGAACTCTCAGAGATAGAAGACGACGGAGACAGCGAAAACGAAGACGATATCAAATCAGTAGAAGCTGAAGAAACAGCAGAAGCAGCTCCTGAAACATCCGTAGAATAAATAACAGTTGTTCGTTTTGACACACTGTTGAAAAAGCGAGCAATTCAAATGAGAATTGCTTGCTTTTTGATTTAATTGCTATTTATATAGAAAAAAATGCATGTGTTTATAATAAAAGTCTTGTACTGGTTTGTGCAGTCCACTAAACCAATCGTAACTGTTTACATTGAAATTTGAGGTGATTTTATGGAAATTACAAATATAAAGAATATTTATGAAAAATTTGATGCAGTGGGATGTCTTAGTTTTGCTACTGTAGATGAAAACGGATGTCCAGAGAGTAGAATTGCACATCTAAGGGCGTATGATGATGAGGGCATTTACTTCATGACAATGAATACCAAGTCTTTTTATAAGCAGCTTAAAGAGACTGGCAAAATTTCTATCTGCGGTCTATGTGCAAAGACTCAGGTAGAGCACGACGAGGACGGAAATCCAATTTTTGAAGGTGGATATGCCATCAGATTTTCTGGAAATGTCAAAGAAGTTTCTATGGAGAGTATTAAGGCTAAAAATAATCCGCTCTTTGACTTTTGCATAAAAGATCAAGAAACATATAAGGCAATGGTTGTATTTTGTATTACTTCGGGTCGTGGAGACATTTTTGACTATGATTTTGAGAAAAAAACAAGAGAAAATAAGCTCGAAAGAATATATATTTCATATAATGGTGAAAAAGTTAAGTATAGTGGTTTAATTATTGATAGTGAAAAATGTATTTCCTGTGGTCTATGTAAGGAAAAATGTTCTTTTTTAGCTATAAATGAAAAAGACGGCGATTACAGTATTGATAAATATAGATGTGACGAATGTGGCGACTGCTATATTAATTGCCCAGTAGAAGCAATTAAGCTAAAATGGGAAACTAAATGTTTCACGTGAAACATTTAAGGTGAGAGCTATAATGATTGGTGTATATGGGAAGCATGGGCATATTTATTACCAATGGTAAAGGGCATTGCAGTGGTGGAAATAGTTGTGTTGAATTTAGTTTCAAATGGAAAGAGTAAATCCACAATGTGATGTTGCAAATTAATTATAAAAATTATACAGGAGTTAATATTGATGTACATTTCAAAAGAATATGATGTTGCGGTAATCGGAGCTGGGCATGCTGGAATTGAAGCTGCCTTAGCCTCTTCAAGACTAGGTGCCAAGACTGTGATTTTTACAATAAACATGGATGCAGTTGGCAACTGTCCGTGTAATCCAAGTATAGGCGGCACTGCTAAAGGTCACTTAGTCAGAGAAGTTGATGCTTTGGGAGGCGAAATGGGAAAGACTACAGATGAGTGTTTTCTACAAAGCCGTATGCTTAATCTAGGAAAAGGCCCAGCGGTTCATTCCCTAAGGGCGCAAATTGATAGAAACCACTATGCCAGAGTGATGAAACATAAGCTAGAGACACAAGATAATCTTGACTTAAAGCAAGCGGAGATAGTGGACCTTAAAAAAGAAGACGATGTGTGGCATGTAATTACAAGGACAGGCGCTCTTCATGTTTGCAAGACTGTTATAATTGCGACAGGTACTTTTTTAGGTGGTAAGATTTTTTTAGGTGATTTAGCATATGAAAGTGGCCCCGACGGAATGTTTCCGTCATCATATTTACCTGATGCCCTTAAAAAAATAGGCTTAGATTTAAGAAGATTTAAAACTGGTACACCGGCGAGGGTTCAAAGGCGCTCTATTGATTTTACAGAACTTGAGGTTCAAGAGGGGGATTCTCCTGTCGTTCCTTTCTCGTATAGTACTAAGAACGAACTAAAAAACACCGAAGTTTGCCATGTCAGCTATACAAACAGCATGACAAAGGAGATTATCGAGAAAAATATTCATAGATCTCCACTTTACAGCGGAATGATAGAGGGTGTAGGTCCGAGATATTGTCCAAGTATTGAGGATAAAATTGTGAGATTTGCCGAAAAGCCAAGACATCAGCTATTTATTGAACCTTGTGGAAGAGATACTGAGGAAATGTACTTACAGGGTATGAGTTCGTCTTTGCCAGAAGATGTGCAGATCGAATTTTACCGCTCAATTAAAGGTTTGGAAAATGTAGAAATAATGAGGCCAGCCTATGCGATAGAATACGATTGTGTCGACCCAACGCAGATGTCGGCGACACTAGAATTTAAAGAATTTGAAGGTTTGTACGGTGCGGGGCAGTTCAACGGCTCGTCCGGATACGAGGAAGCGGCAGCGCAAGGTCTTATCGCTGGAATTAATGCAGCTAGAAAAGTTAAAGGCTTAGAGCAAATCATAATTGGCCGTGACCAAGCGTATGTAGGAACTTTAATTGACGATTTAGTGACGAAGGGGTGTTCTGACCCATATAGAATGATGACCTCGAGGAGTGAATATCGCCTAGTTTTAAGGCAAGACAATGCAGACGATAGGCTTACGACTATAGGACGTGAAATTGGACTGATTGACGATGAACGCTGGAACGACTTTTTAAAGAAGCAAGAAAAAAAGAAAATCGAGATAGAAAGAGCGAGAAAGACTGTTTTTTCACCGACAGACAAGTTAAATGACATACTTGTTTCACGTGAAACATCTAAGGTTAGCACGGGAATTAAGTTAGCGGAACTGCTTAAAAGACCTCAGATAAAGTATGACGATTTAATAGAAATAGATGTAAACAGACCAAATTATGACAAGGCAGTTTTTGAAGCAGTTGAAATTGAACTAAAATACGAGGGTTATATAGTAAAACAAAAGGCTGAAATAGCAGAATTTAGAAGACTTGAGATGAAAAAATTAGATAGTAAACTAGATTACAGCAAAATAAGAGGATTAAGGCTAGAAGCAATAGAAAAGCTAAATAAAATAAAGCCAGAGAATATTGGACAGGCTTCCAGAATATCGGGAGTTAGCCCCGCAGATATTTCAGTGCTGTTAATATTCCTTTCACCGGAGGTACAAAATGGAAATAGCTAAATTTTTAAGAGACAAGGGAAAAGAAGCGGGAATCAAGATAAATGTAGAGCAGTCACAAAAATTTGAAACATATCTAAAACTACTTTTAGAGTGGAATGAAAAAATCAACCTTACCGCAATTACAGCGCAAGAAGAAATAGTGACAAAGCACTTTATCGACAGCTTGCTAATGTTAAAAGCCTACAACATAAAACAAGGTGCAAAGCTAATAGACGTCGGAACAGGAGCGGGTTTTCCTGCGATACCAATAAAAATAATGCGACCCGACATTGAAATTACACTGCTAGACGGGCTTAACAAAAGGCTTAAATTTTTGCAAATAGTCGCAGATGAACTTGGAGTCGAAGTAAAATGCGTACACAAAAGGGCAGAAGAGGGCGGAAGACTTCATGAAATGCGTGAAAAATATGATGTAGCCACTGCAAGAGCAGTTGCAAAAATGAATACACTGTGTGAATACTGCATTCCATTTGTAAAAATGAAGGGTGTATTCATAGCGATGAAAGGGCCAGCATTAAAAGAAGAAATGGTTGAAGCTAAAAATGCAATAGAAATTTTAGGTTGTGAGGTAATTAAAAGCGAAAGTTTTGTTCTTCCCGATGAAGAAAAGAGTGAGAGAGAAATAAGTGTGCTTCAAAAATTTTCATTTACACCTAAGGAATATCCAAGACACGGAAATAAGATTAGCAAAGATCCTATAGTATAAATTAATGATAATTTATATAAACAATTATAAGAAATGCTAATTGAAAATAATGAAACTATATGATATAATTATTTCTTAAGCTAGAAGATAGGTGGATTTCAATGAGAAAAAAATTGACTAAGTGGATAATGAATGCCTCTATTCAAAAAAAGTTTATCCCACTTGAGATTATACTAATAATTATGTTTGTAGTGATTACAATTTTGTCGGTTGCATCGGTGACAATAGTAAATAATTCTACGCAAAACATAATTGAGGTAAATGTAAACAACAGAGAGAGTTTAAATTATATAATAAGAGAAATGTATGTTTGTAGAGTACTTGGAAGGGATATTCTGCTTACAGATAACTATGATACAAGGGTAGCCCTTTATAATGAATACCTAACGGCTTTTTCAAATTTGGATAGAGATATGAAAGAATTTTTGGACAGGCTAGAGGGTGATAAGTATGATAAGTTCTATGACATAATAGAGCAAAAGCAGATATATGAAGAAAAAATGATACTTTCGGCAGACATACGAATGGAGGGCGGAGAATTTGAGGAAGCACTCGAAGTCTTGACAAGTGTCACACCGATAGCAAATGAATTTTTTAAGAGCATAGACGATTTTCTTTTAGAAGAAGAAGAGCTAATGACAGAAGCAATAGATTATAACAACGGCTTGACAACCTTAGTTATATTAATTGGAATAGTAATTAATATTTTAATAATAAATTCTATAGTGTTTTTAATAGTTTTTTATTCAAAAAAAGTAAGCAAAAACTTGATTGAATTTGAAAAATCAGTTTCTGAAATTGCGGAAACTGGGAATATGAGAATAGAAATTCCAAAACACTTATATACAAATGATGAAGTAGGTAGAATAGCGGTAGTTGTAGATAGAATGAAAAGTATGTTGCTTGATTATTCATTTACAGATACACTAACAGGCGGCTACAATGTAAAGGCATATCATGAGCATCTGTCAGACATATTTTTATCTGAAAAAGAGGAAAAACACTTTTGGTGCATTATATCTGATATGAATAACCTAAAACTTATAAACGACAAACTAGGACATATCGAAGGAGATAATGCGATAAAAGCATCTTATAATGCTCTTCACAATAATTTAAAGCAATTTGGAAACACCTTTAGAATTGGCGGAGACGAGTTTGTTTCTATTTTGTTTAATTGCAGTGAGAAAGAAATAGAAGAAAAAATTGCAATTATCAAAGATGAAGTAGAGGAAAAAAATACGGATTCGATTCATAAATTTTCAGTTGCAAGCGGATATGAAGAATTTAAAGGAAGCACGAAGAAAGAGTATGTTGAATTTTTCAAATTAGTAGATAAGAAGATGTATAAGAATAAAAAAGAATTAAAACAGGGCAGAATTAGAGCAAGAATTAGTTTAGAAAATGAAGAATAAATAAAATGGGCGGATAGTAATCTATCCGCCCTTAATTTTATTATGCTGTTATGTTCGTTATTCTTTTTCTGATGTAAATTCCGCTTCTCTACTGTTTAGCGCACTTGGCGGGAAAAACTCATTTACCGGAAAATCAATTTGTCTAAATATTTCACATGGATTATCACTGTTTGTGATACATTCTTTGTCCGGAATACAAAAGTCGTAGGCTGGGATTAAAATTTGGCTGTTTCGAACGATTTGAACAATGACAAATATGCCTATGGTTACATATACAGAATTTTTGTAATTCTCATATTCAAATTCGCCGCCGAATTGTCTACAGATTCTTTCGGGAACAGCTGGACAGTTATCTGCGCAGCATCCTCTTGAACCGGGGCATAGTTTAGCCGATAAAGCTATTGGCTCGGCAACTTGAACAACCGCCTTTGGTACACCTATGTTTCCTTTACATTCTTCCTCAGTATCGTCTGATGTAAATACCTTAACATTTCCTTCGCTACCGTACAAAATGACCTTTTTGTTAAAAACACAAACACCGTTTACCTGTTGAGCCGGACACACCGGAGAGATGAATAACTCAAGTGCGACATCAAAGAAAAACGTCATGTCTACCGAGTAAAAACCTCTGTTAAACGGAATTGGTTGAAGGTCGAGAAATACGGTGATTACCCTTGCTTTTTTAATTCTTACGTTTGTTGCCGCATCTACAAGATCCTGCACGCTCTTGGTGAACAGTACCCTTGTATCTTCGATGCAGTCTTTGTCGGAGCAACTGTCGTAAATTCGCATTGCGTCAATACAAACAGCCTCTTTAAAGCAATTTTCATTGGCAAGATCTTGCATCTGAATACCTCCTTAATGGTTTCTCTTTCATATTTTATGGAATTAAAGGCTTTTTGTGCATGTCTTATTCACTTAATCTCAAAAAAGGTTGAAAGAATTCCGTTTGCTTTCTTTTTAGTATATCTCGGCTTAAAATTGACAAGAATAGTGTCCTCGCCGATTACGCTAATATTTTCCCAAGATATAGTATAGTCGTCTTCTCTGCCAAACAAGCCAAAAAACTTTTGCTTGCCGTATACTATTATAGCGTTTATCCTTGCACTCTGACAGTCGAGCTCTACATCTGAGACGTAGCCGATTCTAGAGCCGTCGCTTACACATATTACTTCTTTATCTTTTAAATCTTCGATTCTGCATACCATTTATACTCACTCCCTTGATAAAAAGTTAAAGCTGTGATAATATAATTGTATTAAAATAAAATGCGATAAATGTGTGAATTTTAAGGAGAATGAAAAATTGAACATATATAAGACCATTGCGGCGATAATTACGCCACAAGGAATAGGCGGAATTGCAGTTTTGAGAGTTTCGGGCGATGCTGCCTCTATAATAGTAGATAAAATATACAAAGGCAAAAAATCTGCCAAAGATTTAAAAGGATACGAGGCAAGCTTTGGAAAAATATTTGATAGTGACGGCAAAACAGTGGACGAGGTCGTTATACTAAAGTTTGAAGCGCCAAGAAGCTTTACAGGTGAAGAAGTTGTGGAAATTTCTTGCCATGGTGGAGTGTATACCTCAAGAAAAATTCTAAAAGAGATTATTAAAGCGGGAGCGACGGCGGCTTCTGCGGGAGAATTTAGCAAGAGGGCATTTCTAAACGGAAAAATGGACTTGTCTCAGGCAGAATCGGTAATAGAGCTAATACATTCGACAGGAAAAAGAATGCATGAGACGGCGATTTCGGTAAAAGAGGGCAGACTTACAAAAGAGATTGAGAAAATAAGCGAAAAGCTTAAAGACATAGGCGGAGATTTGAGCGCATGGGCGGATTATCCGGACGATGACGTGCCACAGGTAGATGAAGACAAGCTGTTAGAAAATTTGAACAAGGTAAATGAAAATTTAAGTAGTTTAATTCTAAGGTTTGACAGCGGAAAAATCTATCGGGAAGGCGTGAACACTGTAATTGCGGGAAGGCCAAATGCGGGAAAATCGACCTTGATGAACCTATTGTCGGGATGTGAAAGGTCGATAGTCACCGAAATAGCGGGCACGACAAGAGACGTGGTGGTCGAAAGTGTCATGCTCGGCGACATACCTTTGATTTTATCGGACACGGCTGGAATAAGGCATACAGATGACCCCGTGGAAAAAATCGGAGTAAAGCTTGCAAGAGAAAAGATAGAGAGTGCAGAGCTAGTCTTTGCCGTGTTTGACTCTTCGGGCGAATTTGTCGAGGAGGACAAGGAGCTTATTGGGCTTTGTTCAGAAAGGCCTTCCATAGCGATTATAAACAAGTGCGATTTAGAAAGTAAAGCCGATTTAAAATTGATAGAAGACAAGTTCGAACATACGGTCTTTATTTCTGCATTAAGTGGTGAAGGACTTGAAAAACTACAGGAAGAGGTAGAGAAAATCCTTCACATATCCAAAATGGTGACAGGCATGGCAGAACTATGCACACAAAGGCAAAGAGAGGCGGTCGAAAGGGCAAAAACCGCCGTAGACGAGGCGATTAACGCACTAAATCTAGGACTAACCCTCGACGCCGTGACGGTTATGGCAGAAGAAGCGACAGCGAATTTGCTAGAGCTAAAAGGCGAAAAAGTAAGTGAGGCACTAGTAGCAAACGTATTCTCAAGATTCTGCGTAGGAAAATAAATCGGGTCGGGTACCCCGACAGGCGGTTCGCGGACTTTAGCTTTAATCTAATTTGGACTGCACGTCTCGCGGGTCGGGTTCATTGACGAGACTAAGGACTAATGGTGAAGAGTGAAGGACTGCTTTTAGGCTAA
>CAYJFP010000013.1:0-59175 GCA_964369415.1 uncultured Eubacteriales bacterium | reverse complement strand
GAGTTACTTTAAACAGTTTTTTAAAAACCCTGTTAAAACTTGTCACATTTTCAAACCCCATATATGCTGCTATATCATATATTTTGTCGTTTGTTGTATCGAGCAGAAACTTTGCCCTCAGCATTTTTTTCTTATTAACAAAATCTGTTATCGTGCTACCCTCTTCGTTCTTAAATACATAGGCTAAATATTCTTTGCTGTACTTTAAATCTTCGGCTATATCTGAGCTAGTAATTTTTTTAGTGATGTTTTCATTTATATACTTCTTAATTTTAAACACCAGAAAATTTTTGCTAGACTCTGCCTTTTTATGCACAAGCTTATAATAGGAAATCAAAAAATCTGTTCTAATCTTCAAAATTTCCTGCACATCACTTAATACGCTCAAATCATAAGTGTATTTTAAAAGCAAGTCTAACGCTTCATCTGTCTCTAAGCCGTATTTTATCGAAGACTTAAATGTCAGCGTAAGTGACGAGGCAATTAAATTTTTATACAAGTCGTAATTTCCGCTTAGCTCAATTAAATTTTGAAAAGCCTCACTTATAAAATAGTAATCTGCCAAAACTTTCTGAGCTTCATCAAAATCTCTGCACATAAATAACTTGTCGTAAAATTCGTCCTCATACTTAATCACACTCAAATCGATCTCGTGCTTCCACGATGAGTAGTTATTTTCAATATTATCGTTTCTTTTCATGACAATTCTTCTCCTTGGAGCTAACTTTTGCAATCATTTTAATATTTATATTAAAATTTGTCAACTAATCTTATATTTCGATAACTTTTTGTGTCTCATTTTACTTATACTGTTATTAAGATCTAATAAATATTTTGAAAGGATGCATTTTAATGATTAAGAAAAAAGCTGATGGTTGTGCGCAATTTTACGCATTAAATCTTCCCAAACAAACTACATTTGTAATGAGAATAGAGCTGAAGCATGCTGTAGATTTAAGCCGATTGAGAAAGTCACTGAACGCTTCTATAAACTTATTCCCTAACTTTAATCTTAGATTGAAAAAAAGTTTTTTCTGCTACAAGCTTTTTGAAAATAATTCTCAAATCTATATTGAAAACAGTAATAACCCATGTTTTGAGATTGATTTCGTGAAATCTTATCACCACATGATTTATGCGACATACTTTAAAAACATAATTCACTTATCATTTTTTCACGCCTTAACCGATGGTATAGGAGCCTTAAAATTTACTAAAAAATTGATTGAATATTATTTTATTGAGAATGTAGATTTATCAAATCAAGTAGTTTTTAGCGCTGAAAACTCCTATCGAAAATATAAAACAGGTCTATCTAAAAAACGAGATTACAAAGGTATTTTCAACTCTTGCAAACATACAAACATCTTAGGAAAACACGCTAATATTTTTACCTATAAATATAGATTAAGCGAAATGTTACGCTTAGCTAAGCACTACAACACTTCCTTAACATCACTCTACTTAGCAAGCCTTTCTTTAGCCTTGTGTAGAGACGATTTGCCTATATCATCAATATCCGTTCCTGTCGATTTGCGTAGAAGATTTAAAAGTGCTACCACAAATAATTTTTCTGCATCCGTTAACTTGGATGTAAGAGACATAAATAATTCCACCACATTGAATCAGGCTATTTCTCTTACTTCAAACAAACTAAGTCAGACTCTTGAAAAAAACAACTTACAAAACGAGCTTAACTTCGCATGCACTTTGGAACAGTTTCCGTATTCAATCATTCCAAATTTCATTAAGAAAAGCTTACTTAAGACTGATATACTTAAAAATTCAGTGAATCTATCGAATATAGGCAAAGTACATTTAGAAAGCAACTGCGTTCAAAGTATTCAGTTTTTACTGCCTGCGCCAAACAATATTTTTGCTTCAATATCTATGAACAGTTTTAAAGATGACTTATATGTCAATGTCTCTACATATTTATCCAAAAATGTTTTTGATAAGTTCAATGAACAAATAAGCACTTTACTCTCATCTACTTAATTAAACTTATATCCTTAAATATTAATTTGCAAATTAACCCCATAAAAATAATTGAAATCCAGTAAAAAACTATTGTTTTTAGCACTGATACATTGACAATAGGAAAGACAGATGATAAACTAGCATAGACAAGGCGAAACGTTTCGTTTTACTAATAAACTTAGGAGTTGAACGCATGAGCTATACTAGTACTAAAGAAATGCTATCTAATGCACAAAAAGGTAATTACGCCGTCGGTGCATTTAACATTGAGAATATGGAAATGGCACAAGCCGCTATTTCTGCTGCAGAAGAGTTAAAAGCCCCTATAATATTGCAAACCACATCCTCTACATTAAAATATGCTAATCCAAGTGTATTTTTTGGTATAGTAAGTGCACTTGCCAAAAACTCAAGCGTACCTGTTGCACTACATTTAGATCACGGTGACAGTTTCAACCTAGCAGAAGAAGCACTAGACTGTGGATATTCTAGTATCATGATAGACGGTTCTCACTCTTCTTTTGACGACAATATTGCAGTAACAAAGAAAGTTGTTGATACTGCAAAGAAAAAAGGAATTCCTACCGAGGCAGAACTTGGTAAAGTGGGGGGTAAAGAAGACGATTTAGATGGTGGCGACGGCAACTACACAAATCCAACACAAGCACTTCAATTTGTCCAGAGAACAGGCATAGACAGTCTAGCTGTAGCGATAGGTACAGCACATGGTATATATGCAAAAGAGCCAATTCTTGATAAAAAACGACTTAAAGAAATAAAAAACCTTGTTGACATTCCTCTTGTTTTGCACGGTGCCTCTGGCCTTAAAAATGAAGATATGACAGATTGCATTAAGCTTGGAATTTGCAAAATAAATTTTGCAACAGAACTTAGAATTGCTTATTCAAATGGAATAAAAGACTACTTGAAAAATAATCCGAATGTATTTGATCCAAAAAAATACTTAAGTGCTGGAAAAGAATATGTCAAAACACTGGTCAAGGAAAAAATAATAACATGCGGCTGCGCTGATAAAGCGTAAATTTAGATAAAGGAACGAAACATTATGCCTACAATAAAAGATATTGCATCAGAAACAGGATTAGGCCTTGCTACTATTTCAAAATATTTGAACGGTGGCAATGTTCGAGCTGAAAATAAGATTTTAATTGATAAAGCCATAAAAAAATTAGACTACACTGTTAACGAATTTGCAAGAGGTCTAAAAACTAATAAAAGCAAAATGATTGCCATTGTCATACCCGAGCTTTCAAATCTTTTTACGACTACAATTATCTCAAAAATTGAAAATATTTTACGCCAAAACGCTTATGGAGTCATGGTGTTAGACTATAGTTCAAGTGAAAAAATTGAAAGTGAAATAGCAGATTTTCTTATTTCAAAAAAAGTTGACGGCGTGGTTTATATGCCTATTCATAAAAAAAGCAGCAGCATTAACAAGCTGTTGTCACATAACATTCCATTAGTTTTTATTGATAGAAAAATCGATGATATCAATTCTGATTTTATTGGTGTTAATAATATAAAAGCTGGCGAAGATGCCACTAAACTTCTTATAGAAAGCGGCCATACTAAAATAGCGGTTATAGCCGGACCCAAACTACTTAAAACTACTACTGAACGTTTAAAAGGGTACAAAAATGCTCTTTTAGCAAGCGGAATTAGTGAGAACAAAAACTACATTATGCTTTGTGATTTTACCATTGAAGATGGCTACAAAGGTATGAAGCATATTCTAGAACATGAAAAAAAAATTACGGCTGTTTTTGCAACTAACTACGAAATGACCCTAGGTGCAATCATGGCAATTAATGAAAAAAACATAAAAATCCCTCAAGACATTTCATTTATCGGCTTTGATAATATTGAACTTTCAAAAGTTATTTCTCCACAATTAAGTATTGTTTCCCAGCCTATTAACGAAATTGCGACAAGAGCCGCCGAGGCTTTGCTAAAACGATTAAGTGCAAACGGTGCCTCTTCTCAAATAATCCTTGATTGTTATATTGAGCATGGAAAATCAATAAAAAAAATTAATTAGTATAGCCAAAATAAGTTATTAGAAAGGAATGATTGCTATTAAGAATCTGCTTTTAGGAATTGATATCGGCACATCTTCGTGTAAAGTAGCCGCATTTTCAACTGACGGTAATATTGTGGCACAAAAAAGCAAGAGCTATGATGTCTACTATCCAAATTTAGGTTATGCTGAACAAAACCCAGAAGAATGGTGGATTGCTACCGTAGAATGCATTAAAGAAATAACTGAACAAGTCGATGCAAAAAACATTAAATCTATTGGAATAGACGGACAAAGCTGGTCTTCAATTTGCATCGACAAGCAGATGAAAGTCTTATATAATACACCTATTTGGTTTGATACTCGTAGCATAAAAATATGTGAAAATATAAAGAAGACTTTTGGTAAGGATGCATTTTTTGATATTTCTGGCAATCCTTTTGAGCCTAGCTACACCCTTCCAAAGATAATGTGGTTTAAAGAAAATTTGCCAACAATTTATAATAATACATATAAAGTTTTACAGTCAAATTCTTTTATCGCACTTAAATTAACAGGCAAAATTTCAAATGACTATTCTCAAGCTTATGGACTACAATGTTATGATATAAAAAACAGAAAATGGAACACTGATGTATTAAAAGATCTCGATTTAAGGACCGATATTTTGCCTGAATTATGTGAGTGTCATGATATTATTGGCACAATTACTCGAAATATTTCTACACTAACAGGATTGACCGAGGGAACACCTGTTGTCGCAGGTGGTTTAGATGCCGCCTGTGGCACATTGGGTGCCGGCGTTATAAGCAATGGACAAACGCAAGAACAAGGCGGACAAGCCGGCGGAATGAGCATTTGCATGGATACATGTACAGCCGATAAGTCACTGATACTATCAAATCACGTCGTTAGCGGAAAATGGCTTTTGCAAGGTGGCACAACCGGTGGTGGCGGTGTTATGAACTGGTTTGAGAAGCAATTTTGCGACTTAGAGCGTAATGTTTCGCAAAAAACATCTAAATCTTCTTTTGCTCTTATCGACGAAAATGTTCAGAAACTAACTTGTGGAAGCGACGGCATGATTTTTTTGCCTTATATGTCAGGTGAGCGCTCTCCACTTTGGAATCCCAATGCAAAGGGAGTTTATTTTGGAATAGATTTTTCTAAGACTAAATCACATTTTGCAAGGTCATCTATGGAGGGTGTTGCCTATTCCCTACTCCATAATTTAACTGTTGCTAATAACGCAGGGGTTAAGGTAAATACTCTTTATGCTGTCGGCGGTGCCGCAAACAGCAAAGTGTGGACGCAAATCAAATCAGATGTCACTGCAAAAGAAATTAGAGTTCCCTATTCAGACGCTGCCACAACTTTAGGCGCTGCAATTTTAGCCGGCGTTGGCTGTGGAATTTACAGTAGTTTTGAAGATGCTGTTACACAAACGGTAAAGATTACAAAAATCTACACTCCAAATATGGAAAATCATAAAATTTACGCCACAATATTCGATAAGTATTTAGCATTATACGAAAGTACAAAGCATCTTATGTCATAAAAGAGAGGAAGCAAAAATGAAAGCTGGAATTTTATATTCAAACAAAGACATACGCTACGGTGATATTAAAGAGCCTGAGCTCGGAGATTTTGACGTAAAAATCAGGGTTAGGGCAAGCGGCATTTGTGGAAGTGACGTACCAAGAGTCCTTGATAACGGTGCACACTTTTACCCTATTGTTTTAGGTCACGAATTCTCAGGTGATGTTGCCGAAATAGGTAAAAATGTAACTAAAGTAAAAGTCGGCGATACCGTGACAGCCGCACCACTTGTGCCTTGTATGATATGCGACGACTGCATGCACGGAAATTACTCACTTTGCAAAAATTATACTTTTATAGGAAGTCGTATACAAGGCAGTTTTGCTGATTATGTTGTCGCACCTGAGATTAATGTTGTAAAATATGATAGCTCTATCCCTTATGAACAGGCGGCAATGTTCGAGCCTTCTACTGTTGCACTTCACGGTCTTTTTTGTGCAGATTATAAAGGTGGAGAAGATGTGGCCATCATAGGTTGTGGCACTATTGGAATTTTTATGCTGCAATGGGCAAAAATCATGGGTGCTAAACGAATTTTTGCATTTGATACTCAAAATTCAAGATTAGAACTTGCAAAAGAAATGGGAGCGACAGAAATTATTAACACTAGCGAAAACGACTACCTTGAAAAGGCAATAAAAATGACTGACGGCAATGGTTTTAAATACGTCTTTGAGATGGTCGGACACCCTATTACAATTTTAATGTCTTTTAAACTTGCTAGTAACAAATCAAACATCTGCCTTGTTGGAACACCCCACACCGATGTAAAATTCACATACAAAGAATGGGAACTTATGAACCGAAAAGAATTTAAGCTTACAGGTAGTTGGATGAGTTATTCTGCACCTTTTCCAGGCAAGGAGTGGGATTTAACTGCACATTACTTTAAAACAGGTGAACTTAAATTTCACAAAGACTTTATTTACAAAAAATTTAATATGAGTGAAATTACTAAAGCATTTGAGCTTTACAAAAAACCGCAGGACGTTAAAGGTAAGGTCATGCTTATAAACGACTAAATATATGAATTAATAATTTTTTACTTACTAATCTATAAAAAGAACGGAGTATCTTTATGATAATTAATAAATCTTTGCCTTACAGAACACTGAGAAATGGCGATAAAATGCCAATTATTGGCATGGGCACTTTTGGATCTGATCGCTTTACTAGCGCCGAAATATCTAGTGCTGTTTACGGTGCAATTAAAGTCGGATACAGAATGTTTGATGGTGCGTCGGTTTACGGCAACGAGAAAGAAATCGGAAATGTCTATAAAAAAGCTTTTGATGAAGGCATCGTACTGCGTGAAGAACTATTTATCACGTCCAAAGTTTGGAATGACAAGCATGATGATGTAAAAGTAGAATGTTTTAAATCTCTACGGAATTTAAATCTTGATTATTTAGACGCTTATTTCATTCACTGGCCATTTCCTAATTACCACGCACCTGGTTGTGACGGTGATGCACGAAACCCTAATTCTGTTCCTTTTACAGTAGATCGCTTTATCAAAACATGGCGACAAATGGAAGAACTTTTTAAAATGGGCGTGGTAAGACACCTTGGAATGTCTAGTATGACTATACCAAAGCTAGAAGCGGTTTTGAAACATTGTCATATTCTTCCCTCTGTAATTGAAATGGAGTTACACCCATCTTTTCAGCAGCAAAAATTATATGACTACTGCCTTGACAAAGGGATAGAGGTTATAGGTTTTTGTCCTATTGGCAGTCCAACCAGACCAGATAGAGATAAAAGCGAAAACGATATAGTGGACATTCAAATGGAAGAAATAGTTTCTGTGGCAAAGGCCCACGGTGTCCACCCCGCTGTCATTTGTATTAAATGGGCTATACAAAGAGGTCATACACCAATTCCTTTTTCTGTGCACGAAAATGAATACATCTCTAACTTAAGAAATGCATACGAAGATCCACTTTCAGAAACAGAGATGCAGTCAATTTCACAAGCTGACAAAAATTGCCGATTAATTAAAGGACAAGTTTTCTTATGGGAAGGCGCAAAAAGCTGGGAAGATCTTTGGGATTTAGACGGAATTATCACAAAATGAATATATAGCAAGAAAAATTGCCGGCATACCGTAATCATCGGTACGTCGGCAATTTCAAATTAAACAATCTCTATTTTCAGACAAACTGGATATTTTGTATTAATTTCGCCAAATATTTTCACCTTCAAATTCTCTTTAACATGTAAAAATTCAACTTTATTATCATATCCCAAAACTTCAACACTCTTAATTTCACCGTTAAAAGTGTTAATGCCCAAACTTTTCATAACAATCTCGCCATTTTGTGGCATAGAGAGGACATTTGCATAGACAAACGGCGCTTTGTACGTGTACCTAATATCTTCAAAAGTAAATTTTTCTCTATTTGTGTCTGTAAACGCACCGTTTTTAACTTCAGTTGGGCCTTCGCCAAACACTTGCCAGTATGTAGTCTCGTAAATAGATTCTCCATTTACTTTAAGCCATTTACCTATTTCCAAAAGAACATGTCTATCCTCATCGGTAATAGTTCCGTCTGCTCTTGGTCCTACGTTTAATAGCATTGCACCATTTTTACTCACTATATCAATCATATCACACACAATATCCACAGGATCTTTAAAATCATTGTTATTTGTATATCCCCAAGAATTTTTTGCGATAGCTGTGTCTGTTTGCCAAAATCTAGGTCTAATATTGGCAAGTTGGCCACGCTCCACATCAAAGACAGCCGTAGAATACGCAAACGCCTCATGTTTATAGTTTATTGCGACTTCTTCCCCCCACTGTGCCGCTCTGTTATAGTAGTATGCCGCAAATTTTTTCAGATAAGGCTTAAATGCATAGTTCATAATCCACCAGTCAAAGTAGAATATTCTAGGTCTGTATTTATCCACTATCTCACAGCATCTTGCAAGCCAATCGTCCAAGTGCCCCTTTGTAGGTGGCGTTGATTTTACCTCTTGAGTATCTGCTATGTGAGACGGTTTTGAAAAATTTATATCTCTATAGCCATAAGGCTCTTCGTAAACACCTTGTTCCTTTAATCCTGAGTCAAAGGTAAGTCCTCCTGAAAAGAAAAAGTAATTTTCTGCCCTGTGGCTTGATGCACAAAATATTATATCTTCTTTCTCGGCTTCATTTTTTAATTCTTTAAGAACATCTCTTTTAGGGCCCATTTTTGCAGAACACCAGTTTGAGATATCACTATCATACATTTGAAACCCGTCATGATGTTCAGCTACAGGCATTATAAATTTTGCTCCCGCATCTTTAAACAAACTAAGCCAATCCGAAGGGTCAAATTTTTCCGCCTTAAACAAATTTATTATATCTTTGTATCCGAAATCTTTGTGCTGTCCAAAAGTCTTTATATGGTGTTCGTACTCATCAGTTCCCTTTATATACATATTTCTCGGATACCATTCATTACCAAACGCTGGAACTGAATATGCTCCCCAATGAATAAAAACCCCAAATTTTGCATCTTTGTACCATTTTGGCACTGGATACTCATGTAAAGAAGCCCAATTATCTTTATATGGACCACTTTTTATTACTTCATCAATTTTATCCAAATAATTTTTTATCAACTTTATTTTCCCTCCCTAAATTTTCATTAGTTAAATTGTACTCCAATAACAAAAAAAGTCAATCCCATTTATTATATCTGTTTGTATTGCTGGAAAAATAAAATTAACAGCTAACTATTGACACCATGCTTTTAATATGTTATATTATTAATCACCGGAGGTGAGAAGATGAGTAACAATATTATGCCTATAATAAAAAAAGTGTCGGATGGAATAGAAAAACATGCTAATGATAATTTAAAAAATACAGGCTTAACCTTAAATCAGTGTATAATTTTAGGCTATTTACATATGATGGAAAACCACACCGCTCCAATAAAATCCATTGAGAAAGCATTTGAAGTTTCTCAAGCTACCATGCAAGGAACCATACAAAGACTTGTAAAAAAAGACCTTGTATCTCTAAGTGGTGATGAAACAGATAGGCGAATTAAACTTGTAAGTCTTACAAAACACGGACTAGAATCATGGACGGAAACAGAAAAGCTACGAAAAAAAAGTGAAGAACACTTCTTTTCTGATTTTACAGAAGAGGAAATATCTACACTTAAATTTTTACTAAAAAAACTTTATAACAAAGTTAAAAGCTGATTTTCAAATAAATAACCCCTAACCAGGGGTTTATTTTTAAACCAAATCAACAGCTAGCTATCAACAGTTAGCTTTTTAATTAAAAAGGTGGTCATTATGAAACAAACAATCGGTACTGAAAGCATTTCTAAATTAGTGCTAAATAACGCAATCCCAGCCATTATCGCAATGGTGATGGTACTGGTCTATAATATGGCAGATATGTTTTTTATAGGTCAAACAAACGATCCTCTTCAAGTAGCAGCTGTGTCGCTTGCGACTCCTATTTTCATGATATTTATGGCGCTTAGCTCTGTATTTGGAATAGGCGGAACATCTCTAATTTCCAGAAGTTTTGGAGCTGGCAAAGAAATTTATGCAAAAAAGGTATCATCTTTCTGCTTTTGGTCTGCTCTTGTTGTAGGAGTCGTCCTATCTACACTTATTATCATATTTGCAAACCCACTTGCAACCATTTTAGGAGCAAGTAATGAAACGCTTTCGATGGTATCAAATTATCTTACTATTGTAGCTATAAGTGGACCTTTCATCTTAATTTCTTCGGCGTTCTCTAATATTATCCGTGCCGAAGGTAACCCAAAAATCGCAACACTCGGAATGATTATAGGCAATTTAGTCAACATTGCTTTAGACCCTGTTTTTATTTTAGGTGCAGATTTAGGCATTTCCGGAGCCGCTATCGCAACTGTTTTAGGAAATATTGTCGCTACTTTATTCTACATTTTTTATTTTATTAAGGGTAAGAGTAAACTTAGTATTAATCCCAAAGACTTCACCACAGATAAAGCTACACTGAAAAATGTTTTAGTCATCGGAGTCCCCGCATCGCTTTCAAGCCTACTTATGAGCGTGTCTACAATTATTGTAAATGGGTTTATGGCAGAATATGGCGACTTAGCCGTCGCTGGAATTGGTGTTGCTATGAAAGTGACAATGATCACCACTTTTGTTTGTATAGGATTTGGACAGGGTATTCAGCCGCTTCTAGGACATGCGTACGGAGCAAAAGATTATAATAAATTTAAGGCTATCATGAGATTTTCAGTCATATTCAGCCTTGGAATTGGAATTGTTTTAGCATCGCTTTGCTACTTAGCTCTACCACAAATTATCAGTGCATTCTTGACAGATATAGACGCTTATTCATACGCTTTTTCTTTTGCTCAATCATTATTATTAAGTTCCTTTATTTTTGGTGTTTTATTTGTAATAATCAACGCCCTTCAAGCTATTGGTGCTGCTACTTCTTCACTTATACTAAATATAAGTAGGCAAGGGCTGTTCTTCATGCCTATCGTTTTCATCTTAAATTACACCTTTGGTCTTTACGGCATTGTCTATACTCAACCTATCACAGATATACTCACATTTATACTGGCTATACTTTTATATAAACGAGCAAGCAAAAATATGTTAAGCGAAAGCACTATTAAAAAAACGCAAATGAAAACTGCAGAAATACTTTAAAATATCAAAACCGTGTTCTTTAATCTTCTTAAAGAACACGGTTTTTTTATATGCTTTTACAAGTATCCCCTATCGACAAGGAAACATCGACAACTGTATCACAAACTATATCTTCATCATTTGTAACACAATCAAAAAGCAGTTGTGCAATTCTTTTAATATCTTGCTTAATTGTAGTTAAGTCGAGATGAAAATATTCGTTGTTATAGCCGTCTATTCCAGCTACTGAAAAATCATTTGGAATGGATAACCCTATTTTGTTACAGCGAAGTATAAATCCCCTTGCAATTTGATCATTTGCGCATATTACAGCGGAAGGTTTTTCGGAGAGTGAACAAAAATAATCTACTGCATTAGCACCTGTAGCCGTACTAAATTTACCTGAAAAAATATATTTTTCATCTATCTCTAGGCCTTTTGCCTCAAGATATTTTGTATATGCAATTTTTCGGTTAAGCATGGAGCTGATATTTTCATCGAATCCAACAAACGCAATTTTTCTATGGTTCAGATTATAAAAATAGTCAACAAGTAAACGTATCGCCTTGTCGTTATCCGACGAAACCACACAATGAGTTTTTGACTTTCTTTCTAAAAAAGCAATTTTGCGTTCTGACAAAGACTTAAAGTGAACCGTATTTGAATAGCCTTCTGTAACAATTATTCCAGTTATTCTCATTGAATCGCAGTATTCAAGATATTTTTTTTCAAGCTCTGGATCATTTTCGGTGTTGCACACTAAAAGAGTATATTTACTTTCTAAAGCAATGGCATTCAGATATTTTATAAGCGCCACATAAAACGGATTTTCGATATCCAATATGAATAAAGCAATCGCATTAGATCTTTTTGAAAACAAACTCGTCGCCAATAGATTCGGTGTATAATTGTTGGATTTTATAACAGCCTCAACTTTTCTTCTTGTTTCATCAGAAGTAAGTTCAGGAGAGTTCATAACCCTTGAAACAGTTGCAACAGAAACTCCCGCAAGTTTTGCAATGTCTCTTATGCCTAATTTACCACTCGTAAAAATCACCCCCTAAAATTTGTTTTCTTTTTATATTAACGGTTTAATTTGCTAAATTAAGTATACAGTAATCTTTCTATATTGTCAAATATAAATAAAGCTTGAAACAAGTTTCATTTATATCTATTTTAATCATTTTTTACGTTTATCACAAATAACGATTAAAATTATTGTTTAAAAATTACATCTAAATCTCATCTTTTTATGTTGACAAGTAAAATAAAACATGATACTATAAGTTCACAGAAGAAGTTTACAAAAAAATATTTTAAACAAGTATAAATTTTATGCATTATTTTTTTGTTTTCAAATGTAACTTGTTACATAAATAAGAATTATTTCTATTTTTAATCTTTTAATTACAATTTAGAAATTTACAAACACAATTATTTTTAAAATGGAGGTATCAATGATGAACAAGAGAACTGAGAGTTTAAGAAAAAAACTATTTGAGACCGACCCTAAAATTTGTTCGGAACGTTGTAAAATTTTCACCAAATCGTACAGTAGAGACTTTGGACTTCCAAATCCGATAAGACGTGCAAATGCTTTTTATGATGTGTTAAACGAAATGAGCGTTTGGGTAAATGAAGATGAATTAATCGTAGGCAATCAAGCAAAATGGGCAAAGGCAAGTCCGATTTTCCCCGAATACTCTTACAAATGGATTTTAGAGGAGATTGACGGAAAACCATATAAATGGGAAGAGCGTCCAGGAGATGTTTTCTACTGCGATGACGATGTAAAAGAAGAACTTGTAGAGTGCATTGAATACTGGAAAGACAAGGCGCTTGTCGACAGCCTTAGAAAAACACTTCCCGAGGAAATAAATCAAGCTTGGGATGCAAATGTAATCGACGACACATGGGTTTCCGCCGCGGGCCTTGGAAACGAAATTCCCGATTATGAAAGAGTAATCAAATACGGCTTAAAAGATGTTATAAGAAGAATAGAAGAAAAAATGGACAGCCTTGACTTGAAAGAACCGGACAGCGTTAAGAAAAAATTCTTTTTAGACGGAGCATTAAAAGGCAACTTGGCGGTTTGCAATTTTGCAAAAAGAATTTCAAACCAGTGTTCATCAGAAGCCGAAAAATGCAGCGATGATAACCGCAAGGCTGAACTACTTAAACTAGCTGAAATTTTAGAAAACGTACCTTATAACGGCGCAAAAACTTTTTACGAAGCACTACAGTCAATGTACATAATACTTCTTACCGTACATTTAGAGTCAAACGGACACGCAATCTCTTTAGGTAGATTCGACCAATATCTATATCCATACTACAAAAAAGATTTAGAAAATGGTGAAATTACAAGAGAAAAAGCATTAGAGCTTATCGAGTGCTTCTATATTAAATGCAACGAGCTAAATAAACTTAGGTCTTGGGGCGATTCAGAGTTTTTCCTTGGATATCAAATGTTTATAAATCTTGCAATTTGCGGACAAACGCAGGACGGCAAAGATGCGACAAATGAAATTTCATATCTTGCTATTGAAGCTTGTGAAAATCTAAAACTCGTTACACCTTCCGTTTCTATTAAATGGTTTGAGCACACTCCTGATGACTTAATGATAAGAGGGCTTGAGGCTTCTATAAATCACAAAGGTGGAATGCCAGCGTTCTATAATGACAAGGCATTTATCGCAACTCTTAGAGACATGGGAATCAAGGAAGAAGACTTAGTGAATTGGTCACCAGATGGCTGTATCGAGGCATCAATCCCTGGAAAATGGGACTTCGCTGCTAAAGGACCATGGCTAAACGTTGAAAAAGTCTTAGAAATAACCTTAAACAACGGATTGGACCCAGCTACAGGATATTCTTTCAAACCTACAGATAAAAAGATTGAAGAGTGTACAAATATTGATGAAATTTTTGAAGAATACAAAAAAATGCTCGCATACTTCATGGATTTACAAGTAGTTACAGAGCATGTCAACGACTACATTCACTGTATCGTAGACATAAACGCTTTCAGGTCTTCTTTGGTGGACGACTGTATCGACAGATGTTTAGACTTAGTCGAAGGCGGAGCGGTTTATTCGGCAGACGGCGGACCGACAGCCGGAACTATCAGCTCAGCAGATGCGATTTCCTCCTTAGACTATGTAGTGTTTAAAGAAAAAATGCTAACATTAGAGCAAGTGCTTCACGCACTTAAGACGAATTATACTGATTCAAGCACAAGTCCTACTGGCGAAGAAATCAGGGCAATTTTCTTAAACAAAGCGCCTAAATTTGGCAATGACGATGAGAGAGCCGACAAATGGGCAGTAGCCTTAGAAGATTTTATCGGAAGCAGATACCGAAAAGAGTACAAAAGCTCAAAATACGGAAAAGGCCCTATTCCCTGCTGCTATTCATACAGCCAAAGTCCTGTTTCAGGCAACGTGGCATTTGGAAGAAGCGTAGGCGCAACGCCTGACGGACGAACAAAAGGCGAGCCAGTAAACAACGGCATTTCACCAGCTAACGGAAGTGAAAAAAGCGGCGCAACAGCGGCTTGTAATTCAGTTTCAAAGCTTCCTAGCATTTGGTTCCAAAAGGGTGCAATATTCAACATGAGGCTTTCAAAAAGTTCAATAGCCACAAGTGAAAACCGTGAAAAAATCATTGCAATGATTAAAGTTTTATTTGAAGATAATGCACAACAAATCCAGTTTAACGTTGTCGACAATGACATTTATAAAGACGCAATGAAAAACCCTGAAAAATACAAAGACTTGATGGTTAGGGTGTCGGGATATAGTGCATTGTTCACCTCTTTAGCACCCGACTGCCAACTAGATGTAATTAATAGAATAGAAGTTGATTTGTAATGACTGACGATTTAAAGGCGAGAGTCTTTAATATAGAGAGATGCTCGACAGAAGACGGAGACGGAATACGAACCGTAGTGTTTTTTAAGGGTTGCCACCTAAGATGCAAATGGTGTGCAAACCCTGAAAGCCAAGACATAAAAAAAGAGCTGATGTTCTTAGAAAATTTATGTAGCGGCTGTAGTAAATGTATAGAAACATGTCCGTTAAATGCTATAGAATTCAACGAAAATTTCGGGTATTTAACGGACAACAGCAAGTGTAATATATGCAAAAAATGTATTAATGGCTGTTTAAGTAACTCAAGAGTCTTGATGGGCGAAGATTATTCTTCTAAAGAATTATTCAAAGAGATACTCAAGGACAAGAAATACTTTTTAATGTCAAACGGCGGGATAACTTTTTCAGGTGGCGAGCCGTTGATTTATTCAAAGTTTATTAAAGAAATTTCTTCTATGCTGAAAAATGAGGGAATCGGCACTTTAATAGAAACTTGCGGATACATTAAAAGAGAAAATTTAGTAGACATTTTAGACTGTACTGACACAATTTATTTTGATATCAAGCATATGGATAGTCCTACTCATAAAGAATTAACAGGAAGAGAAAACGAACTTATACTAAGCAATCTAGAATTTTTAAACGAAAATTTTAAAGGTAAATTAGTAGTAAGGTATGCGGTGATTCCAAATCACAACGATAAGCACGAGGATATAGTCTCATTTTTAACTTATATTAATGAACTTAAGAACATAAAAAATATTCACTTCTTACCTTATCACCGATTAGGCGCAACAAAGTACAAGGGTCTTGGCAGAGTTTACCCCTTAGACGGCACTTCACCTCTTAAGGTTTCAGACCTCGAATATCTTTTTAAGTATCAAGACAAATGTGAATTTACAATAAAAATTTTATAGAAAGGATATTTTAAAATGGGGTATGAAAAAAACATAATCGGACTTGACTGCGGAAATTCTTCATTTAGAATCGTACTCGGAAAATTCGATGGTCAAAAAATAACGACAACAGTTATAGATCAAATACCCAACGAAATGATTAAAATAGGAGAAAGCTTTCATTGGGATTTACTCAAGATATTCTCAGAATTTAAAAAAAGCTTAAAAAAAGCACTCAAAACAGTAGACAAAATTCACTCGATAGGAGTTTGCACATGGGGTATAGACTTTGCCTTGTTCGACAAAAAAGGCAACATGCTTTTAAACCCTCTAGCATATCGAAACGTTTACGGGGAGAAATACTTAAACAAGTTAAGTGATGATGAAAAGGGAGAACTCTTTTACAAAACAGGAATCTTAAGCGACAAAATCAATTCTTTATACATGCTAAAGGCATACAAAGAGGAATTTTCAGAGATTTACTCTATTTCCGATAAATTTTTAATGGTTCCCGATATTCTAACCTATTTCTTAACAGGAAAAATGATTAACGAGCCGAGTGAGCTTTCCACAAGTCAAATAATGTCGTCAGACACAAAAGAAATAAGTGATTTTGTGTTAGAAAAATTCGATATAGACAAGTCACTATTTTGTGAGATTGGAACACACGGAAAAACTATCGGTAAGCTGTCAAAAGATATTTTAGATGAACTAGAAATCGACTACGACATAGATGTAATTTGTGTTCCATCACACGATACGGCAAGCGCAGTCTTAGCAGTTCCAGCATTAGAAGAAGATTTTGTTTTTATCAGTTCTGGAACATGGTCTTTAATCGGAACGGAGCTATCTGAGCCAATTATTAATGAAGAAGTCAAAAACGCCGGTCTTACAAACGAAGTTGGCGCTTTTTCAAAAATAACCCTCTTAAAAAACAGTGCTGGAATGTTTATCATTCAGAGGATAAAAAAGGAGTACGACCTACACTTTGATGTAAACAGCCACTGGGACGAACTCGATGAACTTGCCGATAATTTTAAAGGCGACATTCCATTTTTCGACGTGAATGACATAAGATTTTTCAATCCAATTAATATGTCAAAGGAAATATGGAGCTATTTACTTGAAAGCAAACAGGTAGAAGGCGAGCTTGATTTTGGCGGCGTTATAAAGGCTGTTCACTATTCTATGGCTCTTACTTATTCTAAAACCATAAAAGATATCGAAAATATCACGGGCAAGACATACGACAAAATTTACATAGTCGGCGGAGGCTCTAAGAACATAAAAGTCAACGAATACACCGCCTTGGCAAGTGGCAAAACTGTAGTTGCCTGTAACAAAGAAAGCACGGTTCTTGGAAACATAGCGGCACAAATTGATGAAAATTATGATATAAAAGAAATTAGAAAAATCATAATGCAATCTGGTCCATTAAAGGAATATAAAAAAGAACAAGACAAGGATTTATTTGAAAAATACACTAATTTAATCAAATAAAAACTTGTGGAAAGGGTAGTAAAATGTCCGAATATTTATTAAGCATGAAAGGCATTAACAAAAGCTTTTACGGCGTAAATGTCCTTAAAAATGCTGAAATTGATGTAAAAGCTGGTGAGGTTCATGTTCTTTTAGGAGAAAATGGTGCGGGAAAATCTACTTTAATCAAGATACTCTCTGGAGCGTATAAAAGACAAGAGGGTACGATTACACTGGATGGACAAGAGATTTTTGCAAATACTCCTAAAGAGGCCATCGACCTTGGAATAAGCGTTATTTATCAAGAGTTTAACCTTAATCCTTACACTCCGATTTATGAAAACATACTTTTAGGAAAAGAATTTAGCAAGCACGGTGTCATAGATAAAAAGAAGTGCATAAAAGAGGCTAAAAAATACCTTGACTTAATCGGTCTTGAGGACGATCCAAGAACTCTAATTTCCGAATTGTCGGTTGCTAAAAAGCAAATGGTCGAAATCGCAAAAGCAATTTCCACAAATGCAAAGGTAATCGTTTTAGACGAGCCTACGGCAGCGATAACAGACAAGGAAACTAAAAGACTCTTTGAAATCGTTCGTGATATGAAAAGCAAGGGAGTTGCAATAATCTATATCTCTCACCGAATGAGCGAACTGTTTGAAATCGGTGATAGATGTACGGTAATGCGTGACGGCGAGTATGTCACGACAGTTAATTTAAAGGAAACCGACGTAGACGAGCTTACTAAGCTGATGGTCGGACGACATGTTGACTTTAGCCGAGTCGAAAACAAGAATATCGACGAGTCAGTAACAGCTCTTGAAGTACAAAATGTAAAATACAAAAACCTTGTTAAAAATGTAAGTTTCGAGCTTAAAAAAGGTGAAATTCTAGGCTTTTCAGGACTGGTTGGAGCAGGCAGAACAGAGCTTGCCAAATGCATAATCGGCTCTTTAAAGTGTGATGCTGATAAGATAGAAGTTTACGGCAAAAGTCTAAAGAAAAACGATATAGGTGATGCGATAGACAGCGGAATTGTTTATCTTAGCGAAGACAGAAAAGATGAAGGCTTGGTGCTGATTCACAATCTTTGTGATAACGTGATTTTGCCGAATTTATCTAAACTTTTTAAGTTTTCGATTAAGAATAAGACCACGGTTGACACGACTAAAAACTATATCGAAAAACTTAGGATAAAAACTTCATCTCATCTTCTTGAGACAAAAAATCTTTCAGGCGGAAATCAGCAAAAAGTCGTAATTGCAAAATGGCTGCTCTCCGATGCTAAAATTTACATCTTTGATGAGCCGACAAGAGGTATAGACGTCGGTGCAAGAGACGAAATATATAATATCATGACAGAGCTTGTCGAAAACGGCGCTTCTATCATCATGATATCGTCGGATTTGGTAGAAGTTCAAAAAATGTGCAATAGAATTATCGTTTTAAAAGAGGGCGAAATCACCGCTAATTTGCCAAACGATGACAAATTAACACAAGATGAAATTTTATCATACGCTTTAAACGGAAAAGCGATTTAACTTAGCTTTTTAAGTTCTAAAAATAACAGAAAGGCATGTGTACCGTGCGATAAAAAGGCTGTTTTCATACAGTTTTGTACGGCAAGCATGACAAGGTCATATTTATGAAAAACGTGTTGTCAAAGGTAGACTTAA
This sequence comes from uncultured Eubacteriales bacterium, assembly GCA_964369415.1. GTDB lineage: Bacteria > Bacillota > Clostridia > Oscillospirales > Acutalibacteraceae > SIG603. Next base: position 39,986 of record CAYJFP010000013.1, on the reverse strand, counting down.
AATCTCTGACACTGTATATCGGAGCTGTTGTAATTTTAATCGGATTTACAGTGGTATGTTCGATACTCGGTAGAGACTTTTTAACTGTATCAAATATTCAAAACATCATTTCCCAATCCGCTGTTATTGCGATTATCGCAATAGGTGCATCTATGATAATACTAACAGGCGGTATAGATTTATCAGTAGGCTCGATAGTCGGATTTGTAGGCATATTCGGCGGAATGCTTTTAAAAGATGGCGTGCCTCTTATAATAGCCATGCTTTTATGTATACTAGCCGGTGCTGTATTCGGTTTAGTTAACGGATTATTCGTCAGCTACGGTAAGGTTCCAGCGTTTATCGTAACTTTAGGAATGATGCAGATTATCAGAGGCTTAACAAAGGTTCTTACAGGCGGAATGCCTGTCTCAGGATTCGATGAAGCACTTTCAAACATCACTGGAATCCAAATATTCGGCGTACCGATTGTTGTTTTATATGTATTTATTTTATATGCTATTATGGCATTTGTAATGGGTAAAACAAAATTTGGACGAAGAATTTATGCAGTCGGCGGTAACAGAAACGCTGCAAAACTTTCAGGCGTAAAAATTAACAAAATTGAAACTGCCACTTATGTTCTTGCTGGAATATTCTCAGCTATAGGCGGAATATTACTACTCTCTCGTCTATCATATGCCGACCCAAATGCGGGCAGTGGCTACGAAATGGACGCAATAGCAGCGGTAGTTATCGGCGGAATCGCACTCTCAGGCGGTAAAGGCAACATCTTAAACACCTTGGTCGGAGCTCTTATTTTAGGAATGCTTAAAACAGGACTTCAAATACTCAATGTGGCAACACACTATCAAACAATCATCATCGGTGTAGTTATTATTTTAGCAGTTTTCTTTGACAAAGCTAAAGAAAGAAAAGCAGAATAGTATTTACATAAACGCCCAAAGGGCAAAAAAATATTTAAAATTGAAGGGAAGAAAATTATTATGAAAAAGGGTTTAGTATTTATTTTAGCACTAGCACTTACACTTACTATGGCACTAGCAGGATGCCAAAGCGCAGAACCGGCAGATGACGGAAAAGTTAAAATCGGATTTATCCCAATGACTCTCAACAATGAATATTTTATCACCATGGTAAATGGTGCACAGGAAAAAGCGGACGAGCTCGGTGTTGAACTTGTAGTTCAAGCGGGCGACCAACACGCAAGTGCAGATACACAACTTACACTTGTTGAAAACATGATCACAGCAGATGTAGATGCTATTTGCATCGTTCCAAGTTCTTCAGAAGGTCTTGCAACAGCACTTCAAAAAGCTAAAGAAGCTGGAATCCCAGTTATCAACATCGATACAAAACTAGACGAAACTATCGTTGCAGATTCAGGAATGTCAGTTCCTTTCTATGGCACAGACAACTATGCCGGCGCTAAAATAGCTGGCGAATATGTTAAAGAAAACTTTGAAGCGGGCACAAAAACTGCCATTCTAACAGGTATTTCAGGCCAACAAAACGCAGCCGACAGAAAAGACGGATTTATCGAAGGCGCTGGAGATGCTATCGAAGTAGTAGCCGAGCAATCAGCAAACTGGGAAGTTGACCAAGGCTATCAAGCTATTCAAAACATTTTAACTGCAAATCCTGACATAGAGCTAATCTACTGCGGAAACGACGGCATGGCTATCGGCGCACTTCGTGCAGTTGAAGAAGCTGGAAAAGAAGAGCAAATTTCAATCATCGGATTTGACGGCGTTTCAGAAGCACTTAACCTAATCGAAAGCGGTGACTTCATGGGCTCTGTAGCACAATATCCAGCCGAAATGGGAATCATGGGCGTTGAAGCAGCTTTAGACTTAGTTAACGGTGAAGAAGTTGAACAATATAAAGACACAGGCGCAAAATTAATCACATCTGAAAACGTAGAAGAGCATAAAGAATATGTTGCTAAATACGCAGATGCAGAAGAATAAGAATCAGTAAAAAACATGGAGCTTTTTAAGTAAAGCTCCATGAAATGAAAGGGATAAAAAAATGAATTACAAAAAATTAATCGTAGACTCAGGACTTAAAATGTTAAATTCGGGCTACACAGTCGAAACATGGGGTAACATCAGCTTTAGAGACAAAGAAACTGGAAAAGTTTACTTAACTCCAAGCGCTATGGACTACACCACTGTTTGTGAAGATGACATCGTGGTATGCGACCTTGACGGAAACGTACTTGAAGGTACACGAAAACCAACTATCGAAACAGGGCTACATTTAGCGATTTACAAGGCAAGACCTGACGTAAACGCTGTAGTACATACTCATCCGATGTATTCAACTGTCTTCTCTTGCATAGGCGAAAATATTCCGCTGATAATCGACGAAGCGGCTCAAACACTCGGTGGTGAAATCGTTGTTGCTCCTTATGCACTACCTGGAACTGAAGATTTAGCTAACAACTGCGTAGAGGCTCTCGGCCAAAACTCAAATGCATGTTTACTAATGTCTCATGGTGCAGTTTGTGTAGGTGAGACTATGGACAATGCGTTTAAAGTATCAAAAGTTTTAGAAGTTACTTCTGAAATTTATTACATGATTAGAGCTGTTGGAAAAGACTATGTGAAAATTTCTGACGAAAACATAGCAGCAATGCAACACTTTGTAAAAAACATTTACGGAAAACAATAATACATAAAAAAGATGTGATTTAATAATCACATCTTTTTTTATGTTTAGCCACCATCACATACTCAGAACCCGCCAAAAATCATCGTATTCTCGCCTTAGACTTTGTCATCCTCCTAACCATAATAGAGTATGCTTTCGTCGTCTTTCGTGTCTAAGACACAAATACGGCGATTTCTGGTCAAAGATTTTTTAAGTGTCTGGGGAGATGGTATCAAGGAAAAGCCTTGCCGTAATACCCCCGCCTAACAAAAGGCTTTGACACGGAGAGCAGCTTCCCTGACGCTTAAAAAACGGGTTCGGATTATGTGCTGGTGGCTACCCCTCAAATATTTTTTATAAAACTTTAGCAAGGGCCTCCGCAAAATTCACAGCACCCGTTAGCATCTGGAGTAGTTGTCGCACCGCAATTTGGACAATTCAGCACAGATTTTGGAGCATTCGCCTGTGCTACTTCATCACGAAACTGCTCTCTAAGCCCCATTAAAGTTTCTTTAATCTCTTGTGCATCACGCTCTGCCTCTTTAAACTCATGTGAGAAACGACTGTCAATTTCATCGTCATTTAACTGAAATTTAATATCGTCAAACCATGGTGAATTAATGTAAACCGTGATATTGAAGTCGTAGGTCTTTTTGTAACGTGGCGGGTTAAAGCTTTCTCTTTTTCCTGGCTCGTTATTTTTGAATAGTTCACGTTCATTTTCGTCAATATCAATATCGCAGCCAGTAACCTGCGAAAACTCAATAATGTCGGGATTGTTGTCTTTCCACTTTCTCGTTCTTGAAAACAACCATTTTTTATTATCTTCGTCAATGCAGATTAAATTTCTTCCGCCGATAACCTTTGTCGGATTAAATTCTTTAACCTTGCCCTCGTTTTCCTCACGGTATTCAAGTTGCTCTTTAATTTCATCTACGGTAGAATTTCTTCTATCGTCAAAAAAAGGTGAAAGTTTTCTTGCGCAGTCTTTGCAAAGGTTTCCGTCTTCTAATTTCCTGTTGCCCAAAAGTCCGATTTTATCTCCGCAAACATCGCAGTATTTTTTGTCAAACAAACCCATATTAATCTTCCTTTCTTAATTATTTTAGCCGTCACGGCCGATATTTGCTAGCGACATTGACGTATAATTGATAACGCCGCTGTCGTCTTCTTGGAATGCTATGTACACATAAGACGTTTCATCCTCTGCTGAACGCCACAAATATGATTTAAAATCAGGGTCATCGTACTGTATTTCTCCATCTGTACCGCCAAAATATGTGTCTCTGATTTCTTCATATGTAAGCAGTGTATTCTCGTTTGAAGGAAGATTTTCTATAGTTAAAAATATTTCTCTAAGTTGATCTATAGTATATTTTTCACCCGATGCAGGTGCTTCTGACTCTGTTGCCGATTCAGGCTCTGTCTCCGATTCTGGAGTCAACTCGCTCTCTGCACTTTCAGTTCCAGTCGAAACATCGCTTCCTTCTATTTGTGCAAGCTCATAGAAAAATGTAAAAATTTCACCGTCATAGTCATATTCGTATGTGCATGTTAAAACTCCGTTATTTAAAGTCGGATTAAACCATGTGTTATCTTCCTCTTTTAGTGGCGCATACCAAACTATTGCGTCCTCATCGACTATCGGGAAGAAGGTGTAGTCGTGTTGTTCTATATAAAATGTAAGGAACAAGAATGAATCTTCGTCATCGTATGGCCCGTTAAGATACATTTCAAAATATTGTTTGCCATCGTATTCATCAAGATAAGCCCACGCTTCGTATTCGCCGGATACATCGTCAAATCCAACATAATCACTTATGGTTAGAGTTCCGTACCACTCAGATGGATTCGAAAGTGTCTCTACGCTTACAGTTTTTTCAGTGCCGTAGCCTGGAGCTACAAAACCATCATCGACCATAGCCGAAGAACTATTATCTACACTACTAGAAGAATCAAGTCCGCTATCTGTGCTGCTTTCGCTGCTTTGAGAGCTTATGTTATCTAAAGATACACCGTCTTTAACGAAAAAGATGTCTAGCCCCATATTGAGTAAATTCTCTATTATTATGGTATCGCCTTCTTTAGTGCCCATAAACGAATCTGAGCCTTGTGTGAGCGTAAATTCAGTCCCGTTTACTTTCCATGTCGCATTATAATCCTGACCGTTAAGCCTAAAAACTGCACTTCCATTTTCGTCAATAGCAAGAGTTATACCACCTTCTGAAACATCTTCGGGCGCCATTGCCACATCAAACATTGCAACTTCTACCGCAGTATATTTCTCTGCATTTTCACTAAGTCCTCCTGAACACGCCGAAAAAATCACAAGAGTTAAAATAGCAAATAAAATTGTAACTTGTTTTTTCATTTTTTTCTCCTTTCTAATCTAAAAACCTAACCCCATTTTAGACACTGGTAACTATATCCACAAGATAATTAAGCCCTGAAGAGCTGTATAGAAATAAATCAATCTGCTCATTCTTAAACGCACGATTTGCTACAGCTGCTGATTTTGGAAAATTTTCCTCATCCACCACAAGCACAATTTTACAGTGCGGAATAGTTTCTTTAATCTTTTCTACTCTGTTTATCCAATCTTTTAAGGTAAGCGGATAGTAATCTCTTAGTTCCGCAAGTAAAACATCCGCCTTACTGCTTCTGCAAACGGCCAAACAGCTTTCTACCCCCGGTATTACTTCTACCGATATATTGGGATTTTTATTAGTAATCGCATGCGTTATTCCTGATGACAATAACTTATTTTGAATGTAAACCGCTATTGTCTTCATTTTCACACCTCCTTTTTCGTAATAGCCATCTTGCATACACATTATAACAGGAGAAATTTTTTAAGACATCGTGTATTTCCGCTTAATTCACTTTTTTACAAAAAATCACTTGCAAATCATCCTAATAGGATAAATTTGCAAGTGAACTCTTTTTTAGTCTTCATCTTCGGTGATAATAAATTTCTTTGCCGCCACGTCTGCCACCAATTTTAGCAAGTTGTCGTAGCCTGTTTTTGCTTTGATATTGCTTAAATGAGTATCCAGTGTCCTACTCTTAATATTAAGGGCGGTGCACACATTTTCATTTGAATATCCATTTACTTTAGCTTGCAAAATTTCAAGCTCTTTCGGGGTAAAGTCAGAACTTTTCGCCATTCCTATTGTGACTACTGGCTGAGACTGCGGATAATATATTTTGCCCTCCATGACACGGTCCATGACTTCAAGCAAATCTATGTCGGCATAGTCTTTGTACCAAAAGCCCTCGCAGCCTACTTCTTTTGCCTCTTCTATATGCCTTTTTTGCAGTGCAAAGGTTAATATTATCACCTTAATTTTGGGGTAATACTTTTTTATTTCTCTTGCGATTTTGATGCCTTTTTCCTTGCCATCTGTATATATATCAAGCAAAATCAAATCTACTTTTTCATATCTGAGTTCCGACAGTACTTTTTCAGAATCAAAAAATGCCTTTGCCAAGACATATCGCCCTTCACTTCTAAGTATCGCATATTTCATGAGTGCCTGCGAACTACTTTGATCATCTACTATCATCACCTTATACATTTCTTTCCCTCCTTAAAGCAACTTCCATTGTCACTCCATTTTCTATCTTAATCTTCATTTCACCGCCAACACTCTCTATCCTTTTTCTAAGCGATGAAAGCCCACCACCTTCGGAGATTTTTTTCGGCAAATTTTTCATTTCATTATGTATCTTAAGGCAGATTTTTTCTTCATTTTCGCTAATATCTACATTAATTTTTTTTGCATTTGCGTGACGATATGCATTTTTAAGTGCTTCGTTTATACAAAGCAAGATAATGCTTTTATTCTCGTCTTCTTTTGGCAGTACGCCTTTTAAAACCACTTCGCATCCAAGTTTTTTTCCGAATAATAGTATTTGCTCTAAGCTTAATCTAGGTTTTCTATCACCTGCAAGCTCGGTGATAATATCCGTAATCTTTTCCCAGTATCCCACAAGGACTTTTGCCTCATCGGTGTCAGGCGATTCGATTAAATTCTTTTTTGTCAGCGTAAGTAGATTTCCAAAATTGTCATGAAAATTAATTTTCATATCCACCGCCACTTGCTCTTCTGCATTTTTCTCTATAATTTGCGTAAGATTTTCAAGTCTCTTTTGACGCTCGGACAATTCTTTATTCACCTGTTCTGTCCTTATCCTAAGCTTGTATAGCTCTGTGATATCAGTAGCTTTAATCTCATAGCAACCACCTATTTCTTCTTTACAAAACTGCCACACCCTTTGGTCGGCGGTCATAAACACCGGCTCTTCACCTTTTATCACGCATTTCCCACTGCTTTTTTCACTGCAAATATCTTCCCAAAACTTATTTCCGTTCACCAAATCTTTTCCCGTAATCTCTTTAGATAAATTATTCATTATGTGATTTGATAAATACATTTCATCTTTAGATGAAATAAAGGCAATTCCGCTAGGTAAATTTTCCAGCGCCTCCTTAATCGAAAAACTGTCTATATTGTCTCTGCTTTTCATGTATTTATCATATATATTATAGCTAGTAAATATTATGAGTACAGCCGATAAAATTGGATGAATAAAGTACGGAATTTTATTGACGACCCACGATACTGATGACAAGGTAAACTCATAATACGGCTGGGCGTAGCGCTTGATTTCCAAAAGGGCGACAAGCTCTAGTGAAATCACTATTATAGAAATGATAAAAAATATAATCAAAACTTTATTCTTTTCTAGCACAATGTTAGCAATCAAACCTAACAACAAAAAAATAAAGCCAATCATCACAAGTGCTGCTATTAATCCTTGAGTAGTGTTATCTAATGATAAAAACTCCAAAACATGTCTCCTTTCAACTTTAATTCGAAACCGACAGGGTGAAATAGTGGCTTTCTCCTTCTTTTTCAAGGCTTATTTTGCCATTAAGGCATGATATCTTCTCTTTTTCAAAGCTCTTAAATTCTGAAAAATCAATTCTTACGTCACTCTCTACAACAACTGTAAATATCGTTTCCTTCTCGCTTTTCCTAAAAGTAGTATAGATTATACTAAAAGAATAGCTTAATTTTTCAAACACTTTTTGGACAAGGTCGTAGCAAAGAAGCGCTACATCAAGGCTCATATCAAAATCATCTATTACATTTATCACGCAGTCTTTACCGTAAAATCTAGGTAACTGAAACAGCTCTGAAAACGCCCGATGCATTTCATCTGTAGATATACATTTTTCCGTTTGCTCTGTCAAAATCAAATTGATTTTACGCTTTATGTATGCCGAGAGCATGCTTGTTTCAAACAAAAGATTCTTCATATTTTCAAGTGAATCATCCTTGTTTTTAATAATATTCCCCTTAATTTTCTCACTGTAAGGCAGTGTTTCTACCAGCACTCTACTATGTAATTCATTTAATTTTTTAAGCCTTGCCGATTCCCTTTTTTCTTCATTTTCAAGTGTTAAGATATCCACTTCTTTACTAAGCCCAATATTAAGCATCTTTAAATTCTCAATTATCTCTCTAATTTGTGATATATCACTTTTCCACACCACATATCCACCGCTGATTTTTGCCATATTTAAAAGAGTCCCTCTGTTAATTGAAATCGTTTTTTCCTTTACTAATGAATTAAACTGCTCATTCGTAATCGGCAAGGTGTTTTCTGACATGTATATGACTTCGCCTTTTTTATTCAAGATTTGCGCCCTGATATCCGCCATAGCAAAAAAGTCGTTATGATTTTGATTTGAGTGTATCAGCCCTTTTCGTATGCAAGATTCCCAAAAAGCGACAACGGTAGCACAGGCAAATATCGTTACGTCTATTACATAATAAGCTATTCCATAAGCTGGATTTATCGCATGAATCACGGTGTATAAGGTTAACATCAAAATTACCAACATTGGTAAGCTTGATGCCTTTCTATTAAAAGCCGACGAAGTAAACCTTTTCACTATTAAAAACAGCGACATTATACATAAGGCTAATATAAACACCGCAATTACATAGTATCCCACGCCATAGCTATAGCTCTGACCATATAGATGTTTATCTATATCATACCCGTAAAAAACCGTCATGTGAAAATTGTTTGTTAGCACTAATATCATTAATAGCGCTGATGGAATTAAAAGCAGATACCACTTTTTATCAAGTCGAAACTTTTCGCCTTTACCGACACACAAGGCCGTATAAAAGCACAACAGCGGAATCATTATCATGGGGATATAGAACATATACCACATCATTCTATCTTCAAAATCAAGAAAATTAAATGCACCCCACTTCACAGCCCTTATGCTTATCCAAAAAATTATACTCACACCGATAAGCATAAGGTACATTCGCACATGCCTTTGCATAATTCGTTTATATATGCTTATCGTCCAAGTTGTAAAAATGCTTATGTATATTCCTATACTGATTATAAGCATAAGTGATTGTAAGAAAGCCAAATTATCGGGAAGCTCTCTTGAGATAGAATAGAGTATTCCAGCTAAAGATAGAAGAAGGAGAAAGCCGATTATAGCTAGTATTTCTTTATATTTACTTTTATTCATCGTCATCTCCTTCCAAAACTTCATTCCTATTTTACCTAGTTATTTATTTAAATTATAAATATTTTTAGATATCTTGTCAAATAAAGCTTTCAAACAAAGGGAATTTTCACATACCACAAATTATACTTACTTAATCCATAATTATCACTATATAAAAGCTAATACATACCCAGTTTTATATACACAAGTACAAAAAAGTATTATTTTTGGTATAAAGCTTACAGTTTTAGGAATGAACTGTTAATTTTTTTATGATATAATGTGAACACAAAATAAATCAACCGAAACGAACAGGAGGAAAAACATGAAAAAATTATTAACGCTATTAATAGCAAGTGCAATGTTAGTTTCAGCAGTAGGGTGCTCGACAAGTTCATCAAGCAGTTCTAGTTCAGCTGAAAGCCAAAGTTCTACTAGCGGTGATGGCTCTAGCGAAGAAGAGTCAGGCGAACCTAAAGTTGACGAAGAGACAGGTCTTACCTATATGGCAGATGCTGATGACCCGATTACTTTCGACATCTTCATAAGAGACCCAAATGAAGTACCTGCTTCTGACAATCCAGTTTTAAACAAAATTACCGAACTTACTGGTGTTACAATCGACTGGGAATTCCTAGTAGGTGACTTGGCACAAAAAGTTGGCGTTATGGTAGCTGGTGGAGAATATCCAGATGCAATGTTCGCTGAGCCAGAAACGTTTATCGGCGCAGGCGCATTGATTCCACTACAAGACATGATTCCTAACTATCCAAACCTAGCAGAGCACTATGCTCCTTATACAGAAGCTATGAAGGCTCCAGATGGAAACACTTACATCTTAGAAATCTATAGCACTTATGCAAATCCTTCACCTATCTTCACAAATACAGGCGTTGGATTCTATATGCAAAAAGCAGTTATCGAGTATCACGACTACAAAATCCCAACTACTGTTGATGAGTATTTTGAGATGATTAACACATATCAAGAGGCTTTCCCAGAAATCAACGGAGTTAAAACTATCGGATTTGAAGTTTTATCAGACGGTTGGAGAGATTTCTGCTTAAGAAACGTACCTCTACAATTAATGGGCGCTGGTAACGAAGGCGGCGTATATGTAGACCCTGAAACAAATGTCGCTTCATTCTACCAAAACTCAGAATCAGCATACGAATGGTACAAAAAATTAAATGAAGAATACCACAAAGGAACAATCGAAGGCGAAACATTTGTTCAAAGTTATGACCAATACATCGCAAGACTTTCAACAGGCGCCGTACTAGGTATGTTCGACCAAGGTTGGAACTTTGACGCAGCTTCTTCTGTTCTAAGAGGAGCTGGCGAAGACTCAAGAACATACGTTAGTGTTCCGATTGCAGATGAAGGCATTACTGAAAGCTATCTAGATGCTCGTGGTTCAATCACTGGCAACAACGGTATCGGTATCTCTATCGACTGCGAAGAGCCTGAAAGACTTTTAGCTTTCTATGACTGGCTAATTCAAGAAGATGTTCAATCTTACCTTTCATGGGGTCTTGAAGGCACTGACTTCACACTTGCTGAAGACGGAGTAGATAGAATTCTAACTGAAGAGCGCAGAACAATTAACGAAGATTCAGTTCAGCAACGTGATTTAACAGGCTATACACTTTGGAACTACTCTCCAAAAATCCAAGGTCTATATGATGACGGAACACCTGCAACAGCAGGCGATTCAGTAGCAGAAAGATTAACAAATCTAGAAGAATATGATATAGCATTCTTAGAAGCTCTAGAAATTGATTACGAAGCACAATTACTATCCGAACCAACAGTTAGACCTGATTACTACCCAATTTGGTCAAAAACTATTGAAGACGGCTCACCAGCAAAAATTGCAGAGCAAAAAATCGAGTCTTTACAAAGACTTTACTACCCAAGACTTATCACTGCTGAACCAGAAGAATATGACACAATCTGGAATGAATTCTTAGCAGAATTCGAAGCTGCAAATCCTGAAAACTACTTAAACGAAGTTCAAAGAATAATCGATGAAATCGTTGCAGCAGAGTAATTAGCACTTAAATATGGTGAGAGAGACTATTCTCTCTCACCATTAAATTTTATTACGGAAGGTGATCAAATTTGAAAAATAAATCGAAATTTTTTAGATTACTAAAAGAGCAAAAAATATTGATGATAATGATACTGCCATGCATGATATTTACGTTCATTTTTTCATATTATCCACTGAGCGGCTGGATAATGGCGTTTCAAAACTTTAAGCCCGCCAAGGGCTATTCGGGGTCAGATTTTGTCGGATTTGATCAATTCGCATTTTTATTCCAAGATAACGAATTTTGGGGTTCAGTCAGAAACACCTTGGCAATGTCCTCTATCAACTTGATTTTAGGACTGGTTTTCTCTATTGGATTTGCATTACTAATTAACGAAGTTAGATTTATGCGATTCAAAAAACTTACTCAAACAGTTTCCTACTTGCCACACTTTTTAAGCTGGGTTATTGTTTGTTCTTTGATTCAAAACATCCTTAGTACTTCCGACGGCGTGCTAAACAATCTTTTGATGAGCATAGGCCTTATCGATTCACCTATCCTATGGCTTGGTGAAAAAGATTACTTCTGGTGGATAGTAGGATTTTCAAACGTTTGGAAAGAAATGGGCTGGAACTCGATTATCTACATCGCAGCTATCGCCGGCATAGACCCATCTTTATATGAAGCGGCGTCTATCGACGGAGCAAACAGATATCAAAAAATGGCTCATATAACCTTGCCTGGCATACGTTCAACTATTGTTGTAATTACAATTATGAACCTCGGTTGGATTCTTAATGCCGGTTTTGAAGTTCAATATCTCTTAGGAAGAGGTTTAGTTCAAGACGTGGCACAAACCATTGACATCTTCGTTCTAAACTATGGTATCAGCATAGGTAACTATTCACTCGCAACAGCAGCGGGTATCTTCAAGTCGGTGGTATCGATTATTATGATTGCTTCAGCAGGTTTTATAAGTAAAAAATTTGGTGAAGACGGAGTATTTTAAGGAGGGCAAACTATGAAAAAAAGACATATAGACTTAGAATCAATTATATTTCACACACTCAACACGCTGTTTATGTTAATCATCTTTGTAGTTATGCTCTATCCTTTTTGGAACACGATTGCAGTTTCGTTTAACGATGCACAAGACTCACTAAAAGGCGGCATAACATTAATGCCAAGAGTATTCACAACCTACAACTACGAGGTGGTTTTCAGCAACGAATTAATGCTTACAGCTACAATTAACTCCATATTAAGAACTGTTATTTCTACAGCTCTTGGACTGTTTGTTTCAGCTATGATAGCGTATGTAATTTCAAGAAAAGAATTTATCTTCAAAAAATTCGTAACTGGATATTTCTTAATTACAATGTATGTTGGCGCTGGCTTAATTCCAACATATTTCTTGATAAGAGACCTAGGACTTTTAAACAATTTTTTAGTATACATTTTCCCAGGACTAATCAGCGTATTTAACATTATTGTTATAAAATCATTTATCCAACAACTTCCAGAGAGCCTTAGCGAAGCTGCAAAGGTTGACGGAGCTGGATATTTTAGAATTTTTATTCAAATCATCATTCCTTGCTGTAAACCTGTTTTAGCAACCGTAGCCTTATGGTGCGCAGTAGGAGCGTGGAACTCTTGGTTTGATACTTTCCTATACGCTTCAAGTGAAGAAAGCCTTACTACTCTTCAATACGAAATGATGAAAATGCTGTCTTCTGCAATGAACAGCGGAAGCGGAGATGCGATATACGGAGAAAGCACTACTAGCAATACAATAACACCAACCTCAATTAGAGCGGCTGTTACCATTGTTGCTTCTGTTCCTATCTTAATCGTATATCCTTTCTTACAAAAATATTTTGCAAAAGGCGTAACTTTGGGAGCGGTAAAAGGGTAACATTTAATTATCCCGTATCGTTAAAATTTCAAATTAAAAGAAATGGAGCATTTATATGAATTATTTCAGTAAAATTGGCGTTTCACAGGAAGAGGTTGACGCTAAAATTAAAAAGTGTTACGAAACCATGTTTTTTGACCCAGAAGAAAAATTTTATTTTGAAGTGGGAGACGATATGGGATATATGCTCGATACTGGAAATATTGATGCCAGAACAGAGGGCATGAGCTACGGCATGATGATAGCGGTGCAAATGGACAACAAGGACATGTTCGACAGGCTTTGGAAGTTCTCAAAAACATATATGTGGCAAGAAAAAGGGGTTAATCAGGGTTATTTTGCATGGTCGGTTCAGCCCGACGGCACAAAAAACTCTGAAGGGCCTGCTCCTGACGGCGAAGAATACTATGCACTTGATTTATTCTTCGCTTCAAGAAAATGGGGCGACGGCGAAGGGATATATAATTACAGCGAACAAGGACGAGATATTTTAAGGCACTGCGTGCACCAGCACGAAATGGTGGAAGGCGGAAGTCCGATGTGGGAGCCTTCAAATCATCTTATTAAATTTGTTCCAAACTGCGATTTCTCTGACCCATCGTATCATCTACCTCATTTTTATGAGCTGTTCGCACTTTATGCTGACCCATGCGACAAAGAATTTTGGCTTACAGCGGCAAAGAAAAGCCGTGAGTATCTTGTGACATCTTGCCATCCGATTACCGGTTTTGCTTCTGAGTATGCTGAATATGATGGCACACCCAGAATGCTTCAGCCTAAAGGACAATACTATTCCGATTCATACCGTGTAATTATGAATATTGCGCTTGATACTATATGGAGTGGCAAAAACGAAAAATTAGGTAAAATTGCAGACAACATCCAAACTTTTTTCAAAGAAAAGACAGAGCTTAACAATTACCATTCGTACATGATAGACGGAAGCCTTGCCCCTTTAGAAGCTATGCACCCTACTGCAATTATTGCCACCACGGCAGCTGGCTCTATCGCTGCAGAAGGCAAATATTCCGATTACTGGATAGAGGTCTTTTGGAATCTGGATTTAAGAAAAGGTGATAGACGATACTACGACAACTTCTTGTATCTATTTTGTCTAATGATGCTTGGCGGCAGATATAATAAGATATAAAAAAATTAAATAATACTTTATCATTTGTTATTATTGTTTGAATATGTTAAAATTGTAACCAATAATAAACATCAGAAGATAATTACAGGCAAACTCTAAATTACAATACAAAATGTCATTTAGAGTTTGTGCTATAGTTATCATCTAGAACACAAACGCCGATAAAGGAGATAACAAATTTCAAATGAAAAAAAGCATTTATTTTTTCCTAAACAAATTGTCCATGACCAAAAAAATAATGTTAATTTTCCTTGGCTCTACCCTACTTCCTATCAGTTTTATCATGATGTTTTCGTATGCCGAAACACAAGATGAAATTCAAACTAGGCTTCTGAGCTCTCTTGAATCTAGCCTTACGACTTCTTCTAGTGAAATTAACAATGTTTTAGAATCTGCCGTGCAACTTTCTATACTCTATAACCGTGAAGATATTGCCAATTTCTTGGACAAAGAATACTCCAGCGACCATCAGTATATCATAAATTATCAAAACACTTTTTATAATTATTTTGGCTTTGATTTGCACTTTTACGAACAAATCGTCGACATAAATTTTTATACAAATAACAATACAATTTTAAACGGCAAAATCGTATCCAACAACAATCTTCCTCAAATCAACGGCGAAAGCAATATTAGACAAAGAGAAGTTCCGCTAAATGCCGAAGGAAATATCAAATTAATTGCAAGAAAAAGCAATACATTTACACAACTCGACACAAAGTATCAGTATACTGTCGTCCACCAAACTGTAGATGAAGACTCCGAAAGAAATTTTGAGATGGATGTTAATATTGTACTTAATTCAGAGTATATTTTTAATATATTTAACAATACAACTTCTTTGTTCTCATCGGTTATCATTGCCGACGAAAACTCCAGTATTTTAAGCTCTTCGGATTTTAGTGAATATGAATTTGGTAGTGCTTTTCCCGAGGACATTAATGGTGAACATAGTGTATTAAAGCAACAAATCGGAAACTATCCACTGTACATTTACGGCATTTATGATACTAATATCATTTCTGAAGATTTCACCTACAAAACTTTAGAGTTAGCGCTCTATTTTCTTATTGCAATCACATTTTCTTTGATTTTTATTTTCTTAATTGGAAATAATATCTCCGACAGAACCAAGGAAATGGTAAAGCATTGTGGCGAAATAGCAAAAGGGAATTTTAAGTATAAATCTTCACTCGATTTAACTGCGACCGATGAAATCGCCACTGCCGAAAAAGGCTTGATGTATTTAAGTAAGCAAATTGAAGAATTAATAACAACAGAGAAAAAACTGCTAACCACTCAAGTAGAGCTTGAAAAACAAAACACTCAGGCAAAAATACTTGCTCTTCAAGGTCAAATCAATCCTCACTTTTTATTTAACTCACTGGAAAGCATACGTTTAAAGGCAATGACACGAAAAGAAACCCAAACCGCAACCATGATAAAATATATGGCTAAAATGTTCAGAAATGTCATCGAATGGGATAAAGAGAGGATAACTGTCAAAGAAGAGGTTGGATTTTTAGAAGAATATTTATCCGTACAAAAATACAGGTTTGAAGACAGCCTAAACTATAGTGTAAATGTAAGCGAAGAAGCAGAACAAATTCTTATACCGAAATTACTTATTCAGCCACTGGTAGAAAATGCATGCGCACACGGAATGGAAATGGTTTCTGGACAAACTAATATCGAAATTGATATCGGTGTAAACAACGACAAACTATATGTCATAGTTAGCGATGACGGCAGTGGAATTGAAGATGAAAAGCTTAAAAGCACACAAGATATGTTAAGCGGAAAAGCAGAATCGACGTGCAGTATTGGCCTTTCTAATGTACACAAGAGACTTGAATTGTATTTTGAAAGCGAATACAAATTTGAAATTAACAGCGTATATAAAGAAGGCACTGTATGTAAAATAGAAATGCCAATTATTAAGGAAGGGAGCTCCACATATGTATAATATTATGATAGTGGATGACGAAGCTGCTATTCGTGAAAATTTGCCTTCGTTACTTGACTTTAATCTTTTGGGATATGAAATAATATGCAGTGCAAAAAACGGAACCGAGGCACTTAATAAGCTTGAAGAATACCCTATCGACTTAATTATTTTAGATTCAAAAATGCCCGAAATGGACGGAATGCAGTTTTTAGAAGCCTTATCAAGCACAAAGTACAAGGATGTTAAAATAATAATCTTATCGGGCTACAGCGACTTTCACTTTGCAAAACAAGCCATAAAATACAATGTAAAATCGTACTTAACCAAGCCGGTGGACGAAGACGAACTGAGTGAACTTTTAATAGAAATAAAAAAAGAACTGGATGCCCGAAATAAACTTTCAATCACCAAAAATCAAGAAGAAGTAGCCTTGGTGCTAAAGATTATTTACAACACCAATTCTAAAATTTCTAATTTAGAAGATTATTCAGTTCTAACTGTACTACCAATGCACTTTGAAGAAAAAGAAGAACAGTCGACATACGACATCACCGCTAATATTTTAGACAAGGCCTTTGGCAAGTCGTGCTTTTACTACAAAGGATTTGTGTATTCTCTACTCATTAACAGCACTGCTTTTAAAAGTAAGGAAGATGTAGAGGCTTTTATAAACGAGATAGACAGTAAGTTTAAGGAGAAAAATCTAAAGGCTGAGTTTTTATATAGCAATTCTTTAACTAAAGGAAACGGCGAGCCGTTTAATGCTATTTTCGATAAATACATAGACGAAAACTTGACGCAGTTATTTTACAAAAACGAAGAAAAAGCTGATTTTGGAGAAGCCCATTTACTTCATGCTCATTTATCAAGCTTAATGGAAGAAATCCAGCATGTAGACAAGGATAAGCTGCCCATAACGCTAAAAAGTTTTTTCAAAAGCATCAAGGAAGCTAGGCTGTCTTTCGGCCACATATGTGACATAACTGAAAAAATATTCTATATGCTAGAAAATATTATTTTATCTAAGTCTAATGAAAAAAATACTGTAATAGAAAAAATTAACTTATTAGACAGCGATTTATTCATTGATTTTGTAGCTTGGTGCAAGCTGATTTCAGCTCAAATCATCGACACTGTCACATTTCAGTACGAAGCCAACGAAAAGCTCACTTTAGGAAGGTGCACCGAGATTGTTGATTATGTCAAATCCAATTTTGATAAGCCGATTACGATTAAGGATGTCTCTGCAAAATTTTATTTGAACTCGTCTTATTTAGGCAGAGTATTTAAGAAAACTACAGGCGAAAGTTTTAACAAATACATTAATAATTTAAGAATTAAAAAAGCGAAGCAAATGCTTACACAGTCAGATGTAAAAATTTACGAAATTTCAGATTCCTTGGGTTATTCTGAAAGTAAGTATTTTATCGCCAAATTCACGCAAATAGTCGGTGTAACACCGGGTGAATTTAGAAAAGAATTCTATAAACAATAATTTAATTTTCATAAAAAAGGATGGTAATAACAGTGGAACTAACAATGAACAAAGATAAGCATGATGCTTACAGAAAAAAAGCTGAGGAACTCGTTTCAAAAATGACAGTAGAAGAATTAGCCCTTCAAACCTTACATAGTGCCCCAGCGGTCGAGCACCTTGGCATTCCGTCATACAACTGGTGGAGCGAGGCACTTCACGGAGTTGCAAGAGCCGGCGTTGCTACGGTTTTTCCTCAAGCTATCGGTCTTGCCGCAACTTTTGATGAAGATTTTCTTGAAATTATAGCCGATGCAATTTCGACGGAAGGCAGGGCAAAATTTAACATGCAGCAAGAATATCTTGACCATGATATCTATAAAGGGCTAACCTTTTGGTCGCCAAACGTAAATATTTTCAGAGACCCAAGATGGGGACGTGGCCATGAAACCTACGGCGAAGACCCTTATTTAACTTCAAGACTCGGCGTAAGATTTGTTCAAGGGCTTCAAGGACACGATGAAGAATTCTTAAAATCGGCGGCTTGTGCAAAACACTTTGCGGTGCATAGTGGACCTGAGGATGTAAGACATAGTTTTGATGCCATTGCTACAAAACAAGACATGTACGAGACATATTTGCCCGCTTTTAAGGCCTGCGTACAAGAAGCCAAAGTTGAAGCAGTTATGGGTGCGTACAACAGAACCAACGGCATTCCGTGTTGTGGACACAAGGAATTATTAATCGATATTTTAAGAAACGAATGGGGTTTTGAAGGCCATGTTGTTTCCGACTGTTGGGCGATAAAAGATTTCCACGAGGGTCATTTTGTCACAAATACACCTACCGAATCGGTAAGTATGGCAATGAACAACGGCTGCGACCTTAACTGCGGAAATTTATTCATTCTACTAAAACGTGCAGTCGAAGAAGGCCGTGTAAAAGAAGAAAGACTCAGAGAAGCCGTAGTCAACTTGTACACCACCAGAATGAAACTTGGAGTGCTAGACCATAAATGCGACAATCATTTTGATAACATTCCTTATAGCGTCGTTGATTCCGATGAAATGAGAGAGCTTAATTTAAAATCTGCTCAAAAAAGTATTTGTCTATTGAAAAATCAGGAGAATTTACTTCCTCTTAAAAAAGAAGAAATAAAAACTATAGCAGTTATCGGACCAAATGCAAACAACAGAAAAGCCTTGGTTGGAAATTACGAGGGAACAGCTTCAAGATACATAACCGTAGTCGAGGGTATTCAAGACTATCTAGGAGACGAAGGCAGAGTGCTGTATTCTCAGGGCTGTCACCTTTACAAAGATAGAATCGGCGGTCTTTGCCAGCCTCACGACTTAGATTCAGAAGTTCAAGCAGTGTGTGCTGCCAGTGATGCCGTGGTTGTAGTTTTAGGCTTAGATGCAGATTTAGAGGGAGAAGAGGGCGATGCAGGAAATGAATTTTCAAGCGGTGACAAACCAAACATCAATTTACCTGGACTGCAAGAAGACATTCTAAAACTTGCTCATAAATCAGGCAAACCCGTTATTTTGATTTTACTAGCCGGCAGTGCATTAGCTGTAAAATGGGCAGATGAAAATGTGCCCGCAGTTATTCAAGGGTGGTATCCAGGTGCACAAGGAGGAAAAGCTTTGGCGCAGTTAATCTTTGGTGAAAAGAACTTTGAAGGAAAATTACCTATCACTTTTTATAATAGCGATGAAGAATTACCTGACTTTAAAGACTACTCAATGCAAAACAGAACATACAGATACATGAAAAATGAAGCCTTGTATCCATTTGGATTTGGCCTTTCATACTCAAGCTTTAAATATTCAAACATGGAAATCAAACATGACGATATAACAAAGAACAACGTCAAAATATCGGGCACGGTGACAAATGACAGCGACTTTGACGCAGTCGAGACCGTTCAGTCATATATTAAAGCTCCTAATGATTACGGGTTAAATTATCAGCTAAAATCCATCGTTAAGCTTCCGTTAAAAGCGAACGAAAGCAAGGACTTTGAAATTGTTTTAACTCCAAAATCTTTTGCAGTTTACGATGAAAATGCCGTATTTAATATTCTAAAAGGAAAATATCAAATCAGTGTTGGGTCTTCTCAACCAGATGCTAGAAGCGAATTTTTAATGGGAAGCAAAGTAAATATTTTTGAAATTGAAAACGAAAACCAAACCGAATACAACGATTAATAAAAGTGTTAAAGTGAAAGGAATGTGTTATAAATGAACATATTTTTGAACCAAGTAGGCTTTTTACCAAACAGCAAAAAAACTGCTGTAATTACAGAAAAAGCCGATGAATTTAAAGTTGTTTCAAACGATAAAATTGTCTTTAATGGAAAAATTTCACCTCTAGGATTCGACGAAGCCTCGGGCGATGATGTTTATTTACTCGACTTTTCAGAGCTTGAAACTGCCGGCACTTATCAAATAAAAGTAAACGACAGCTTATCATGCAAATTTGAAATCAGCCCAAAAATTTTTAACCCTCTACACAACACTATGATTAAAGCACTTTATTTTCAAAGGTGC
Source organism: uncultured Eubacteriales bacterium (assembly GCA_964369415.1). Lineage (GTDB taxonomy): Bacteria > Bacillota > Clostridia > Oscillospirales > Acutalibacteraceae > SIG603. The sequence continues at coordinate 19,700 of CAYJFP010000013.1, read as the reverse complement.
GGCTGCGAACTTAAAGAAGAGCATGCTGGTATTTTTAAGCACGGTATTTGCCATACTGAAAAATCTGTTTTACTCGAAGACCCCGAAGTTTTTATCGACACGACAGGCGGATGGCACGATGCGGGCGACTACGGTAGATACATCACTCCCGCCGCTACAACCATCGCACATTTACTCTATGCGTACAAACTTTTCCCAGGTGCATTTAAAGAAAGTTTAAACATACCTGAGAGTGAAAATCAAATCGACGATGTAATAAACGAGTGCAAATACGAGCTTGATTGGATGCTAAAAATGCAGGATAAAAACGGTGGAGTTTATCACAAGCTGACCTCTTTTACTCATGCAAATTTTGTAATGCCCGAATATGATAAGAAGCAAATGATTGTTTTTCCTGTATCTTCTATGGCGACTGCTGCTTATGTCGGCTCTATGGCTTTGGCCTATGATGTTTTTAAAGACATAGACAAAGAATATGCTGAAAAACTGCTTGAATCTTCTAAACTTAGTTATTCTTGGCTTGATAAAAACCCAGATTTTATTGGATTTGAAAACCCGAAAGGCTGTAATACAGGCGAGTACGGAGATTCCAGTGATTTAGACGAAAGGTTTTGGGCGGCGGCTGAAATGTATAAAGCCACTGGTGAAAGCAAGTATTTAGATGATTTCATGAAGCTTAAAGAACTTGATTTCAGCAAAACTGATTTAGGCTGGGGCAGTGTTTCTGGCTTTGGCTCACTATCATACATACTAAATCCAAATGCAAACGAGAAAATAAAGGACGAACTAAAAGAATTATTCGCCTCTAAAGCAAATGAGATTAAAGCTATTTCCGCTTCTGGAAAATACGGTGTCACTTTACCATCCAGTGGGTACAAATGGGGCAGTAACATGACCGTATGCGTAAACGGCATGCAACTTATAATTAATCACTTACTAAACGAAGATAAAAGCTCTATCGACATAGCCAGTGGAAACCTTGACTATTTACTCGGAAAAAATGCCCTCGGGTACAGCTATGTAACTGGATTTGGTGAAAACGCATACCGCAATCCTCATAATAGGCCGACTGTTGCAGATGGAATTGACGAGTGCATTGCTGGGTTTGTATCGGGTGGTCCTAACGGTACTCCTCAGGACGAAAAGGCCGAGTGGATGATAGTTCCTGGCACCCCACCGATGAAATGCTACTTAGACATTTGGGAATGTTACTCTCTTAACGAGATTACTATTTACTGGAATTCGCCCGCTATTTTTATTACCGCATATTTTTATCATAACGACTAACAAAAAAAACAGTGAATCACCGCATTTGTGGTGATTCACTGTTTTTTAGAATAACGATTTATAAAGTTCAATTATGTCTTCTTTTTTTACTTCTTTAATCGTGTTATTTGGACTTCCGCTTATCAGTGCGTCGCTAGCCATTTTTTCTATTTTAGAATAAAACTCTTCCTTATCAATTCCATACTCTTTTGGCGTCGGTATTTCACACATTTTGCAAATTTCAGAAAGTTTTTCTACAAATTTTTCTGCACAAATTTTATCATCAGGTTCATTTATCCCTATCGCTCTTCCAAGCTCTGCAAATTTTTCATAAGCGCCGTCCATCGCAAACTCCATACATTTTGGAAGAAGCATAGCGTTTGAAACTCCATGTGCAACGTGAAAAAGTGCGCCTATTGGCCTGCTCATCCCGTGAACTATAGTCACTGATGCATTGTTGATTGCAATTCCAGCTTCAAGCGAAGCTATCGCCATTTCACTTCTAGCCTTCATATCATCAGGCTCTTTGTACGCTACCGGCAAATACTTAAATATTCTTTTGACCGCCGATATGGCCACCGAATCTGTTAAGGGCTGGGCTAGCCTTGAAGTATACGACTCTACCGCATGTGTAAGTGCATCAAGTCCCGTCGCCGCCGTTATTGATTTTGGACAGCTCAAAGTTGCAAGTGGGTCTAAAATTGCCAAATCGGGTATCAAGTCATCGCCTTTTAAGAGCATTTTGACGTCTTTTTTTAGGTCGGTGATAATCGTGAATTTTGTGACCTCCGAGCCTGTTCCCGCCGTAGTCGGAATAGCTACCATTGGAGGTAATTTTGCACTTATCAGTTTTCCCATGTAATCAGGTATTTTTCCGCCTAGCACCGACAAAGTAGCTATCGCCTTTATCGAATCCAATGGGCTTCCTCCTCCTATTCCGATAAAAAAGTCACAGTTTGATTCTTTGTACTTTATAAGGCCTAAGTCTATCATTTCATCTGTAGGCTCTCCTGTTATGTCGGTAAAAATTTCGTAGTCTATTAGGGCGTTTTCAAGCACATCTGTAAGGTATTTAAAAAAATCTATTTTGACAACATGCTTTCCTGTTACAATAAAAGCTTTTTTACCCATTTTTCTTAATTTTTCGCCCGAATCTTCCAGTGCGTTTTCTCCTGAAACTATCACAGGAATTTTAAATTCTCTTGCCATTGATTTAACTCTCCTTATCCGCTTTTAGTACTGAATTTAGCATTACCGAAGCCCCTAGCGTGCAGTCTTTTACGCTTGAATACTCTTCCTGACAGTGCGATAGTCCCGCCTTTGATTTAACGAAAATCATTGTTGTCGGAATCATATATGAAACAAACTGGGCATCGTGGCCAGCTCCTGAATGGATAAACTGGTGTGACACATTCATCTCCTCTGCCGATTTTTTTACAAAAGACACAAGTTTTTCATCCCAATATACCGTATCTCTGTTCCAAGCTTTTTCTACTTTACAGGTACACCCGGACCATATTTTTTCTTCACAAGTTTTCACTATGTCTAGCACTTGCTCTAAAACTTTTGGGTCTTCGTGTCTTGAATCAAGCGAAAATTCGAAGAAATCAGGTACACATGTATGAATATTAGGGCCGCAAACCACTTCACCTGTCGTATAGACTAAATCCTCATATCCAAGCTTATCTATCTCATCATGCAAGAAATTTAGAGCCTTGCACGCCGCAAAAAATGCATCTTGCCTTTTAGGCATTGGAAAAGTTCCCGCATGAGTGGTTTGGCCGCAGAACTTAAGCCTGTAGTTAAACATTCCTAAAACGCAGTCTACTACACCTATGTCATTTCTATTGTCTTCAAGAATCGGACCTTGCTCTATGTGTGTTTCAAACATGTACAAATATTTTTCTCTTGAAAGCCTGTTTTCTTTACTTCCATTAAAGCCAGAACTTAACAGCGCCTGCCCGAAAGTTTTCTCTTTATCAAGTACGCTTACAGATTTTAACATGTCTTCTATGACAAATTTCGACTTAATATCGTCTGGCAAAAACTCATGACAAATAACGCCCGATGACATCATAGCTGGTGGATAAAGTGAGCCCTCTTCATTTGTCCAAATCATCGCTGCAAGAGGATGCTTGTGCTCAATTTTTTCATGCACTACAGTCTCCAAAACCTCCATAGCACTGATTACGCCTAAGATTCCGTCGTAGTTTCCACCATTTTTTACCGAATCACTATGTGATCCCATGACGATTCTCTTAGCGCTTTTATCTGTTCCTTCTATCACCGCATATATGTTTGCCATGTCGTCGGTCTCGATTTTTGCGCCGATAGCAGTCATCCTTTTAACAAATTCATTTCTTGCCATTTTATCTTCTTCAGACAGTGCATATCTTGTTATTCCACCTTTAAAGTTGTCGCCAAATTTGCTGAAAGCTTTAATTTTATCTTCCATTCGTTTTTCATCACACAAAAACATATCTCATTCTTCTTTCTGTTTGTTAGTTAGATTTTAGCCGGTCTCATGCACTTTTCTAGCATGTCGATTATGTCTTTTTCACTCACCTTAAAAACAGGCCCCTCTTTGCCGTCTTTGTCTTCAAAAACCAGAACAAAGCCATTATCCCAGTTGTTTATCGTGATTTTCACTCCGGTGTCACTGCCTATATTTTGATAAATTTCCCTCTTGTTTCGCACAAAGCCAAACAGCTCTCCATCCCAAGAAATCGGAAATGACAATTTACCTTTAAACCCCTTTTTCAGGTCGATAACAACAGGAATTTCGCTTATTCCGTGTGGTACACCGATGTCTTCATAGTCTACTAATCTAAAATGTTCACCCGGAAATATTTCAGTAAGCCTACACTCTTTAATTTCGCTGTAATGCTTTTTCATCGTAATCACTCCATCAAATCATTTTATCGACTTCAAATAAAACTTCATCCACTTTTTTAAGCTCTTCTACAATTTGCTCTTTTGTAATAATCAAAGGCGGACAAATTAAAATCATATTTTCATGAGTATAAGTCATGAAAGCTCTTGCCTTTAGCATACCACCAATTTTTGGCATTAAGCCTTTAGGGTCTTTACCATATGGCACAAGTGCTTCTTTGGTTTCTTTGCTTTTTACAAGTTCTATGGCGCTGAACAGTCCGATATATCTTACATCTCCGACGCATGGATGTTTTTCCTTTAGCTTTTCAAGCTCTTCACCTAAAACTTTTCCAACTTCATTTACATTGTCTAAAATATTATTTTCTTTATAATATTTAATGCATGCAATACCCGCCGAACAAGCCAGCGGATGGCCACTATAAGTTAGACCGCATGAAAGGAAGTTATCATCAAAGTAATTTGCAATTTCTTTGCTTACACAAACTCCGCCAAGCTGAGTGTATCCCGATGTGACACCCTTTGCAAAAACCACCATATCGGGTTTTACATTAAAGTTTTCAAATCCGAACATTTTTCCTGTTCTCCCAAAACCTGTCATTACCTCGTCACAAATCATCATGATATTAAACTCATCACAAATTGCCCTTACACCTTCCATATAGCCTTTAGGTGGAATGATGATTCCGTTAGATCCTGTAACAGACTCCATGACTATCGCCGCTACATTTTGTGGTCCTTCATAAATCACTTGCTCTTTTAATTTTGTCACATAATAATTTGCAGCTTCCTCTTCTGATTTAAACGGTACAATTTCTCTATATACATATGGATCAGTAAATTTCACAAAGCCTGACATTGACGGCTGCAATGTATACCCTCTTGGCTCTCCAGTTAAGTTTCCAGCGCCGTATGTAGAGCCGTGATAGCTTCTGTATCTTGAGAATATTTTGTGCTTACCTGTAAACATTCTCGCCATTTTTACGGCGTTTTCGTTCGCATCTGCACCGCCGTTTGTGAAAAATACTTTCCCCATGTTATCTGGCATCATTTCTACTATAGTTTTTGCAAGTTCACCTCTTACTTCGCTTCCGTAAGATGGGCCGATAAAGCAGTATTTGTCCGCTTGTTCTTTTATCGCATTTACAATCTCTTTGTTCCCGTGCCCTACATTTAAATTTACAAGCTGTGACGACATATCGGTGTATCTTTTCCCGTCTGAATCCCACATGTAAATGCCTTCTGCCTTTTCGATTACGATAGGGTCAATTCCTCTTTGTTTTGACCATGACTGCATATTATATTTTGTGTGATTTAATTTTACTGCTTCTTTATTCATTTTAATTCTCCTTATCAATAATTTCTGAAATAATAAATGCTAATAATATATCAGAGCTTGATTTAATGCTTAAATCCGTGCCCATTATTTCCTTAATTTTCTTAATTTTGTAGTTTATCGTGTTTCGATGAGTTAAATTAATTTCTGCGACCTTTTGTATACTGCCGTCGTATAGAATATATTGTCTTAAAATGCTACACAAGTCACTTTTGTTTTCTATGTCGTATTCTATTAGTGCTCCAAGCACTGATTTATAATACCCGCTTAACAGTTCTTTGTTTTTAACATCAAATAAAATTTTGTAGACTCCTATATCCTTATAAAAAACACAGTTCTCTTTTTTTAGACTTGCCACTTCAAGTGCCGATTTACTTTGACTGTATATTTCGCATAGGTTTTGATATCCTTCTATTTTATCCGACACGCCCATAAAAACTTTTACTCCATCGGTATTGTGAATATTTTCTTCTATGGAGTTTTTAAGCCCTATTATCTCCTCTTCACTTATGTTTTGATACACAAGCACCATGGTTTTATCCCAAATAAATATGCCTCTTTGAAGAGGATTTATCTTTGTAATTTTCGCAAATGACAATTTAATTTCGTTTAAAAGTTTAGCGTTTAGTGTGTTTCCGTCTATAAGAAACTTTAGTGTAATGAGATTATACGATGAATTTTCGCTAAACCCCATTTTCCTTAGTGCCGAGACATATCCACTCTTATTTTCGGGATTCAAGATGAGATTTTTAAAAGTTTCAGATAGACTTTGCTCCGTTTTTTCATCATTAATGACAATTCTGCAAATTTCGTATGTCAAGTCAATCAGCCTAGTTTCCCACGGAACGGTGAAAAGTGGAAAATCATTTTGTTCGCAGTACACTATCACATGAGGCGGAATCGTCTTGATATACGGCCCCATATTAATGACTAGGCCGCTTGATTTATTCTCTTTTAGACTTTTGACAAAATCTATCAAGAACTCCTCGTCCCTATGTGCAATGCCCGTTGTAAATATTAGTTCGCTTCCATGTAAAAAGTCTGGCACTTGTGCGTCTTCTACCATGTGCACCCATCTCACCGGATTTTCAAGGCCACTTTTTCCGGCAATTAGTTTCATCCCATATTTCTTTTCTGCCATTATACATATTCGGTTTAATGTAATTGCCATTTAAAACTCCCCTTTATATCCGTTTACTCTCGCTAATCGCATTCACTGGACACACCAGTCTACATAGGTGACACCCCACGCATTTTTTGGGAATAAATTTTATCTTGTCGTCCACTATTTCTATCGCTTGATGCCCAGCATCATAACATGAAATGTAACATCTTTTACAGTCTTTGCACTTGCTTTTATCGAACACTGGATAGACCCTTGTTTTTCTGTCTAAGAGTTCGGCACTGCAAACGTTCGGTAGTGCTTTCCCCACTAAATCGCTTAATTTTTCTATATTATTTTCGCTTAAATAGTTTGAAAGACCCGAAATTAAGTCGTAAATTATCCTGTATCCGTACTCCATGACCGCCGTGGTAATTTGAACATTCGAGCTACCAAGACTTATAAAGTCTATCGCATCTTTAAAGTTTTCAATTCCGCCCATACCACTTATAGGAACATCCTTTAGCTCTTCGCATTTTGACATATCTGAAATAAATCTTAAGGCAATGGGTTTTACCGAGCGTCCTGAATAACCCGACACCGCCGACTTTCCGTTTACATTTGGAGCACTGACTAAGTTTTCGTATTTTACATCGCTAATACTTTTAATTGTGTTTATCGCTGCTAAAGCATCTGCACCTGCTTCTACCGCCGCTATAGCGGGAATCTCCATGTTTCCGATATTCGGAGTCATTTTTGCCATTATCGGAAGTTTCGTCCCTTTTTTTGTGGCTATCGTGTATTTTTTCACAAGGTCTGGATCTTGCCCTACATCTGCTCCAAGCCCCTCTGACGACATATGTGGACAGGAAAAGTTGCACTCTATTATGTCACATCCCGCTTCTTCTGACAGTTTTGCAAGTTTCGTCCACTCCTCTTCATTTTGCCCCATTATGGAAGACACGATTACTTTATTTGGAAAATCCTGTTTAAGCCTTCTTAAAACCTCTAGGTCGTCTTCTAACTTTTTATCTGATATTTGCTCTAAGTTTTTGAATCCTACAAAGCTTCTATGTGAGTCTTTATTCGCGCCAAAACGTGGCGAAACCTCTTTTGGCTCGTAAAAACCGATGGTTTTGTAGACAATTCCCGCCCAACCCATATTAAGAGCCTTTGCACACATATCATATCCGCTGGCGACTACCGAAGATGAAAGAAAAAACGGATTTTCACATTTTATACCGCAAAAGTCAATACTTAAATCCTTTTTATTCACCGTGCTTTTTTCTATACTTTGTGCTATTTCCTTAATTCTAATAGCTTTGTCGAAGTGGACACATGCTTTTTCACACGGTGCATCACAATCTTTGCATATGTCTTTGTTTATTTCTTCACCCGCCGCAGCTTTATTTTTAAACTTAAGTGAAAAAATCGCTTTGGCTGGGTCTTTTCCTTTACTACAAGCCTTGCTACATTTTGCTTCAAAACACAAAAGACATCTTGAAACTTCTGCCGCAGTCACTAGATTTGTATAGCTATTCATAATCTTTACCTCACTTATTTTAGGGAGCATTTTATGAACTTGCCATACCCTTTCTCCCCTTTAAATTCGCCGCTGTCATATACTAAGCTACCTCTTAAAAAAGTCTTAATCGGATAGCCTTTTAATTTAACGCCCTCCCAAATTGTATGATCACAATTTGAATGCATTAGCTCATTTTTAATCGTAAACTCCATGTCTTTGTCGTAAATTACGATGTCCGCATCTTTTCCTATAGTAATAGAGCCCTTGTCTTTACATCCAAAAATTTTAGCTGGATTAGCACTGCAAAGCTCTACTGCTTTTGAAAAAGTAATTTTGCCTTTGTTCGCCGCACTTAGCATATACGGGTACATGTTTTCTATTCCGGCACATCCGTTTGGAATTTTTGTAAAGTCGTTTCTGCCCCATTCTTTTTCAAATGAATTAAACGGGCAGTGGTCCGTTGCAACTGTGTCAATTTCACCACTATTTATCGCCTTCCACAAGGCTTCTTTACTCTCTTCTCCTTTTATAGGCGGAGAACAAACAAAGTTTATGCCGTCTTCCCTTTTGTAAACTTCAGAGGTAAACTCTAAATACTGCGGACAGGTTTCTGCATATATTTTCGCTCCATCTTTCTTAGCTTTTACGACTTCATCCACGCCTTCTTTACAGGCTAGGTGAACTATGTATAATGAAGTGTCCACCGCTTTTGCAAGTGCAATCGCACGATGATCGGCTTCTGCTTCTACAAATTCAGGCCTTGATTTATAGTGATACCACGCCGAAGTCTTATTTTTGCTTAAATACTTTTGTGTAAGTGAATTGATAACTTCCTTATTCTCGGCGTGAACTGCAATTAGTGCGCCGCACTCTTTACCTTTTTTAAGAACCTCGTAAAAAACACCGTCGCTTACACCAAAATCGTAAACCATAAACACTTTAAAGGACGGAACTCCAAAGTCTACCGACTCTTTAATTGAATCTATAAGACCATTCGATACATCTTTTACCGCAACGTGAAATGAGTAGTCCACTGCGGCATTTCCTTTGCAAAGACTGTCACGTCTTTTAACAGCTTCCAGCATTGTCTCGCCAAAATCTTGAAGCACAAAGTCAAAAACCGTGGTGGTTCCACCGCACGCAGCCGCCCTTGTTCCTGTAAAATAGTCGTCGGAAGATATTGTTCCTCCAAAGGGCATTTGAAGATGTGTGTGTGCATCTATTGCACCTGGAAGAACGAGTTTTCCGCTTGCATCCACTATATTTTCGCAGTTTTTATTCTGGATATTTTCGGCTATCTCTACGATTTTGCCGTCTTTTATACCGACATCTGCCTTGAACATTTCATGCGCATTACAAATAATTCCGTTTTTAATTATCATGTCCATAAAATCACCTACTTTTTATTTTATGGGGAATCCAGCATGAATTCCCCATATCAATATTATTTTTTGTAAACTAGAACGATTCCTGAACGTTGGTAAACTTGTGCCACTTGTAGTAAGTCCATTCCGCCTGCGTTTGCCGCAATTAGATTTGAAACCCATGTCACGCCAAAGTCAACTGTTCCGTTGTTTACGGCTGTTGTTTCGCCGATGTCTCCACCGCCTGGAATGATTGTCACATTAAGACCGACTTCTTCATAATATCCTTTTGCCAAGGCCACATAGTATCCCATGAATTGGCTTTGTGGTAACCATTTAAGTTGGATAGAAACATCTGTTTTTTCAGGAGTACCTATTTCAGCCATTTCTAAGTAAGACGAGTCACGAATATCGTCAAGTGTCATTGCCGAAAGCGTGTCTGCCGCTGTTTGGTCGGCAAGTGTGATGTACTCTTTTGCAAGGTCTAGTGTTTGTTGCATAGCTTCTTCGTCCATCACGCCGTAGTCTGAAACCGTGTTTCCTTTTGTGTCAGTTGTTACAAGTTTTGCAACTTCTTCTGCCATATACGATTGGTGTTCAGATGATACCGAAGAGCCGGCTTCAAACACGATTTGTGCGGCTTCTTCAGGATTTTCACAAGCGTATTCCCAGCCTTTTAGCGATGCGCTAACAAACGCCGCCACTGTATTTGGATTCTCTTCTGCAAATGCCTTTGTTGTAAAAATGTTGTCCTCCAGCATTGCCACGCCTTCGTCATTCATGTCGATATATCCTACAGAATCACCATATCCATATCCGCCCTCGTAGTCATTTACGACAAGGCCTAGCTCATTATAAGTCATGGCAGATGCAAGTGTTATCGAGTCGTCGTCGAATCCGTCCATGTCAAAGTTTTGTGAAAGATATGTAGTAGGTTGGCCGTATTTTGAAAGAAGTGCCATGATTTCGTACTCGTTTCCAAGTCCCCAGTTACCAACTTTACCCTCTGTAGCCGCCGCTATAATTCTATCTTCACTCGAAAGCTCTGCCGCACTTTCTTCGCTAGACTCAGAAGACTCTGAGCCTTCACTGCTTTCCGAACTTTCTGAACTACTTTGTGAACTTTGCGAACTGCTTTGCGAAGCTGGTGCTCCTGTACAAGCCGCCATACTAGATGCCATAATGCATGCCATAATAAGTGCTAAAATTCTTTTGCTTTTCATAGTTAATTACCTCTCTCTGTTTTAATCTATAATCAATTTTGATTATTGCTAATTTAGTTTTTGCGCTTTTTAAGGACTATTCCTTCGACTATTAAAAGCGCTATGTACATTATAATTCCAATTAAACAAGCTACGATTATATAGCTCCATGCCGTGGCATACTGTGCAATTAGAATACTCTCTCTTATCTGTCTTCCGACTCCTGTTATATACTCTGCAAAATACTCTGAAACCAAGGTGCTAATTACACTTGCCGGCACACTCACTCTTAATGCAATAAATATATAAGGTATACTGTTTGGAAATCTCAATTTAAAAAGGACTCTTAGTTTTCCGCAAGCGTAGGATTTCATTAAATCTTCTGAAAATGGCTTTAACTCATTCATGCCTCTGTATGCATTTATGCTCATCGCCGCCGTACACATTATTGTCACCACCAAGATTTTTGCAATCAGGCTTCTCACTGGTGCATCGGGACTTACATCCTTTGTCCAGTTTGCTATAACTGGTGCAAGTGCGACTATCGGAACTGCGTTAAACGCCGATACTATCGTAAGGCCGCCTGCGCCAAAGGTTTTGAAAAACGTTGCTATCATCGCTATAAAATATCCTAGAAGTGAACCTAGTATCAGCCCTGGAATTATTACGCTTACTGTCGAGCCTACATTCCACATAATCACATCTATATTGTCTAGTATTATTGAGAAAATTCTCTCTGGAAGAGGCAAAATGTAAACATCGGTATTAATTATTTTATGTAGAATTTCCGTTTGCCATAAAGCGTAAATGACCACTGCCAATATTAACGGATAGATAACTGTCGTCACTTTATCTTTAGTTATTCGCATTTGCCTTTTTCCTCCTTTTAAAGTTTTTGCCCGAAACCAATTTTTGCAGTACTCCTATTAAGTAAAAGCTCATAATGCCTATAAACGCACTGAAGAAAACGATTTGCCAGAAAACATATCTTGTCATCGCACCTTTTAAAGACTGAGATAAAAGACAACCAAGTCCGATTCCTCCTTGTAGCGTATCGACCAGTATTGAAGCCGTTATCGCCATCGGTGCAGCTATTTTTAGTCCCGTAAAAAAATATGGTATACAGGCCGGTATGAGTGTTTTTGTGTAAATCTGAAATTTATTTGCCGCATATGAATACATAAGCTCGTGTTTTGACTTTTCCACCGCCTTAAATCCCGCTAATGTACTTGTCGCAACAGGATAAAAGGTTAAAATCGCCGCTATGACTATTCTGCTTTGTGTAATGTCGCCTGTTATTGCATTTATTATAGGCGCAAGACCTAGTATCGGAATCATCTGAATTAGCATTAAGTATGGGAAAACCACTTTATCCATGGTCTTGCTTAAATTCATTAGCAGTGCAAGTGCAAAGCCTAGCAAAGAGCCAACTAAAAATCCTATACCCGCCCTTGAGAGTGTCGCACCGGCGTTTTCAAGCACCATTTCAATCGCTGTTTGACTTCCGTTTATTTTATTCGTGCTAAAAACCGATTCAATTATTTTAAGTAAGCTCGGAAGTACATTTTCAGGTGTTCTTTTTGTAAGTGCCACGTTGTATGCGGCTATTTCCCAAATAATCACTATTGCCGTAATCCAAAGCAAGGTAACAAACGCCTTAGATGTAAAAATCTTTTTTATTTTTTCCATATCGTACCTCTATTTCTGCCATGTTTTATACCCCTTCAAAGCTGTTTCTAACCTTCGCCACTAAATCTGTAAACTCTTTTGAATTTTTCATCTCCTGTGTTCTTGGCCTTGGTAAATCCACGTCAATTATCGCCGACAACCTGCCTGGATGTGGAGATAAAACGCAGATTCTATCTGAAAGAAAAACTGATTCTGCTATATTATGCGTTACAAAAACCACCGTTTTATTCGTCTTTCTCCAAATTCTAAGTAAATCGTCGTGAAGTTTTTCTCTTGTGAACTCGTCAAGCGCCGAAAATGGTTCATCCATCAATAAAATTTCGGGTTTAATAGCCAAAGCCCTTGCTATGCCAACTCTTTGCTGCATACCTCCCGATAGTTCAGAAGGATAACTGTCCGCAAATTTTGAAAGTCCCACCAAATCTAGCATTTGCATGGCTTTCTTTTTTCTGTCTTCTTTCGGTATATGCATTACTTCTAACGGCAGCATTACATTTTTTAAAACCGTCCTCCAGTCATAAAGCACTGCACTTTGGAACACTATTCCGTATCTTTGCCTAAGTCTTGCCTCTTTAGGACTTACCCCGCCTACAGTAATCTCTCCCGATGTCGGCTGTAATAAATCTGCCATGACTCTTAAAAGTGTTGTCTTGCCACAACCTGATGGCCCTAACAATGAGATAAACTCGCCTTTTTGTATATCCATGCTTACGCTTGTAAGCGCTGTAACCTCTTTTCCTTCCGACTTATAGACCATTCCGATGTCTTTTAGCATTATTTCAGTATCCGTATTTAATATTGTTTGTGTCATACATCTCATCTCCAAATAAAAAAACAGACTAACGGCTTAAAATTCGACGCCATTGTCTGTTTAATATAATATTGAAATAAAAAAAATCAGATAATGAATGTTTTTTCGACTTCATTGTCTGATTTTAGTTATTTGTTATTCTGTTTTTTGACTGACAAAAGTATACCATAGCACAAACGCCTACGTCAATAAAATATAGTTTTTTAACTACAATTATGTTTTAATAGATATATATGATAGATTTTACATTATTTTATTGTGCATATCATATAAAACTCAAATTTTACTTTGTTCTTTAGTTTACAATTAGCACTCAAGCACATATGCTGTAGCATAAATCACATAGTTAAATTAAAGATTAAATAACATCTTAATTTTAATGTACAACAAAATTAGTTTTAAGCAAATTCCATTGACATTGTTCCAGTAAAGAAATAGAATATAGTAAGGATTATGTGCCAACGATTGCAACAGCTAAAATATCACAAAGAATAGGATTGTTTAAAATGAAAAAAATACTGATTATAGAAGACGATATTATTATTGCAAATTCTATGCAAAAACACTTGTTATCTTGGAGTTATGATGTAAAAATCATTAAAGATTTCACCGTGGTTTTGGATGAATTTAAATTATTTTCGCCACATCTTATTTTGCTTGATATTTCATTACCTTTTAAAAATGGGTATAGTATTTGTGAAGAAATCAGAAAAACCTCCAACGTTCCAATTATCTTTATTTCTTCAGCAAATGAGAATATGAATATTGTCTTAGCCATGAATATGGGCGGAGATGATTTTATTGCAAAGCCATTTGATTTAGAGGTTTTAACTGCAAAAATACAGGCTATTTTACGAAGAAGTTATGATTTTATTGCAGAACAAAGGATTATAAGCTTAAAAGGTGTTACACTTGATCTAGAAAACGCTGTTTGTAGCTATCATGAAAACAGTACCGAACTTACAAAAAATGAATTTGTTATTCTTAAAACGCTTATGCTTGGTAAAGCAAAAATTATATCAAGGGATGAAATTATGTCGAAGCTCTGGAGTACCGATGTGTTTATTGACGACAACACTCTTACGGTTAATATTACAAGATTGAGAAAAAAACTTAGTGATATCGGCGTGACTAATTTTATTGAAACGAGGAAAAATTTAGGCTATGTTATCAATGATTAAAAAATATGCTTTAGAAAAAATCCGCTTATTCGTCACGCTAATTATCGGAACGGTTATATTTGCTACAATTTTTTATGCAGAGCAAGTTCCACTAGATACAGTTCTATACGGCTTTTTAATTTGCACTTTTGCACTCATTCTTTATGTAGTGGTGGATTTTTATCGGTATAGAAAAAAGCTGAAAAAGCTCAATAAAATAAAAAATGATGTCCTTAATAAAACAGATAATCTTCCCACTCCTACAAATGAAAGCGATAGGCTGTATACAGAAATTGTAAGAAACTGGGAGGAGCTTTACAACAAATTAATTTTTGAACAAACCAACAAAAACTCTGAAACATCTGACTTTTACACAAAGTGGGTACACCAAATCAAAACGCCGATATTTGCACTTGGACTTTTGATAAAGGAGCAACCGGACAATCAAGTTATGTTATCTGAGCTTTCAAAAATTGAACAATATACAGCGATGGTCTTAGGGTATTTAAGATTATTTGAAAGCGATAACGATTTACTAATAAAAGAAGTGAGCATATCTAGTATTATCTCAGATGTTCTTAAGGGTTTTGCTCCTGTATTTTTAGCCAAGAGAATTCGGCCCACTCTTGAAGTGGAGGATTTTTACATCAAAACAGATGAGAAGCATTTGAAATTTGCACTGTGCCAAATTGTGTCTAATTCGGCAAAATACAGTGAAAAATCCGATATATGCATCACTGTAAAAAACAAAGTGCTTACTGTATCTGATAAAGGAATAGGCATAGAGCAGTCGGACTTGCCCCGAATATTTGATAAGGGCTACACGGGATTCTGTGGCAGGATAGAAGAAAAATCTACAGGTCTTGGCCTATATCTATGTAAAAAAACGCTCGAGCTGTTAGGATTCAGCATTTCGGTAAAATCTGAAAAAGGGAAAGGCACTGATGTTCTTATAGATTTATCACAGGACGATAGACTTCATGAGTAAGCTTACAAAAATGTAAGCTTACTTTAATGTTAAGTTATGGATACACTATTTTCTTTAGATTATAATTATGTTAAAACAAAAAAGGAGTAATAAAATGGAACTATTACAAGTAAAAAATTTAAAGAAAACATATAGCACAAAACTATCATCTAATACTGTGACAGCGCTGAAAGACGTAAGCTTTTCAGTGAATAAAGGTGAATTCATCTCTATTATGGGTGAGTCTGGTTCAGGAAAAACCACACTTTTAAACATCCTAGCATCACTTGATAAAAAGACCTCTGGAGAGGTTCTTTTAGACGGAAACGATTTATCTTTTCTTAAAGAAGCTGAGCTTGCAAGGTTTAGACGAGAAAGTTTAGGATTTGTATTTCAAGAATTCAATCTTCTAGACACACTTAACACCGAGGAAAACATAATATTACCTCTTATTTTATCTCACAAAAATCAAAAAGAAATAAAAACCAGGTTGGAACGAATTACAAACAAACTTGGAATACAGCATTTGCTTAAAAAATATCCACACGAAATATCAGGAGGTGAAAAACAACGTGTAGCCGTCGCCCGTGCAGTTATAACAGAACCTAAACTACTTTTAGCTGATGAACCTACCGGAGCTCTAGACTCAAAATCCACCGATATTTTACTTTCTGAGTTTAACAAGATTAATCAAGACGGGCAAACCATACTTATGGTAACGCATAGCATTAAAACTGCGACTTATTCTAGTAGAGTTCTTTTCATCAAGGACGGAGTAGTTTTTCATCAAATTTATAAAGGAAGAAGCAACGAGAAAGAGTTTTTTTCAAAAATTTCTGATACCTTGACAATGCTACAAAACGGAGGTGAAATCGGTGAGTAAAAGCTATTCTCTTAGATTCGCTGTATCCAATTTGAAGAAAAACGCAAAAACAGTAGTGCCCTTTATATTCACTTGTATTTTATCGGTACTGATGTTTTATAACTGCATTAATTTAGCTTTAAGCGATACTACCGGAACAGGAAATTTAGCCTCTATTATGGGCGCTTGTGTATTTTTATTAGGGCTATTTTGTACTGGTTTTTTATTTTACACAAACAGTTTTTTGATAAGGCGAAGAAAAAACGAGTTTGGATTATACAATATTTTAGGGCTAGAAAAAAAGCATATAGCAAAAATTATACTTGCCGAAAATCTAATAATATCCATCGTTTCACTTTTATTTGGTATTTTACTTGGAATTCTATTTTCAAGATTTCTAACCTTTGCCTTATATAGCTTGATAAAATTTGATTTACATTATCAGTTTGAAGTAAATGTAAGAGCGCTTACCTTTACAGTATTTGTGTTTGTATTAATTTTCATCCTAATTGGAATTAGAAATATTATCGCTGTCTATCGTACGAAAACTATCGACATGTTAAAAGCCGGCAAAAAGGCAGAAAGGGTTTCTAAATCTAATATACCCATGCTAGTTATAGCTGTTATCACACTTTCTATTGGTTATGGAATAGCACTTACCGTCAACGACTTTGTTTCTGCCATAGGACTTTTTATCATAGCATCAATATTTGTATCTATCGGGACGTATTGCGTTTTTTCAGCACTGGGTAGCACAATTTTAGTCGCACTCAAGCACAATAAAAAGTTTTATTACAAGTCGGAAAATTTCACCGCAGTATCGGGACTTATGTATCGCATTAAAAAGAATGTAGCCGGACTTTCTGTCATCTGTATTTTATCTACAGCAATAATTGTTGTGCTTGCAACGACTACCAGTATGTATATTGGATTTGATGATATTATGGATTACAGATATTCACACGATATAAAACTCACTGTAAAAACAGAAAATTTAGGCTTTGATGAAGTTGCTCAAACTCTAGAAAATATCCAAGCAGAATTTACAGGGATAGAAGACTTAAAACAATATCCGCACTTCTATTTTTTTAGAAGTGACACGGGAAATTACAGCTTTCTTACTGATAGCGGAGACGGCAGTCTTACCCTATATGAACCTGAAGGAGATAATATTGATTTTTTAATAGCCATTCCCGAAAGCGGATATGAAAACATGACCGATGAAGTCATTACTTTATCCGATAACGAAGTTATTTTATCTGGTAGCTTAACTGAAACAAATTCTTTTAATCTGCTTAATACAGAATACTCAGTAGTTAATAGTGATTCTATTTTTTTAACCCTACTGGACGACTATAACATTTACAGCG
Source organism: uncultured Eubacteriales bacterium (assembly GCA_964369415.1). Classification (GTDB taxonomy): domain Bacteria; phylum Bacillota; class Clostridia; order Oscillospirales; family Acutalibacteraceae; genus SIG603. The sequence goes on along the minus strand of CAYJFP010000013.1, from coordinate 2,154 downwards.
AAGCTACAGCAATCGTTATGAGTGATAATGAGTTTAATTTGTTTTATGAAAAAAGCGGTCAAGCACATTTAAGTCACAGTATTTACTTTAACCTTACAGAAAATTCTAATGTAAGCCATGAAAGTCTAAGTGAATTTACACAGGCAAACAATAAAAATGTGTATTCTATCGGATATACTATAAAGTCTGAAAATGTTGATAATTTTTACTCGATATACGGTGGATTTTTGTTTGTAGGAATTTTTCTTGGCACATTATTCTTAATTTTTGTTCTTCTTATTCTTTATTACAAACAAATTGTAGAGGGTTATGAAGATAAAGAAAATTATGTAATTATGAAAAAAGTAGGTATGAGTAGCAAGGTTATTAAAATGAGTGTAAACAGGCAGATTGTATTTGTATTCTTATTGCCTATTGTAACCGCTATCATCCATATTTTATTTGCATTTAGGGTTATCACTATGATTCTAAAAATATTTAATCTTACTAATATTTCGCTATTTGTAATGTGCACGGTAGGGACTGTCGCAGTATTTTTTATTGTATATGTTTTGATGTATTATTTCACATCAAAAGTCTATCATGGTATTGTAAATGAAAAGTGAGTTTTATTATCAAGCTAAACTTAACAGTTCTATCCAGAATTGATAGAACCTTCTACAAAAAAACAAGGTGATTCATCTAATCACCCAGATAGTTTTTAAGAGGTGGAGAAATCTCCACCTCTATTTTTTATCTTTTATTTTCGGTAAACCCTTATATTCAAGAAAAAAAGCCAACCTCTTAAAAATCAGACTCTTCGTTCTAATTTTTAGAGATTGGCTAATAAATCTTACAACTTTAACAAAGCTGTTTATACACTTTCACCTTACTTCAAACTTTCCTGAATTTCGTCCTCATCATCGTTTGAAATTGGCAAAATAGCAATTATTAAAGCTACACACAATACAATTACAAGAGTGAAAATGTCTAGCGTAAACCATGCCGAAAAACTTCTTGTCAAGAGCAACAATGATAAAATCAATAATACATCTACTGCACCTGCAATTATTTTTCCTATCAACAATTTTTTCTCATCGTTCTCGTGTTCTTCTTTGTATGCAAGTATTTTTTGCTGCATTGTCATTGCTTTATATTCTTTCTCTTCAAAGTCTATGTATTTTTTATTTGCCATCACAACAATGATTACCGAGAGAATTACAGAAAGTGCGAAAGCTATGCTATACTCATCAAATATGACTATCGGTTGTGTGAAATCTTGGGTAATCAACAGTAAAATCACTGCCATTACAGCTTCTATAAACAAGGTTATCGCCTTGCCTTTACGCAACTTATTAAATTTTAATTCCTCAATTCTCTCATATTCAAGAGCAAAATTATCATTTTTAATCTCTTCTTCGTCTGCTTTTTTCCTCTTCTTTATCAACGCGACATATAACACTGTCAGTGCTACAAATATCGTGGAAAGCAAGTCAAACAAACTCCAAGATCCACCCCTTGACCAAGTGCCCGCACTTAGTGGAACACCATTTTCAAGAATGATATCAGTTCTAAAAGTATCGTTTCCATACTTAATTTCCAACTCATACGTTCCATCAGATAAGCCTTCAAATATTGCTGGATCTAATGTGATACTTCCATCCGGATTTACAGAGATATATTCATCTGGTATATCATTTCCATCTAGTGTTACATCATCAGGAGATTTTCCACCACCTACAGAAGGAACATCCACGCTTCCGTCAGGGTTCACTGTTGGAGGAGGAAGATTATCATCTACTCCACCAGTTCCAGTGTCGGGTTCAGTAGTCGGATCTGGCGACGTGCTCGGATCTGGCGACGTGCTCGGATCTGGCGACGTAGTTGGATCTGGCGACGTAGTCGGATTTGGCGACGTAGTCGGATTTGGCGACGTAGTCGGATTTGGCGACGTGCTCGGATTTGGCGAAGTAGTCGGATTTGGCGAAGTAGTCGGATTTGGCGACGTGCTCGGATTTGGCGATACGCTTGATTCGGGTGACGTAGTTGGCTGCGGCGGAAGTGTCGTATCTGTAGGTCCAACTGTCTCATCCACTACTATATCCGGTGTCAAAGTTGTCGGCTTCGTTATCGGGTCACTAGGATTCCAATAGTCTTCATTATCGTCTTTTTTGC
>CAYJFP010000012.1:0-61373 GCA_964369415.1 uncultured Eubacteriales bacterium | reverse complement strand
TGTGAATACGTTGAGAGAGCTCGTGAATATGTAGAAGAATAAGTGAAAAGTGAAAGTTATTGCAAGATTTTGATTTAATAGCACTTTTTTTACTTGTTGAGCAGAAACGATTGACATTAAAGTCAAAATGATTGATAATTTAATTAAATGGATAGGTGGATGATATGGAAATAACAAATCTAAGAATAGGAAACATTCCACTTGTTGACGGAGTGTGGATAGATGAAGAAATACCGTGTTTTTCTTTTGCGATAGAAGAAGTAGATGAATATAAAGAGAGTTACCATTGTCGATTGACACTTTACCATGAAAAAGAGTTTATGTGGGAACATAGAATAGCTACAGATAATTTCTTAAATATTCAGTACACTGGAGAAAGACTAAAAAGTTTTGAAATTTACACTTTGGAAATAAGTGTAGATAAGTTTAGGGTGAGTAAAAAATTTAATACTGCTTTTTTAGGAGAGTTTGAGCACAAGTGGATAGGGTTTCCTGATGAAAAAAGTGAAGCTTCACCTGTTTTCTCTTATGGTTTTGATGCGCTAAGTGTAAAGCAAGCTGTACTTGTAATATGTGGATTAGGTCTTTATGAAGTTAAACTTAATGGATGTGAAGTCACGGATACGCTCTTAAATCCGCCTCACACAATGTATGATAAAAATGCTAAATATAATGTTTATGACATAACAAGGCTGATTTATTCACACAATGAGATAAGAATAACATTGGGGAATGGTTTTTTTAATGAAGGTGCTACTAGCGATTTTTTGTGGCATGCTGCAAGTTGGAGGGGAAAACCGTCATTGTTTGCACAAATTAGGCTTATCGACAATAGTGGAAATCAAAAGATAATAAATGCAGATGAGAATTGGTTGGTTTCAGATTCTGGTCCATTACGACTTAATAGCATTTATTTTGGAGAGTATTATGATGCAAGAAAAGAAGAAATACCAGAAGAGAGTTTTGTTAATGCTAGAATAGTACCTGTTCCAACTAATAGGTTGAGACTGCAAACACCTCCGTTTATTTAAAGGTGAAATGCAAACAGATGTTTATATATGTAAAGGAAATGACTTAGAAATTTTGAACCGTGCTTTAGCTATAAAGGCTTTTTGTATGTGCATATTATAAGCTCGGAGATATCTTTAAATATAAGTGATTGCAAAATAATTACGGTACATAATGATGTTACTCAAAACACTGTTTTTGATTGTAGTCATCAAATATTAAATCAAATATATGATAGCATGCTAAGAACCTTGCGCAATAATTTTCATGGCAAAATTACGGACACCCCATTATACGAGAAAAATGGATGGCTTGGCGATATAAATGTTGCACTTGATACGATGTTTGTATCTTTTGATATTGCTTCTCTTTTGGAAAGCTGGCTTGATGATGTGAAAATTGCCCAAAGAGAAGATGGATTAGTTCCATTGATAGTTCCGACAGGGGGATTTGGATATGATAATGATACAGTTTGGACTAGTGCATATTTCTTTGCAGTTTTTGCAGTATATCAGTATACAGGCAACGAGTCTATACTAAAAAAGCATTATAAGTCACTTTGTAAACTAGCCGATAATTATCTAAAGCGACTAGAGAAAAATAACTTTCTTGATGGCGGTGAGTATTTAGCAGATTGGTCTTCACCAACATTTGATGAAAACTATGATGCTACACCACCAGAAAACAGTGTGGTTGTGGGAAGTATATATAGTTCTATCTCGCTAGATAAAATGGCAAAAATAGCTAAATTGCTGAATAAAAAGGAGGATGAGAAAAAGCATTTAACTGTTTCAAAAAAAGTAAAAGAAGCGATAATGCAAAACTGTTTTGATGAAAGCCTAGGGTACTTTACATCAGAGATTGATATTAATCATTTGAGAAAAAGAAGTAGGTATAGGCAAACCCAAAATTTGCTGCCTTGTGTTTTTAATATTGTACGAGGAGATGAGTATGAAAGAGTTAAAAAAAGTTTGATTGAGGACTTAGTAAGTAAAAACTGCCTTGATGTGGGCATAGTTGGTAATAAATATATTTTACCATTCTTATCAGAAATAGGCGAAATCAAGCTTGCATATGATATGGCTGTGAAAACTGATTATCCAAGTGTAGGATATATGGTTTTACAGGGAGCCGGAACATTATGGGAATCTTATGAAAAAAGCTCACGCTCGTATAATCATTATTTTTTAGGTACTATGGTAGACTGGATTTTTGGATATGTTGCGGGAATCAGAGATATAGAGATTGCTTATCGTACTGTTACCATAGCACCAATGCTTTTTGAGTATATTAATACCTGTTCTTTGGAAACGATTACCCCAAGAGGAAAGCTTTGTGTAAGTTATGATGATAGTGGAGTATTATCGCTTAAGATACCTGTTGGCACGACAGCAAGGGTGATTTGGAATAAGAAAACACATGTTTTGACCGCTGGAGAATACCAGCTTGATTAAAGGGGGAAGTTAAATGAAAAATTATGATAAAATTTATGAATATGTAAAGAGTTTGGAGATAATTGATACTCATGAACATTTAGAAGGTTACGAAAAAAACAGGGATAAAAAAGCCGATGTTTTAAGCGAATATCTGTTTCATTATTTCAGCGTGGATCTAATAAGTTCAGGTCTGAGTAAAAATGATTTTAATACCGTGATTAACCCTGAAATCGATATCGAAAAACGCTTTAGACTTGCAAAACCTTATTGGGAAGTGAGCAAATTTACAGGATACGGAAGAAGTTTAAGACATGCAGTAAGACTGATTTACGGGATAGATGATATATGTGAAAATACGATTAAGGACTTAAATGAGCAGTTTTTAAAAGCACTTAACAATGAAAAACACTACAAAAAGGTGCTAAAGGATATTTCTAAAATTAAAATTAGCATCTTAGACGGAGATTTTGACTGTGACAAAGATTATTTTAAGCCCGCCGTGAGGATAGATGATTTAATAATGCCTGATTTAGAAGCAATTCACCAACTTGAATTGGACCTAAATACAAAAATTCGTGACTTTGATGAGTATCTTGAAAGTGTAAAGGCTAAAATAAACTCTCTTTCAAACAGCGGGAATAATATACTAAAATCAGCGCTTGCATATACAAGGTCATTGTACTTTCCACTTACCGAAAAGGCTAAAGCCGAGGAAGAATATATTAACTTACTTTCAGGCGGCAAGTTTCAGCATACTGTAGAGATGAAAGTAAGAGGCGGGGAGAATTTGCAGAACTTCATGATGCATTATGTCTTGAAATGTGCAGAAAAACACGAAATGGTATATCAGTTTCACACGGGTTTGCAAGAGGGAAACGGCAATTTTTTGGCAAACAGCAATCCTGTACTACTTAATAATCTATTCGCCTTATATCCTGCGGTAAAATTTGATGTTTTTCACATAGGGTATCCTTACCATAAAGAGATAGGCGCACTTGCTAAAATGTTTCCTAATGTGTATATTGACATGTGTTGGGCACATATAATTTCACCAACAGCTTGTATTAATGCGCTTGATGAGTGGCTTGACTTAATAGCGTATAATAAAATTTTAGGCTTTGGAGGAGATTACTGCTTTATCGACGGAGTTGCGGGACATCAGTTCATGGCAAGAGAAAATATAGCAAGAACTTTGGCAAAAAAGATTGATGAAGGTGTTTTTGACTATGACACCGCTAAACATGTCGCAAAGAGCATATTTTTTGATAATCCAAAAAAATTATACAAGCTTGATATATGAAAAATTCCCTGTAATCTAGTGTTACAGGGAATTTGTTTATTTAGAGGAGCGTAGTCTATATTCAGAAGTTGTGCATCCTACTTCTTTCTTAAATATTCGTGTAAAGTATGCTGGAGAATCTATTCCCACTTTTAGGCAAATTTCCTGAACCTTTAAGTCCGTGTCTCTTAACAACTCTTTGGCTTTTTTTATACGCAATTCTAATAAGTACTCGGTAAGCGTAACTCCGGTGTTTTGCTTAAAGATGCGAGATAAATACGAAGCGTTCATATGAACTGCTTTAGATAAAATATAAAGCGTAATTTCGTTTTGGATATTACTATTAATATAATTTTTTACATGTGCAATAACTTCGTTTTCACTATTGTCATCTATATGAAGTTTTTTGTCTCGCTCGGCCTCGATTAAGAGTTCTTCCTTCTTTTTATCCTTTTCTATTTGATGAATGACTTTGTTAATAGCTATAGTTATTTCTGTAGCGGCATTAATTTTTAAAATAAAGTCGGAACAGCCTGCCTTTAATGCTTTATAAGCATAATCAAAGTCGTTAAATCCTGTAAGAAAAATCACATGACATTTAGGGTTGCTTTCCTTTGCCATTTTACAAAGCTCAAAGCCGTCTATATAGGGCATGTTAATGTCGGTAAGAAGTATGTCTATCGGCTGAGTTTGAACAATGTCCCTTGCCGCACGGCTGATGTTGCTTGTCAAAACTTGATGATTGCTCGAGTACGCTCTATTTAAAATTCTACTCATCATTTCTATGTTTTCTATTTCATCGTCTACCGCTAATATCGTTAGCATCGTTTTGCTCCCTTCTCTTTAAATATTCTGTTGAAATTGTCAGTGTTACAATAAGTCCACCGTCATCTGAGTCTTTAAAATCAAGGCCGCAAACACCTTCAAAATATAGCTGTAATCGTTTATGAATGTTTGCAAGTCCAGTAGGTGCATTAAGCCAGTTAGGGTCGTTTAATGTTTCGTTTAAATGCCTTGCTAAAGACTCGTTTTTGTCAAAATTTTCACCGTTGTTTTCAACAATAATATGCAAAAGATTAGAATCAGTATCCTCGGTGTAGTATACCTTTAATAAGCCGTCAAATTCAACGCTTTCAAGCCCGTATTTAAAGGCGTTCTCAATGATGGGCTGAATAATCAGTTTTGGCACAATCAGATTTTTGTGGTTTTCAGGAAGCGGTGAAAAATCTACGGAAATTCTTTTTGAAAATCTGATGCTTTGAATATCGGCATAAACCTTTGCATAGGCTATTTCTTCGTCTAAAGTTTCATAGTCGTCATAGTTTTTTGTGATATAGTGGAAATACTTGCCGAGCATGTCACAAAAATCGCTTGCGTCTTGCATTTGATTATGCGCAATTCTTTTTTTGAGTAAAAAGAAACTATTATAAAGAAAATGTGGATTTATTTGTGATTGTAGTTGTCTTAGTTCGGCTTTTTGTGCCAATATTTTTTGTTGATAGTTGTCTGTAATTAAAGTTTTAAGTTTTGCGGACATTTTGTTAAAAGAGGAAAACACCTGTGTGAATTCATCTTTTTTAGAAGAAGTAATCTGTACGAAATCCTGTTTTTCAAGTCGGTTAAACGACTCAATTAACACGGCTAAAGGTTTTTTGACAGTTTTGTAAGTGTAAAATACATAAATGACAAACAACAAAACTAAAACTATTCCTATGGCTATGATGATGTTTTGAGTGAATATTACATTGCTAAAAGCTTCGGAATATGGAATGATTTGGAGGTATCTTAGTTGAAGTTCATCGGAGTATAAAGTGTAAAATAAATAATCAGTGTTATCAATCTTTACGGTATCAGATGATGAATAATTCTCATTTTGGCTGATGAGATTAGAGAGTATTTCCTCGTTTTCCTCTGCTGTAGACACGATTAAGTTGTCGTTGTTAAATAGATACGCAGAAATGGCACCTTCGGTAGCGGAAAATGACAAAAGAAACTCGGATAAATAATCTTTTGAAATAGAAGAGCGTATGACAGTAGATGGAATGTTATCTTTTAAATAAGAATAATTATTGGTGGATACCAAAAATATATTGTCATCATAGTAGCTAAAAGTATTGGATTGTTTGTGATTTAAAATAAAGTCACTTACAGCTTCTTCGTGCATGTTATCGTAAAGTGCGATTCCGTTTGCCGCACCTAGTTGCCTGTCTAAATTGTATAAATCGACCGTGATATAGCCTAAATACTCGGTTTCGCTCAGAAAAACGAGATTGTCAGTAATTCTATTTATTATTTCAGCTTTTTCATAGTCAAAGTATTGTAGCTCTGCAAAGTTAATACGCTGCATGTCCATGGATATAAGTAAGTCGTGTTGCTGACTTTCGAGCGACTTGATTTCTCTTTCAAATCTATCGAGTGATAAGGACATTTGACTATTGATATTATCTATATATTGTTTTTTAGTGTTTTCGATACTTAGATTCAACCCGTAAAATGCAGTGGTATAAACCAATGCGATTATTAATAGGAAAATCAGTAGTAATTTTGTAAACACCGAGTTAGTAAGTTTGTTTTTCATCTTCACACCGCTTCGTTTTTTATTATTTAAAACAGCCAATACCTGTTAACATTTTTGTTAACAGGTACGCTTATTATATTTATCCTTTTACACTACCCAAAACTAAACCGCTGGTGAAGTATTTTTGTAAGAATGGATAGACTATTAAAACTGGTATCATTCCTAAAAACAACTGTGCAGATTTTGCGGTGGTATTGCTGATTACCGAGAGCATTTCTGCTATAGATGGGTCGTTGCCCATTAATCTAAAGAGTTGTTCTGGATTTACCACTATTGTTTGTAGATAACTTTGCAGTGGGTAATTGTCGGGTGAATTCATGTACAAAATACCATCAAGCCATGTGTTCCAGTGAAATATCACGCAGAATAAAGTGATAGTCGCTATAGATGGTTTTGAAAGTGGAATAAATATTTTTAGTAAAATTGTTACATGGTTTGCACCGTCGATAAGTGCCGCTTCCTCTATTTCTTTTGGCAAGTTTCTAAAGAAGTTCAGCATGACTATCATATTAAAAACAGGCAGTGCTCCGGGTAAAATCAAAGCAAATATAGTATCCATAAGGCCTAAACTTTGAACAGTGACGAACAAAGGTATGGTAGTTGGAACAAAGAGCATTGAGACCACGAAGAACCAAGCGAATATGTTTCTTCCTTTAAACATTTTACTCGATTTTGAAAGGGGATAGGCGGTCATGATTACAACGGCTAGATTAAGTGATACGCCTAAAACAACTCTTAAAATAGATATTCCAAATGCTGTTATGAATGAATCATTGCCTAAAACAAATTGATAAGTTGAAAAGTTGAAGCCTACAGGGACAAATCCAACCATTCCAGCAGATGCGGCTGCGCCGTCACTCAGTGATATTGCAAGTAAATTCAAAAAAGGCAATAGGCATGTAAGTGAAACTAAAGATAAAAACAAGATATTAAATACATTAAATATTTTTCGTCCTAAAGTAATTCGTTTGTTCATATTATCACCTAAAAAATCCTATAGTCGGCCAATTTGTCGGCAAGTTTATATCCTACTGAAATGAATAAGAATGAAATGACAGATTTCATTAATCCTACAGCGGCAGATAGCGAATATTGTCTTTGTTCTATACCAAGGCGGTAGACAAAGGTGTCTATGATGTCGCCTGTTTCGTATACAGATGGGCTAAGCAAATTGTAAACTTGGTCAAATCCTGCGTTTAAAATATCACCAAAGCCTAAAACTGTCATTAAAATTATAGTCGGCACTATTCCTGGAATGGTTATATGCCATGTTTGCTTCCAACGGTTTGCACCATCTATCATAGAAGCTTCGTATAATCCTGAGTCAATTCCAGTTAGTGCGGCAAGATAAATAACCGTTCCAAAACCAAAGTTCTTCCATATATCAGAAAATACTATAGTAACAGGAAACCATGTCTTGTCTCCGAGGAAAAATATTGGGTCTATTCCTATCATTCCGAGTAAATTATTTATAACGCCTGTCGACGGCGAGAGCATGTCCATGATAATTCCGCTTAAAATTACCCAAGAAATAAAGTAGGGAAGGTATATGAAAGTTTGAAATACACGCTTTAGTTTGGTTACTAATAGTTCGTTTAAAAGAAGTGCAAATGTAACTGGCACGACAATATTTCCGATTATTTTAAATAAGGAAATTACCACGGTGTTTCTAATTACATCCCAGAAACCTGGCATACGCATGACCATTTCAAAATTTTGCAAACCTACAAATGGGGACTCGAAATAACCTTTTGTGACGCTGTATTGCTGAAATGCCATAAATGAGCCAGCAAGTGGCGTATAAACAAACAATGTGACGAAAATTAATCCTGGAATTAGCATTAAGTATAAAGGTAGGTTAGTTTTAAATCTGCTACTAAGCCTGCTGGTTTTCATAACAACATTCCCTTCTTTAAAATAGGCATTATTATAATTTGTATAATAATGCCTACTTCATATGTGTTAATTAGTTATACACTTCGTTTACGCTTGCAGTAGAGGTTTCTCCACCCAAAGCTTTCCAATCCTCGACAAATTGGTCGAAAGAGTCTATTGATTCGCCCATAATAATTCTAGTGAAATAGTCGTCTTCCAAAGTTTGAAGAGTTGATTTTATTAAGGCGTAATCGGCAGGGTCAACACCTGTGATGCCTGTTAGCATGATTTGCTCATTATCTATGTATTCTCTAATTATCGGGAAGGCTCCATCAGGGCCTTGTTGCATTGCAAAACCATAACCAGATGGGTCTTGCTCGTCATACCATGCGACAAATGCGTTGTAAACATTCATGTTGTTAGCTGGTAAAGTACTTGGGTCTCTAGCTTCAAAAGCGGCGGTAACATTGTCCATAGTATTAAGTAGTTTGGCGGGTGATGTTTGGAATATAGGTGCGGCGGCAAAAAGATTGCCCATTTCTACAAATTCAGGTGTGGCAAAGGTTCCCATTGCATCGTTTTCAACATACCAACTAAGTATTTTTATAACAGCTTCTGGGTGCTCGCAGTTGGCATTAACCATGAAGTAACCAGCGACTGGCCAATTTGATTGAAGTTTAACGTCTTCATCTACCATAGGAACTTCTATCGGAATCCATGAAGCGTTAGGGTCAAGTGCAACTGTTTTTCCTAAGGAATCCCAACCAATCCAGTTAACTCCGCCTACGATACCGACTTTGCTTGCGGCAACGTCTTCGCCAACTGCGTTTGTGTCTTTAACTGAAAATTCTTGGTCGATTATGCCTTCTGCATATAGGCCTTGGATAAATTCTAGCGCTTCTTTCATTTCGGGCTGAATCGAGCTGTACTCTAATTGTCCATCTTTTTCAATCCAAATTTTTGAATACGCACCATAGGCGTTCATGAAAGGAATCAAGCTATGGTTCCAAATATTTGTCATTGTACGGTCTACTGCAATACCATATGTACCTGGATTTTGCTCCATAAACACTCTTGCAAGTTCAATTAATTCATCCATAGTTTTAGGGATGTCTTTTCCACTAGCTTCAAGCCAGTCTTTTCTAAGCCAAATCAGTTGAGCCTCATTGATAACTCCGAAACCGAGCTCTGAAATACCCATCATTCTTCCGTCTATAAAAGTCGAATTAAATGCTTCAGGGAAAGATTCATCGGCGGCTTTTAGATTTTCAGAAGCGTACATATTGTATACATCTGTTATATCCATTGAAATTCCGTCTTCCATTATGCTTCTTGCTAAAGCGGCATCGGCGATGTGGAAAAAGTCGGGGGCTGTTCCACCGGCTATCATTGCGGATTCTTTTGTTTCACGCTGTGTAACGTCGACAACCCAGTCGTACTCAACTTTAATGTTTAAGTCTTCGTATATTTTATCAAGTAAAATATTGTCTTCGATTGATTGTCCAGCTCCGAACGATTCGGCAGAATTCGTAACTTTTACAGAAGTTAGTGTGACGGTCTCTTCGAAAGGAGCGAGTATTTCTTCGGTGCTAAGTGGTTCACCGCTTGCGGTTGAGCTCTCTTCTGATGACATGTCAGAGTTACCGCTACCTGAAGAGTCGTTAGTACTAGCTGGGGCTGCGCAGGAAGCTGTCGTGAGTAAGATACAACTGGCCATAATAAATGTTAAAATTCGTTTTGTTTTTTTCATTTTTATCTCCCCATTCTTTTAATTGAATATTGAATTTGATTTTGTCTAACATGAATATATTATATCATTAGGTTTTAGGATAATCTATTGTAAAATATTTACATTATTGAACTATTTTTACTTCTTGTTTATAAAAAAACGATAAAACGATAAGTAAAATTAAGTTGATTAATGAACTTAATAAATTTTAAAGATTAAATGTGCTTAATTGCGATAGTATAAATTTCATGAGGATTTAAATTTACAGAAACACTATTGTTTAAAACCGATAAGTTTTCAATAAAACTGTCATCTAAATTCACATGTAGTGCGGATTCTAGATCACAAACAGATTCGACTAAAGCGCATTCTGTCTTATCAGAGTAATTAACAAGTCGTACGATTATGTTTTTGCCACTGCTTTTAACTATGCTTGCTACAATGTTTTCGCTTTTGACCGTAATGCCCATCGGATTCATACATGAATTTTGATTTACCGCCGCAAATGTATCGTAGATTAATGAAGTTTGCAGTATCTCTTTTTCTCTTACTAATTGTCCGTTACTCTTGCCTTTTGCTGGAGTTATTCTCATTTTGTAGTGGTGAGTGCCCAAAAGTTGCCCGTCTTCTTCTCCTGTTGTGCCGTGAACTTTTGCAAAGCTTCTCATGAGAGTGACTTCCATTCTTTTTGTATGAGGATTTACGCTGCACTCGTGAAGTCCACCACCAGTAATTAGTGCAAGTTCATTTTCAGAATAAATAACGCCCGCAAAGTTTTTGCCGATTTTCTCTACCTCATGCCAATCGTGTGTAGCAGTGTCGATACCCGATTTTCTTTTTACAAATGCAAAAGAAGTTTCTGCAAAATATTCCTTGCTTTCACATGGAATAGAAAAATTTATCTGACTGTCTTTGGCGGTGTTATGAAGTGTCACTGCTACATCAAGGCTGTCGGTATATTTTGTCAAAATAAGCTCGGTTTCGATTAGTATTTTTTCTTTTACAGGACTTACATTAACTTTTCTTCTCCCGTAAATCATTTCTTTAGGGACACTTAAACTATGCTCTAAGTGAATTCCTGAAATTGTAGGACCATCATAGATTACAGATGCACTTTCAAAGCATGCATGGGTTTCTCCGGAGCCTATAGCTTTTCTATGATACCAGCCGTCACCAGTTTCACTTTCGTGGGTGAAATTTATCAGATTTTCATAGCACTTGCCATGTTTCTTGTCTAGTAAAGTGACTGTACCACATGGAGTCACGGATAAAGTTAAAGCTTCGTTTTCAATTTGAATAGCGCCTGTGCGCATGGTTTCTAGATATCTAACAGGTGTTTCGGACGGCTTGACATATAATTCAGCCATTCCCATCGCTGGCAAATCTATCACGGCAAGTATCGTGTAGGCATCGCCTGGTTCGGGATAAATTATATCATTTCTATAGCAAGTTTGATTTTTTACTATGTCGACGATGTGATATGGGATTTCACCGTTCGTGCCAAAAATTCTAAAGCTGTTTACTGATTCATCTGGAATTTGTTCGTTTTGAGTGTATGGGTAGTTAAGAGGGAAATTTAGCGTAATTTTTTGTAGTGATTTTGTTTCATAAGGCAGTGGATTAAAAATGCTAAGTGTCATTTCAGGTCTAGTGGGAAGGGCATCACCGTCTACAAGTTTTGCGAAGACTCGACCGGAATATCCTTTTGCGATACTGTCGATTTGACGGTTTCTATAAAGCATGTCTTTATGCACTGTAGCTAGTGAACAACCACAAATAGAGTCATGAGTGTTGTTTAAAATCAAGTATTTATATGCTTTTTCGATAAGAGCTTCAGGCATGCTGATTTTATACATTTTAGCAAGTGCAGATGTCGCCCCGACATTTTTTTCAAGTAAGCTTTGAGACTTATCGTTTGCTTTTTTTATATCAATTCTACTCGAAAGTGAACTTGGAATTAATACATGGTGAATAGTCTTTTTCTTTGCGGTTTTTTGTAGTTCTCCTTTTACCGTTGGGATTTCATATTCACGAATTTCTTCAAAAAGCTCTTCAATCCCACAAATCGAGGTTTCGCATTCAAAGTGTTCTCCTAATGCCTTCATCATTTTAGGAATGCAATGTTGAATTTTTTCGTGGTCGCTTCCACAAGTCAAGATTACAAAAGGAAGGTTAGTTCTTAATTTTTCGTTTTCAACATGTTGTACCGCAAGATTTAAGGTGCTCTCATTTAGCACGTCTCCGTAGCCAGTGTAAGGATTGAGTACTTCGTGCCAAAAAGTAGCATATCCGCCTTCTTCAGGAAGTTTAAATGTAGTGACTTTTGAGCCATCAGGACTCTTCCAGTTAAAGAAAGCTTCGGTTTCATGGCTGTTAGTTCCACGTCCGAGAACGGCGTTTTTAATTCCAAAACCATTTAGTATTTGTGGAAACTGGGCTATGTGACCAAACATGTCGCAAACATAGCCTACTTTCCAAGTAGGTGCATTTGCAAGGTCTTTAAGATAAGTTTTTCCGTATTGTAAGTTTTTGATTAAGGTTTCACCACTGGCTAAATTTTCATCTGGCATGGTGTAAAATGGTCCTGCAATCAGCCTTTTATCATCAAGGAGTTGTCGGATTTTTTCTCTATCATGTGGCATTGCCTCAAGATAATCTTCAATAATTGCGGTTTGTCCGTCTAAAATAAAGGCGGTGTATGTACTATCTTTTTCCAAAACATCAAGAACTTCTGAGATTACATTTACCAAATGAAAACGAAATGATTGAAAGTCACGGTACCATTCTCTGTCCCAATGAGTCGAAGAGATTACAGAAATTTTTTTCATCAAAAATGCTCCTTTACAAATTTACTAGTTAAATTATAAAGCGAGCTTGTTCAATTTTCTACTATATTTTATTTACTTTTATGCAAAATTTTTACTTGTTTTAAATATCAAATTTGCACTATGCTTAGGACTTATTTTATATGCAATATTTTTTCTCGAATATAAATCAAGTACTGCACAAATATAGTACCAAATTCCCTTGATTTTAAAGCAGGTGGTATCGCTAACCCATACTGCATTTGGTCGTGTAGGTGCGAATTGTTGTTTTAATAAATCAGGTCGCTTTTTAGAGTTCAGTTTTAAGAAATCTTTTTTTGATGTAGTACGAATACTTTGTAATCCGAGTTCTTCCATAACTCCTCTTGCGTATTTTTCACTAACTTTAACTCTTTGCTCCTTAAGAATTGCAAATATTTTTTTAGCACCATAGATTTGCTTGGTAAGTATGCTGAGTTCATTTCTGCGTTTTCGATACCAAGTATCGTCTTTTTTATTTCTCAAGATGTGATTATAAAATGCCTACATTCATCGCATCACATAAAATTGTAACACTAAAGTCATCTTTGATTTTCTCTAGTGAGTAAAGCTTCTCCTTAAGAGGGGCTTTAGCTGAACAGCCCACAGACTTTAAAACTTCAACGATTTTTGTAGCACTAACCGTATTATATATAGCTTTAATTAAAAAGAGAAAAACTGGTGATAAAGAAGAGAAAGATTGGGACGAGTTTGATGGATATTATAGCGAAATAGAAGATGCAAGATTTGAAAAGCTAAGAAGAGGAAAATTAGCAGCAAATATACAAATTAAATATAACACAAAAACGGTATTAAGAGTCAATCTAGAAAGATAGGTGTTTTCTGAAAAAATAACCTTTTTTGCTAGCTTTGAGTTCTTTCGTCATCTTTTTAAGTTTGAGAACTATTTATGCCTAAATTTAAAGCATTTATACCCAAAATTGCACTTAATTATGAAATGGATTGAAAAATTCCTACTAGGTCTGTTAATATGTAAATAAAAAAGGAGAGTGTTCTTTATGATGTCACTTTATGAGAAATTTAATGAATATTTTAATGTTGGTGTAGCTGTAAATGAAAGAACCATTAAAAGCCACAAAGAGATTATTGTTCCACAATTTAATGTGTTGACAGCAGAAAATGAAATGAAATTTGAAAGCGTTAGCCCAAGTTTAGGTGTATACGATTTTACTAAAGCAGATAAGATACTAGATTTTGCAAAAGAAAACAATAAAAAACTCAGAGGACACACTTTAGTATGGCACAATCAAACACCTGATTGGTATTTTAAAGAAAATGGCAGCTTTGTCTCTAGGGAAGAAATGATTAAGAGAATGGATAATCATATGAGAGCCATTTCAAAGCACGTTAAAGATGCTTGCTACGCTTGGGATGTAGTAAATGAGGCTATTGATGATAAATATGGTAACTACTTAAGGCAGTCGAATTGGACGGAAATTATCGGAGATGATTTTATAGAAAAAGCATTTTTATGTGCACGAAATCATTTCCCAAATGCTATGCTTTATTATAATGACTATAATGAAAGTAACAGGGATAAGTGTGAAAAAATCTGTAAGTTAATAAAATCACTCAAAACTAAGGACATTCCGATAGATGGTATTGGCTTACAAGCGCATTGGAATATTTTTAGCCCGACTATTGAGGAAATTAAAAAAGCATTTTTTGAATATAGCAAACTTGGTGTAAAATTAAGCATAACAGAACTTGATGTTTCAGTGTATGAATTTGAGGATAAAAGAACTGATTTGATAGTTCCGACTAATGAAATGATTGAAAAGCAAGAAAGGTTTTACCTTGGTATTTTTGAAATATTTAAAGAATACAGTGAAATTATTGATTGTGTAACTTTTTGGGGTGTTAGCGATGACGTTACATGGCTTAATAATTTTCCAGTTAAAAATAGAAAAAATTTTCCACTATTGTTTGATTCAAATCAAAATACAAAACCAATCTATAAAAAATTGCTGGAAAAAGTATAGTTATTCACATGAATTAGATGATGATATCCAAATGTGTCATGACTTAACCCCGAAAAAAGAGACAGTTCATTGTTCCGAGCTGTCCTTTTTTATATAAACTTATCAAATTTTTGTATTTTTTGCAGTGTAAAGAAAATGCTCTTTCACACTGAATTTTTCCAGAAAATATGCAACTGATTGTTTTGATAAAAGAATAATTAATTAGTATGAATTGAGTATTAAATTTAAGGAACATAAAAAAGAGATAAAAAAACATTGTAATTTGAAAAGTAAAATGATAAAATAGAAACATATATAAGCTTATGAGATTTTATAGTGTGAAGGGGTATTGTTATGAAAAAAATTACAAGCAAGCTAATAATGTTTTTAGCCGTAAGCATGGTGATGACACTGTTCTCTATGGGGACATTTGCAGGGGAAGGACCGACAGAGGTTACGACGATTGAAGGTCTACGAGATGCACTAGATAATACTTCTGTTACGAATATACAAATAACAGGAGATATTATAGAGAGTGGTAGCGAAAAGATGACAATAAGAAAAGGTGTTACAGTTACAAGCACTAAAATCCTTTTGCTTCGTGCTCCGGTGGAAAACAACGGTACATTTGTAAACCATGGATCGTTTACAAACAATGATGTGTTTACCAACAATGGTACATTTGAAAATGCCAATATTGATGGAGTAATTTTTAATAATACTTCTAGTTTTGACAACAACGGTACTTTTACAAATATGAGTACGGGTGCTACAAACAGTAAAACTTTCAACAACAATACTGAAAGCGCTTTTCAAAACTTTGGCACATTTGAGAACAACGGTAGTATTGCTAATTTCTATCACAAAGAGAACGCCGCATTTTTCAATGGTGGACTTGCCACATTTAATAACATAAACGGCGCTACACTAGATTACAAAGCCAACATTTCTAACTACGGTGTGTTTACAAATACCAACAGTACTGTTACTAATAGTGGTGAGTTTTCAGCTTTTATATCTGAAGTTGACGACGAGGAGAGTTTTTTCGGGGCACTCAGGGATGAATTTACTACGGTTGTAAGTATAAGGTCAGACCTTACTATTGCAAACGATATAACTATAGAAAACGACAAAATAGTATTTGTAGATCAAAACGTGACGTTTACACTAACGGATAGTACTAAAACGATTATAAACAATGGTTCTATTGAAATAATTGGTACACTTTTGCTTGAAAACAGCTCGTTAATTAACAACAATGAAATTAATATCGACAGTACCGGCGAACTTAGCATTAGCAGTAGCACGTCGGTTACAAATAATCCCAGCAGTACTATTAACAACTACGGTAAGTTTAATACCCAAGGCATCTTTTTTAACGATAATGGTGCTACTATTGAAAATAATAATTTCCTTTTAAACAATGGAACTTTCACAAATTACGGCAGTGTCCAAAACTTTAATTTAATTAATAACTATGCTACATTCAGCGGAAGTGGAACTCTTGTAAACAAAGGCGAAACCTCTCAGTTTATAGCATATGTAAACACACAAGCTGAGCTTGAGGCGGCTCTTGCCGACGCTAGCGTTACTTCTATATATATTGACGGGGCATTGACACTTGATGACAATATAACTATACCAAAGGGTAAAAATGTCGTGATAGAAAAAAATATGAGTCTTGAAATAAAACATGGTTATAGATTTACTGTTTTTGGCTCGGTAGTAAACCACGGTGTAATAATAAACGATAACGCGTATATAAATAACCATGGCACGATTAGCGGTAACGGTACAATTATAGGTGGTGTCTCTACCAGCTATGTAGGTACAGAAGAGGACCTTAAAAACGCTATATTGTATCAACCTGTTACAATAATGATTGAAAACAACCTTGTTATCAGTGAGGATGTGACTATTCCAGCAGGCAAAGAGCTTGTATCGGAGGATCATACACTCACAATAAATGAGAATGTAACGTTTACAAATAACGGAAGTATATTTTTTGATTATGGTACCATCATGAAAGGCATCATCAATAATGGCTTTTTTATAAATAATGGTGAAATTTCAAGTGAAAAGTTTAACAACAATGTAAACGCTAATTTAATGAACGAACCAGGTGCTACTTTTGTGAATAAAGGAACTCTCAACAATTACTCTATGATTTCAAATAATGGCACGATTGAGAACGCGGATAAAGCTACAATAATAAATGACGGCGAACAAAGTGGTATCGATAACCACAGCGTCGTGACAAATAACGGCACGATTACTAATCAAAACGGTGCGCATGTACATACTAATGTAGACACTGAGGAAAAGCTAGTAGCCGCTTTAAAAGATGGATTTTCCTCAAGAGTTATTGTTCAAGGTTCTATTAGTCTTACTACATCTGTAGATATTCCAACAGGTGTAATATTAAGTGTACCATTTAATTGCAGTTTGGAAATTACTGATTCATTCACTATCACAAATAACGGTGAGATTAATGTATTTGGTGGTTCGATTACAAATAATGGAGCTATTGATAATAATTCTCTCATTGAGTTTAACGGCACATATAGTGGAAATGGAGAAGTTAATAATGCGGCCGGTGCAGAATTTATCGCCGCTGTCGACACTGAAAACAAACTAAAAGACGCTTTAGCAGAGACTGCTTTTACCGAAGTAGTACTAGCTACTAAAGTAACGCTTAACTCTTATACTGTGGTGAGTGGAACAAAAATACTGACTATTCCAGAGGGGATGATGCTTACAATTAATGATAGGTTCCTTATTGAGACTAAGGCCATGGTTGTAAACAATGGTTCATTTATAAATAATGGTATAGTTTCCAATTCTGGCATATTTGTAAATAATAGCACTGTTATAAACCAAGACGATGCGATATTTGTGACCTATGTATATAACGAAAAAGCACTAATCGCCACCTTAAACGATGATTTCACACAAGAAATATATATATCTAGCGATATTACACTTACTGCAGATGCTAAAGTCGAGGACTCGAAAAGTCTATATATCATTGGGGGTTTTGAATTGACAATAGATGAGGGAGTCACATTCACAAACTGGGGTGATATAGAAATTGGTAGCACACTTAATAATTACGGTTATGTTGTAAATGGAAGTAAAATTAATATGGAAAAAGGCTTAGTTTTTAATTACGACGGTGCAAGCATAGTAAATAACGAGAATGCAAAAATATATGGAAATGCAATTACACTATATGGTGGAGATGTGACTAACTTTGGCACTATTGATTCAGAGCTTAGATTTAATTCCACTTCTGCACGTATTGCCTCTTCTACTGAAATGTCAAACATTGGTGCTATAGCACTAACTTATAAAGTAAGCTTTGACTATACAGGCGCACAAAATCCAGAATTTGAGGGCACTAACTATCTATACACTGCAGTGGTAATGAACGGCAACATAAAAGATGCAGCCCCAGCACTCACTGCAAAAGACCATGTCTTTAGCGATTGGTACTTAGACAAAGAGTTTACTAATAAATGGGATATAGAAAGTGAAGTTACAGAAGCTATCACACTTTATCCAGGTTGGAACTTCTACCCAGATGAATCACAAGAATTTGACAAAGAAGTAGAAAACCTACCAAAAGTAGACGAAACTAAAGACTTAACTAAAGAAGAAGCCGAAAAAACTTTGGTAGAAATCGAAAAAGCCTTAGAAGAACTAGAAAATATGACAGAGGAAGAACGCTCATATGTTTCAAAGGAAAGTATCGATAAGCTTGAAACCTTAATAACAGATTTAACCTACAAAGTACAAGGAACACTTAAAATTTCGGACATCGACCTTGATATAACAGCCACTGGCAAAATGCCGCTTGATCTCATGGGAAATCCTATGCCAGTAGAACTTAGCATCACTGAAATACTAGATTCTAATTCACTTGTAAATGAGTTTAAGGATAGACTTACAGGAAATGCTGAAACCGTATTTGCTTTTGATGTAAAACTCACGGTAAACGGACAGGAGCTTAATTTAACCAGTGATTTAGAAGTAACATTTGACGCTTCTAGCAAAGTGGGTGAAACCATTCTGTTAGCACACAAAAAAGCAGATGGCACATGGGAATACTTTGAGAGACTAGTTCCAGCTAATGGAAAAGTTACGGTTAATATAAGCTCGTTCTCACCGTTTATCGCACTTGCAAATGTACAGGCGTCCTACTATACGACAGTAGCTCCTACCACTAACGGCACTGTAACAGTGGATAAACTTTCCGCTAAATCTGGCGAAACAGTCACCGTAACAGTAGTACCAAACAATGGTTATAGAATAGATACAATGACTATTATGAATGGCATAGTACCTGTAGGAACGACTAATACACAAAATGGATATACATTTATCATGCCAAGTGGAGACGTACAAATAAATCTTACATTTATAGAGTTATCGGTACCAGTAACACCTACACCTGCACCGACTACAGCTCCTACAGAAAAGCCTGAGGCACCTCAAACAGGCGATTACGATAATTTCTTACCAATAGTAATTGTTTCTCTAGTCGCTTTAACTGGAATCGTATTGGTGTTAAGAAAAAAACTCACAAATAAATGATTTATTAAGGCATAAAGAAATATCAGAAATTCTTTTTAAATAGTGTTACTAGACGGATAGTATTTAGCTATCCGTCTTTTTCTATGCATTGTGATAAATCCACCTACAGATAGCAATGGAAGAAAAGGTATAATTAACTAATAATAAACAAAATTATACATAAATTTAATTTGACTTTTTAAATACATGCAATTATACTGAAAATAAGAAATTGTAAGGGGAGAATAGTTTTTAAGACTATTGCGGAAGATTTATGTATGAAGACAGAAAAATAAAGATACTCGAAATGTTTGAAAATCGCAGGACGCTTAAAATTGAAGAAATTTCGCTTGCACTTTCATATTCTTGGGACACGGTGAGACGGGATTTGAAAGCAATGGAGAATGAGGGGCTTTTAAAATATGTTAGGGGCGGGGCTACCAAGGATGTTAATATAATTGAAAATTTTCATCAAAATGACTTTGAAATCAGACAGATAAAAAATCTAAATAAAAAGATGATAGCCTGTAAAAAAGCTGTCAGCGAAATTAAAAAAGATGATGTTATTTTTATCAACTCGGGTACGACCGGTGCTTTGCTCGCACATGTTATTGCAAAGACTTGTATGGATATATCTGTTATTACTAACAATTTTCAAGTTGTAAGTGCTATTGGGAACAGCAAAAATAATATTAATGTGACATTTATAGGAGGTCTTGTCGATATGACTGAAAAATCTACTTATGGATTTGCTTGCGAAAATGAATGCGTCGGTTATTTTCCCGATGTTTGCTTTTTATCTATAAATGCTGTTAACGATAGTTTAGGTTTTACAGATTTTAGGCTTAAAGAATTTGGGGTTATGAAGTCGATTCAAAAAAATTCCAAAAAGGTTATAGCCATAATGGATTCTTCAAAAATAGATAAAAATTCACAAAAGCAACTATTTGAGCTAGGTGATATAGACATTCTTTATACAGATGGTGAGATTAGTAATGAAAAAATAGAGCATTATGAGAATTTGGGCCTTAGCATTAAGTAGTTGAAAAGTTAAATATATTGCATAAAGCTGACACGAGTTAATTTGTGTCAGCTTAATTTTTGCGTTATTAAAAGTAAAAGATTGCAAAAAATAGCTATATATTGCAGTTTAACGCAAGTTTTACAGAAGTTTTAACTGTATTTGCTTTTCTTTGCTGTAATTTTGATTATTATATATGTATGAAATATATTAAGGAGTAATGAAAATGAGTAAAGTTGAAATGGTAGTATTTGATTGGGCAGGCACAATGGTAGATTATGGTTCATGCGCACCTGTTGATGTTTTTGCAAGAACATTTAGGAAAAAAGGTATAGAGCTTACGAAGGAAGAAATAAACAAACCGATGGGGATGGAGAAAAAATGCCATATAAGAACAATTCTAAACTTTGACAGAGTTAAAGGTTTGTTTAGAGATTTATACAATAGAGATTTTACCGAAGAAGACATTGAAGAGTTATATGAAATATTTGAAAAAGACTTATACGAAGTAGTTTTAGAATATACAGTAGCAATAGATAAAGTTGTTGATACACTTAAAGCATTAAAAGAAATGGGGATAAAAGTGGGGTCTACTACAGGCTATACAAGTGCTATGATGGAAAGAGTAGTAGAAAAAGCACAGACACTTGGAGTTAAACCTGATGTGGTGGTAACTCCCGATTTAGTAGATGGTGCATCAAGACCATCACCGTTTATGATATTTGACTGTATGAAAAAATTATCCGTAGAAAATGTCTCGAAGATCATTAAAGTAGGGGACACAAAAATGGATATTTTAGAAGGTAAAAACGCAGGCGTAATAAGCATAGGGCTTCTTGAGGGTTCAAACATGCTAGGCTTAAGTAAAGATGAGTACAATAAAATGTCAAATGAAGAGATACAGACATTAAAGGCAAATGCAAAACAAAAATATTTAGATGCAGGTGCTGATTATGTTATTAATGATATGAGTGAGCTTTTAGAAGTAATTAAAGTCATAAATTATAGCGCATAAGGAGAATATGGATGTACAAATTTTATAATCCTGTTAAAACTTTTCAAGGGATTGGAATTCTTGAAAAACTTGAAGAGATTATTAATGAGGCTATGGGAAATGGGTGTGTTGACAAATCAGTTTTGATTGTTGTATGGGATGAGTCAGTACTTGAAAATAAATATATTAAAAGCTATATAAATTCCCAAAAAAAAGCACAAACAAGTGTTTTTAAATATTCAAATCCTACTCCAGAAAATCTATTTGAGCTATACAGTCAAGCAAAAAACACAGACATAGATTTAATATTGGCAGTAGGTGGAGGCAGTGTTCTTGACAGTGCAAAAATACTTGCAACGCTTATAGGCACAGAGCTTGAAAATGTAGATGAATTAAGAGAAATGATGGGCAAAAAGCTTTGTCCAAAACCAAAATGTCCTTGGATTGGCGTTCCAACAACGGCTGGAACAGGAAGTGAAGTTACTTGCTGGGCGACAATTTGGGACACAAAAGAAGGCAAGAAGCTATCTGTTGAAAGACAAGACAACTACGCATTGGCGGCAATAGTAGATTCAGCTCTATTGGCAACAATGCCATTAAAACTTGCAGTTTCATCGGCAATGGATGCGGTAGCACATGCAGTTGAAAGTTACTGGGCAAAGGGAAGAAACCCTATTACAAAGGCGCTTGCGATAGCCTCGATAAGAACTATTATTGCATCCATAGAAAAGCTTATTGATAATTATGATGAAATAGCTTATAAAAATGAAATGGCAAAAGGCAGTATGCTTGCAGGATTTGCGTTTTCAAACACTAGAACGACCGCTTGCCACTCTATATCGTATCCGCTGACAATGCACTATAATATACCACACGGAGTTGCGGTGAGTATGCTTATCGGAGCGATGATAACCTTTAATGATGAATTCATTGAAGACAGAGAGATATTAGCTAGTGCGTTTATGACTAAAAGTTTGAGCGAAGTACAACCTTTGATAGAAAACATATTAAGAAAAGCGAGTATCCCATGTAAATTAAGCGAATTTGGTATTGCAGAAGAAAAAATACAATTTCTTGCAGAGAACGGCTCTACTGAGGGTAGAATTGACAATAACCCCGCAAAAATTTGTACCGATGACATAGTAAACATTTTAAAAACAATATATTAAATTGAAAGAGGAAATAATTATGAGTATTTTAAAGAAAATCAGTATTTTTGCAGCCGCAGCGTTGATATCATTTAGTGCGGTGGCTTGTAGTTCGGTATCAGGATCGGAGAAATCAGCAAACGGAGAAAAAATAGAGCTTGAGTATTGGCATATAAACTCAGAAACTTTTGCTGGACCTACAGTTACAGAAATTATTGAAGCGTTCAATGAATCACAAGACGAAATTCACGTAACAGAAAAATTTGTTCCAAACACATATCAAGGAATAATGCAAGATTTACAAGCTGAGGCAGCTGCAGGTACATCGCCTGACCTAGTTCAAATAGGCTGGAGCTATAAAGAGTATTTTTCTAATAACTTTACTTACACACCTGCCGATGAACTTTTTGCAAATTATGCAGAAGAAGGTAAAGAAAGTTTTGTAGACGATACATATGAAGAGTCGATTAAGGCTTTAGCAGTTAATGCAGAGGGTGAAGTAGTTGGTTTTCCATACGGACTTTCAGTGCCTGTTTTATATGTAAATACAGATATTTTATCAGAAGCAAATGTTGATTTAAGCAATTTAAGCACATGGACAGGTGTAGCAGAAGCCGCTAAAACTATAAGTGATAGCACTGATAAATATGGTATGTATATTGCAGAATATGCCTACACATGGGAGTTGCAACAAATTATTGAGAGCAACGGTGGAAGTTATATTACAGACGGACTAAGCAGCATTAATTCTCCAGAGGCGATAGAAGCATATCAGTTGTATGCCGATGCAGTATTGGTAGACGAATCAGCCCTACATACAGCAGTAGAAGAGGGTAAACAAGCGTTTATTAAAGGCGAAATCGGAATTTATATGGAATCAGTTTCATATAGCACCATGATTACAGGCACTTCTGAATCAGAAGTAACTGTTTTACCAGCACCATCATGGGAAGGTAAAGAGCAAAAAGTTCCTTGCGGAGGAAATTTCCTTGCGGTAACATCTACAGATGATGATAAAAAAGCGGCAACGGCAAAACTTGTAGAGTGGATTTTAGCAGAAGAAAACATGCTAGCTTGGGATGCGGCAACAGGTTATGTACCTCCAATTAAGTCAGCGGAGGACTCAGAGCTTTTAAAAACTAACGAAGTTACCAAAATGGCATATGATTATCTTGAATATGCAGTGCCTTGGGCATCTTTCCCTGGTGACCACGGACTAAAAGCAGAACAAATTTTAATTACAACAAGAGACGAGATTCTAGGTGGCGACTTAAGTGTAGAAGAAGCCCTTAGTACAGCACAAGACGAAATAAATGCACTTTATGAATAAGAAGTGCTAAAAGTAGTAAATACATTAGCATCTTCCGTTTTTTACAATTCGGAAGATGTTAATATATTAGATTATAGGAGAGAAAGATGTTTATGGGCTCACGAGTTTTAAATAAAGCAAAGCCATACCTTTTTTTGACGCCTGCGGCAATATTTTTTATTATATTTATTGCAGTTCCAATTTTTTATACAGTTTATCTCAGCTTTTTCGATTGGAATATGGTAAGACCTGAGATGGATTTTGTGGGCTTAAGTAATTATACGGATTTGTTTAAAGATGAAGATTTTTTAAAAGTAATGGTAAATACGGTTATCTATATTGTGCTTTTAGTATTAATTAATTTTTGCGCTCCGTTTATTTTTGCCTTTGTATGTAGATTTGTATTTGTAAAATGGAAAAAGTTTTATAAAGTATCGCTCTTTTTACCTGGATTTATTTCTTTGGTGGTAGGCTCAATTATATTTACATGGATATTAAACCCAGTGGCAGGGCCTGTCTCGATGATAATGAATGCAGTGGGACTTGAAATGCCTGTATGGTCTAAAACTGAGGGACTAGTTATAGTCGTCATTAGCCTTATAACCTCGTGGAAAAGCTTTGGGTATAACTTTATAATGTTGCTTGCGGCAGTAAGCGGGGTATCTGAAGAAGTTATAGAAGCTGCAAGACTAGACGGTATTTCACTTCCTAAGATATTTATAGATATAGTGGCTCCAATGTCGGGTGCAACGTCGTTTTATATATTCATTATGACAATAGTGCAAGGGTTAACTTATGTGTTTAGTCCTATTGAAGTGTTGACAGAAGGCGGACCGAATTACTCAAGTTCTAATATTATTTACGATGCATACTTTAAAGCGTTTAGACTTTTTGAAACAGGCGAAGCAGCGGCAGTTTCTGTAATTGCGCTACTTGTTTTCGGAGTTTGTCTGTTTGTTTTAAATGAAGTAGTAGGGAAGAAGGTATATTATGAAAACTAAAGCCGGTTTTAGAGTTTTATGGCACTTTATATTTATTGTAGTAGTGTTTTCGATGATATATCCAATCATCTTTGCAATTTCAAATTCGCTTAAAACAGAGGAAATTGCATATCAGGACACGGTAAGTCTTTTTACAGCCGGAATAACGTTTGATAACTTTATAAGGCTTTTTGAAAGACTGCCAATGTTTCAAATAATAGCAAATACATTTATTGTTTCGAGTGTAACGACAATTTTGCAAATTTTATGCGCATTTTTAGCGGCTTATGTATTAGTTTATTATACTTTTAAAGGCTCAAAATCGGTCAAGTCCTTGATGATGATTTCAATGTTTGTTCCATTTACAGTAACAATGATACCAAACTATCTAATGCTTGCAAGAATAGGATTGCTTGACAATATAGCGGGTGTTATTTTGCCACAAGTTTTCTCGGGTTCGGCAATGTTTTTGATGGTGCAAGCTATGAGAAATATTCCGCTATCACTCATAGAAGCGGCAAAATTAGATGGTGTAAAAGATTTAGCTATTATGAGAGATATGGTGCTTCCGCTAATCCGTCCACAACTTATAGCAACTGCTATTTGGTTCTTTACACTCAGCTGGAATGAGTTTATTTGGACAAGAATGATACTTAAAACTACAGATAATTACACATTGCCTTTAGCTCTTCAAATGTTTATTTCAGGCGAGGGTGGAGACGGTTTTGTATCTGCCATGGCGATGTCGGTAGTGACCATGATAATACCGCTAGTATTATACCTAATTTTCCAAAAGTACATAATAGATACATTTATAAGTTCGGGGGTCAAATAAATAATGAAAGCAATAGAGTTTGAGAACGTAAAAAAAGCCTATGGTGATAATGTAGTAATACCAAATATAAATTTTGATGTAGATAAGGGTGAAAGACTGGTACTTTTAGGCCCATCAGGATGTGGAAAAAGCACACTGCTTAGAATGATTGCAGGTTTAGAGGACATACAAAACGGAACTGTAAAGCTAAATGGAAATGATATGAAAAACGTTGCACTTGATAAAAGAGATGTTGCAATGGTGTTTCAAAACTATGCATTATACCCACATATGACGGTTGAACGAAATATCACATACGGCTTAAAAGCCGCAAAAATGAAAAAGGATGAAGTTGAAGAAAGGCTTGATGAAGCACTTAGAATGCTTGATTTAACTGAGTATAAAAATAGAACTCCAAAGCAGCTTTCGGGAGGGCAAAGACAAAGGGTGGCACTTGCAAGGGCTACAGTTAAGCGCCGCTCTATATTCCTGCTTGACGAGCCACTGTCAAACTTAGATGCACAGCTTAGGGTCTCGGCAAGGCAAGCACTTTTGGATATTCACGATAGATACAAACAAACCATGGTATATGTTACTCACGACCAAATCGAGGCGATGACCTTTGCCACAAAGATTATTTTGCTTTCAAAAGGTGAAATTCAAATGTGGGATAAGCCATATGAAGTTTATCATCATCCAAGAAATATATTTACAGCAAAATTTATCGGCTCTCCTCCTATGAACTTAATACCCGATGTAAGAATATGGATGAATCGTGCTAAATTTGGAAAACAACAGCTATATTTAATGAATGATTGGCACGGGTTTTTATCAGAAAATAAAGACTACACCATGGGAATACGCTCTGAAAATATTATTTTGCACAAGGAAAATGTGAATGAAAAATATGTAAGTGCAACTGTGAGATACATAGAGAATCAAGGGGCAAATTTTGCGGTGTACCTAGATGTAGACGGTACAGAAATTATTTCTACAGTAAAAAATTTAAACTGTAGAATCGGCGAAAACCTTTATGCTGAGTTTCTTCAAAGTCACCTGCATTTCTTTGACAGTGAAACAGAGTTAAATGTTGGAAGGCCTGAACATTTAAAAGAAGTAAACTTTGACATCAGCGAAATGTATGTATAAGAGGTAGAAAATGATTTTTGATAAGAAAAATTGGTACAAGGCAAATTTACACTGTCACACAAATATATCCGACGGAGCACTTAGCCCTAAAGAAGCCATAGAATTATATAAAAATTTAGGTTACAGTGTACTTGCGATTACGGATCATGATATTTTTAGTGATTACAGTAAAGAGTTTATTTATGACGACTTTTTACTTATTCCGGCTATAGAGGGATCTATGTATTTACTTGAAAATGACAGCTGTTTACCGAGTGGCGATGTGAATTATACCGATTTAGTTTGGAGAGAAGACAGCAAGAGGCTGTGCACAAAAATGCATCATTTCAATGCGTATTTTGGAACAAGTGAAATGCGTAAAAACGCAAAAAATAATCTATTATTACATGGATATAAAAGAAATGCAAGAGTTTTTGTAAAAGGTGCAGATTTTGAAAAAGAGCTGCAAAAGGAAATTGATTTTTATAGAGAAAACGGCTGTTTTTTAAGTTATAATCATCCACTGTTATCAAACACAACTGAAATAGATTTTATGAGTATAGACGGCTTGTGGGCACTTGAATTATATAATCACACCTCAAAAATCGGTTGGAATCTGGGCGAGAATAACTTCATGATAGATACACTGCTAAGGGAGAACAAAAAAATCAATGCACTGGCAGTAGACGATAACCACAATAAAAGAGAAATATCTGATTCAGGTGGTGGATATGTTATGATTAATTCAGATACGTTAGAGCACGATGATATAGTACAAAATCTATTAAACGGAAATTACTATTCATCAAGTGGTGCACATATATATAGTATTACAAGAAAAAATGAAGAAGTGATACTTGAATGTGAAAAAATGCAGGAAGTACAAATTATAGTTGGCGACAAAGTATTTGATACAAAGTTTTTTACAAGTGAAGACGGCATAGAAAAAGTATCCTATAAAATTAAAGGGCATGAGAAATATATAAGGTTTGTTTGTAAAAATATATTGGGCAAAAAGGCGTGGACAAATCCCTTATCATTGTAAAATAATGAACCTCTTTTGCTTCTCAATTTATAAGTTTTAAAAATTTTTTGCCGCTTGCCTCAAAAGTGATAGGCTTATCAAATAAAAATGCAACCCCCGATTTATGGATTTTTTTTCATAAATCGGGGGTTGTTAATTTATATTATTAAATAAAACTGTCGACAGATTTTGTTGTCCATTCCTCGCAGTTTATCACTCTGTCTACTATGTCAGAGTAAAATTCAGGTTCGTGGCAGATTAGCACTATACTGCCTTTATATGCTTTAAGTGCTCTTTTAAGCTCGTCTTTTGCATCCACATCTAAATGGTTTGTCGGCTCGTCTAAAAGCAATACATTTGTGCTTTGATTAATAAGCTTACAAAGTCTAACTTTTGCC
Organism: uncultured Eubacteriales bacterium; assembly: GCA_964369415.1. Lineage (GTDB taxonomy): Bacteria > Bacillota > Clostridia > Oscillospirales > Acutalibacteraceae > SIG603. Next base: position 33,252 of record CAYJFP010000012.1, on the reverse strand, counting down.
TGTTCACCACCACTTAAAACTTTTACCATGCTCTCTATATGTTTTGTGGTAAGTCCACATTTTGCAAGAGCACTTCGCACTTCTCGTTGGTCGTATGACGGAAATTCCTGCCACACCTCTTCAATACAGGTTTTGTTGTTGCTGTAGTCTGCCTCTTGTTCAAAATAGCCTATTTCAAGATAATCGCCAAGCTCTGATTTACCGCTGATTGCTGGGATTTTTCCCATTAGGCTTTTAAGTAAGGTAGTTTTACCAATACCATTTGCGCCAGTCAGTGCAATTTTTTGTCCTCTTTCCATTTCTATGGTTAAAGGGCTGGAAAGGGGCGATTCGTAGCCTATGACTAAATCGTTTGTCCTGAAAATATATTTGCTTGCTGTTCGTCCTTCTTTAAAGTTAAATTCTGGTTTTGGCTTGTCTTTTGCAAGCTCTATTATCTCCATTTTATCAAGTTTTTTCTGTCTTGACATAGCCATGTTTCTGGTGGAAACCCTAGCTTTGTTTCGAGCGACAAAATCCTTAAGTTCGCTTATTTCTTGTTGTTGTCTCTTATAAGCTGCCTCGAGTTGTGACTTTTTCATGGCGTAGACTTCCAAAAATTTATCATAGTCGCCAACATACCTTGTAAGCTGAGCATTTTCTACATGGTAAATAAGGTTAATAACACTGTTTAAAAATGGTATGTCATGGGATATCAAGATAAAGGCGTTTTCGTAGTCTATAAGATATCTTTTAAGCCACTGAATATGCACCTCGTCAAGATAGTTTGTAGGCTCGTCCAAAAGTAAGATGTCGGGTTTTTCTAAAAGAAGCTTTGCAAGTAAGACTTTTGTGCGCTGTCCACCACTGAGTTCAGTTACGTCCTTATCAAAGCCTATGTCCTCAAGACCCAAGGCACGCCCGACCTCTTCTACCTTTGCATCTACCACATAAAAGTCTCGCATTGCAAGTGTATCTTGAATATTGCCTAGCTCTTCCATCATTTCGTCAAGCTCAGTGTCGGTGGCGTCTCCCATTTTGTCGCAAATTTCGTTCATGCGCTCTTCTAAAAGAAAAAGTGGGGCAAAGGCGGACTTTAAAATATCTCGAATGCTTTGGCCTTTGCTTAAAACCGTATGTTGGTCAAGATAGCCTACCTTGACATTGTTGCTCCACTCAATTTTGCCTTCATCAGGCATTAAAGAGCCGGTGATTATGTTCATAAAAGTCGACTTACCCTCACCGTTTGCGCCGATAAATCCGACATGCTCGCCCTTTAAAAGACGAAAGCTGACATCGCTTAAAATTGCACGGTCACCAAAACCATGACTTAGATTTTCTACATTTAATATGCTCATAGTAATACTCCTAAATAAATTAACTAATATATTTTATGATAAATTTTGGTGGAATGCAAGCTTTTTATAATTAATATTTAATTGTATAGTAAATCAATGAACAAGTGTATCAAATCTGAACCAAATTAATTTGATACGCCTGTTTTTATGCTTAGAAGTACTCATAGGAGTTTCAAGCTTTATGCTGAATAGTAGAATGTGGACGTTTACAATTAAAATTAAATATTATTTTACGATATTGCAATATTTTTTCAAAATTTAATTTTCTGTTATGTAATATTTTATTGACAATATATGAACAAAATGTTATAATTTAATAAATAAATCGTTATTACATAATATTGAGAGGATGGTAAAAATGAAAACTAGTAAAACAAAAAATAACGCTAAGATTTTCTCGGTTTTTCTTGCAGTGATAATGCTCTTCACCGCCTTTATTCAGCCGAGCTTTTTTAGCGCAGAAGCACAGGTGACTTCACAAATGGTAGATTTTGGAACTAGTGATATTTTAGAACTAAAATCCTACTACATTGAAGTTAAAAACGAAAATGATTTAGGTGTGTACGTAGATAATGCTACCAGTCATAATATGGACGGAGGTTATCTTGAAATAGCAAATGGAGATGTGACACCACATGCCACAGTGGTTTTAAGTGATTCTGACTCGCTCTTAGCACCGGGCGAAACCGCTCCCGGAGATTTGGGATTAGATACACCAAATATCGATACCACCTACATAAATAGTGGCGATACCATTATTTATGTAGTTGAACTCAGTCAGATGATGATGTATAAAGAAGGTTCAAATACCCAAGATTTTGAATTTGTTTATAGACAGGGTGAAAATGACGCTCCGGTTTACAAGGTTTGTGATATAACCTTCAAGACGAATGTTACTAATTCCCTTGGAGTTTCTAAACTATCCCAAGGTGCTTGGTCATCTCTGCATCCGAATATTGTGGTTCCTACAGTGGGTGAGGAATTTTACTATTACACAAAAAATGATATGAGTGTACCATATATTGACACAGAAATTGGAACAGTTAATAAAAGAGTTCAAGAATATGAGGTATCTACGGTTTGGTATAAGGGAAGTACTGTAGATGAGAGCAATAAAGTTGTAGCTGGTGAAACCGCCTTGCCTCTAACCGATTATACGGTTAAAGTAACGATTAAATTAACAGATGCCGATATTATTTTCACTCCGAATGCCACTCATGTTGGGTTTAATTCATACACTGCCGGTTCATCTCAAAACGTGTTACAAGACGGCAAGACCTTTGAGATAATTTTGAACTATAAAACTCCGGGCGATATAAGTGAAATTATTATAGATGTACAGCCGCCCACAGTTGGAATGGAGGCTTATAGTATTAACTACAGCGCATATCCGGTAACCACCCCTAATATGTATGGGTTTATACTTTACAGTGTATGGATTAATAATGGTGATGAACCGATAACAATAGATGACCTATTTAACAGCTCATCTAACGCCCCATCAGCAAATATTGAAAGGATTGATCCAAATGATATTATTGAAGATAATAAAAACTATGTATACTTTTTTGCGATTCAAACTCATGCTTCAGGGGAATTTGAATTTAATCCTACCATTAAAATGCAAGAAGGCTTTAAAGGGATAATGGAGTATTTAAGATTGGATCCCGCTGATCCCAATTCACCGTATGGTGTTTTAATACAATTTTCTGCTGACACTTTAACGCCTGAAAATGAAAACGCCAATGCTGATATCAGCAAAACAAGACCGGCTGATTTTTCAAGTCAGAAAAAACCCATGGCGATAATCCCAAGTAGTTCTCAGCCTTTACATTTGAAGTTTGGTTCTTTGGATGAAGATATGTATATTGTAAATGTAAATACAGCGGTATCTCAAAGCGAGATAGTTATTTTAAAGAATTACGCTAAAAACAACGATATAGGAAACCCTGTTTTTATAGATATATCAATGGAACTTGATCCGAGAATGTATATGGGAGTACCAATGTATATTGACCCCTCTGTGCGATTAACTGGACCTATAGATGTATTTGTACCAAATACCATGTTGGGTAATTTTGGAGCTGAAACCGGAGAATTTAAAATAATCCATCTCAAATCCGACGGAACTCCCGAAGTTTTAATGGGAGAAAGAGTAAGCGGCGGTGTGCTTATAAAAGGCATCACAAATCTTTCACCATTTATGATAGGTAACGCTTTAGAGCCTATAGCTGATACGGCTGTAAAAACCCCTGCAAAAGAAACATTGCCCGAAGATTTATCTACAGAAACAAGCCCGCTAATATCAGTACCAACAACATCTTTGCCAAAAGATGAAAGCGGAAATACAATAGCTACCGAAGAGATTGAACTTTTAATTGATACAAATGTTTTGGCAGATGATAAAGCTATTTTAGAAAAATATGTAACGGATAATAATTTGACAGGTGCTTTGTACTTAGATATATCCATGATTTTAGTGCAGACAAGAGAAAAAGTGCAACCGAGCGGCCCAGTAGAAGTATTTATTCCAAATTCATATTTAGGCGACTTAGTTAATGCTACAGAAGAAATAAAAGTGCTACATCTTAAAGATGACGGCACTGTAGAAGTATTGACAGTCACAAAAGTAGAGGGCGGAATTGTATTTACAGCTTCTAGCTTCTCAGCTTTTGCTATTGCACAGGTAACTGTGGCTCAGACAGTAACACCAACACCTACAATAACACCTACAATAACACCAGAAACAACACCAACGCCAGCACCATCCGTATCACCTAATGTACCTCAAACAGGTGATGACTTTAACCTTGTATTATGGGGGGTTACAGCATTAATAAGCTTAGCTGTTATAACAGTTTTTGTGAGGAAAAAATTAGCTAAATAATAAAATAAAACTACCCCTGTTAGATTGGAACATTTACCATTATAATGCTTTGATCTAACAGGGTATTTTTATTATAAAAAAGTTAATAATATGTTTTTTTGGAAAATATATTCCAGCTTAGAAAGGCAAGGAAAGTCCAATAATTCTACTAAAGTTATTTATCACAAGTAAACTCTATAAATATCACTTTAATTGCACAGAAAGTTGTTGTATAATAAAATATAAGAAATAATGTATTATCATTTAAGTGGTGTTTTACTTAGTGAAAGAAAAGGAGTGAAAATGATAACTGCTAATCAAGTGTTAAAAAAGTATTTTGGATATGATGAGTTTCGCAAAGGGCAAGAAGAGCTTATCGTTGGTGTTTTGCACGGAAAAGATGTTTTAGGAATAATGCCAACGGGTGCAGGAAAGTCTATATGCTTTCAGGTTCCAGCTATGATGAAAGATGGGATAACACTTGTTATATCTCCATTAATTTCACTTATGCAAGACCAAGTGAAAAGTTTAATTCAGTCAGGCATTAAAGCGGCTTACATAAATTCATCTTTAACTCAAAATCAAATAGATAAGGCTTTATATAATGCTAAAAATGGTATGTATAAAATTATTTATGTAGCGCCGGAAAGACTGTTGACAGAAAATTTCTTAGAATTTGCCCAAAATTCTGATATATCAATGCTTACAGTTGACGAGGCACACTGTATATCTCAGTGGGGACAAGATTTTAGACCAAGTTATACACAAATTCCTGATTTTATATCACTGCTTTCAAAAAGGCCTGTGGTTTCGGCGTTTACAGCAACAGCTACCGAACAAGTTAAAACCGACATATTAAGACTATTAAATCTTGAGAATCCTTTGGTATTAGTTGGTGGTTTTGACCGTGAGAATCTATACTTTGAAGTAAAAAACTCTAAGGATAAAATAGGAGATTTATTGGAGTTCTTAGAAGATAAAAGAGAAAAAAGTGGTATAATTTATTGCGCTACAAGAAAAACTACAGAGCAAGTTTGTGATGTTATTGATAAAGCTGGATTTTTGGTTGGAAGATATCATGCAGGACTTAGCCAAGATGAAAGAAAAAATAATCAGCATGATTTTATTTTCGATAAAATAAAAATAATGGTTGCTACAAACGCTTTCGGAATGGGTATTGACAAATCTAATGTAGGATTTGTTGTGCACTACAATATGCCAAAAGACATGGAAAGTTATTATCAAGAGGCAGGTAGGGCAGGGCGTGACGGCTCGCCTGCACATTGTTTAATGCTTTATAGTGGACAAGATGTTATTACAAACCAATTTTTGATTGAAAGCTCAAAGGATGTAACTTATGACAGTGCTGAAGTAGAAAAAACCATTAAAGAGCTTGCCTACAAAAGACTTAAGGAAATATCTTTTTATTCTACTAATAATGAGTGTTTAAGAAAATACATTTTGAATTATTTCGGAGATGAATCAGAAAGCTTTTGTGGAAACTGTGGAAATTGTGACACTGAATTTGAGATATTTGATGCCACAGAAGAAGCGAAAAATGTAATATCTTGTGTGATAAGTATTCGTGAGCGTTTTGGAAAAGTTATGCTTTCTGATATCTTAAAAGGTAGTAAAAATAAGAAGGTTTTAGATTTGGATTTTGACAAACTACCTGTTTATGGGATAAGTAAAGTGAGTGTTAATAGGCTTAGAGTAATTATTGATAACTTGATTTTACAAGGGTTTTTGCTTCAAACAGATTCACAGTATTCAGTTATACAAACCACTGAAAAGTCAGAGGGTATAATGAAAAATAGAGTTAAATTTGAAATAAAAACTCCTATAGAAAAAGAGATTAGAGAAAAAACAGCGAAGAAAAATAAGGATAAAGGTGTACCTGATGGCAAAGAAGATTTATTTGAAAGCTTACGCAATTTAAGGGCAAAACTTGCAAGTGAGCAAAATGTTCCGGCTTTTGTGATTTTTGGTGATTTTACGCTGATTGATATGTGCGCTAAATTACCTTTAGACGACAAGGATTTTCTTGCTGTTTCAGGTGTAGGTCAATCTAAATTAGAAAAGTATGGTAAAGAATTTACAAAAGTTATTAAAGATTATTGTAGTAGCAAAAATATTCAACGTGACTTAGAAATTGAGATAAAAAAGAGAAGTTCGGTTTCACGCAAAGGAGATTTGATTTTACCGAGTGAGGAAATGATTTTAGAAACCGAAATTGCAGATGAAGAAATTACAGTTAGCATGATAAATAATAATCTAAATGCAATGTTAGAGTACTACGAATGTACAAAAACAACTGCTGTTAAAATTAATAATTGGCTTGAAAGAGAAGGATATTTAATAACTGAGAAAACCGAGAAAGGCAACACAAAAATTCCAACGGAAAAAGGCTTAGAAAGTGGCATTATAGAAAAAGAAAAAATAGGGATAGATTATAGTTACAAGTTAAATTTATATCCTAAATCTATGCAAAAACTTATAGTACAAAATGTAGTGGATATATTAAAAATTTAAACTTATAAAAAATAAGCTTTTTATTTTTAAAAAGTAGGCTAATAATTTATAATTTGATGGAGGAATGAGCAATGATAAAATCAGCTAAATGGATAAGTCCTAATGAAGCAGCAGAAGATATTTGCTATGAATTTAGAAGAGATTTTAAGGCGGCAGATGGAGCTAAAGCTATAATTGAAGTTACCGCTATGGGTGTTTATGATATTATTTTGAATGGCGAAAAAATTGGTGAAAATGTGCTTGCGCCAGGCTGGACATCATATGAAACTCGTCATCAATATCAAAGATATTCAGCTGTGCTACATGAACACAATAGCATAGTTATTACAGTAGGAAAAGGTTGGTATCGTAGTCCATTAATGGGGAGTAATATAGAAAAAATAAAAAAAGTTCCTGCTGTCATTGCTACAATAAAATTTGAAAATAATTTAATATGTACTGATAAAGATTGGTACTGTAAAGAGTCGAATATTCGTTTTAGTGAAATTTATGATGGTGAAAAAGTAGACTTTACTGTAGATACAAGCAAAATTTTTTCTGTTACACAGTTAGATGTAAGCCTTGATAACTTGATTTTGCAAGAAGGAGAGAATATTACAGAACACGAAAAAATAAAACCAAAAGCAATTATCAATACCCCTAAAGGAGAAACAGTAATTGATTTTGGGCAAGAAATTACAGGATATGTACAAGTTGAAGTAGACACAAATTACGGTGATGAAATAATTATGTCCCATGCGGAAGTGTTAGATGCCGACGGCAATTTTTACACCGAAAATTACAGAGCAGCAAAAGCAAAACTTAACTATATTTGTGATGCTGGTAAGAAAGTTTTAAAACCAAGAATGACTTTTTTTGGCTTTAGGTATATCAGACTAGATAAGTATCCGGTGAAAGCGAATATTAATAATTTTACAGCTATTGCAGTATATTCTGATCTTCAAAAAACTGGCACGATATCAAGCGGTCATACTATGCTAAATAAACTTATCAAAAATGCTTTTTGGGGGCAAAAGTGTAATTTTTTAGACATACCAACAGATTGCCCGCAACGTAATGAACGTCTAGGTTGGACAGGAGATGCACAAGTTTTCTGTAAAACCGCAAGTTATAATTTTAATGTGCTAAACTTTTTTAAAAAGTGGCTAAAAGATATGTCTGCCGAACAGTTAAAAAGTGGAGCAATTCCACATGTAATACCAAACACAGAGCTTGATGCTGGAAGTGCAGCATGGGATGATGCCGCCGTAATAATTCCTTGGCAAATGTATATGACATACGGTGATATTGAGGTTTTGGAGAATCAATTTGACTGTATGAAAAAATACATTGATTTTATCACTAATAGTACTCATGATGAATTCTTGTGGACTGGTGGAAATCATTTTGGAGATTGGTTAGGACTTGATGCACCGGTCGGAAGTTACAAAGGTTCATCACGTGATGATTTTATAGCTTCAGCTTACTATGCCCATTCCACAGAACTTTTTGTTAAAATAGGGAAAATATTAAATAAAGACATGAGCTTTTATGAGCATCTTTACATTAAAATAGTTAAAGCTTTTAAAGAGAGATACAGTGAGTTTTTTACGCAAACAGAATATATATTAGCACTTGTTTTTGGACTGGTTGATAATGAGAAAAAAGTAGCCTGTGAATTGGCTGAAAAAGTGATTTTAGACGGTACGAAAATACAAACAGGATTCGTGGGAACGCCATATATTTTACATGCTTTAAGTGATTATGGGTACTCAAAATTATCATATGATTTGTTACTAAGAGAAAAATTTCCATCTTGGCTGTATCCGATAACAAAAGGAGCAACTACTATTTGGGAACATTGGGATGGAATAATGGAAGACGGATTGTTTTGGAGTTCTGAAATGAACTCGTTTAACCATTACGCATATGGATCGGTTTTAGACTGGATTTATGAAGTGGCAGGTGGAATAAAAATTGTTAAACCAGGGTTTGATGAAATAATAATTAACCCGCATCCTGATAAACGTCTCGGTTGGCTTACGGTTAATATCAAAACACGTTATGGAGAGCTGGTAAGTTTTTGGGAAGTTGTAGACGATGAAATTAGATACGAAATAACAACACCTACAAAGGCTACAATAGTGATAGGAGATGTTAAAACAGTGGTAAATCCTGGAAAGTATATATTCTTTGGCAAATACAAGGATTAAAGGGCGCCTTTAGTTGGAATTGAATAATCTAGAAAGACACTTATATGCTATATGTAAGTATCTATATAAAAAGTGCTGGAAACTACCAATTTTGGGGTGTTTTCAGCACTTTTATGTTTTAAAAAATTTCATTTTCTCTTTGGCAAAATTTTTACTACAGCCCAGCTAATATTGTTAAACAATATTCTACAGCATGATTTAAAACTGGCTTCTATATTGTTTTGGTGAAGTGTTTTGTAGAGATTTAAATGTTTTGTTGAAATGTGAGATGTCATTAAAACCTGATTTTAATGCAATTTCACCTATGTTCATATTAGTGTGTTTTAAAAGTGCGCAGGAATGCTCAATACGCCTTTTGTTAATGTACATAGATACAGATGTAGACATAACATCATTAAAAACTTTTGAAAAATAATTTGGTGCAAAGTTTGCAAGTGTAGCTAAATCGCTAAGCTTAATTTCTTCATGAAAATGATTATCTATAAAAGTAATAGCGGTGAAAAGCTTATTATAATCGCTTTGAAATTTGACTGCCTTTTGAGAAGTACTACCAGAATTTAGGTAAGAACGATAAAGAAGTGCGAGCACTTTTAGTAAAGCTGCTTTAATCATTAACTGATATCCTTCTTGTTTTAAGGTCCACTCTTCTTCTATTTCATTAATAATTGCAACGATTTTCTTGACCATTGGTATGTCATCAGTATAAAGATGTTTGAAATTATCGTTCCAACCAAAAAAAGTTTGCAGGTATCGACTGTCAAATGCACTGTCATTTCGCCAAACCATTTCTGGCGAAAAATGAATAACTTTCATTAGCAAGTCTCCATTATTTATAGACATATGATATTCTTTATTGTTTATGATAAATAAGTCGCCTTCACTGATATCGTACTTTCTATTTCCGATAAGATAAGTTCCTTTGCCTGATACACAGTAATTAATTTCAAGACACTCATGTGTGTGAAAAACAATTTCTTGATCATTGTCAAGGCCGCTTCCTTCAAAAAGTTCAAAAGGAAATTCAGTTTCCTGCGGAAAGACGCTTTGCTGAAATATAAGTTGCATGATAAATATCTCCTAAAAAAATATTGCATTTATTAATATTGGAAAAGGTAATTAGTGAACAGAAATGATAATAAATTCACTGAAAATGCATAAAAGATAGTAATGTTTATGATAATAAATGATAATTTTGAATATGTCAAGCTTAATAAATGCAAACTTTAGGTTAATATTTGCAAAGACTATTAATTCACATTGTGTTAATATATTATTATTATCCAAGGAGAAAACAACCTAGAAACAATTATTAATGGGTGTAAATTTTGTGCAATTATATGGAATGTATGATTGAGTAAAAGCACCGAAAACAGAAAGGACGAAAAATCATGAGAAAAGCAAAAAAACTTATTAGCATGCTAATAGTTACTGCTCTTGCGGCGAGTATGCTAGCAGCTTGCGGTACACCAAGTGAGTCAAGTAGTTCATCAGCAGCTTCATCAGAGAGCAGTAGTTCAACTGAAAGTAGTGCAGCTGAAGGCGAAAGCAGCGAAGCTACTGAAGGGGGAGAAGTAGACTGGATGGCTCCTTACGAGGAGACTGTAAACTACACAGCGGCTAAAGCTTCTATCAACTATGCGCCACTTGAAGGAACAGAGTGGGAAGGCGACAGTGACAACGATAACCAAAGAACAAGAGACTTGTTTGAAAAATTTAACTTCCAATCAGAAATCCTTTTCACAGGTGCTGAAGGTGAAGACTACGACCAAAAAGTTTCACTTGCTATAGTTGACGGAAATATTCCTGACGTTATGATGGTTTATGATTATGCAACAGTTAAAGAACTTGCAGAAAATGATTTAATCATGGACTTAACAGAAGTTTATGACACATGGGCAAGCGACAATGTAAAAGCTATGTATGATTCATACGGCGGAGCTCCACTAAATGCTTCAAAAGTTGATGGCAAATTAATGGCTATTCCTGAGACATCAATTTCTACAGGTCCTGAATTCGTATGGCTAAGACAAGACTGGCTTACTGAACTTGGCTTAGAAGCTCCAACAACAACAGAAGGACTTGAAGAAGTTCTAACTGCTTTTGTTGAGAATAACATGGGCGGAGACAACACAGTTGGTTTAACACTTAATTATGAATATGGTACATATGGTGCTATATTCCAGGGAAATAACTTATATGCAGCACACGATGCATATCCTGCACAATGGGTTGAAAAAGACGGTAAAGCAGTTTACGGTTCAATTCAACCTGAAATGAGAGACGCATTAGAAATGCTAGCTGATTGGTATTCAAAAGGACTTATCGACGCTCAACTTGCTACAAGAGACTTTGATTCAAACACATCTCTAATTTCAAGTGGACAATCAGGTGCATTTAACGCTTTATGGTGGGGCGTTGGACAAAACAACCCAGGTGCACATGCTAAAACAAATGACCCAGAAGCTGAGTGGGTAGGATGCCTAATCGAAGATATCGATGAAGGTGGAGTTTCTATCGTTTCAGGCGACCCAGCAAATAAATATGTTGTTGTTAGAAAAGACTTTGAACATCCAGAAATCGTGTTCAAAACACTTAACTACCTATACGACTACTTAAGAAATTCTGATGAATTAACAGAAGACGACGTAGCTGTTAACGACCCATATGGTGGTTTAATCTACGAGCACGCACTACAAGCGTTCCCAATCAACATTGACTACTTCGATGCTGGTGAAAGAATTTATGAGCAAACACTTAATTTCTTAAACGGCGAAGAGTATGAATTCCAAGATTGGTATGTAGGTACTGCGGACCAAATTAAATCTGGCCTAGAAAAAGTTGAAGCTGGCGAAGAGATGTCACTTGAAGAGTGGGCAGCTGTAAGAACTAGATATGATGCTTACAAAATGATGACTGAAACTGGTTATGACTCTGTTGTTCCTGTATTCTTCGGAGTAACTGATTCTATGAAACTCAGATGGGAAACAATTCAAACAGCTGAGCAACAAATGATACTACAAGTTATCACAGGCGAAAAAGGCATAGAGGCATTCGACGAGTTCGTTGCTGAATGGAGCACACTTGGCGGAGACACAATTACAGATGAAGTTAACGCTTTCTTAGGATTGTAATTATTAATTAACTAAGTAAAGGCCCTCACTTTGCGGTGAGGGCTTTTATATAAACTGATTGGCAGTTACTGACTAATCAAGCGAAAGGGCGGTTGTTATGAAAAAATACAAGAATCAAAAAACATATCATTTAATGCTTCTTCCTGTAGTGATATTCTTGGTTGTTTTCACCATAATTCCTATGTTCGGCATTGTGATGGCGTTTCAGGACTTCATTCCAGCAAAAGGAATTTTTGGTTCAAAATGGGTAGGACTTACAAACTTTGAATTTATGTTTGCTATTCCAGATAGCACACAGGTTATAATAAATACTCTATTAATTTCTGTAGGAAAGATTATTTTTAACATCATTATGGCGGTTGTTTTTTCACTTTTATTAAATGAAGTTAAAAATCGTCACTTTAAAAAGGCTGTACAAACAGTTACATATTTGCCGTACTTCTTCTCATGGGTTGTGCTTGCAACTATGTTCCAAAGCATGTTTTCTTTAGAGGGGATAGTCAACTCTATTGTTACGACATTTGGCGGAGAGCCTATAATATTCTTAGCAAGTAACGACTGGTTTAGAGGAGTAATGATAGGAACTGACGTTTGGAAAAACTTTGGTTGGAACTCTATTATTTATCTAGCGGCTTTAACCTCGATAGATTCTGGTCTTTACGAAGCTGCGACTATTGACGGGGCAAATAGATGGAAGGCACTTACAAAAATTACGCTTCCATTGTTAATTCCAACAATCATTCTTGTTACAACAAGAGACATGGGATACATCCTAAACGCAGGTTTTGACCAAATCTTTAACCTTTACAATCCTGTTGTCTATGAAACTGGTGACATTATCGACACCTATGTTTATAGAATTGGTTTAGTTCAGCGTCAATACAGTCTTGGTACTGCTGTTGGACTGCTAAAATCTGTAGTTGGCTTGGTGCTTATTATGTCATTTAATAAGATAGCAGAAAAAAGTACCGGAAAACGTATATTCTAAGGAAGGGGGAATGTAATAATGGTTAGAAATAGATCTTTTGGCAGTAGACTTGCGGACATAATCATATATGCCGCTTTAACAATTTTACTTATTATTTGTTTATATCCGCTTATCAATATATTGACTATATCTCTTAGTACAAATGCATTCGCCTCTGCTAATCCAACGGCGATTTGGCCGGCCGAGCTTACATTCGACTCGTATGAAGAAATACTTAGAGACGACCAGTTCTGGCGTTCCTTTGGAATTTCTGTTTTAAGGGTTGTAATTGGACTTGGAATTAACATGGTGCTTTGTATTTTAGCGGCATATCCGCTTTCTAAATCAAAAAGACAGTTTAGATTTAGAAATGCATACATGAATTTATTCGTATTTTGTATGATATTTAACGGTGGACTAATTCCAACATACATGGTAGTTTCGACATTAGAATTAACAGAGACTATCTGGGCTTTAGTCCTACCAAATGCGGTTCAAGTATTTAGCTGTATCTTGTTGATGCACTTCTTTAGAAGCTTGCCAGATGCACTAGAAGAAGCTGCAAGCATAGACGGTGCCTCGCAAACCATGATACTGTTAAAAATAATCTTACCTGTATCAACTCCGTCTCTTGCAACTATAGCACTATTCTCTATAGTTATGCACTGGAATGATTACTTCATGGCTTTGATTTACATAAATCAAACAGCAAATTACCCACTGCAAACCTATATTCAGCAGTTAACAGTTGCTAATTTCTCAGAAATTACGGACCCAAGACAAATGGAAATGATGGCAAATCTATCAAGCCAAACACTAAATGCGGCAAAGATTGTTGTAACTTCAATTCCGATTTTAGTTATCTATCCGTTCCTACAAAAGTATTTTGTACATGGAATTATGATAGGTTCTGTAAAAGAGTGATATAAAAAATTGAATTCCCACTATGCTCTTAATACGAGGATAGTGGGAATTCTGAATTTAATCTATTGTTTTTCATTTAGTCTTGAAAAAAGTAAGGATGTTATATTAGTTTTAAGTTAAATGGTGAGATAAATAGCAAAAAAAATTTTCATAAAAAAGCACATGCTATGGTGCATGTGTAAAGTTTACAAAATATTAACAAATTCATATTGACAAGGTAAACAGTAAATTATATAATAATATACTGCATAATCATGGGAAAATATGTCTTAAATTTCTAAGAGATTATACCATATATATTAAATATTATCAAGTATTTTCTCTAAAATTGTAGTATTTTCTGTGATTAATAACAAGCGCCTTCGGTTCTTATGGTTATTGTGAAGAAAAGATGTCGCAAAGGCAAAATTTTTTTAATGAATGGAGTGGTAGCTGCAATGGTGAATGTTAAACCGGTAAATCTTGGGAAAAATGTTAGAATGAGCTTCTCAAAAATTGACGAAGTACTGGACATGCCCAATCTCATTGAAGTTCAAAAAAATTCGTATAAGTGGTTCGTAGAAAAGGGACTAAAAGAAGTATTTAAAGATGTTTCGGGTATAACCGACTTTAATGGAAATCTTGAACTTGACTTTGTAGATTACAAACTGGACTCAACACCAAATTACAGCGTGACAGAGTGTAAGGAGCGTGATGCGACTTACGCAGCGGCATTAAGAGTTATCGCAAGACTCAGTAACAAAGAGACTGGAGAAATTAAAGAATCAGAAGTATTCATGGGAGATTTTCCTTTAATGACAGAAAGTGGAACTTTCGTTATTAACGGAGCCGAGCGTGTTATTGTTTCACAGCTTGTAAGATCACCTGGTGTTTACTACAAAATGGAGTACGATAAAACGGGTAAAGAGCTGTTTAGCTCAACAATAATACCTAATCGTGGTGCATGGCTTGAATATGAAAACGACATCAACGATATTTTCTATGTAAGAATAGATAAAAATCGTAAGATTCCAATTACAGTTTTCGTAAGAGCTTTGGGCCTAGGTTCTGATACCCAAATTTTAGATTATTTTGGTGAAGACGATAGAATTCTTGCAACTATTGAAAAAGATAGCTGTAAAAATACAGAAGAGGCACTTTTTGAAGTTTATAGAAAACTTCGTCCTAGTGAGCCTCCAACCATTGAGAGTGCACAAGCGCATATCAATACATTATTCTTTGAGCCAAGACGTTATGATATGTCAAGGGTTGGAAGATATAAATACAATAAAAAACTAGCTCTTGCAGGTAGACTTCAAGGGCAAACACTTACACAGCCTATTATGAACCCTATGACAGGTGAATTAATGGCAGATGCAGGACAAATGGTTTCAAGGGCGCTTGCTGAAGAAATGGACGATGCAGGTGTAAGAGAAGCTTTTGTAGATGTATCTGGAAAAGAAACTAAAATTATTTCTAACGGAATGGTGGATATAAGTAAATTTGTTTCTTTTGATGCAGAAAAAGAATGTGGAATCAACGAAAGAGTTAGATTCAGCGTGCTTCAAGAAATTCTTGAGAACTTTGAAACTGAAGAAGAAATTAAAAATGAAATAAGAATTAGACAGCCAGAGCTTGTTCCAAACAATATTATTATAGACGATATTTTCTCATCTATTAATTATATGAACTGTTTAGCTGTAGGTCTTGGAAATATAGACGATATTGACCACTTAGGAAATCGTCGTATCAGATGTGTAGGAGAGCTTCTTCAAAACCAGTTTAGAATAGGTTTTTCAAGACTTGAAAGAGTAATTAGAGAAAGAATGACACTTCAAGCTCAAGATCAAGAGTCACTTTCACCACATTCACTTATCAATATCCGTCCTGTTGTTGCGGCTGTCAAAGAATTCTTTGGTTCATCACCGCTTTCTCAGTTCATGGATCAAACAAATCCACTTTCAGAGCTTACACATAAAAGACGTCTTTCGGCTCTTGGACCCGGTGGTCTTTCAAGAGATAGAGCTTCGTTCGAAGTTCGTGACGTTCACTATACACATTATGGTCGTATGTGTCCGATCGAAACACCTGAAGGACCAAACATCGGTCTTATCTCTTATCTTGCGACTTTTGCTAAGATTAATCACTATGGATTTATCGAAACTTGCTTTAGAAAAGTTGACAAAGCGACAGGAAAAGTTACAGGTGAAGTTGTCTACATGACAGCCGATGTGGAAGATGAATATTCTGTAGCACAGGCTAATGAGCCACTAGATGAAGAACATTCATTCACAAATGCTAAGGTAGTTTGCCGTTATAGAGGTGAATTCATTGAGGTTTCTCCAAATAAAGTTGACTTTATGGATATTTCACCGAGAATGGTTGTATCTGTTGCTACGGCTATGATTCCATTCCTTGAAAACGACGATGCTAACCGTGCGCTAATGGGATCAAACATGCAGAAGCAAGCCGTGCCACTACTTAAAACACAAACTCCTATAGTAGGAACTGGTATGGAATATAAAGCTGGCGTTGACTCCGGTGTTTGTGTGCTTGCAAAACGTGCTGGTGTAGTTAAGAGTGTTAGTGCGGACTTTATTAGAGTTACAGCCGATAATGGCGAAATTGACGATTATAAAATCATTAAATTCTTAAGGTCTAACCAAAGTACTTGTATCAATCAAGTGCCGATTGTAAATGTTGGCGAAAGAGTTGAACAAGGTACTGTTATAGCAGATGGACCTGGAATTAAAAACGGTGAAATTTCACTTGGTAAGAATGCACTTATAGGCTTTATGACTTGGGAAGGTTATAACTATGAAGATGCTGTTCTTCTAAATGAGAAAATCGTTCGTGACGATGTTTATACTTCTATCCATATCGAAGAATATGAAATGGAAGCTAGAGACACTAAACTTGGACCTGAAGAAATCACAAGAGACATTCCAAATGTTAATGAAGACTTGCTTCGTGACTTAGACGACAGAGGAATTATAAGAGTCGGTGCAGAGGTTAGAGCAGGCGATATATTAGTAGGTAAAGTTACTCCTAAGGGTGAAACTGAACTTACAGCTGAAGAGAGACTTTTAAGAGCTATCTTTGGTGAAAAAGCAAGAGAAGTTAGAGACACTTCGTTAAGAGTTCCAAATGGTGAAAGAGGCGTTGTTGTAGACGTTAAAGTATTTACAAGAGAAAATAGCCAAGACGAACTAAGCCCTGGTGTAAATAAAGTTGTAAGATGTTATCTTGCACAAAAGAGAAAAATCTCTGTTGGTGATAAGATGGCTGGTCGTCACGGAAACAAGGGTGTTGTTTCAAGAATTCTTCCTGAAGAGGAAATGCCTTTCCTTCCAGACGGAACACCGCTTGATATCGTTCTTAACCCACTGGGCGTTCCATCTCGTATGAACATTGGACAGGTGCTTGAAGTTCACCTTGGTATGGCAGCTAGAAAACTTGGATGGAATATTATGACTCCTGTATTTGACGGTGCACACGAATCTGACATCAGAGAGTGCTTTAAAATGGCGGGGATGAGCGAAAATGGTAAATTTATGCTTCGTGACGGAAGATCTGGTGAATACTTTGATAATCCTGTTACAGTGGGATACATGTATTACCTAAAACTTCACCACTTGGTTGACGATAAAATCCATGCGAGATCGACAGGACCATACTCACTTGTCACACAACAACCACTCGGCGGTAAGGCTCAGTTTGGTGGACAGCGTTTCGGAGAGATGGAAGTTTGGGCACTTGAGGCTTACGGTGCGGCTTATACTCTTCAAGAAATACTAACCGTTAAATCCGATGACGTTGTAGGGCGTGTCAAAACTTATGAATCTATAGTAAAAGGCCAAAACGTGCCGAAACCAGGAATACCTGAATCATTTAAGGTTCTTATTAAAGAACTTCAAGCTTTGGGTCTTGACATGAAAGTTTTAGATAAAGATAACAATGAGATTGATCTAAAACAAAACTTTGATGATGATGACGATTTAGGCTTTACACCGGTTACTACTGAGTTTGAAGAGGAAAACGTTGAAGAAGAATTTGACGGATATTCAGTTGAAGATGTAGAAGAAGATTTTGATTTCCTCGGTGAAAACGAAGAAGACGATGATTTATTTTCAGATGATCTTTTCTCAAGCGAAGATGATTTAGTATAATTTGATGACAATAAGCATTGTCTATTAGTGAAAGGAAGGATACACCGCATGGAGTTTAATGTATTTGAATCAATTAAAATAGGACTTGCTTCTCCCGACCAGATCAAAGAGTGGTCATACGGTGAAGTTAAAAAGCCCGAAACTATAAATTACAGAACACTTAAACCTGAGAGAGAAGGTCTTTTCTGTGAAAAGATCTTCGGACCTCAAAAGGACTGGGAGTGCCACTGTGGAAAATACAAAAGAATAAGATATAAAGGTAAAATTTGTGACAGATGTGGAGTTGAAGTCACAAGAGCTAGAGTTAGACGTGAAAGAATGGGGCATATCGACCTTGCAGCTCCAGTTTCACATATCTGGTATTTTAAAGGAATTCCTTCAAGAATGGGACTTATACTGGATGTCTCGCCAAGAGTTCTTGAAAAAGTTCTTTACTTTGCACTTTATATCGTAACAGATCCAGGTAATGTAAGAGAAATTAGCAAAATGCAGACTCTTTCAGAAAAAGAGTATAGAGACTTAAGAGAAAAATATGATGACGATTTCGAGGCCAGCATGGGTGCTGAAGCTATTCAAAAGCTTCTTGCAAGCATAGATGTCGATGCTGTATCAGTACAGCTTAAGTCAGAGCTTGAAACAGCTTCGGGACAAAAAAGAGTTAGAATCTTAAAAAGACTTGAAGTTGTTGAAGCGTTCAGAATCTCAGGAAACAGACCTGAGTGGATGGTCATGGATTCAGTACCAGTTATTCCACCAGATATTCGTCCGATGGTTCAATTAGATGGTGGTAGATTTGCAACTTCTGACCTTAACGATTTATACAGAAGAGTTATCAATAGAAATAATAGACTTAAAAGACTTTTAGAACTTGGCGCACCTGATATTATTGTAAGAAATGAAAAACGTATGCTTCAAGAAGCTGTTGATGCTCTTATAGACAATGGTAGAAGAGGTCGTCCTGTAACAGGACCTAATAATAGACCCCTAAAATCGCTTTCTGATATGCTTAAAGGTAAGCAAGGACGTTTCCGTCAAAACCTACTTGGTAAACGTGTTGACTATTCAGGACGTTCGGTTATCGTTGTTGGACCTGAACTTAAAATGTATCAGTGCGGTGTTCCAAAAGAAATGGCACTTGAGTTATTTAAGCCTTTTGTTATGAAAAGACTTGTAGAAACAGGTGCAGCTGGGAATATCAAGGCTGCTAGAAAAGCTGTTGAAAGAGCAAAACCTGAAGTTTGGGATGCACTTGAAATAGTTATCAAAAATCACCCTGTTCTTCTTAA
The DNA here is from genome assembly GCA_964369415.1 of uncultured Eubacteriales bacterium. GTDB lineage: Bacteria > Bacillota > Clostridia > Oscillospirales > Acutalibacteraceae > SIG603. Next base: position 13,869 of record CAYJFP010000012.1, on the reverse strand, counting down.
CCGTGCGCCTACACTTCATAGACTTGGTATTCAAGCCTTTGAGCCTGTTTTGGTTGAGGGTAGAGCTTTAAAACTTCACCCACTTGTTTGTACAGCTTATAACGCTGACTTTGACGGTGACCAAATGGCTATCCATATTCCACTATCTGCCGAGGCACAAGCCGAGGCCAGATTCTTAATGCTTGCTGCTAACAACCTACTAAAACCTTCTGATGGACGCCCTGTTGCTGTTCCTTCACAGGATATGATACTAGGTTCTTACTATCTAACTCTAGATAAAGACGGCGAAAAAGGCGAAGGAAAAGTCTTTAGAGACATGGATGAAGCTTTAATGGCTTACGATGCTAAAGACATCACACTTCACTCAAAAATTAAGGTTAAAAGAGCGGTTTCATATCAAGGTAAGGAATATGTAGGCCTTGTTGATACTACAGTAGGTAGAATGATATTTAACCAATCAGTTCCTCAAGACTTAGGCTATATAGACAGAACCAAGGATGAAAATGTCCTTAAATTTGAAATTGACTTCCTAGTTGGTAAAAAGCAACTTGGTGTTTTAATTGAAAAATGCATAAGAGTTCACGGAACAGAAAAAGCTGCCGAAGTTCTCGATGCTATTAAGGCACAAGGTTATAAATATTCAACTATCGGTGCGATTACAGTTGCTGTTAGCGATGCTACAATTCCTGAAGAGAAGAAAAATATTATCGCCGATGCTGAAAAGAATATCGATGCGATAACAGAGGACTTCCAATTTGGTCTATTATCAGATTCAGAGCGTTATAACGCAGTCCTAAGAACATGGGAAAAAGCCACAAATGACGTTACTGCTGCTCTTCAAGGCGGACTAGATAGATACAATCCGATATTCATGATGGCGGACTCTGGTGCTCGTGGTAGCATGAGCCAGATTAGACAGCTAGCAGGTATGCGTGGTCTTATCGCAAATACATCGGGTAAAACAATCGAGATTCCAATCAGGGCTAACTACCGTGAAGGTCTAAATATTCTTGAATACTTTATTTCTTCTCGTGGTGCGAGAAAAGGTCTTGCCGATACGGCGCTAAGAACGGCTGACTCGGGTTACCTAACAAGAAGATTGGTTGACGTTTCTCAAGATGTTATTATTCGTGAAGACGACTGTGGATCTGATGAAGGTCTTGAAGTATTTGATATTAAAGCTGGACATGAGTCGATAGAGCCAATGGACGAAAGACTTATTGGTCGTTACCTCATGGATGACTTTACAGATGAAAACGGAAATATACTGGTTTCAAAAGATAAATTGATGGATGAAGATGATGCTAAAATCATCATCGAAAGAGGCACAAAAACTATAGTAATAAGATCAATTCTTAACTGTAGAGCAAAATACGGTGTTTGTAAAAAATGCTATGGTGCAAGCCTTGCAAGCGGAAAACCTGTTCAAGTCGGAGAGGCTGTTGGTATTATTGCCGCCCAGTCTATCGGTGAACCTGGTACACAGCTTACAATGAGAACTTTCCATACCGGTGGTGTTGCGAGTGCCGAAGATATTACACAGGGTCTTCCAAGAATCGACGAGCTTTTCGAAGGTCGTAAGCCTAAGCATCTAGCTATTATCAGTGAAATTTCTGGTGAAGTTAGATTTGATGATTCTAAAAAGAGCCGTCATGTTGTCGTTACAGATCTTCAAAATGCAGATGAAAGAAGCTATATGATTCCGTTTAGCTCACACATCAGCGTAAGTGAAGGCCAAGTGATAGAAAAAGGAACAAGAATTACAGAAGGTTCTGTAAATCCGCATGATGTTCTCGCTATAAGCGGAACACAAGCTGTTCAAAACTATCTCATCCAAGAAGTTCAAAAGACTTATCGTCAACAGGGTGTTGATATCAATGATAAACACATTGAGGTTATTATCAGACAAATGATGAGAAAAGTTAGAATTGAAGAAGCTGGAAATACATCATTCCTAGTTACATCTCTAGTCGATAGAAATGAAGTATACTTTGCAAATAAAGCGATAAAAGAAAGAATTGCTGCAGGAGAAACAGGCTTAAGTGTAGCTACATTTACACCGATACTTCTAGGTATCACAAAAGCTTCTCTAGCTACAGATTCATTCCTTTCAGCAGCTTCGTTCCAAGAGACTACAAGAGTTCTAACAGATGCAGCTATCAAGGGCAAAGTTGACCCGCTTCTTGGACTTAAAGAAAATGTTATTATCGGTAAACTTATTCCAGCAGGTACTGGTATGCAGTGTTACAGTAATGTTGATATTGCAAATGCAGAAACACCTGAAGTAAGTGAATATGACATTAACTTTGACGATATGAAAGAAATAGTATTTGATGACTAAATAACTGTTGACATTTAGGTAGTTTAGGTGCTATAATATATAGCTGAGTGGACAAAAACTCATTGACAAATTTGCCTAAGGGCTGTTTGATATATTTATTAAAAGGAGGTGCAATATGCCAACATTTAACCAGTTAGTTCACGGTGGTCGTTCCGTAGCAGAGAAAAAATCTAAGACTCCTGCTTTATTAAGAGGCTGGAACTCTAAGAAAAGAGTTGCTATCGAGCAAAGTTCTCCACAAAAGAGAGGCGTGTGTACTGCAGTTAAAACTCAGACACCAAAAAAACCTAACTCAGCTTTAAGAAAAATTGCAAGGGTTAGACTTTCTAACGGAATGGAAGTAACGGCTTATATCCCAGGTGTTGGACACAATCTTCAAGAACATAGCGTTGTTATGATCAGAGGAGGCCGTGTTAAGGACATCCCAGGTGTTCGTTACCACATCATCAGAGGCACATTAGATGCTCAAGGCGTTGCAAAACGTATGCAGGCTAGATCTAAGTATGGTGCTAAAAAGCCTAAGCCAGGTGCAAAATAAGGCTAAATTTTCTTGAAACGTAAATTCGTATGGCTTGCCCAGAATGGGTAAGGCACTTTATATAAAACTAAAGACTAAAGGCTAAAGGTGAAGGACTTGTTTTTTCACCATTAGACTTAGTAATTAGCCTAAATTGTGCCTTTTTTGCTTGACGGAAGTATGACTTTCGAGTACCTATGATATCATTATTTTTATGTGAAGGAGGGAAGACTATGCCAAGAAGAGGCAATGTTGCTAAACGTGATGTTTTAGCAGACCCTATGTATAATTCAAAACTGGTAACACGTCTTATAAATAACATCATGTATGATGGAAAAAAGGGTGTTGCTCAAAAAATAGTTTACGATGCATTTGAAATCGTAGCTACAAAAACAGGAAAAGAAGCTCTAGAAGTTTTTGAACAAGCAATGGAGAATATTATGCCAAGCTTAGAGGTTAAAGCTCGTCGTGTCGGTGGTTCTACTTACCAAGTTCCTTGTGAAGTAAGACCTGAGAGAAGACAAACTTTAGGACTTCGTTGGGTTACAAAATATTCAAGACTGCGTTCAGAAAAAACTATGAAAGAGCGTCTTGCAGGTGAAATCCTCGATGCCATCAACGGAGCAGGAGGCGCTGCAAAGAAACGTGACGATACACACAAAATGGCAGAAGCTAATAAAGCTTTCGCACACTACAGATGGTAAAATCCAGAGGAGGAAATTATGCCAAGACAGGTATCACTCGATAAAACTAGAAATATCGGCATCATGGCTCATATTGATGCTGGTAAAACTACAACTTCAGAAAGAATTTTGTTCTATACTGGAGTAAACTACAAAATCGGTGAAGTTCATGACGGCGGCGCTACAATGGACTGGATGGTTCAAGAGCAAGAGAGAGGTATCACAATTACTTCTGCTGCAACAACTTGCTTCTGGACTCACTCTGATTTTGCTGATAACAAAGCTGAAGTAGAGAAAAATAGACACAGAATCAACATCATCGACACACCAGGTCACGTTGACTTCACAGTTGAAGTTCAAAGATCACTTCGTGTTCTTGACGGTTCTGTAACAGTTTTCTGTGCAAAGGGCGGAGTTGAGCCACAGTCTGAGACCGTATGGCGTCAGGCTAATGAATACATGGTTCCCCGTATGGCCTATGTTAATAAAATGGACATTATGGGTGCCGATTTCTACAGAGTTGTTCAAATGATGAAGGACAGACTAAAATGTAACGCTGTTCCAATTCAGCTTCCAATCGGTGCTGAAGATTCATTCAAAGGAATTATCGACTTAGTAGAGATGAAAGCTTATATCTATTACAATGATATCGGTACAGATATCAGATGTGAAGATATTCCTGAAGATATGAAAGACAAAGCCCAAGAGTACCATGATGCTCTAGTTGAATTTGTTGCTGAAACAGACGAAGAGCTAATGGAAAGATATCTAATGGGCGAAGAGCTTACAATAGAAGAAGTTAAAACTTGCATCCGTACAGCTACTATTGCCAATACAATGGTTCCTGTTGTTTGCGGTACTTCTTACAAAAATAAAGGCGTACAAAAACTTCTTGATGCCGTTGTTGACTACATGCCATCTCCATTAGATGTTAAATCTATTAAAGGTGTGCACCCTGATACAGGTGAAGAAGACGAGCGTCCATCAGATGACAATGCTCCTTTTGCGGCTCTTGCTTTTAAAATTGCAACAGACCCATTCGTTGGTAAACTTGCATTCTTCAGAGTTTATTCAGGTACAATTCAAGCAGGTACATCTGTATTTAATGCAAATAAAGACAATAGAGAGCGTTTAGGCCGTATTGTTCAAATGCACGCTAACGACAGAAAAGATATCGATATGGTTTATGCCGGTGATATCGCAGCTGCAGTTGGTCTAAAAAATACAACAACAGGTGATACACTTTGTGATGAGAATAATCCAATTATTCTTGAATCAATGGAATTCCCTGAACCTGTTATCAGAGTTGCTATCGAGCCAAAAACTAAAGCTGGTCAAGAGAAAATGGGTATTGCTCTTGCAAAGCTTGCTGAGGAAGATCCTACATTCAAGGCTTACACTGATGAAGAAACAGGACAAACAATCATCGCTGGTATGGGTGAATTGCACCTTGAGATCATTGTTGATAGACTTCTTCGTGAGTTTAAAGTTGAAGCAAATGTTGGTAAACCTCAAGTTTCTTACAAAGAAACAATCAGAAGAGCTTCTGAATCTGATACAAAATACGCTCGTCAGTCAGGTGGTAAAGGACAATTCGGTCATGTTAAAATCCGTCTTGAGCCAAACCCAACAAAAGGCTACGAGTTCGTTAATTCAATTGTCGGTGGTGCTATTCCAAAAGAATATATTCCAGCTGTTGACAATGGAATTAAAGGAGCAATGCTTTCTGGTATCCTAGCTGGATACAATGTTGTTGACTGTAAAGTAACACTTTATGATGGTTCATACCATGAAGTTGACTCATCTGAAATGGCGTTTAAAATTGCCGGTTCAATGGCTTTTAAAGATGCTATGAAGAAAGCAGATCCAGTGCTTATGGAACCAATCATGAAAGTTACTGTTATCGTACCTGACGAGTACATGGGCGACGTTATCGGCGACCTTAACTCAAGACGTGGTATGATTCAAGGTATGGACGCAGTTCCAGGCGCACAACAAATTAACAGTGAAGTACCGCTTTCCGAAATGTTCGGTTATGCAACTGATATGAGATCTAAAACACAGGGTAGAGGCCAGTACACAATGGAGCCTTCACACTATGCTGAACTTCCAAAATCAGTTTCTGAAGCTGTTATCACTCAAAGAAAAAAAGGCGAATAATTTATAATTATTCAAAAAAATACTTGATTTTTTTACACTATGTGTTAAAATTAAACTAATAAATTATGCTTAATAGAAAAAGGAGGCACTTCCAATGGCAAAAGCTAAATTTGAAAGAAATAAGCCACACGTAAACATCGGTACAATCGGTCACGTTGACCACGGTAAAACAACTTTAACAGCAGCTATCACTAAAGTTCTCGCTCTTAAAGGTCAAGCAAAATTTGAAGATTATTCAATGATCGACAAAGCACCTGAAGAAAGAGAAAGAGGAATTACAATCAACACAGCTCACGTTGAGTATGAAACTGACGAACGTCACTACGCTCACGTTGACTGCCCTGGCCATGCTGACTATGTTAAAAACATGATCACTGGTGCTGCTCAAATGGACGGCGCTATCTTGGTTGTATCGGCTGCTGACGGCCCGATGCCCCAAACCCGTGAACACATCGTGCTTGCTCGCCAGGTAGGCGTGCCTTACATCGTTGTGTACATGAACAAAGTTGACCAAGTGGATGACCCCGAGCTGCTTGAGCTTGTGGAAATGGAAATCCGTGATCTGCTTTCTACCTATGACTTCCCGGGTGATGATACCCCAATTGTTAAAGGTAGCGGTTTGAAAGCGCTTGAGAGTGATTCGAAAGACGCTGACGCACCAGAGTATGCTTCTATCATCGAACTGATGAACGAAGTAGATGCTTATATCCCAACTCCTGAGCGTAAAGAAGACCTTCCTTTCTTGATGCCTGTTGAGGATACCATGACCATCACCGGCCGTGGCACCGTTGCTACCGGACGTGTAGAGCGTGGTACTGTTAAAGTAGGCGAAGAGGTTGAGCTTGTTGGCCTTACCCCGCTGGACGAAGATGTACCCAAAACCACTGTTACTGGTCTTGAAATGTTCCGTAAAACACTGGATGATGCTCGTGCAGGCGACAACGTTGGCGCATTGCTTCGTGGTGTTTCTCGTGATGACATCGAGCGTGGCCAGGTGCTTGCAAAACCAGGCAGCATCAAACCACACCTTAAATTTAAAGGCCAAGTGTATGTATTGAAAAAAGATGAGGGTGGTCGTCACACTGCTTTCTTCAATAACTACCGTCCTCAGTTCTACTTCCGTACAACAGACGTAACCGGTGTTATCACCCTGCCAGAAGGCGTGGAGATGGTTATGCCTGGCGACAACATCACCATGGATGTAGAGCTTATCACCCCTATCGCTATCGAGAAAGAGTTGCGTTTTGCTATCCGTGAGGGTGGCCGCACCGTTGGCTCGGGCGTTGTGGTTGAAGTAGCAGAATAATTTTTGCATAAACTTCAAAGAAAGCCTCTTTTATAAGGGGCTTTCTTTTTGCGTTTCATACCGTTTTCTGCTATACTAAATAATATAAGATGCAGTGCATTTACATAAGTGGACAGAGAAGATATATGTGCATACTTAAGGGGTGATTTGTATGGAATTGTTTATTTGTGTGCTGGGCCTTCTTCCCGGATATATCATAGGGGGCGTGCTTTTATCAGGGCGTGGGGCGTCTTTGATTTCAGGCTTTAACACACTGCCAAGGCAAGAACAACAGAAGTGGAATCAGGTGGCGATGTGTCGTTTTGTAGGCATTCTTCTTCTTGCGTTTATGCTCTTGCTTACCATTTCCATTGGTTCGCTTTTCTTATGGGGTAGTTTTGTACTGTTTGTTATTGGAATGGTGGTAGCTTCCGCTGAAATTCTTTTTGGGTTACTTTATTTAAACAAAAGCAGTCGTTTTAAAAACGAATAAACATGTGCTGAAAACGTATCGAAAGTGGGATATCTTTCGGTTTGTGATATTGTGTAATATAATGAGATTGTTTTGAAAGGGGCAGATGAACTTGAACCATCAGATCGTATTGGTGATAGATTTTGGAGGACAATATAACCAACTGATTGCACGTCGCGTGCGAGAGTGTGGTGTATATTGTGAGGTGAAACCTTGTACAACACCACTTGAAGAAATAAAAGCAATGAACCCCATTGGTTTTATTTTTACAGGGGGGCCCAATAGTGTGTATGATGCGAAAGCACCGAAAGTGGACCCTGCTATTTTTGAGTTAGGCATCCCTGTATTAGGCATTTGTTACGGTTGCCAGCTGATGGCACAGACACTGGGTGGCAGCGTGGTAGCGGCGAAAGATGATACAGCACGAGAATATGGGAAAACGGCCACACAGTTTAACACGGATTGTAAACTGTTTAAAGGTTTGCCAAAAAATGGAATTACTTGGATGAGCCATGGGGATTACATGGAGCGAGTGCCGGAAGGCTTTTCTCTTGTGGCACAGAGTGACGCTTGCCCGAATGTGGCCATCTCTGACGAAAGTCGTGGCTTTTATGGGGTGCAATATCATCCGGAAGTAAACCATACAGAAAATGGCATTGCGATGATTCGTAACTTTTTGTATGAAGCTTGTGGTGCAGTTGGTGACTGGACCATGGGTGATTATTTAAAAGACGCCATTGCCGATATACGCGAAAAAGTGGGTGATGGAAAAGTTCTTTTGGCGCTATCCGGTGGTGTAGATTCTTCGGTGTGTGCAGGGTTGCTGGCAGAGGCAATTGGCAAGCAGTTGACCTGTGTGTTTGTAGATCATGGCCTTATGCGAAAAGATGAAGGGGATGAAGTAGAGGCGGCTTTTGAAAAGTGGGACTTAAACTTCATTCGAGTGAATGCAGAAGACCGTTTCCTAGGGAAATTGGCCGGTATTTCTGATCCGGAAACGAAGCGTAAAATTATTGGGGAAGAGTTTATTCGTGTGTTTGAGGAAGAGTCTAAAAAAATTGGGACTGTAGATTTCTTAGCGCAGGGCACGATTTACCCAGACGTTATTGAATCAGGTGCCGGAGATGCTGCCGTTATTAAAAGTCACCACAATGTGGGCGGCTTGCCGGATTTTGTTGATTTCAAGGAAATTATCGAGCCACTTCGGTTGCTTTTTAAAGACGAGGTGCGTGATTTGGGAAGGGAAGTTGGTTTGTCGGAGGTGCTTGTAATGCGCCAGCCGTTCCCGGGGCCAGGGCTTGCGATTCGTGTGATTGGTGATTTGACAAAAGAAAAACTAGATACTTTACGTGAGGCCGATTACATTTATCGAAGCGAACTGGCTTTGGCTGGAGAGGATCGTGCCATTAGCCAATATTTTGCGGTGCTTACCAACACACGTTCTGTTGGTGTGATGGGAGATGGGCGTAGTTATGATTTTACGTTGGCACTGCGTGCTGTTACTACCTCTGACTTTATGACGGCTGATTGGGCCAGAATCCCATACGATGTGCTTGATAAAATTTCGGTGCGGATTGTGAATGAGGTACCAGGAATTAACCGAATTGTGTATGATATTACAAGTAAACCACCAGCGACGATAGAGTGGGAATAAAAAAATTAAGGCTGAAAACCCTGTACTGGTGCGGGTTTTCAGCCTTTTTCTATGTGCTGTGATATTGAATTGATATTAAAAAGGAAGATTGTCGTCCGTTTCTATCATGTCCTCAAAAGAATCAAGATGAGACTCGTCATCCATGTACTTGGAAAAATATTTACAGTAATAGTCATTAAATAGTGCTTTATCATTTCTACAAATTTTATTAATAGTTTCACGTATTGAATCAACATTGCTGAAATGTGGAATAAAATCAAGTGCATATACGGCTAACATACTTTCTGAAGATATTTCATAATCAACGCAATTACCGAAAGTGTCTTCTTCATAAACGAAATATGCGTTTTCAATAGATTTAAGTACAATATGCTCAACTCTTAGCTTAGCTAAATTATCAATGTTATCCCACTTTAATACAGGAAATAGATTTAAAAACATTTGTAAACTATAATTGTTGTTGCATTTTATCAATTCCTTATTTATACCGCCGATAAACTCTATGAATTCATCTTCAGAAATAGAATTTAGTAATTTATCAACTATGTGTTTTAGGTTATTAGAGTGTGCATTTTCTCTTGCTCTGAAAATACTAACTAATAAATCATACCTTTTCTTTTTTGGGATTCGATTAAATGTTTCTTCTGCATATTCTTTTGTTGAAACAAAATCTCTATCAAAGATGAAATCTAACCAATCATCAACAAGGTTAGGTGCTTCAGAGCTAAGTATAAAGCTTAGAATATAATCGTAAAAAACAATAATTCTATCAGCGGTCAGCTGGTCATCATTAATTCGTGTATGGGAGCGAGGATTTCTTATAGCTAAACACGCCCCTTTTAATATATGTCCAATACCTTCTTGAATATCTTTTTCTGTTCTGGTTTGAAGCTTGTTAATACAAAGCCTTTTTCCAAAAAAGGCTTGTTCAATTAGTGAAGTGTTATCAACTTGTTCTAAATTTGCTTTATCTTGAATGACTTCGTTAATAAACTGAAGCAAGTTTGTGATAGCTGTAGTATAACTTTTACGCTCATAATTATCTTTTATTACATTCCATGTGTTTATAGAAATAAGACTTTTTATGTCTTGTATATGTTGATTATCCATTAGTATTCCTCATTTCTAATAAAATGATTTGCTATTCAGCATCCCGAGCTTCCTTAATACTAACCCCACCCTCGAAATTCTGCCCTACATCAAAAGGATGCACATACTCTAAGCCCTTACTCGATGGCAGGTCTTCAATTTCACTTTCATCTTCCGCTACTCGTCCTTTATCTGTTAAAATTCGCATAAAACCGTTATAGATATTTGATAAAAGCAGTAGTTTTTCAGCCCGTACACTTTCATCGGTTACATTATCTAATTTTCCGAGTAGCATATCTATTTCGTGTTTCATTCCTGCCCAGTCTTTCATAAGCTCCTGCATATAAGGGCTTTTAAATTTCAGAGCTACTTCAGAACTATCATAATTGCCATCGCCATTTACATCGCCAATAAAAGTGATTTCTGTTTTTTCGGAAACTGCAATTAGCAGCGCCATTATATCTCCAGCGGTACAAATATCCAAATCATAAAAGGTAGAAACATTCTTCCCAAGTCCATTAGCTATTTTAACTAGCTGATCTGGCTTGGGATTTCTTATGCCTAATTCATATTTTCGTATTGTTCCCACATTAATTTCAGTAATAGTTGCAAGTTGAATTTGCGTCATTCCACGCATTTCTCTATATAAACGTATCTTTTCGCCTGTTGTCAAAATAATTCCTCCCATATTCACTACATACACATATTATACTATAAAAATCACAAAAGTAAATATTCTTCCAACAAAGGACTTGGCAAGTCACATTTGTGCATGTTATATTTTAGATACAGTCACATTTGTGAATTGCTTGTATTATTCAAAAGAAAGGAAGTTTATTATGGAAAAATCGAGATTTATCACATCAAGTGAAGTAGCGGAGGAATTAGGAGTTTCTAAATCATTTGCTTACAAAGTAGTTCGTCAACTTAATGACGAACTTAGAACGAAAGGTTTTATGATTGTATCCGGCAAAGTTAGCAGAATGTACTACGAAGAAAAATTTTACGGACTAAAGGAGGGACATAATGTCAGCTTATAAGGATAGCAAAACAGGTAAATGGTATTGCTTCTTCTATTATCGTGACTTTACAGGCAAGAACAAAGGTAAAACCAAACGAGGATTTGAAACAAAGCGAGAAGCCTTAGAGTGGGAACGCAATTTCAAACAAACTCAATCCGGCAACCTTGAAATGTCTTTCAAAGAGTTTATAGCAATCTATCACGAAGATGTTAAAGCAAGAATTAAGCACAATACTTGGCTCACTAAGAAAAATATCACCGACAGCAAGATATTACCCTACTTTGCGGATAAGCAAATAAACGCAATTAGACCTGCTGATGTGATTAAGTGGCAAAATATTATGCTCAACCACAAAGACGAAAAAGGAAAATCCTTTTCGCCTGTTTATCTCAAAACCCTACACAATCAGTTGAGTGCGATTTTTAATCACGCAGTAAAATTTTATTCTTTGAAAGAAAATCCGGCACAGAGAGCAGGAAACATGGGCAAAGAACGTGGCAAAGAAATGAAGTTTTGGACGAAAGATGAATATTTGAAGTTTTCAGATGCCATTATGGACAAGCCTTTGTCATTTTATTGCTTTGAGGTGCTTTATTGGACGGGCTGTCGGTTAGGTGAAATGCTTGCTTTGACCCCTTCCGATATAGATTTTGAAAAAGAAACTATCACAATAAACAAGTCATATCAGCGGTTAGAGGGCAAAGATTATATCACTACTCCAAAGACGGAGAAAAGTAATCGTATCGTTAAAATCCCGGACTTTTTAGCAGAGGAATTAGATGAGTACATCAATACACTGTATAAGATAAAGCCAAATGACCGTTTGTTTGAGGTTACAAAGCATTATCTTCACAATGAGATGAAACGAGGTAGCGAGCTTGCAGGTGTAGAGCGTATCAGAATCCATGATATTCGTCATTCTGCAATTTCACTTCTCATAGATATGGGATTTAGTGCAGTTGCAATCGCAAGCAGGGTTGGTCATGAAAGTATAGACATCACTTTCAGATATGCCCACCTATTCCCATCAAAGCAGATAGATATGGCAAATCAATTATCAGTAGAAAGGGGAACAGGAAATGTCAGCAAAAAATAAGGACAACAAAAACCGTTGGCGCAATAAGACGGTGGCATTCCGAGTATCGCCCGAAGAATGGGAGCGGTTTGAAACCGCTGTACGCTTATCCGGCTTAACAAAGCAAGACTATTTAATCAAGCGTATATCCGAAAGAGATATTGTAGTACAGGGCAATCCAAGAGTGTATAAAGCATTGAGAGATGAACTTGCAAGGGTTTTACAGGCTCTACAAGGCATTGAAAACACTCCAGCAGATGAAGAACTGCTTGCTACCATAAACCTTATTACAGTTACACTACAGGGCTTAAAAAGTGACAAAGAAAAAAGCCTTTACTCGGCAAAGTAAAGACTTTTCCAACAGTGAAACTGTGGCATTTCCTCTATATTTAAGTATATACAGTTTCGCTTAAAATTACAACAAAAAATTGTAGGAGGACTAAATTTGAGCGAATTAAAAATAATCAATATGGAAGATGTTGAGGTGCGAGAGGTAGAGTGGCTGTGGTATCCATTTATCCCTTATGGAAAAATCACTATTATACAGGGTGATCCGGGCGAGGGCAAAACAACAGCGGTTTTGCAGATATCAGCACTGCTGTCAAACGGGGAAAAACTTCCGTGTGACGATAGAGATATAGAGCCTATTAACATCATTTATCAGACTGCTGAAGATGGGTTGAACGACACTATAAAGCCGAGGTTATTGCAAGCAAATGCAGATTGCACAAAAATCAAAGTGATTGATGAAGCGGATAAAAGCCTTACAATGCTTGATGAACGGTTAGAAGAAGCATTAACGGAAACAGGCGCAAGACTTGTGATTTTAGACCCTATACAAGCATATTTAGGCAGTGACGTAAATATGAATTCGGCTAACGAAATAAGGGATATAACAAAGCAATTAGGGCAACTTGCAGACCGATATAATTGTGCCATTATACTTGTAGGACACATGAATAAAAGCGGTAACAAGGCATCATATCGTGGACTTGGTTCTATTGATTTTCAAGCAGTGGAAAGGAGCGTTTTGATCGTCGGCAGATTCAAAGATAACCCGACCATGAGGGTTATTGCACAAGGCAAATCGAGCCTTGCACCGGAGGGCGAAAGTATTGCATTTGAGCTTAACAAAGAAACAGGTTTTAAATGGATTGGTAAGTGTGAAATGTCGGCTGAAGAATTGCTTTCGGGGATGTCAAAAGAAAACAAATCTCAACTTGCGGAACGACTTCTTAACGAGATGTTAGAGGATGGGGAAAAGTTACAATCTGATGTTTTAGCCAAAGCCAAAGATTGGGATATTTCCAAACGAGTGCTTGATGAAATGAAGAAAAAGTTGGGGGTGAAGTCTACGAAATCAGCTAACAAATGGTATTGGGAATTACCGCCTAAAGAGTAATTTCCAACATTGCAACATTGCGGTATCCTTAGAGTGTTACAATGTTGCAACATTAAAAGAGCGTAAGCGATATGCCGATGCAACAGGATGTTGCCCTTCGGAGAACGCAAGGCGCTTTTGATACGCAGTGTCGAAAGTGCTATTGCGTTACTTTTGGCAAAAGTAACAA
>CAYJFP010000011.1:0-62850 GCA_964369415.1 uncultured Eubacteriales bacterium | reverse complement strand
ATGGATTGCGAAGATTTTGAGGGAACTATAAAAGAAATAGTAAGGGTATTAAAACATGACGGAAAGCTGTTTGCAAGTGTATGTCACCCGTGTTTTCATTCAAGTGGCGGTATTGGACGTCAAAAAAAGGGAATTGATAAAGAAGTAGTTGTAACTAATTATTATCACCCAACTGAATGGATAGCTCCACTTCACAGTGGAACTGTAGAAGTAGTATGGAGACACCGAACTATTCAAGATTACGTTAAAATGTTTATAAAATGTGGATTAACAATTACTGACTTACATGAACCAGTTCCCACTGATGAACAAGCAAAAGTAAGTGATAATATTGCTTGGATGAAAAAAATACCTATCTTTATGTTCTGGGAACTTAAGAAATAAGTTAATATTTTTAGGTACTATATCATGTAAATTATTTGAATAGTCTTTCACCATTCACCCTTAGCCATTAGTCAATCTCCCAAAGGGAGGTTATGTTCATAATTCCTCAAAGTAAAATTGTCACTACCAATTTTTGATAGTGACAATTTGTTTTTTTATGGATTTTAACAGCTTTTAAATTTAACTTATGTATCATTAATTTTCTTTATCTTAAATTTTTTTCTTAATATGTAACCCCAAATACCTTTAGCTTTTACTATAACCACTTTCATTTTTGTCACCTACCTTTAGCATCTTAAGACTAAAATACCTAAGGCACAGATGATGACTGCCGATAAAAACATTATAAGACCATATGGGCAAAAAAATGAAAGTGTAAGCCCTAAACCAAAGGCAAACGCAAATTTTCCAAAGGGTCTACAGTATTTTTTGCAAGGTCTCATACATTTATTAAACACAAAATCACCTCCGCTTAAGTATATAACATACTATGCTAAGGTGATTTTTTTGTTACGATTTTGTATCGTTTACTGGGTATAACATTACAAGCGCATAGCCCGCATGTACCATGATTTCTGCATTTGCTTCGGTCACCTCGTTGCTTACGCCCATAAGCGTATCGCCAATCACTAAATCTTCTCCTTGAAGAGGATATTTAAGACCTTTATATGTAAGATTACACGAGCTCAAGCCAAAAGGAAACACGGATACGCCGGCGCCTTTTTGATTGTTTATTCTAAGCCTTCTGCCTGCTAGCAAAAACATTTTAACTGTATTATCTGCCATCAAAACCGTGCATCCGCTTCTTGCTAAATAAAGCATTACATTGTAATTTGCAAACATATGGTCTAGTCTTTTTCCGCCGATTCCGCCAACTATTATAAAGTCACGGCAACCCATTTTATATCCTACCACGGCAGCATACATTGTATCAGTATAGTCTTTTTCGACTGGTAGTTTTTTTACATTGTATTTTGTAGCGCTCGGCATAGTTTTCGCAGAATCGAAGTCACCCACTATACAATCAGGTTTTATATTATATTTGATTGCAGTCTCATATCCAGCATCGGCACAAATGACATAGTAATCAGTAGGATTAAACTCGTCAAAAATCTTTTTGCTCTCTACTGGTCCCGCCGCAATTATCATACATTTTTTTGCTTCTTCCACTGTTTCACTTCTTTCATTTCATCGTATATGGCACAGTAGCTATCCATCCTTGACTTTGCTATCAATCCATCATTAAACGCCTCAAGCACTGCGCAACCTTTTTCACAAGTATGCGTGCACGAGTTAAACTTGCAGTTTGGCAAGTAGTCTTTAAACTCTCTAAAGCCATAGGCAATTTCTTCTTTTTCTATCGACAAATATTTTTGCAAATCAATGGTTGAAAAACCTGGTGTATCTGCAACAAATGTATTATCATCAAGCAGAAAAAGCTCTGTATGCCTTGTAGTGTGTCTACCTCTGCCAAGTTTTTTGCTAATATCGCCCATTTCAAGACCTAAATCTGGAAAAATCGCATTTAATAGTGTCGATTTTCCAACTCCACTGTTGCCTGTTATTGCCGAAATAGAATCTTTCATCTCGTTCTTGACATTTTCTATTCCTTCTAAATTAACAGAAGAAACGGAAAACACCTTAATTCCGACTGAGCTATACATTTCTTCAAGCTTCGTGCTATCTTTTAAATCCGTCTTTGTAATGACAATTATTGGTTCGATATTCTTAATTTCTGCAATTAAAATCGTCTTATCAATAATCAAAATATTGGGTGACGGATCAACTACAGAAACAATTATAAATAGCTTATCTATATTTGTAATTCCAGGCCTAACGAGCTCATTTTTTCTCTCTCTAATACTCTCAATAGTCCCTTCGCTCTCGCCTTCACCCGGTGTGAAATCTACCCTATCGCCAACCTGAGGAGATATTTTCTCTTTTCGAAATATCCCCTTAGGCTTACAGCAATAAATATTTCCACCTGAATTGATATAATAAAATCCACCTATGCCTTTTGTTATAATTCCTATCATATCTTATCCTACCGGCACCGGAGTCACTATCGGATCTGGAGTTGGAGTCGGTGTTGGAGTCGGTGTCGGAGTTGGAGTTGGCTGTGGTGTCGGTGTTGCAAACGGAATTATACTTTCAATCGTGAACGAACCTGTATCGGTGTCAAATTCTACATCACCGATAATGTAATCTTTATTGTCAAGCTGAACTACCACTCTTTTAGTTCCTTCTTTTCCGACTGCATTTGTTGTAAAGCTTGGATTTAACGATGGGTTAACAGTGTTTGTTACCAATAACGCACCATCAACATATACTTTTACCTGTACGTCCATATTAACGCCTGTAGGAAGTGAGAATGAAATCGGCACTGTAATTTCGTCTTTTTTGCCTGAACTTACAACCAAGTCAACGATAGAATTTTCTGAAACTTGATCACCTTCACCAGGAGAACAGCTTATAACTGTATCTTTAGGCTCTTCACTTTCATCATCATACTCAACTTTTCCTCTTGTCAAGTTAGAATCAGAAAGTAGGGTTTCGGCTCTCTCTAAAGTTTCTCCGATTATTCTCGGAATAGTGACTTGTACTTCGTCTGGTCCTGTACTGATATATATTGTTATTTCAGAACCTATATTTGCACTTGTTCCAGCTTCTGGATCTGTTCTAACTACAAACCCTGACGCTGTCTCATCGTCACTTACTGATTGCATTTTAGGAATAAATCCTGCATTACTTATCGTATTAAATGCTTCTGATTGGCTCTTTCCTGTAATATCAGGCACTTCTTCTGTCTTTTCACTTTCATCTAAAGACTCTACTATATACAAAGTTACTTCTTTTCCGATTTTAACCATGATTCCATCGTTTGGCGACTGTCTAACAACTTCTCCTGGCTCGCCGCCCTCTTGTTTCATGTATTGTGGCACAAAATTAAAGTCCTCATACTCCGTATTTCCTTCGATTTCGTCAAAATAATTCATTCCGACAAAGTCAGGCATCATCACTTCATCTACTGGCTCTTCTGCCGGAGTTTCAAACATTTGCATAACAAAAATAACACCTATTACCACTGCAGCTATAACCAACGCAGCTATTACACCTGTTATAATCATCGAGCTTGTCGCTGTTTTCTTTGATTTTACAAGCTCTTCTTCATATTCGTAATTATCCTGATACACCCTAGGTTTCGGCGCTGGCGCAGGCTTTGGCATTGTAGGTCTTCCGATTACATCCATTTGAACTGTTTCACCGCTGTCTAGGTGATAGTTAAACACTATATTCGGATTGATTCTAAATCTTTCGATGTCAATAAGCATTTCATCAGCCGATTGAAAGCGCATTGCAGGATTTTTTTCCATGGCTTTCATCGTGATTTCTTCAAGGCCTATCGGAATCTCAGGATTAATCGCTTTTGGACGCTTTGCAGTCGCTTGAAGCTGCATAATCGCAACCGAAACCGCACTGTCTGCCTCGAAAGGAAGCTGTCCTGTAAGCATTTCATACATCATTACACCGACGGAATATATGTCGGCTTTTTCACTTGTGAACTCGCCTTTTGCTTGTTCTGGCGCTATATAATGAACAGACCCTAAGGCTTTGTCTGTCATTGTTTGTGTTTCACTTTGTGAAAATCTTGCTATGCCGAAGTCCATCACTTTTATTGTGCCGTCTTGAAGCAAAATAATGTTCTGTGGCTTTATGTCCCTATGGATAATTCCGTTTTTATGTGCATGTTCAAGCGCTTTTAATATTTGAATTGTAAAGTAAATTGCATTTTTCCATGTGATAACACCTTTTCTTGTTATATAGTCTTTAAGTGTTATTCCATTGATAAATTCCATTACAATATACTGTATTCTGTCGCCAAAACTAACGTCGAAAACTTTCACTATATTAACATGTGAAAGCACTGCAATCGCCTTTGACTCATTTCTAAATCTTCTTAAAAATTCACTGTTATCAGAAAATTCTTCTTTTAACACTTTTATAGCAACCCAACGATCCTCTTTAGTGTCATATGCCTTATAAACATAAGCCATGCCACCTGTTCCTATGAGCTGATGAATTTCATAACGGCCATCAAGCCTTTTTCCAATAAATTTATCTTCCATACTTATGCTCCATTTCTCCCTGTTTGATTTTAAATATATATAATCGAAACTGTAATATTATCACTTCCACCACTATTATTGGCAAAGTTTACAAGTTCGTCTACAAGTTCTTGATCTTGATATTTTTCACAATATTCTTTGACAATTTCATCACTTAAATAATTGCTTAACCCATCACTACAAGAAAGTATAATATCACCTTTTTGAACATCAACTTCCTTATAATCAGTTTGCACCGTACTTCTAACACCTACACAACGTGTTATAATATTTCTTCTAGGGTGTCTTTTGGCTTCTTCAGCAGTAATTTCTCCCATATCAACCAAATCTTGCACGAGTGAATGATCTTTTGTGATTTGCTCTAGATTGTTTTCTCTAAGTAGGTACGCCCTACTATCTCCTACATGTGCTAAAAAGGCTTTCCCTTTAGAAATTATTATCAGAACCACCGTGGTTCCCATTCCTCTTAAGTCAAGCTCGTCTATCGACTTTGAAAAAACCTCACTGTTTGCCGAATCCGTACACTTAAACACAAGTGACTTCATCTCTTCATCACTCATATTTTCGTTAAGCTCGGCTTTAAGTATATTTTCTATACAATCTGCCACTAAAGAGCTTGCAATATTTCCTCCCTTGACACCGCCCATTCCGTCACATACTACGGACCATAGCAGATTTTCGGACACCATGCCTAATCTGAACGTATCTTGATTATTCGCCCTAACTTGGCCTTTGTCCGTTTTTGAAAATATTTTCACTTGCATGCTCCTTCCTTATTTTATTTCCTTTTAGCTGTCCGCAAGAAGCCTCTATGTCTTGTCCTAGAGTTCTTCTCACTGTGGCTGTAAATCCATTTTTTTCTAATATATGTGAAAATGCATTTATGCTGTCCATACTGCTTTTTTTGTATGAAGAGCCTGTTACATCATTTACCGGAATTAAATTTATGTGGCAGAGTATTCCTTTTAACTTTTTTAAAAGCTCTTTTGCGTGTATAGGGCTGTCGTTATACCCTTTAATCATCGCATATTCAATACTGATTCTTCTACCGGTCACTTTACCGTAGTATCTTAGTGATTCAATCAATTTCTCTATATTATACCGCTTATTAACAGGCATAGTCAAGTTTCTTATCTCATCGCTTGTCGCATGAAGTGAAACGGAAAGTGTCAGTTGCAGTTTCTGTTCGGCTAAATCATATATTTTAGGGACAATTCCACAAGTAGAAAGAGATATGTGTCTCATTCCTATGTTTAAGTTATCGTCGCTTGAAACTAACCTTAAAAACTTTAACACATTGTCGTAATTGTCAAGCGGTTCACCCATACCCATAAGCACAATATTCGATATTCGCTCACCAGAATCTTTCTGAACGGCATGTATTTGAGACAGCATTTCGGACGGCAGTAAATTTCTTGTGAAGCCTTGCTTTCCTGTTGCACAAAATGTACATCCCATTTTACATCCAACTTGAGTCGATATGCAAATAGTATTCCCATGCTTATACTTCATTAAAACAGATTCTATATATTCTCCGTCAAAAAGTTTGAATAAATATTTCACTGTTTCATCAAGTTTTGATTCTCTTTTAATTTCTATGTCACAGTTTGCGATAAAAGAAGTCTTTTTTAGCTCTTCTCTAAGACTTTTTGCTAAATTTGTCATCTCGTCAAAATCTGTCACACCGTTTTTTATAAATTCATATATCTGTTTCGCCCTAAATTTTGGCAGTCCTTTTTCTTCTACAAAAGATTGTAACTCTTCCAAATACATTGATTTTATGTCAATTTTATTCATGTTACAATCTCCTTTTCTTATTTTTTCTTAAACATTGCTACGAAAAATCCATCTGTCTCTCCTGCAAACGGCATCATAGTAAGCTGATTTTCGCTTTCGTTTAACACTCTTTTTAGACCTAGCGGAATTTTTAACTCCGCCGCTTCAAAATCATCGTTTTCTTTTAAAAACTTATCTGCAATCTCGGTGTTTTCTTTTGGATTGAGTGTGCACGTTGAATAAAGCAGATATCCTCCGCTTTTTAAGTGTTTCGAGGATTTTTTCAGTATCTCGTACTGAATTTTTGGAAGCTCTTCTAACTCTTCCATCGTTTTATATCTAATTTCAGGTTTTCTTCTAATCGTGCCAAATCCTGAACAAGGCACATCACAAAGAATTCTATCTGCATCTGATATTTCACATTTATCACTTGTGGCATCTCTAATGCTCGCTAAAACATTGCTAAGTCCTAGTCTATAAGCGCCATCTCTAATCAATTTTACTCTGCCCTTATATAAATCGTAGGAATAAACCTTGCCTTCACAGTTCATCTTTTCTGCAATAGTAAAAGTTTTTCCTCCGGGTGCGGCACACATATCTATGACATTTTCGCCAGCTTTCGGGTCTAAAATTTCGCATAGATACTGAGACGATAGGTCTTGAACGTGGAAAAGTCCATCTTTGAACTCTTCGGTCTCGGCTACACTTCCAGTGCCTGTAAATTCGGCGGCATATCTTAAATATTTGCTCTTATAAAATCCGCCTATATCTTTTGTTTTAGTGCTGTTTATTCTTACAAAAGTTTTTGATTTTTGTGAAAAGCTCTCGAGTATTTTTATCGTATTACCTATCCCGTAGGCTTTTTTCCACATTAGAATTAACTCTTCAGGGCAAGAATATCTTATACTAAGGCTTAATGACGATTCGTCGTCTGGCAGTTCTAAATTTGCCTTTTCCCTTATCAATTCTCTTAAAACTCCGTTTACAAATCCGCTTTGTGATTCTTTCCTTAATTCTTTTACAGAATTTACCGCCTCGTTTACAATGGCGGACTCCGGTATTTTATCTAAGTAAATGCACTGATATGCGGCTATTCTTAAAATTTGCTTGATTCCCTCGTGAAGTTTGTCACTGGGTCTTCTGAAAAACTTTTGAAGAAAATAGTCAAGTGTGATTCTTTTTTCTAAAACCCCATAAAATATATGACTGCAAAGTGCGCTGTCTCTTTTATCAAGCTCATATTTTCTTAAGCATTTGTCGAGAACTATATTCGAGTATCCGCTGTTCTCCTCAACTTGAAGCAAGGCTTCAAGTGCACAGTTTCTGGCTGTTTTTTTCATATTAGAATTTATCTCCTCTAAGTAAAACGGTGTTTAACGCTAATTTTTAATCGGATTTCCAAGCAAATAGCTTTGTCCTGTCATGGCTTTTTTGTTTTCGGGCTGAATCATGATGATCTCCAGTGATTTTTCACCACAATAAACGAATAGCTTTCCATTTTTCTCGAAAAACACTCCTGCTTCTCCGTTTTCTTCACTTACTCTTACTTCTATAATCTTTACATTTTTTCCGTTTACAGTAGCCTTTGTGGACGGCCACGGGTTAAGTCCGTTTACAAGGCATTTAATTTTTTCTGCCGAATCGTTAAAGTTTATGACGGACATCTCTTTTCTAATCATCGGAGCTAAAGAGGCTTCCTCTTCATTTTGCTTTTCTGGCACTATATCATCAAGCGTGTTCAAGGTTTTAACAAGCAGTTTTGCTCCTATTTCTTTAAGCCTTTCAAACAGTTCTCCCGAAGTTTCATTTTCGCCTATTTCGGTCTCTTCTTTTAAGAGCATGTCTCCCGTGTCCATTCCTTCTGCCATGTACATTGTGGTGACACCTGTTACTTTGTCGCCGTTTAACACGCTCCACTGAATCGGTGCCGCACCTCTGTATTTTGGAAGCAACGAGCCGTGCACATTTATGCAGCCTTTTTTAGGTATGTCCAAAACCGCTTTTGGCAGTAGTTTTCCATAGGCAACCACCACGATAACATCAGGATTTAATTCTTTAATTTCACTAATCACTCCTTCGTCACGAAGTGAAACTGGCTGAAAAACAGGTATATTTTTAGAAAGTGCAAATTCTTTTACAGGTGTCGGCATTAATTTATGCCCTCTCCCTTTCGGCTTATCGGGTTGTGAATATACTCTCATTACGTTAAAATCATTGTCTACAAGCTCTCTTAAAGTAGACACCGCAAAATCGGGAGTACCCATAAAAATTACATTCATTCTTCCTCTTCTTCCTCTCTCTCGGCTTCTGCTCTCATCTCTTCGAGCTCTTCATCAGTAAGCATACGGCTTACTCGGCTTATAAACAAAGTTCCGTTTAAATGGTCGTATTCGTGGCAAAGCGCCCTTGCCATGAGCTCTTCGCCTTCTAATTCAAAATAGTCTCCGTTTCTGTCTTGAGCCTTGATTTTTACATAATTAGGTCTTTCCACCATTCCGTATTTTCCAGGATTTGAAAGACAGCCTTCCATACCGTCTTGCACTCCCGACTCTTCTAATATTTCAGGATTGATAAACTCTATCACTCCGTCTCCAAGGTCGATTATGAACACTCTTTTGAGCATTCCGACTTGAGGAGCGGCAAGGCCTACTCCGTTTGCTTCTTCAAGAGTCTCTTTCATATCTTCAAGAAGTGTAAAAAGCTTCTCGTCAAACTTTTCTATTTTTCTGCAATTCTTTTCAAGAACGGATTCTCCAAAAGTTACTATATTTCTTTTAGCCATAGTATTCTCCATTTTCTACATGATTGTATTTGGATTCATATCCGCAAAAACACTTACTTCGTCAAATTCTTTCAGCTTAGAAAACTCTATCAACTGGTTCCTTATTATTTCACGGAAATGAACTGTATTTTTCGATTTTATAATTATTTTATACCTGTATTTTCCATATATTTTAGCAACTGCCGCCGCCGATGGTTTGAGTATTCTAATCGGTATTTTTTTATCAGATTCATTAAATTTTTGGCTTAAACTATTTAAAAACACATTCGCCGCATTTTCGGTTTTCTTCTCGTCTTCACCAGTGAAACCTATTTGTAGCAAGTCCACAAAAGGCGGATAGAGCATCGCCATTCTGTAGGTAATTTCCATCTCGTAAAATGTGAAATAGTCTTGATTTGCCGCAATTTGCAAATACGCATTTTCAGGCACATAGGTTTGAATTATCGCCTCGCCCCTATATTTTCCTCTTCCCGACCTTCCGACAACTTGAGTTATAAGGTCAAAGGTCCTCTCGCTACTTCTAAAATCGTCACTATAAAGGCTTGGGTCCGCTGAAATTACTCCAACCAAGGTAACATTGTCAAAATTAAGACCTTTTGCCACCATTTGAGTGCCAACCATTATGTCGTATTCACCGTTTGCAAAGGCGTCTAATTTTTTTTCAAGTGAATATTTTGCACCTGTACTGTCGGCATCTATCCTAAGTATCCTAGCTCCCGGAACTGCTAATGCAAGCGACTCCTCAGCCCTTTGTGTTCCGTATCCTGTAAAGCCTACCGCATCTTCTCCACACTCGGTGCATTCTGAGCTAAATTCTCTTGAATAACCGCAGTAATGACACATTAATCTATTATTTGCACTATGAAGAATGAGCGATATACTACAGTTTGGACAAGTTATCGTTGCTCTACACTGCGAACACCTTGCATAAGTGTTGTAACCTCTTCTGTTTAAGAGTATGATCGACTGCCTACCGTCTCTAAGATTATCATTTAGCGAACGCTTAAGTGCAAAACTGATGTCCGTCTTATTACCGAAAACTTCTTCATTATTCATGTCGATTACTCTTACATTTGGAAGCTGCGCATCTCCGTATCTTACATCTAAACTGTTAAATCCGTAAATGCCTTTTACCGCTCTATAGTAAGATTCGACAGATGGAGTCGCCGAAGACAAAAGGCAAAACGCCTTGTTATATGAGCATCTGAACTTTGCAATTTCTTTTGCATTGTACCTTGGTGTCATTTCAGATTTATATGTGTGCTCTTGCTCTTCGTCAATTACGATGAGTCCTAAATTTTTAAACGGTGCGAAAACCGCTGACCTTGTCCCTATGGCGATTCTACACTCGCCCCTATTTACTCTCTTCCACTCGTCAAGTCTTTCGCCGACCGAAAGACCGCTGTGAAAAATTGCAATTTGATTTTCAAACTGTCTTTTAAATAAATCTATGGTTTGTGGTGTAAGTGATATTTCAGGAACCATTAAAATAATGTCTTTTTCCTTGCCCATTACATAGTCGATAAGCTTTAAAAACACCGATGTCTTTCCGCTTCCCGTAATTCCATATAAGAGCGAGACTACCTTTTGACCGCTTTCAAATTCGTCAATCAAGCTGTCAAAAACTCTGTCTTGTTCTATCGAGAGTGTAATACTCTTATCACTTTTTTCAAAACTTGCTGTCAAATGTTTTGGCTTTCTGTAAATCTCTTGTTCAAAGAGCTCTACAGCGCCTTTGTCTTTTAAATTTTTGATAATAGCATTCGAGGCGCCGGTGTAGTAAGTTAGCTCCTTAAGCGTAACTTCACCGCAGTCACGAAGAGTTTCGTACACATACTCTTGTTTTGGTGTAAGTTTCCCCGCGAAACTCTCTGCCACTCTTATCATTTTTTGGCTTGCATCGCCAGTTTTTCTTTTTGTCAACTCAACAGCTTTAATATATCCCTTTATTTTCAGTTCAGAAAGCACTTTTGATTTTTCTGAAAGTCCCAGAGTTTCACGAATCTGCTTTTCGCTGAGCTCTTTTTTGCTAGTTTTAATCAAGTTTAAAACCTGAGTTTCAGTTTCATCAAGATTTTCATCTTCATTATATTCGCCGTCCAAAACGTATCCAGTCTCGACTTTATAACTTATTCCAGCCGGAAGCATCAACCTAATACAGTCAAAAAGAGTGCAGAAATACCTTTCTTTCATAAAGTAAACAAGCTCTATCATCTCTTTTGTCAAGACAGGCTCATCATCCAAAATCTCTGAAACTTCTTTAAACTTTTCTCCCTCAAAGACGCTGAACTTTTCAAGCACCATGGCTATTCTAAGGGTGTTTCCGTTTCCAAATGGTACAGTCACCCTCATTCCGACCTCTATTTTGTCCTCTAGTGTACTTGGGACAAGATAGGTAAAAGGCTTGTCAAAACTGTAAATTGTATTTTCAACCGCTACACTGACAAACAAAAAAACAACTCCTTATGCATATGGATCTGGCTCTATAATCAAGTATTTGCCGTTCACAAAATCTTTAACCGCTAAATCAACAGGTTTCTCTATCAAAATTTCGCCTTTTTGCTCACATTCTTCGGTTATCTCTCTTGCCCTTTTAGCTACTGCCACAACTAGTGAATAGTGGCTTTGGTGTGGTGTTTTAATAATATTTTCTGATGGTTTTAACATGATTTATTTCCTCCAATTTTTTGATTGTTTATTATCGCAGCAACTTCTTCTACTGCTTTTTCCAGCGTGTCGTTTATAACGACAAAGTCGTAATCTTCCCGTGATTTCAGCTCTTCTTTTGCTGTTTTGATTCTCATATTAATTTTTTCTTCGCTCTCGGTTCCTCTTTTTCTAAGTCTTTGCTCTAATATTTCGATAGAAGGCGGCGTGATGAAAATACTCACGCACTCTGGCATAATCTCTTTTATTTGTGCCCCACCTTGAACCTCAATTTCCAAAATGATGTCATCGCCTTTTTCGAGTGCTTCTAAAACCGCCGCCTTTGGTGTTCCGTAATAATTATCGCAGTAAACAGCATACTCTAGCATTTCTTTGTTTTCGATTTTATCTTTAAATTCTTCTTTAGAAATAAAATGATAATGAACCTTGTCTACCTCGCCTTCTCTTGGTGCTCTGGTTGTTGCCGAAATAGAATATTTAATATTTCTGTTTTGTTTTAATAATTCTGCTATTATCGTTCCTTTTCCGCCTCCTGACGGAGCAGAAATGACTATTAACGAACCCTTACTCATCGTTTTCCTCCACTTCCTCCACTATATCTGTATCGCTAATTTTTTTGCTTATATTCATCGGTGAAACCGCCGACAAAATCACATGGTCGCTGTCTGTAATAATTACCGACTTTGTCTTTTTCCCTTGTGTTGCATCTATAACCATCGAGTTTTCCTTTGCCTCTTGGACTATCCTTTTAACAGGGGCAGACTCGGGACTTATCACCGCAACTATCCTATCAGCGGATACCATGTTACCGTATCCAATATTTAAAAGTATCATTTATTTACCTACTCTATATTTTGAATTTGCTCTCTGATTTTTTCGATTTCTGACTTTAGGTCGACCACCATATAAGCAATAGTAGAATCTGAAGCCTTCGAGCCTATCGTGTTTGCCTCACGGTTCATCTCTTGCACCAAAAAGTCCATTTTTCTTCCTATGGCATTTTTAGAGCTTATAAATTTCATCAGCTGTTCCACATGGCTTTTTAGCCTTACAGTTTCCTCGGCAACAGCAACTTTATCTGCAAATATCGCCGCTTCAAGCATTACCCTTTGCTCATCTATATTTCTGTCTTCTAAAATTTCTTTTAGCTTGTTTTCAAGCCTTGTTCTGTATTCACTAACAGTTTTCGGAGACCTCTCTTCAACCTCATTAGTGATATTTAAAATAGTGTTTGCCCTCTCTTTAATGTCAAGAGCTAACTTTTCGCCCTCGGCTTCTCTCATTTTAATGAACGATTCTAAGGCTGGAAGCATTATTTCCTTTACCGATTCAAACACTTTATCTTCATCTTCGGCTTCTCTTTGAACTGTAAAGATATCGCTGTTTTTAGTGATTAACTCCATGCTAATTTCATTTTTAATGTCATATTTTTCACGAATTTCTTCGTAGGCATCGATATACCCCTTTAAAAGCGAATGATTTACAAGCACTTTCGCCTCGGTGTCCTCAAGATTTTCGATATGGACATACATATCCACCTTGCCTCTTGAAACTCTATCTGCTACCACCGATTTTAGCTTATCTTCAAGAAAGCTAAACCCTCTTGATATTTTAATGGAATACTCGAAAAACTTGTGATTTACCGACTTAATTTCAACAATTATATGTCGTCCGTCCACAATCCCTTCATTTCTTCCGAACCCTGTCATACTTTTTAACAAGTTATATCAGCTCATTTCTTTTTTATTACCGAAAAATTATATCAAAATAAGAAAAAAAACGCAATAAAATATTACGAATTTGTAATATTTTATTGCTTGTAATGTACTATTGATGAAATGCTTAAATAAGCCTTGTCATCATCTACTTTAAATCCTTTTTTCTCTAAAAAAGAATTATATATCGGCGATTCTGTCTCCATAGAAAGAGCTCCGTTTATTTCACCAAAAGATGCGGCCGACCTCATTAAAGAATCTAGCATAAACATCTCTTCAAAATCTAGGTTTTCAAAGTCACATCCTGCTGTAAGATCAAATTTCAGCAAAATAAGCTTTTTTTCTCTAAGAGCAATATAGACTCTTCCAAGCTCTTGTGACTTTTCCGTCATTACTAGAATTCTTCCCCTATCGCCTTCCTTTATAAGGTCTTTTATCTGTTCTCTTTCCTCTTCCTTGTTTTCCATTGGTAGTATTTGAATCATTTTTACTGTTCCTTTCCGATGCTTTTTGCGATGCCGCCGAAATCTTTCTTATCTCGTCTTTTGTAAGCTCTCTATGCTTTCCTGGCGCTAACATTCCGAGTTTAAGCGGGCCTATGGCGTTTCTTTTAAGCCTTAATACTTTAAGTCCTACGCCTTCGCACATTTTTCTAATTTGCCTATTTCTGCCTTCACCAAGTACTACTTCAAGCACTGAGCGCTCTTTTTCATGTGATAATACCCTTATTACGCACGGAGCAGTCTTTTTCCCGTCTATAACCATGCCTGATGACATCTCGATAAGCTGTTCTTCGTTTGCAGCAGGTTTTACACTGACTCTGTACATTTTTTTCACATGCCCTGAAGGATGAGATATAGTATTAGAAAAAGCTCCATCATTTGTCATGAGCAGCAGTCCCTCGGATTCTCTATCTAACCTTCCTATTGGATGAAGTCTTTCTGGAATATCCTTTATTAAATCCGCCACGCATTTTCTCTCAAGTTCGTCACTCATAGTCGTGACATATCCTCTGGGCTTATGTAGCATTATATAATATTTTTTTGATGAAGATGTGATTTGTTTATCTTCAACTGTTATGATATCTTTCTTAGGGTCGGCACTGTCTCCGATTTTTGCGGGTCTTCCGTTTATTTTAACTTTGCCCTTGGCTATATACTCTTCAGATTTTCTTCTTGAAGCAAAACCTGATTCTGCCATTATTTTTTGAAGTCTTATTTTCATATTATTTCCTTTTAATATATAATTAAATTTTCTAAAAACAGCACACCGTTTTTGTAGTACTGTACTTTTCCTATTATTTCGCCTTTCATCATTTGCGACGAATAAATAAACCTTGGTGCGTATATTTTTCTTTCTATTACTTGATTTTGCGCCACTTCAAAAGTGGCATCTTTAATCACTAAGCCTACAGAGTATCCGCTTGCTATTGGAATATCTGTTTCAAATAGTGGCACAGTCACCGACTGAGAATTCATAAACACGCTTTCATACATGGATATATGGTCATTCCAGTCATCAGGCGCATTTAAAGTAACCGCCACGAGCTGTAATCCGTTTTTTTCCGCCGCCGAAACTAGACACCTTCCCGCCTTATCAGTATATCCTGTCTTACCGCCGTTTGCATATTGATAATCGGTCAAAAGTTTGTTGTGGTTTTCAAATCTTACACTGATATCTTTTCCTTGCTCGCCTGAATAATACTCTACCGTCATCTCTTTTGCGCTCATATACGGCTTTAAATACTCATTTTCTAAACAAGCCGACATCAACAGTGCCATGTCATACGCCGTGGTGTAATGCGTATCTGCATCGAGTCCTGACGGCGTCACAAAGCTACTGTTAACCATCCCAAGTTCTGCCGCTTTTTGGTTCATCATCAACGCAAAGCCCTCTAAGCTACCGCCTATATGAAACGCTACCACGTTTGAAGCATCATTTCCCGACGGCAAGAGCATTCCCGCTATTAAGTCCGAAAGAGCCAGGATGTCACCACCCCTTAACCCCATACTAGACCCACCGACTAAAATATTTGAGTCGACAGTTACTGTTTCATCTGCGCCGTTTTCTATATACTCAGCAGCAATCAATGAAGTCATCAGCTTTGTGGTGCTAGCCATTGCGACTTTTTCATATGCATTTTTTTCATACAAAATTTCTTTTGTCACTGCATCCATCAAAATAGCCGAATGAGCCGATACATTTGCATTTACATTAATCACTAAAGAAGAAATTATAGAGAACACGCAAATGCATAAAACCATCTTTTTAATCAAATAAATCACCTGCCACACAATACTATGTGTGACTATGATTTTTTATTCTTCTGTTTCTTCATCTTTTGACTTATTAAAGAAGCCAGTTATTTTATCTACAACGTCAGGCGCTTTTTCGATTATTCTATCCACCGAACTTGTAAACGGCTCGATTTGTAAAATTTTCACATCTCCGTTTTTAATAACCAAGAAAGCTATCGGTGCTATAGAAACCGAACCACCAGAACCGCCTCCAAATGAACCGGCATTATGCGCTACTTTAGTCGGAATATCAGAACCACCCGAGGCAAATCCATAGTTTACTTTACAAATAGGAATCACGGTTGTCCCGTCAGGCGTATTAATTTGCGTACCCATTACAGTGTCCACATTTACCATGCTTTTAATTTTTTCCAGCGTTTCGCCCATTAAACCGCTTACTTGACTTTCACTCATTTGCTAACTCTCCTTTTTTATTCGTTTTCTTACTACTAACCAATTTTTTAACACGTGGTAAAACTCTTACCAACAGCGCCACTCCATGTGCACATAAATATATTGGTAAAAGAGAAATTTCCAAAGTAGCGCCCACCTTAGGACTTTCTTCATTATAATTCAAATCTACATTCACAGACGACTTCTTCACTTTGCAATTAGCTAACAGTAAAGAATAGAATGGATAGATTATACCGCAAACTTTGCCATAAAGCAAGGCTGCATCTCCAGGTTCTTCTGCCGCCGCCGTAAAATCAATGCTTAATTCCTTGACTTTTATATGCTTGAGTATATTAAAAAGGCTCTTTGTTGCTATCAAGAAAAGCTCTTTAATTATGTCTAAAAAATTTTTTACTCCGTGATTTTTAAGCATATCCTTAAGTTTAAACTTACTTTCCTTTTCTTCTGTTTCATCCTCTTGCTTCTCTTCTTTTTCGTCATGCTCTTTAAGCAAATCAAACTTAAAAAAAGCATATCTAAGAGTTAAACCAAGTTCATCCTTATAAACCGCCTTTACAGAAACAGGAATGCAGAGCAGTAGAAATATAAAAGCTATTATTCCAAGAACAATGTACAAGGCTATCATTTTTACTCACTCTTTTCTATTTCGTCTTTAAACGTCAACTGTTCGTTCTCTTCTTTTACTTCCCCATTTTCTTCATTTGGTATCGGTGGAAGTTCTGAAAGTGAACTTAAGCCAAAACATCTTAAGAAATTATCCGTCACCCTATATAATAACGGCCTACCTGGAAGCTCTAGCCTTCCAGCTTCTTCTATAAGCTCTCTTAAGGATAAACTAGCTATTACGCCCGAGCAATCAACTCCCCTTACCTGTTCTATAAAAGCCTTTGTAACGGGCTGATTATAAGCAACAAGTGACAAAACCTCCATAGCAGCGGGTGAGAGCGGTGTGTTCTTTTTTAAATTCATCACTTCTCTTATAAAGGTGATGTATTTTGAATTTGAACAAAGCTGCAAATCGTCTTCAAGCTTTAAAAGCATTATTCCACTGTCATTATTATGGTATTTATTCTCAAGTATAATCAAGGCTTTTTTAAAATCCTGTTTGCTAATGTTAAGAGCCGTTATAATTCTGCTTTTAGAAACAGGCTCTCCACTTGCAAAAAGTATAGCCTCGGTCGCTCCTGCTATTTCAATCTCTGTCAATGTTTCTTCCTCCAGCGAGCAAAGTTATTTTTGCTTCTTCCTCTTCTCCGTTAATGGATATTCTTTTCGATTTTACAAGCTCTAAAAGTGCTAAAAACACCGCAACACGCTCTGAGGCGTCCGTCTTGCCTTTAAAAACTTCTTCATAATCAGTTTCTCTACTTCTCCAAAGTTTTCTTAAGACAAAAACTATTTGAGACGAAACCGAAACCACTTTATGCGCAACGATTCCCGAAAATCTTTCTTCTGGAGGCGGCAAAAACCTTTTACCTCTTCCGACAGCCGCAAGATAGTGAGCCGTTAGCTCTTTAAAATTATGAAACCTTGTGTATTTCATGTCTATAGATATATTCTCTTCACTTTTTACAAGTTTATCCAAATCTACTGTTTTAGAAAGTTCAGAAGCGATGAGTTTACAAAGTCTATATTCTAATAATTGCCCTGTAAGCTCTTTTTTCATCTCCTCTTCCTCTTCGTGTTTTGGAAGAAGAGACAGGCTTTTAATATATACAAGTCTTGCAGCCATTTCTAAAAACTCACTGGCAATTTCTAAATCAGCTTCTTTCATAAGCCTTATATGACTTGTATACTGTTCTAAAAGTTCTGAAATTTGTATATCGTAGATATTAAGCTTGTTTTTGCTAATTAAATTTAATAGCAAATCAAGTGGCCCTTCAAAGACCTCTATTTTGTAAGAAAGCTGTGCACTCATCTTAAATCACTCCGGCAAGTTCAAACGGAAACTGAGCTATTGTAATTATGATATCGTATAAAAAGTTTCTGGCAATGCTTATCGGCACTGACAAGACGCCTGAGAACATTAAAACAAAGAATATCATGTAAAAATAGTTTTGGTATCTATAATAGGAGTACGCCGCCCTGTCACTTAAAAATGCGGCAACCACTCTAGAGCCGTCAAGTGGTGGTATCGGGATAAGATTAAATACAGTTAAGGTAAGATTGATTATAATATAATACTGCACAAATAGCTTTATCAACTCAAAGTCACTCTTATTTGTGAACAAAACCAAAGCCACAAAGGCAAATGCACCTACTAAAGCGGCAAGAAAGTTTGAAAGCGGCCCTGCTATCGCCACTATAGCCATGTCTCTTTTTGGATTCTTAAAGTTTCTGGGATTTACTTGAACAGGCTTTGCCCAGCCAAATCCGAATAATAGCATTGCAAGGCTTCCAAGCGGGTCGATGCTAGCTAGAGGATTTAGCGTAAGCCTTTTATCGTACTTCGGCGTTGGATCTCCCATTTTGTAGGCAATTATTCCATGAGCAAATTCATGCAATGGTAAAACCAGAAAAATAATAAACAAAACTGATAAAACCTGAGCAATAACTATGTTTATATCTATATTTCCACCCGAAAATATGGTGCGTATACTGTCAATTAGCATTAAATTAGCCTCCTTTTTACTATAAAGTATAATACAAAAGCATATAAATTACAATTACTTTCAAAAAAAACTTGCATTTTTTTTATAAATCTGTTACAATTACATTCGCCCAAGTTATCTTAAGGAGGTGCAGATATGGCAAAATGTGATGTATGTGGTAAAGGTGTATCTTTTGGTATAAAGGTCTCTCACTCACACAGACGTTCAAACAGAACATGGAAACCAAACATTAAACGTGTTAAGGCAATAGTCGACGGTACACCAAAACGTGTATACGCCTGCACCCGTTGTCTTCGTTCAGGTAAAGTTACCCGTGCAGTTTGATTAAGTAAAAGAGATTCGGAACCTTTGGGTTCCTTTTTTCTTTTTATAGGAAATTTTTTAATAAGCGACTGTTATCACCTGTTAAAACATCAAAACACACTGTTACTATTAATTAGTAGCAGTGTGTTTTCATTTATACTCTCTATACTTTTTTGCGTGTTAAAGCTATTCCAATGACCGCTCCTATAAGAATAATTGGTGCTACTCTTACATATATCCATTCGAATGAGTGAAAAGCTACCCCCAGTACAGCGGTTTCGGGGTCACTGTAGTCCCATCCTAGATACGGACTCCCTAATATCACTAAGAAAATAAAGCCTACTACTACAACTGCGCACAAAGAAATAAATGTACACTGGGCTATTTTTCGCCTTTTTATACTTCTTTGCGATAACTGCAAGTTAATAATCTCTAGCTTTTCTGAAATTACTTTTAATTCATCTTCTTTTTCATCTAAAATGGTTTCTCCAAGCAATGTGCTTACCGGTGTTTCAAGATTTTCTGATATAGAAAGTAGCATTTCCGAATCTGGAACCGACAATCCTTTCTCCCATTTAGAAACTGTTTGCCTTACCACATTCAATTTAACCGCAAGTTCTTCTTGCGAGAGCCCTTTTGATTTTCTTATAGCTTTAATATTTTCACTTAACATAGCAAATACCTCCTTTGCGTTTCGATTATAGCTGATATTTGCCCGTTGCCACAAGCAACGCATGTTAACATTCACCATGTCTAAGACCTAGAATAATAAAAATGCTATGTTTCTATTATACACTAATAAATTTGCTTTTTCAAACTAAAACAAGTTCACAAATATTTTATCAAAAAAGACAAACAGCAAGAAGCTATTTGTCTTTTTGAATATTTACTAGCTTATCCTAAGTCTATAAGCTCTAAAACTTTAAGCGTCAACGACGGTGAAACCGAGACAAAACTTTCTGTGCCTACTGTAGAATCCACTTTAATATAAAGTTTAATTCCCTCACTTAAGTTTTCATCAAGCTCTTTTAAGACCTCATTTGTAAGGTACATCACATACTGGACTTCATCATCAAGAATAGTTTCAGGAGTTTTGTTTTCACCATCTACCTTATGAATATTAAGAGCATTTTGGTCAATTTTTCTGTAAAACTCATCCGTAACCGTACCCGCATCTATCGGCACAAAGTCTACTATTCCGTCTATATTTTGCCTATAATAAACTTCACCGCTTTTATCGTTGGTTTGATAATAAAGCTCTAAATCAAATGATTTAAACTCGCTTATATTTTCATCTTCTATTATAAAATAAATTTCTCTAGACGGGAACAACGGGTCGGCTTCATCATAAAGAAGTACAGATTCGCCAATATCCTCTTTATCCTCTAGTTTTACCAAATCAGCCGGAACAAATGCATACTCCATTTCATTTAAGTCTTTTTGGAAAGTAATTTCAGGCGGAATAGAGGTTATTTGATAAGAGGCTAAAATTGTATTCATCAAAAGCTTTTTCTCATAATCTGTTGGCGTGTACACGCTTCCCTCTTCACCACCAGCGCCAAAATAAAACACATTATCATAGCTATAAACAAAGTAATTATTAGAAGGGTTTACACTTTCTAAGCCCAGTGTATACCAAACTCTTAAATCCTCAAGATTTGTATTCAAGGCATATACTGGCATTTTAGCTGCGCTTATATCGCCTATTTCTACATCATTAAGGTTATAAGGGAACGATGTAATCTGTCCCGAATTTTGCTGACTAACAGTGCTTACAGCACCTGTATTTACATTCAAACTAGTCTCAAAATCTGGCAAATTAGCAGCTATCAGTGCCTGTGAATACCCCTGTGTTTCATTTACTAGTATACTCTCATCACTTTTGGGTAGATACGGCAGTGAATACCCTTCGGCTAAAAGACTTTCTACAACTCCTGTATCAAGGAAAATACTTTGATTCCCATTAAAATACCCGTTTGCTGTATAGCCAAATGAGCCTGCGTCTTTTATCAGTGTACTCAAAGGCGAATACTGTGATATTCCGAACTTATCGTCTGTGACACCGTATTTATCCAATCCGATTTCATCTCTTAACATCAAATTAGAAAAATAGTTGCTATAAGAAACACCTTGGTATACATTGCTACCTAGTGCATCTGACTGCTTATAATTAACACTTGGCAAGTTCGAATAGGAAAGGGCATTTCCTGTTAAAATAAGCGATTTATCAGCATTAATATAGTTTTCTAATGCAGTATTAGCATAGTAACTTAGTCCATATTGCTCTGATGAACTTGTGCCAAAACTATCCGACGGACCTATCATAATTACATCATAACTTAAAAACTCAGCAGTTAGGCTCTCTATGGTCTCTACTGAATTATTTAGCTCTTCTATGGATTTTACGGCTATATTAAAGTCGTAAACACCCGATAAATCGCTAATTTCATTTTGAAGCATTAATCTTAAATCATAATTTTCATCTAAAGAAACAAAATTTTCTAAAGGAAGAATCTGTAATAAATCAAGTTTTGGCTTTTCGCCCATTTCTTTGTAGGTTAAACCATTTATAGAGTCTGATAAATTATTATTTTGAACCTTTACAATTTCAAATTTCCAAGGAATAATCCCTGCAAAATTTTCAGTAACTTCTACACTTGCACTATATTTAACATCTTGTATTAAATCTTTTTTGTCTTCAACTGTAGATCTTTTTTCAATATCGGTAATTAACGGATTTAATTCCTCATCAGAAGAATAAACTCCATCAGAATTAATATCAATAAATATTTTCAGTTCGTACTTTGTATTTATCGGGTCAACTTCATTTAAAGTGTTAATTTCAAACTCAAAGTCTAGCTTATCATTAGAAATCAATGATGAACCCGTCTGGCTTAAATCAGTATAATCTGTCGGCGCTTTTGTAAGGACAATATTTGGTTTTGACAAATTAATTAGCCTATAAAACTCTTCTTTCTCTTCATCTGTTAAAATTTCATCAACTGAAATTACATTTGTTTTATTTAAAATATTTTCAAATGTCCTAAACATAAGTGAAGAATCGTCAATTATATTTTCATCTAAAGAATCATAAACTACACCTAAAATCGGTATATCTATGTTTCCATAATCTCCAATGTCGCTTATGCTAAGCCCTGTTTTACTCTCAGCTGTAGAACTTACTGTAATCGCTGGACTTGTACTTGTAGCTTTTGCAGCACCTACTTTATTCCCAAGCGAATCACTCTCAAATAGCTTTATCACGCATCTATAGCTAAAGTCGCCTGTGATATGCGTGTAAGTTTCATTTGTAGCGCCACTAACCGCTTGATAATCCCCACCACTGCTTCTATACCACTGATACTCAAAAATAGGCTCGTACGGTAAGCTATAGCTGTATGCATCAGTCAAATACGCTGTTGGTTTAGCTTTTAACTCTGCATTTTCACCATAGATAATCCCCATGGAATCTGCATTATCATTTTGAGCTTGCAAAGAAAATTTGCTTGTAAATTTATCTGGAGAGTTGCTACTTGTGATATCTTCAACTCTAAGCCAGAAATTTGCTGTACCTGAAAAAGCATATCCTGCCGCAGAGTAGTAAGACACATAGTTTTCTATAACTTCACACATAAAAAATGAATAACTGTATTTAACGCCAGTACTACTAAGTGCTAAAGTCCTTCCATCATCTGAAATCAATGCACCTTCTAAAACTTCTTCGCCAGTGTCTGCATATGCAGTTAATACGCCATTTTCGTATTTGAGTTCTTTCCAATCGGTACTGCTCGAACTAGTTTCCCTTGCATACCAAACATACTGTACATCCTCTCCAAAATCTGGAACTGTCACAGTAATTTTATTTTTGGAATACTCATAATCAGCCGGCAAATCAGCACTGTAATCTTTAAATCCTGTTGTAAGATTCACAACTGTAAACACGGAACTCCTAGTTCCACTATCTACTTCATCCACTGAAAACGATGAAAATGTTTTTTCTTCAATCACAAGTGTATTACTTTTTACTGAATTGACCATACAGTAATACTCACCTATAGAATCGGTATAGTAAAATTCTCTAGTAGCACCATTAATTAGATTGCCATCTTTATACCATTGATAGCTAAGCGTAGCTCCGCTGTATTCATAGCTAATTGGTGAAGTTACGTATAGTCTTGCTTCATCTTTTTCATCGTTCAGCACTGACTCTATCCTAACTTCAGCGTTAACTGTTGTCTCTGAAACAGCCTTATTTTGGCTTAATAAATTATCACTGATTATAACAGGAAATCCTGCATTGGCAAAGTCTATTACTTCTTGCATTTTAGCTTGTGTTATATCATTGCCCGAAGTTCTATATTCTTGATACTCATCATTAACATAATAAGTCGAAAAACTCTCATCTGCGCCTACATTGGGTAGTCCTATCGAACTGTAATTTAAGCTAAACGGACTTGCAGTATCATAATCTGAATTTAAAAGACCTGAAAGCGTATTAAGCGCCTTATACACATCACCGACACCACTATACATCAAGCCATCCATAACATCTTCATTGTAATCGGCTAGTAACTCTCCACCCAAATTAAATTTAGTCGTAACGCCTTTTAAGCTTCCACTAAAATATAGCATATCATATTCTGCCGCTATATCTTCTGTTTTAGAATTAAATTCAGCCAATGACATAGTTGTTATTTTTAGATTTGATTCATCAAACAGATTTTTTTGATCATCTGGAAGCAAACTTCGAATAAGCCTAATGCTCATCTCGCTTCCTGTAGCGGGCGATATTTCAAGCACATTAAATTCACTTTTATTACTAATATCACGCCTTGAATACGCATTCAAAGCATATCTTATCGAGCTTGCGATGCTGACATTCACGGGCAACAATTCGCTTTCTAGAGCACCTTCGGCTAGTCTTATTTTATTTTCTTCGACTATCTCTTTATATACAGGATTATAAGGTAAATTTAAATCTACCTCGGCATTTCCCGAAGTATATGACCCTTCTGAAAATTCTGCATAAAAATCTTTTGTTACTAAGTTATCTCCCATAAACTCGCCCGAAAAGACGTATACATTATTTTCCACATAACCCGTAGCGGTAGCTTTTCCACCATCAACTTCATTAAGAACACTTGTAAGATTTACCGCCGTGGTAGATAAAATCTTGTAGTCAAACACAAGTATTTTAGGCTGTGGATTTGTAGCACTTGATACTACTTCTTCTATCAAGCTTTCTGCTGCTACTGACGAAATATCATTGTCAACACTGTAATTTATCTCTTCACCTGATAAACTGAAACCACTGGAAACAACTATTAAATCCGCTTCTTGAACATCCGCTTCGGTCAAGCTTTTAGCTGCAACCTCTCTAAGCTGAATCCAAGATTCAGAATCTTCACTGCTTTGAAATTCATCAAACACATATTTTCTAAACCAGTCGTTATTTTCATAGCTTAAATCAGCGTAAATGTAACTGTAATTTATGCTGTATTCCTCTGCAACTTGACCTGATACAAGATCTTCTTCTGCTACAAATCGGTATTCTCCACCGAGTTCTTCAAACGAATACGTAGTAATTTTTTCAAAATTACCTGTTTCACCTTCTGGTAATTCTATAAATTCTGAATTTACAATCGCATAGGGCGATGAAGAAGAAAACTCTTCGTATACCTTGCCAAGGCTTTCCACAAAATAATAATTATTGTTTAAATCTTCTAAAAAATCCCTGTCAAGAGTAAAATCTGAATCTCCAAGCACTCCCAAATACTCATAATAAGTATCCGATGAATCAGTAACTTTATTATACACTTGCTGATTTTGATAGAGACTTAGTATTTCCGCTTCGGTCTTTAGCGAATTATCAGAGTTTCTAAGCTGCATTACCGAAAAAGTTGGATTCACATAATAATCAGTGCTATCATCTTGGTATTTTAGAGAGTCATAACTTAAGTCATACTTTGCCTTAGTGGTATCATCAGAAATCTGATAACTTTCACTCTTGCTAAAATTGCCCGATTCACTCTCTTCAAAGAGTCCTATTATTGTCGCAGTTTCTTCTCTTTTACTGTTATCATCGTTTTTTAATTCTATTTTGGAAAATTTCTCCGCATTTTCTTCCCACGGCAAATATTCCTCATACACATCGCCTGTTTTTGTAAGAGGAGCTTTAGTTTCATGAAGCGGATCTGACTCATCTACGATTAAACCATTGTCTTCAAGCAGATTTAAAAGCCCACCGCTTGCTAAAAAATAATCGCTTCTATCCTGTGGATTATCTAACTTTGATAAATCCTCATACACGCCAGATAATTCATAACCCGGTATATAATACGAGAGGCTTCCACTTCCATATTCTGGGACTATCTCTAAAATTCTAAAAGGATCCTCTAAAGAATCCGTCTTAATTTTTTCTATTCCAGGAAGTGATTTATAGTTTTGAACCGCCGAAACCTCATTAAAACCTCCAAAAAACAGCAAAGGAGTAACAATCATTATCGAAACGATAACAACTGCCACTCTTTTTATTAAACTCACCTTATTCGCCTTTGCTTTTTTCATCTATTTTATGCCTTTCTTAATATCACTCTTCTTATGGAGCCAAGTTAGATATTCCAAAATACTCTAGCAATTCATTTAAACTATTAAAATATAGCGGCTTATTCCTAAGTGCAATTTGATGCTCTACGGTACTAGATTTTTCTTTTTGCTCTAAGGTAGTCGTTACTTCTAGTATTGCTATTTCATCCTCATTATTCACTACTTCATTCTTGTTTTCATCTAACACACTTACTGTAAACCCTGTCATACTGTTTGACATTTTATCAACAGGAAAAATATTTTCAAAGTCATCGTAATTTGAGCTTTGAATCTCAGCATACAAAAGACTACTACCCGAATGGTGAAAAACTTTCAGTAAAATCTCATCTTTTGTAAGTTCGTCGTCATCCTGTACTAAATTTGCCAAAAACAAATTGTCACCGTCAATAACAATACCCGCATTGCAATCGATAGCATGCTCACCAATTTGAGCATTGACTATTTGTGAATCATACTGCAAATTAATTGTCCTGTTTGTATCTTCATATATACTTGATCCAGACGACATCAGTACAGTGATTCCAACCGCAATAATGCTAAGTATTGCTATGGCTACCAACAGTTCGACTAAAGTAAAACCTTTGTTATTACGCATTTTTCCCTCCTTAGCCTTTGAATATCTCGGTAAAGCCTGTAGACTGTGTTAACTGCAAGATATAATCGTATGCACCAGCTTCAATTCTTATATATTCTATATCAGCAAAAGTCATTAAAACACTTCCGCCTTCCTCCACTTTATCGCTGAAATCAAATGCAGCACTGTCCCTGTCAAACTTCAGATTTATTGGCGATGACTCGCCTAAAACTATTTCGTTGTTACTCTCTTTTACCTTATACAAAATTTCCATTCCAGAATTTGCCAGTTTCTTTTTCTCGGCTTCAATTTGAATACCGTTTTCATCCTCTATATAAAGCACCGCATAAAGACCATCACTTTCATGAATCACCGACATATAAGGGTTTATCTCTCCGCTGATTGTAGATATTTTAAGTCTTGAAATCATTGCCTGCAAATCGCTTGCAACTTCCTTAGCATTTGTAGAAGAGTTAAGTGAAAAATACGCAAAGGAACTACTCGCCAAAACAGCAATTATGGCAATAACAATTATAAGTTCAACCAAGGTAAAACCTTTATTATTCTTCACAAAAACATCTCCTTTACTATAAATTAAGATTTCTTCCAGTCGTCATACACAACTATATCGGATAGTTCCCACGGTGTGTCTAAATACTCCTGTCCTGTCTTGTATTCATCAACAAGAGTTAGAAATCTTGAGATTTTAACTTCCTCATTTAGCACATCCATATAAATAGAGTCAAACACCTCTATTACAGCGTCTTTATCTGCATTTATACTTCCAGTGTTGACTATTATATTTCCATCTGTGATAATAAGTCCCGAAAATTCTCTATTTACCGTGACATCAGATGTGGATATAATCAGTTTTACATCCATATATTCATCTTCATTAAGCACAAAATCTTCGTCTATTAAAAGTGCTGTGATGTCTATAGTCATATCACTGTTTATCGTTTGAAATTCCCAAATTCTGCTTGACGATTTTGGATTTGCATTTATAAATTCGTTCACTTTACTTGTAGTTATCAAATTATCATACGGATTATCGTATACTCCATCACTATAACTAAGTGTTTTCACAAAATTATTGTATGCCACATTAAAGGTTTCCATATCCATCATGTCCTCAGTCGCTTTAACAAGCTCGTAAATCGGTTCAGGATTCGGATTAGTAGCCGTAGCTTCTGATACATCTACTATATAGTTACCACTTGTCTGAATTATGCCATCATAATTGCTTAAATCTGTATACAAGGTCAAATATTCAGATATTTCTTCTTTATTCACTTCAAAGTAATCTGCAAAATACTCATTCGCAGTTTCAATATTCGATAAAAATGGATTTCCCGACGTGTCCGTTATATGCCTAAACTCATAAAAATAATAGACAAGCTTATCATTAGACCCTGTTATAGGCATAACAAGCTTTGCTACATTCGGATTACCGTAATTTCCAAGATTTTTGCTGACCATGGTTCCGTTTTCTTCGACTTCCCAAAGTACCATACTTTGTTTGAGTGTGACATTTGGTGGTTCTCCTGAACCTGAATACACATATGGATTTGAAACCACTGTCCCTGTATCCCACGAATTAATATTCAAATATTCATAAGGTATTAAATATGCTAATTGATTTGGATTTACCGATATCGACTCACCCATCAAAATACCGCCTGAAGCTTGCTCCTTTGGAATAATAAAGCTGTGACCTGCTAGCATTAGCGCATTTGATTCATCTAAATCAAGCTTAGTATCATATCCGTTTATTACTATGCTACTACTTTGTCTTGCATCGTACCTTCCAGTTATTCCAATAACAGGACTTTCATAAATTCCACCGTTACCAAATCCGTAGTAGTTTCCGTTTAAGTAAGCCTCGGATTCATTTCCAGTTAAAACTAAGTCATCCTGTACATACGAATTTCCGTTTAAGAATATATTTGCATTGTTAAATAGTTCAAATCCGTCCACCCACGCCTGTGAACCTTCGGATAGATTAAAGCTATGTCCCACGCCAATTTCAATCTTATTAGGTGAAATAATCGTGGAATTATTTATAGTAGTAAAAATTGGATTGGTATCAGAGCCCGCACCGCTTAAGCTAATATTTCTGCCGTACACACTGCCATTAATCGTTAATTCTAAGTTATTCTTACTAATCGTGCTGTCTGAAATCAGTGCATATTCAGGAAATTCAGCCGTGGTAAATCCACTTCCCGTGGAAAGGCTGATTGGCGGAATATTTATCACTATATCCGTGCTAATAGAAGTTTCTATTGCCGTTTCCTTATCTGTAAATGAAACAGTTAAATCATTTATTGAAACATATCCACTTTCAGTGCTACCTGTAGGTGTAGTAAACACATCCACAGAGCCTGCACCTGTTATTTTAATCGCAGCATCTTCATTGCTTTTTCCTTCGTAATATATTTCATCAGAACTTACTCCAGCACTTATTAGAAAATATTCAATAATGCTCAAATTATATTCGTAAATAGCTGCATTTATAGATAAAGAGGTAAAAAGCTCCTTTTCAGAAAAATCGGGATTTAGTAAATCCTCCTGCGTTTTCCAATCTAAAACATAGTTAATAAAAGAATCATTAAAAAGTTTTTCCTTATCGGCTATATCGCTACCTGT
Source organism: uncultured Eubacteriales bacterium (assembly GCA_964369415.1). Taxonomy (GTDB): domain Bacteria; phylum Bacillota; class Clostridia; order Oscillospirales; family Acutalibacteraceae; genus SIG603. Next base: position 33,947 of record CAYJFP010000011.1, on the reverse strand, counting down.
ATAATTTATTAACAGATCCGTATACGCCTTAGTAACCGCATCAGATGCGACAATCTGGACTCCTGATCTGATTTGGTCCATAACTTCTGTCGCATTATAGAAATTACTAACACCTCTCTGCTCAGTAACTTTAATTTTAAGCCCTGTATAACTTGCAAAAAGCAACATCGCCCCAAGTGCAGACACAAAAAACATAGCTACAAGAATTGTAACTATACTTGAACCTTTGTTATTTTTCAAAAATTTGGCAAGTAATTTTTGTGCTTTTCTCAAAACAATATCCTCCTATAAAGATTTTATCCTATCAGTTTGCTAGTAGTAATAGTGTAAACTGGACTATCCTCTATTGTCGGCACAAGTCCTTTTGTTTGGTATATTTCGATAGTCATTTTCAGTATTCTATCGTCACTTTCTCTTGATATAAGCGCATCGTCATAAAACTCAACAGATGACGAGAATACACTTCCTTTTTGAACCCTATATTGAACTAGGTTTTCATAGCCTGTAAAAAAGTCTGTCCCCTCATAAAAATCATCTTTAAGATTTGAGCTTACCTTCATCTCATCTTCATTTGTAGATGTATTGGGAAGCTTTAACTGTACTATTGCACCTTGATAATTTTTTTCCGCCTCGTCAATTTGCTCCTGTGTAAGCTCATTATCCTTTTGCTTTGCTAAGATTAAATTTAGCGGTATATCATTTTGATTATTTATGGTTATATTATCGCCTTCTTCGTAATACCACGGAAAAAACAAAACATATATCGGTGGTAACTCTTCATCACTTGGTATCGAAAGTCCTTTATTTCCTAAAACCTCAAATTCATAATATGGATCAGTATATAATCCTTCTGAATAATCTCCCGCTTTAGGATAGACTTGACCTGTCTGTGTCTCGTACTCAAAAGAATACTTAAAACTTAAGTTTGCAGTGTATACCGTATTTCCACTTATATCAGAATCGTTTTTGCTGTCTATATCTAACAAAATTTCTCTTTCAGAAATTAAATTATCCATAATTATATCTTCTTCTGTAATTCCATTTTTTGAAAGATACAAAAAGAACTCTTCAAAAGCTTTTTGATCAGGATCTTCTGAAATATTTCTAGTTTGTGCATACATATATTTCATACTTGTGTATTGGGCTGTTTTCAGCGAGTTTAAGACAGTGTATGCATCTTCTTGATAGCCATCTGGAATCACATCTGGCACGGCTTCACCTGCATCTAAAGTGACAACAGCGTAAAAATCACTGTAGCCAGCATCAAAATTTCCATATCCTATGGTATAAGGTGATTTGAGCTCTTCTGTAGAATTCACACCAAAAGCATAGCTTAAATACTTGTTTTCCACTCCTGTGGCTGCACTATTAAGAACAAGAAAATCACCAACTATGCTTATATCGCTCCCATCACTTAATTTGCCGTTTATAATACTCGGTGCGTCTCCTTGCTCTTTAAAATCATCAGTATCAAAACTCATCGCTTCAAACTGTTCTGCAATGTTTTCTGCTACTAGTGTCGCTTCGCCAATTTCTTGACTCCTATTTGCAGTACCCATCGATGAAGCAAACACCATTAAAAGTGGAACAGATATAATAGCGAGCAAGGCTATACCAACGATTAGCTCTATAAGGCTGAATCCTTTATTATTCTTTTTTATCAATTTCATAGGATTCACCCCTTTATAATTATAAATTCAATTAAGTCGTCGGTGTTTCAGCAGTAGTGGTCGACTGCTCTACCGGTGCACTTTCATCTTCTAGTGAGCCAAAAAGAATATCAAGTCCTTGTGGAACATTTGGCATTTCACTTGGAATATACTGGGCTCCATCATAATATAGATAATACTTTGTAAGTGTCATATCAAAAGTAAGCTCACCCGTGCCTGAATCATAGTTCAAATTTGCATTCTCTACAGATGTTCTATCATGAAAGCCGTATATATAATCAAGCGACGATTTAAACTGATTATAACTTATAATTCCTGATATATTTGACTTCATGCTATATGCTGTTGCCTGTGCTACTGTGTCCTGACCGTCTATAATTACATGACTCAAAAAGCTCACCATCTCCGAGGGCGAGTGTAACGTAACCGTCTCCATATCTAAACCTATGTCACCTTCCCAATCTAAGAGCCATACTAGATAGTCTTCATTTTTAATCATCGCTGGATAAAATTCCAACTGTTCATTTGCATAAGCTTTCGCATTTTCAGTAGTTTCTCTGTACTCTGCAAGATTAGCCTCGTGATTTTCAAGCTCCATAAGCTCTGGAGCAAGCATGTCTATATCAGTCTCAGTTTCTTGAATCAGTGAATCTATATATCCATTAACACCAAAATATAATACTACAAACAGTACAATTCCACCAAGGACTATTAACAGTTTAATATCTCTTTTTGAAATTAACATTCTCTACCCCTCCTTTATAATACAACATCCGGAATTTCTGTGTCTGTTTCAGATTCTTGTTGTATCGTCTCTTCTTCGGCTTGATAATAATTACAGCTAAGAGAAAACGAAACTATCGATACTCCATCGTCGCTTACATCTTCGTTAAGTGTTGTTAATATAAAGTCTTCTATCGTTTCAAACGTTCTAAGCTCTTCCATAACAACAGCCGCTTCTTCCATCGTTCTTACTTCGATATTCATGGACACACCTAAGTCATCGCATGAAGCAGACAGCGCTCTTAAGTTAGAAGGCATTTTTTCCTCTAATTCTTCTAAAAAAGCTTTAAGTCCTGCATTATTGTTTATAGAATCATCTTCAAGTATTCTTAAATTCTTTTCTATTTGAGTATATTCCACATATGTGTTGTATTCCTCTTGCAAATAGCTAAGCTCGTCTATTCTGTTTTCTATTCTAGTAAGTTCACTTTGTGCATCTTGATAATCCATAAAATTTGGAAAAGCAACCGCTACACCAGATACCAAGCACAAAACTACAACAAGTATAGGTGTAAGCATTGAATCCGATTTTGAATTAAGTGTTTTATGCCTTCCTTCACTCATTTCTTCTGGTATTAAGTCAAGAGGACCAAACAAACTACCGACTTCCGCAGCATATAACGAAGCTTCATCTCCGATAACTACTTTTTTTATATCAGGCAATTCTTCAAATGTTGTGACACGTGCCCCTAAAGAAGATAGAGCTTCTTTTAATCCATAAATATCACAACATGTGTCAAAGACAACTATTTTATCGACTTGTGCACCTTTATAAGCCGATTTAAAAAAGTCTAGCGTTCTTGAAATTGCATTTACAAGACGAGAAATATCCTCGTCTATATTTTCTTTGGAAACATTTTCTTCTACCCATTCTTTGTCAGAGCACAAGTCCAAAGTCTCACTAAACTGCGAATCACTCATATGTGCATCCATCATAGCAGTATTGATTATTTCAACCCCGCCAAAAGGAACAGAACGCTGAAGCAGCAACTGATTACCTTTCATAAAAGTTGAAAGAGTCTGTCTTATACCAATGCCTACATACATGATAGTTTCCTGTGTATGGATATGCTTAAACAGCTGATACTGGCTGTTTGCTATATAGTCAAATGATTCTAAATTAAGTCCCGCAATTTTTATAAGCTTTTGATAGCTAAATAAAAGTGTGTTCGGAACAGCGGTAATCATGACTCTTGTAGATGGATTATCTCCCACAACTTTTTCTAAAAGTGCATGTGATATTTTATATCCCGACAAGTCAATAGGAAAGTACTCTTCTGCATTGGCAGCGATAATAGCTTTGAGTTTATTCTCTTTAATCGGCGGAAGTGTAACCTCACGGCTGACTATTTTTGTGGACGACAAAATAAAGATAACATTTTTGTTATCAGAAACATCACTCTTAACCATTTCGGATATCAGCGACTTTGCCATAGCCTCATGATTTATTATTTGCCCGTCAATTACCGCACCTTCAGGCGTTTGAAAGTGGAAACTTTTTAGAATTTTAACAGTTTTACTATTTTTAACGCAAACGCTAATTTTAGTAAGGCTGTCACCCACTTCAATATTTACTGTCTTTTTTGCCATTATTTGTCCTTCCTTTCACTGTTAAAGAAAATTATGACTATCTATATTTATACTAAATTTATGCGAATCCCACCATATTTAAATACGATGAAACCAAGTAATCTCCCCACAATATAGAGATAAATATTCCCACTGCAAGATAAGGACCAAATGCAAGTTCTCGTCCTGCTTTAAAAAATATCATTCTTATTATATGTACTAGAGAGCCTATAATACACCCAAGTACAAAGGCAACCACATTGCCAAAAAGTCCTAAATAAAGTCCAGATGCTGCCATTAATTTGACGTCTCCGCCGCCTATCGATTTCCCTTTTGATAAAATTAAAACAATCAAAAGCAAAACCGCCACACTTACAAAACCTAAAACATGGTCAAGTAAGTTTTGATAATCTATTACTGTATAAATTAGTGCCAATATACCTATAGAAATTGTAGTTCCAATAGGTATTTCCTTTGTTTTTGCATCTATAAAGGAAATTACAATTAGCACAGATGTTATTAGCGCACTAAAAAGTGTGTACAGTGTAAACCCATGAACATAAAATACAAGCATCCATAGCACCGCATTTAAAAGTTCGACAAACGGATAAATAAAAGATATAGAAGTTTTACATTTAGAGCATTTACCTCTTAAGAAAAGCCAACTAAATACAGGAACTAACTCCCACCATTTAAGTATTTTTTTACAATTATTACAGTGCGAACGCTCTGTTACTATACTTTCACCCTTTGGTATTCTCAGTATACATACATTTAAAAAACTTCCTATAATTATTCCTAAAAAGAATATAAACGCATATACGAGAACTGTTTCTAAATCCATAAGTCAAATCCTTTTATTTATATAAATTTAAGTTATTAAGGAACTTAAAAGTATTTTCAAATTTAATGTTTTATTTGGTTTTTATGCTAAAATCTTTATAAAATATTTTTCTTCATTACATAGTTAATTTCCGGACGGTGTGTGACGCTCTAAAAACGCCACACCAGTTCCGGAACAGATAAAAATTATACTAAATTTTTAATTTAGACATAGGTATCAAACCTTCTAAAAGTATTCTGTTTAAATCAAATGAAAATCAAATTACTGTTTGATTTAGGGGGTTCAAACCGATTTAAAAAATTCATCTGTTTCTTCATTTAATATATATTACGCTTTTGAACCACTGCCGTAATCAGTCATAAGGTCTGGCCAATCTGCCTCTGTATCAGTTGCAGGAATTGAACCGGCAGCCCACTGAATAGCACCTGTTTGATAGTCAACTGTAAATATACACAAACCACCTACATTTGACTCATATCCTTTAATTGTTGCTGTACCCGCAGTCGAGCCCGTTGAAGGAGCATTATATGTTCCTGCCATAACTTCAGCTACATTTTCAAGCACATAGTTAACAAACTCATCATTAGCTCCTGTACCAGCCGTTACAGAAAGAGAACCGTCTTTTGACCATGTAACTGTTACGTCACCAGGTGTTGCTGCCGCTGGAATAACAGGGTCTGAAAGAGCTGCGTTAGTAGCTCTCATGATAGATGTTGCAACTTGGATATCGTTTGACTGACGTCCTCTTTCAACATATCTCATGTATTGTGGTGCAAGAACAGCCGCTAAAACAGCAATAATTGCGATAACAATGATAAGTTCAACTAGTGTAAAACCTTTATTGTTTTGTTTTTTGTTTAGTAATTTCATCATTTTAAAAACATCCTTTCATGTTTGATTATATGTGTAACCGCATCCCCTAAATGCGGAAAACTACCTTAGTTACATGGAGTCAAGTCCACTGTACATATCACCCATCGGCAATATAACAGCTAAAACAACCGTTCCTATTACAAGCGCCAAGAAAATAATAATTGCCGGCTCTATCGCAGCCATTACCGCCGCCGTCGCTGTTTCTACTTCGTCATCATAATAGTCGGCAAGCTTCGTAAGCATACTGTCTAAATCACCAGTCTCTTCGCCTATTTTTGTCATGTGACACACAAGAGCTGGAAACATTTTTGATCTTTGAAGCGGCTCTGAAATACTCGAACCCATAGCTATATCGTCTCGAACACTCATGAGTGCTTCTCTAAACAATCTATTAGACATTGTATTAGCCACTATTTCCATTGCATCAATAAGCGGTATACCCGCCGTGATTAAAGTTGCAAGTGTTCTGCTCATTCTAGCAGAAGCCGTCTTAGTTGCAAGCTTACCAAAAAGTGGAATTTTTAGCTGTAGCATACTGAAAATCTTATTTCCCATATCGGTCTTGCCGTACTGAATCAATCCAAATACCCCTAAACCGATTACCGCCGCAACTATGAACCAGTAAGACTGCATAAAGTCACCCGCAGCTATAACTATCTGAGTAAGCATCGGCATTTCAGTTCCCAAATCGGTCAAAATAGACTCGAACTGAGGAATTACAAATGCCAAAAGTAACATTACAACCACTGTCGCAACCACCACAATAGTTATCGGATAAACAGATGATTTTTTAACCATTGCATTAAGTTTTGCCTCTTTTTCAAAATGAGTCGCCATTCTGTCAAATGAATTTTCAAGGCTACCCGAAGCCTCACCCGCTGCAACCATGGTTATCAAAAGAGAAGGAAATACCTTAGGGTAATTCCCCATAGATTCAGACAAAGAGCTACCGGATCTTATCGAAGCATAACATCCACTAATAGCAAGCGCCATTATCTCATTTTCCGTTTGCTCTGCAAGCATTTCAAGTGCACTGGTAATAGGAACACCCGCAGAAGTTATACTTACAAATTGTCTACAAAAAACCGCAAGTTCACGTGGTTTCGGCTTTTTTTGAAAAAACTTTATTTGTAAGTTTTTATTAAAGGCACCCGCTTCACTTAAATTTACGACTGTTTTGCCGTCATTTTTGATTATGGTGATCGCCTGTTCTTTATTAACGGCATCAATATTACCTTTGTCAATTTTACCGTTTTTATCGACAGCTTGATAGGTAAAGGTTGGCAAAATATCACTCCTATACTTAATCTTAAGGTGTGCACATAATCACCTTACTATTTTTATGTTTAATCAAACTTTTTATTCTGTTAAAAAATTCTTTTGCTAAGTGACAATCTGTCTTGTGCGAATTGAAGTGCATTTTCTTGTGAAATGTCACCTAGTTGATACAATTCTAAAAGTGCATCATCCATTACTCTCATTCCAGCTTTTGCATTTGTAAGCATGACAGATGGAATCTGGAAGGTTTTGCCTTCTCTTATATTATTTTTAATTGCGCTGTTTGCAAGCATAACTTCAAACGCCGCCACACGGCCTTCTCCGTTTAACGTAGGAATTAACTGTTGTGAAACAACACACTCTAAAACATCGGCAAGCTGCGTCCTTATCTGTTGCTGCTGATTTGGTGGAAAAACGTCTACTATACGGTCTATGGTATTTGCCGCACCGACTGTATGAAGTGTTGAAAAAACAAGGTGACCTGTTTCAGCGGCTGTTACAGCTATTGAAATAGTCTCAAGGTCTCTCATCTCTCCTACAAGAATTACGTCGGGGTCTTGTCTTAATGCCGCACGAAGAGCATTGGGAAAGCTATTTGTATCTGCACCAACTTCACGCTGATTTACTATCGAATTTCCATGCTGATGAAGATACTCTATAGGATCTTCAAGCGTTAATATATGGTAATTATATTTTTGATTTATCAAATTAACAAGACTTGCAAGCGTAGTGGATTTACCACTACCTGTAGCTCCTGTTACAAGAACCAAGCCTCTTTTTTTATCGCACATTTCTACAACAGGCTTTGGAAGTCTTAAAGTTTGAGGTGTGGGTATTTTTGAGTTAAGCACACGGGCTACTAATGACCACGAACCCCTTTGTGTAAACACATTTATTCTAAAACGTCCTACTGACGGAACAGAATAGGCAAAGTCAACCTCACCTTTTTCCTCAAAAACTTTGTGCGCATATGGTGTCATGACGCTTTTTGCTATTTCCTCAATATCATTCGGCATCATTCTTTCTTCTGATATTTTGACAAGTTTTCCGTCAATTCTAGCAACAGGTGGAACTCCGACAGTTATATGCAAGTCTGAAGCCTTAAGTTCTACCGAAGCTGCTACTAATTCACTAAAAGTTAGCATAACAATCCCTCTTACCTTTAATTATTTATCAAATGAAACTTTAACCATTTCTTCTATAGTAGTGACACCCTCTAAAACATAGTGCGCCGCACACATTCTGAGTGTCTCCATGCCGTTCTCCATTGCGGTGTTTTTTATGCTTTCTGTTGTGCCGTTTGCTGTTATAATTCTTTTGACTTCTGGCGTGATTTCCATTATTTCATACACACCTATTCGCCCGTAAAATCCTACATCCGAGCAAAGTCTGCATCCTACATGCTCATATATTTTGACTTCCTCATCTTCAGGAACGCCTAAAATCAGTTTCTCTTCTCTTGTGGCAATTTTTTCTTTTTTACAAGCCGAACAAAGCCTTCTTACTAGCCTTTGAGCGATTATACCTACTAATGAATCGGCAAGCAAATACGACTCTACTCCCATATCCAAAAGCCTTGTAACCGTCGCTGCCGAGCTGTTTGTATGAAGTGTGCTTACAACAAGGTGACCTGTAATTGACGCCTGAACCGCTATTGAAGCCGTTTCCTCATCACGAACCTCACCTATCATAATTATATCAGGGTCTTGTCTTAAAATAGACCTTAAAGCGCTAGCAAAGGTTAAGTCAGCCTTAGGATTTACCTGAACCTGATTAATTCCTGAGATATTTGCTTCGACAGGGTCTTCAACTGTAATGATATTTACATATTCGGTGTTAAGCTCTGCTAAAGCCGTGTAAAGTGTGGTGGATTTACCGCTACCTGTAGGTCCAGTTACCAAAATAATTCCATTTGGATTCGATAAAATTTTATCAAAAAGTTTTAACTCTTTCTCTCTTAAACCAAGCTCAGCCTTAGATTTTGTAAGCGCCACACTTGAAGCGATACGCATAACTATTTTTTCTCCATAAGAAGATGGCAAAATTGACACACGAATATCGTATTCATTTCTGTCAACCGTAACCGTTATACGTCCATCCTGAGGTTTTCTCTTTTCGGATATATCCATGTCGCCCATTATCTTAATTCTGGTTACCATAGCTGGAAGAAGATTAATGGAATAGAGCATTTTTTCCATTAAAACACCGTCTATACGGTATCTAATTCTAACTTGTTTTTCAAGGGCATCAAAATGTATGTCACTAGCTCTTTGACGCACAGCCTGCTCGATTATAGACTTTACAAGCTGAACCATAGGAGCATTTTCAAACTCTGCTTGTTGAGCATTTTCCTCATCTTCAAGTTGTTGAAGCTGAGCTTCACGCTCTTTAGAATATTGTTCAGCCGCAGACATTGCCTCGCCTGTACCAAAATATTTATCCAAAACGGCATTAATCTCACCGATGGTTGCGATTCTAGGTTCTACAAGGCAACCTGTCAAAATTGAAATATCGTCCTGCGCCACCATATCAAGTGGATTTGACATAGCAAGAATCAAAACATTGGCATGCTTATCGCTGTATTCTATCGGAAGCACATTGTGCTTTCTTAAAACCGTACCGCTTACCAATTTAATAACTTTTGGATCAATTCTAACTCCTCTAAGATCCATTCTGGGTATACCAAGCTGAAGCTCTAAGACATTGGCTATGTCACTATCAGTTACAAATCCTAGTTCAATCAGGCTATCTCCTAGCCATTTTTTATTTGTTTTTTGATATTCAAGTGCCGCATCTAACTGCTTTTCAGTTATAACACCTTTTAATAGCAACAAGTCACCCAGTCTATATCTTTTCATTGACTCTTCAGCCATCAATTCACCTTCTTTATTCAACGTTACATAAAGTTACAAAATTTTTCTTATTTGCAATAACAAATTATCACTCTATTATAATTAATCTATTTAGTAATATTATCATAAAAAAAATGTTATTGCAATAATTTGGGTGCAAAAATCAATTAAAAAATAAAAATATTTATCAAATTTAACACTTAGCTCTTATTTTTTTGAAATTATATTAGTTTACATAAAATTTCAAAGCTTAAGAATCAACTCTATGGCACATACATATACAAAATGTAACCTACACACAAGCTTAGCCAATTTTAATCTGTAACCTCGCCTTTAACTAAGACAGCTGTAGTTGTTTCATAGACTTTCTGACTAAAATTCATTATTAGCTTTCTCTCATCAGTCACATTTAAGTTTGAAAAAGCACAATCTACCACACCTGCCTCTAAGGCAGCTTCTAATCCATTAAAATCAAACACACTAATTTCTATTTTAGCATTCATATACTCAGCAAAACGATTTACAAGCTCTATGTCATATCCTGTAAGCTCTCCGTCTTTATAATAGCTAAAAGGTGCAATCGTACCTGTTGTAGCAATTTTGATGGTCACCGAAGGATTTTCAGGTACTTTTATTTCAGGCATATTTTCATCGCCATTTATAATCCAGCGCTCATTCATATCATCAAGTATTCCATTTTTTTGCATTTCAGATACAAACTCATCTAACGACTGCTTCAAATCCGTTATCTCTGTTTTTTTAGAAATTCCAATCGCAATATCAGTTGTTTCTCCAACCGTTTCATCTAAAATATGCACTCCATCAAGTCCTGAACCTAAAGCATATTCAAGCAAAATCTTATCATAAAAATACGCATCCACTCTTCCTTGTTGAACAGCGACAAAGGCATCTGTATTACTTGTAAAATATTTTATTTCACTTTCAGCATAATTCTCTTCAGCAATTATCATCCCTATAGAACCGTTTGCAACTCCTATAACTTTATCTTCATTGTTTAGCTCACTTACAGAACTGATGTTAGGAGTACTTTCCGAACAAGCACTCATCACAAAGGCACTCAAAACCGTTACAATAATCACTACTTTTAATTTTACATTCTTATTCATTTTCATCCCTCGTTAAAAAACACTCATAGATAATTAATACATACTTAAAGTCATGTCCAGTTCATTACTTAGACATATATAAATATCTAATTACTATAATCATGATAACATTTCAATATAAATTTTTCAAGTAAAATTGATGTGAATTTATAATAGAAAAAGGTTATAAGTTCACAAGTAAACTTATAACCTTTAGTTCAATTATCTTTTTTCAAAAACATGCTTTTTCTGACCACAAATTGGACATTCATAATCATCTGGTACATCCTCAAATGGTATTTCGCCATCATATTCATACGAACACACCGAGCAAATATATCTTGCATTATCACTTTTATCTTCTGGTATCAGTTCATCGGGAATATATGTCGGCGCAGTTTTAGGAGCTCTACCCTTAACCACTTTATGGTAATATTCATACGTCATAGGTTTTTTGTCGTTTGGAATATCACAATCTACGACTTCACCTAAAAAAATTGTATGAGTCGAGCAGTCAAGCGTTTCCACAACTTTACACACAAAGTAAGCACATGAGTCACTTAAAACAGGAACGGACTCGCATATTTCATACGGAACTTCTGCAAATTTATCCACAGATTTAGAACAAGAAAAGCCAAACACGCCTATGACTTTAGGGTCGATATCCTCAGTCAACACCGAAAGCGAAAATTTGCCTGTTTTTTCTATGCATGAATGTGTAAAATTATCTTTGTTTATACTAACAGCAATTCTTTCGGGATTAATTGTAACTTGCATAGCACTGTTTGCCACGCAGCCAACAGCTCTATTTTCATCAAGTGATGAAACAACATAAACTCCATAGGACATATTCCAATACGCCATCATATTCATAGGTCTTCCCTCTTCTCTTTTTTCTTTAATTGTATCACTATTTAACTAAGATTACAACAATTAAAATCTAAAATCTCGCTCGCCTATTAATATTTTGTCAAGATAATTTTTAGCTACTATTTTCGCCTTTTCATTCGGAACATTTTCTATCTCTTTACTGATTAATTCATCAATTAGCCTTTTTGTATCTGTAGAAGCGTAGTCTATACCATATTCTTTTAAAGTCATAAGTGCATTTGGATGGCATACATTCTTAATTTGACCAGATTTAACAAGTCCCATGAACCTATCTCCCGTTCTTCCAAGTTTATAACAAGCCGTGCAGAAGCTTGGAATATGCCCTGTTCTTATCAGCCAGTTAACAACCTCGTCAAGCGACCTTCTATCAGAAGTATCGAACTGCTTCGTATTTTCGTCTTCCTCTTCTTCCTTAGCATAACCGCCTACCGAAGTTCTCGAGCCGCCGCTTATTTGAGAAGCACCAATGTCTATGACTCTGCTTCTAATTTTTTCCGATTCTCTTGTAGAGACGATTATTCCTGTATATGGAACACTTATCCTAAGAATTGCCACGATTTTCTCAAAAACATCGTCCGAAATTGAATTATCAAAGTCGCTTACCTCGACTCCTTCAGCAGGACAAATTCTTGGCACACTTATCGTATGTGGCCCTACTCCGAACTTAGCCTCGAGGTGTTCACTATGCATTAGTATTCCGACAAAATCGTATTTGTATAGATTTAGCCCGAATAAAACACCTAAGCCTACATCGTCAATCCCGCCTTCCATAGCCCTGTCCATAGCTTCTGTATGGTATTCATAATTATGCTTAGGACCTGTCGGATGAAGCTCTAAATATGTAGGTCTATGATAAGTCTCTTGGAATAAGATATATGTTCCAATTTCTGCATCGTGTAATTTTTTGTAATTTTCCACAGTCGTTGCAGCTATATTTATATTAACTCTTCTGATTGCGCCGTTTTTATGCTTAATAGAATAAATGGTGTCTATTGACTCTAAGAAATAGTCCATAGTATTGATTTGTGGATCCTCGCCGCTTTCAAGAGCTAATCGCTTGTGTCCCATGTCTTGAAGGGCTATTACCTCTTCTCTTATTTCATCCATTGTAAGCTTTTTTCTTTTTATGCATTTATTTTTATAGTGATACGGACAGTAAACGCATCCATTTACACAGTAGTTCGAAAGATATAATGGTGCAAACAACACTATTCTGTTTCCGTAAAACTCTTTTTTAATTTCTTTTGCAAGAGTGAATATCTTCTCTTTGACATCTAGGTCTTCATTAAGTAGTAAGACCGCTGCTTCTCTATGGCTTAGGCCCTTATTAAGGGCCGCCTTACATAGGATTTCCTCTATTAAATTTTTATTATCCTTGTTTTTTTCTGCAAATTCAAGACTTTGACATATTTCACTGTCGTCTATAAATTCGTTTGCATAGTTTGATTTTACATTATACATAGTCTATACAGGAGTGCATTTTAGCATTTTTAGCAACTCCTCTAACTCCTCTCTATCTTTTTTTATATTTGTATCATTTAATTCTGATGGGTAGATTTCGTAATATTTTTTATATTCATCAGGCGTAACTTTTTTCATTATGACGTTTGCACCTTTAGCAAATATGCTGTCTCGCTCACTTTTATTTATGACTGAAAGCGAGGTTGTTGCTGGTAAATTAATTTCACCAATTAAAATTCTAGTAAGTGCCACTGCTCTTTTTGTAAGCTCTGTGCTACCTTTTTTAAGGTCTCTTAGCGGAGTATCTGGATGTGGTATAAACGGCCCTATACCCGCCATATCGCACTTTAATTCTTTAAGTAGCAAAATATCCTCTGCTATTATCTCCTTTGTTTGATTCGGCAGTCCTATCATGAATCCACTACCTGTTTCAAATCCTACTTTTTTAATGTTTTTAAGGCAGTTTATCCTGTTTTCAAGCGTACTAAAACTATGCAAGTACGAGTATATTTTTTCATCTGAACACTCATGTTTAAGCAAATATCTATCAGCTCCGGCTTTTTTTAGATACAAATAGTCTTCGTACTGCATTTCACCGCAGCTTAAAGTGACTTTAATTCCGGTTTTCTTAATTTCCTTTACTATTTCGCCCAAAATTTCTTTGGTATAGTGATTGTCCTCTCCCGACTGCAATACCACGGTCTTATATCCCACTTCATGTGCTTTTTTTGCGGTACTTATTATTTCTTCAGGCTCCATCCTATATCTATTCACATTTTTATTGTTACAGTTTAGTCCACAGTATTTACAGTCGCCTTTACAGTAATTTGAAAACTCTATTATCGCCCTTATGTATACATTATCACCGTATAATTCTCTTTTAATTTTATCGGCTTTTTTGTATGTGCTTTCAAAATTTTCTAAGGAGAGCAACTCTACAATTTCATTTTTATCCATCACTAAACTCCTTTGAATACAATGTTTTCGAGCTAACTCCCGAAATTGCACCTATTTTCCCACTTAAAGTGTTAATCACATCATTAGGAGCATCAATCGCCACTACAATTATTGCAATTTCTCTTTTTTGATACGGAAGACCCATTCTTCCAATTATATATTTTGAATAATCGTGCAAAATATCGTTTATTTTCTGTGACATCTCTTTGTTTTCAACTATAATATTTACTACAGCTATCCTACTCATCGCCTTCATCCTTTCCATAAAATAATAAAAAACCCCGCAGAACAAAGCTGCAGGGCATAAACACACTGTTAATTTACACATCCACACTTTGCTTTTAGTCAAACCTTCAAGTTCAGTCAGAATTATTTATTTAGACTTTAAAATTGATTTTTCATCTTTTCCTCAGTCGCTTTTTATACAATTTTATTGTAATACTTTTGAACGCAAATGTATATAACCGATTTGCACAAAAAATCAGCAAATATTTATATACTATTTTATTAAAAATCTACTTGCAAATATTACAAAAACGTGCTAAACTATTACTAGGTTGTAACAAAAGTTTCAACTTCGTAATATTTTTATTAAATTTGTGTACAAGAAAATTGTTTTCTCCTGTTTTGATTTTAGGAAAGCGGAGCCTGTTACAGGGCTCCGTTTTCCTTTTCTATATTTCTAAATTTATAAAAACATTTGATACCACAAAAACAGTGGCAAGCTTATTCGCTCACCACTATTTTTTATATTAAATCAAAATTTCAATTTTTCAAATCTTTTCATAGCTTCAATGGTATTCTCTTTTGTGCTAAAGGCCGTAAGCCTAAAGAAACCTTGTCCGCCTTTACCAAAGCCTGAACCTGGAGTTCCTACAACATTTGCCTCGTTTAACAACTTATGGAAAAAGTCCCATGAATCCATATTATTAGGGCATTTAAGCCAGATATATGGCGAATTTTGTCCACCTGTATACCATATTCCCATTTTTTCCATAGTTTTTGCAATAATAGCGGCATTCTCTTCATAATATTTAATGTTCTCTTTAATTTGAGCCATGCCCTCTTCTGAAAACACAGCTTCTGCACCTTTTTGAACTATATAAGGTACACCATTAAACTTAGTGGTTTGGCGTCTTAGCCATAATTTATTGATACTCGTGTTCTCTCTTATGATCTCATGCGGAACTACTGTATAGCCACATCTTGTACCTGTAAAACCAGCTGTTTTAGATAAAGAGCAAAACTCAATCGCGCATGTTTTAGCGCCCTCAATTTCATAAATGCTAGTTGGCAAGCTTTCATCTCTTACGAATATTTCATAAGCGCTGTCAAAAAGAATTATCGCATCATTTTTATTTGCAAAATCAACCCAAACTTTTAGCTGCTCACGGTTATAAACAGCACCTGTAGGATTATTTGGAGAACAAAGATAAATTATATCGCCTTTTGTGCTTTCACTTGGCAAAGGCAAAAATCCATTTTCTTCATTTCCGTCAAGATACTCAATTTTTCTTCCTGCCATAATGTTTGTATCAACATATACAGGATAAACAGGATCGGGAACTAGCACGATATTTTCTGTTCCTAAAATGTCAAGAATATTACCAACATCACTTTTCGCTCCATCGCTTATGAATATTTCATCCGCCTCAAGCGCTACAGTTTTTTTAGCATAATAGTCTTTAACTGTATTTCTTAAAAAAGCATAACCTTGCTCATCGCCATAGCCTTTAAATGTCTCTCTTTGTCCCATTTCTTCAGTGGCTTTTTTCATAGCTTCAACCACAACTGGAGCTAGTGGTAGCGTGACATCGCCTATGCCCATTCTGATAATATCGGCATTTGGATTTTTTTCTTTATACTCGTTTACACCTTTATTTATCATTGGAAAAAGGTAGCTTCCTTCAAGATTTAAATAATTACTGTTGATTTTCATACTAATTCTCCTTTACTTTTTTACATTATTCCATCGAAAACTGTTTCGGCAGGACCTGTCATAAAAACTGTTTCATCTGTATAATTTATGATAAGTGTTCCGCCTAAAAGCTCTACTTCCACATCTTCGCCTTTTTTTACATGTCCACAAAGAGTCGCCGCCGTAGCAACTGCGCAAGCGCCTGTTCCACATGCCAAAGTCTCGCCGCTTCCTCTTTCCCACACTCTCATTTTAAGTTTGTTTTCGCCGACTATTTCTACAAACTCAGTGTTCACACTTTCAGGAAACAGTGAAGATTTCTCAAAAAATGGTCCTATCTCTTCAAGATTCAAGTCTTTTATGTTATCGCAAAAGATAACGCAGTGAGGATTGCCCATGGAAACGCATGTTGCGTTATATTTTTTATTATTTACTGTAATTTCTTTGTCTATCACATTTTCGCCGTCAATATTCACAGGGATTTCACTAGCAGTGAGTATCGCCTTTCCCATGTCTACTTTTACAGTTTTTGTAAATCCATTTTCTACCTGAAGCTCAAGCTTTTTCACACCGCTTAAAGTCTCAATGCTTAGAGTTTCACTTTTATTAATTCCGTAGTCATACACATATTTAGCAACGCATCTAATTCCGTTACCACACATTTTGCCTTCACTTCCGTCAAGGTTAAACATTCTCATCTTCGCATCAGCGATTTCAGATGGACAAATGTAAATCACTCCGTCAGAACCTACTCCAAAATTTCTGTTAGAAAGTTTAATCGCCATTTCCTCTTTATTCGGCACATCTTCTTCAAAACAGTTTATATATACATAGTCATTTCCACAGCCATGCATTTTCGTAAATTTAAGACTCATAAAACACCTCTTAATCTTTCAAGTTAATATTTACTAACCAATATCGACAATTATACTATAAAAGAATAATAACTGTCAATATTTTTAACCGCATATAAATACATGCATTGACAATTTTTTCAAGCTTTGATAAAATTAGAAAAATATGTTCTGCAATCGAAAGGATGATTAATATATGAAAGATATTCCTTCACTATTTGGAAGCCTTGTTTTTAACGACACCGTTATGCAAGAAAGACTACCCAAAAACATTTATAAATCTGTAAAAAGAACCATGGACAGAGGAGAGCAATTACAGCTTGACATAGCCAACATCGTTGCTAACTCTATGAAAAACTGGGCGGTTGAACTTGGTGCTACTCACTATACACACTGGTTCCAACCAATGACTGGAATCACTGCCGAAAAGCACGACAGCTTTATCTCACCTACTAAAGATGGAAAAATAATAATGGAATTTTCAGGAAAAGAGCTTGTAAAAGGTGAACCAGATGCATCTTCTTTTCCTTCTGGCGGATTAAGGGCGACTTTTGAAGCTAGAGGCTATACCGTTTGGGACACTACGTCTTATGCGTTTATTAAAGACGACACACTTTGTATTCCTACGGCTTTCTGCTCTTATGGAGGTGAAGCCCTTGACAAAAAAACACCTCTCCTAAAAGCTATGCAAGCTATTGATTATCAGGCAAAAAGAATTTTGAAACTGTTTGGAAATACTTCTGTAAACAGAGTAGTAACTACTGTTGGAGCCGAGCAAGAGTATTTTCTTGTCGATAAAGATGTGTATTTGAAACGCCCTGACTTAGTTTTTACAGGAAGAACCCTAATCGGTGCAAAACCTCCTAAAGGTCAAGAACTTGACGACCATTATTTTGGAACGTTAAAGCTTAGAGTTTCAAACTTTATGAAAGAACTTGACACCGAACTTTGGCGTCTTGGCGTTTTGGCTAAGACCAAACACAACGAGGTCGCTCCGTCACAACACGAACTTGCACCTATATTTTCTACCACAAATATAGCAACCGACCAAAACCAAATCATGATGGAGCTCATGAAATCTATCGCAAGTAAGCACGGTCTTGCATGTTTGCTTCACGAAAAGCCTTTTGCAGGTGTCAACGGAAGCGGCAAGCACAACAACTGGTCAATCTCTACTGATTCTGGCACTAATTTGCTCAATCCTGGAGATACACCATATGAAAATGCACAATTTTTACTCTTCCTTTGTGCTGTTATCAAAGCTGTAGATGACTACCAAGATTTACTTAGAGTCTCGGTTGCAAGCGCTGGAAACGACCATAGGCTAGGCGCTAACGAAGCACCGCCATCTATCGTTTCTATCTTTTTAGGAGATGAATTGACAGCCATTTTAGAGGCACTAGAAACAGGCAATGAATACACCGAAAAAGATGATTATCAAATGGAAATCGGTGTAACTGTTCTTCCTGATTTTCCTAAGGACAAAACCGACAGAAATAGAACTTCGCCATTTGCCTTTACGGGAAACAGGTTTGAGTTTCGTATGCTCGGCTCTACCGCTTCTGTTTCAAACCCTAACATTATACTAAACACAATAGTTTCAGAGGTTTTATGCCAATTTGCCGACGAGCTTGAAACCGCAGAAAATTTTACAAAAGCCATGACAAAACTTGTAAAAAGAACAATCAAAGAGCACAAGAGGATTATTTTTAACGGTGATGGTTATTCAGAGGAATGGAGACTTGAGGCTGAAAAAAGAGGTCTTTCTAATCTTAAAACCACGGTGGATGCACTTCCTGAATTTATTTCAAAAAAGAGCATTGACGTCTTCACCACTCATGGTGTATTTACTGAAAATGAAATTCATTCAAGATATGAAATTTTGATGGAGGCTTACTGCAAGACAATCAAAATTGAAGCCTTGACCATGCTTGATCTTATCAAAAAAGACGTTATCCCGGCTTCTGTAGCCTATCAAAACGAGCTTGTAAGTCTATATACAGGTAAGAAGAGTTTAGGAATAGGCTTTAAGTGCGACATGGAGGATTATCTCTTGTCAGAAATCTCTAGCCTATCCGCTTCACTTCTAAAAGAATTATCAGAGCTTGAAGACGCTACGGCAAAAACAAATGAATTAAGTGAGACAATTCCTCTTGCTAAATTCTATAGAGACAATGTTATAAGCTGCATGACAAATCTACGAAGCACAGCCGATGCACTAGAAACGGTAATTCCTAAAAAGTACTGGAAACTTCCAACTTATGCAGAGCTGCTTTATAGCGTAAACTAATTAACCAAATATAGTTAAAAAGTGGTGTGAAAATTCACACCACTTTTTCTTATTCAAAATTTACTTGTCATTCTACCTCTTCCAAAACAGTAGAGCCAAAATCTTCTGAATAGGCATCGCAATAAACTGAAACTGCATTAAAATCCACGCCATCTTCAATCATAAATTCAAATGAGCCATTCTCAATTTTTTCCGTTATTTTACCGCTTAAAATAGCAGATTTTTGAAAGCTACCATTTTCAATCGTACCTATGGCAATATATACATCTGGTGCACCACCATTATAGTTCAAAGCTATCAATTCAAGCCTGTTGTCGCTATATAGATTAACTACTGCCGCTACATCATATTCACCATTTGTAATTGTTCCACTTTTTACTATACTGACACTTTCTTCCTCCATGCTCGTTTGAGAATCTTCTTCTTTTATTTCTTCAGATTCTACTGAGCCCTGTTCCATCGATTCTTCTACTTGTGAAGATTTTGAAGTCACTGAAGATGTATCACTTACTGAAGAACACGCAGTTAAAACAATTCCTATTAATAAAACCGAAATCAAAATTTTCATTTCAAATTACCTCCATTCAATTTTTAATTTACAATATTTTAGCTAAAAATAAATTAAAAGTAAATAAAATTTGCGTATTAGAGATAAATACACATCAAAATTGAACAATTTGACACAAATAAAAAAGAAGAGTTACTATTTTTTAATAATAACTCTTCTTTCAATTCATATAAATATTTTAAGCTGTTACAGTATTTTTAGCATCTTTCAAATCAAATTTTTCAACTGCATCTTCACGCATTTTATATTTCAAGATTTTTCCTGCGGCATTCATCGGAAACTCTGTTACAAAGTCTACATATTTTGGTGTTTTGTGCTTTGCCATGTGGTCTCTTACATAGGTTTTAAGCTCTTCTTCGCTTAAACTTTCTCCCTCTTTAAGAATTACACACGCCATTATTTCTTCACCGTATTGCTTATCTGGAACTCCAATAACTTGCACGTCTTTTACCTTTTCATGTGTATAGATAAAGTCTTCGATTTCCTTAGGATAAATATTTTCGCCGCCTCTTATAATCATATCCTTGATTCTTCCCGTGATTTTATAGTTTCCGTCAGGAAGTCTTCTTGCAAGGTCTCCAGTATGAAGCCAACCGTCTTCGTCAATCGCCGTAGCTGTAGCAGTCGGCATTTTGTAGTAGCCTTTCATGATATTATAGCCTCTTGCGACAAATTCACCGTCTACATTATCAGGTAAGTCTTCGCCTGTTTCAGGGTCTACAACTTTACACTCAATTCCTGGAAGTGCACTTCCAACAGTGTTAACTCTAACTTCAAGTGAATCGTTAATGCGGCTTTGAGTACAACCAGGTGAAGCCTCGGTTTGCCCGTAAACAATGGTAATTTGATTCATGTTCATTTTATCGACAACGTCTTGCATAACCTTAACAGGGCAAGGGCTACCCGCCATAATACCAGTTCTCATGTGTGAAAAATCAGTATTTACAAAATCTTCGTGCTCAAGCATGGCGATAAACATAGTCGGAACGCCATGGAAGCAGGTGATTTTTTCTTTATTTATGCAGTCAAGCGATTGTTTTGGAGAGAATGCTGGAAGCGGCGACATTGTAACTCCATGCGTCATGCTTGCAGTCATGGCAAGAACCATTCCGAAACAGTGGAACATCGGCACATGAATCATCATTCTATCAGCCGTGGATAAATCCATGCAGTCGCCTATGCATTTTCCGTTATTTACTACATTGTAATGAGTGAGCATAACGCCTTTTGGAAAACCTGTAGTTCCCGAAGTATACTGCATGTTACAAACGTCGTGTGTGTCTACCATAGCTGCTCTCATGTAGACCATTTCAAGCGGTGTTTGCTCTGAAAGCTCCATAGCTTCATCCCAGTGCAAGCATCCGTTTATTTTAGATTCTACCGTGATAACATGTCTTAAAAATGGTAATTTTTTAATGTGTAACGGCTTGTTTTTGTCGCTATTTTCAAGCTCTGGACAAATAGTTTTGATAATTCCAACATAATCAGAATCTCTGTATCCGTCCATCATTACAAGCGTATGTGTATCGGACTGTCTTAATAGATATTCAGCCTCGTGAATTTTATATGCCGTGTTAACAGTAACCAAAATCGCACCGATTTTAACTGTCGACCAGAAAGTGATGAACCACTGCGGAACATTCGTCGTCCAAATCGCAACTTTATCGCCTTTTTTAACGCCAAGAGCCATTAATGAAGCTGCAAACTTATCAACATCGTCTCTAAACTCTGAGTATGTTCTTGTATAATCATGTGTTTGAAACCTAAAGGCAGGATGATTCGGGAAGCACTCTACCATTTTATCAAGAGTTTGTGAGAATGTAAGGTCGAGTAGGCTGTCTTTTTCCCAAACATACTGTCCAGTACCGTCCTGATTGTCAAAAAGTTTTTCCATAGGTTTAGACGATTTTACATATTTGCCCATGTAGTTAATGAAATGTGGAAATGCAATTCCAGCGGTTTCAAGCTCGCCTGACCACATTTTCACCCATTCAAGAGTTATATATCCTATATAGTTTATTGATTTAAGTGAGCTAATCATTTCTTTAATCGGCAAATCGCCTTCGCCCATCATTCTGTACTCAAGGCCTTTTTCTGTCATTACAGAATCTTTTATGTGTGTATACTTTATGTACGCACTTAAATTTTGGATGGTTGTCTCAGGTGACTCTCCCATCATTCTGTATGTATGATGCATATCCCATAAAGCTGCTATATGATCACTTGCAACTTCATCCAAAACTTTTCTTAGTCTTGATGAATCAGAGTAAACACCGTTTGACTCGACAAGCAAGGTGACGTTTTTCTTTTCAGCATACACAGAAAGCTCTTTAAGGCAGTCTATAACATGCTGGTCATCAATTTGATGCTCATCTATATAGATGCTTGTATCTCCTAAAACACGAACATACGGCACTTTTAACTCATCTGCTGTATCGATGTATTCAAATATCTCTTTTTTTGTCTCTTCAAAATTTTCTTTATCCATTAGACAACAATCAGAGGATATACACGGAATTTCGATATTTAAGCTCTTAAGTGTTTTTCTTGTTTTCAAAACATCTTCTTTTGTAAATGAAGAGCTGTATTCCGACGATAAAAATCTAACCTCTATTCCGTTAAAGCCTAAATCTTTAGCAGAAGAATAAATATCCCCCCATGAAAACTCTGGACACCCTAAAGTAGAAAAAGCTAATTTCATAAAATGACTCCTTAATAATTATTTTTAAATTAATATTAAAAAATATAAATGTATAATAATTATTTAATTATATAAGATTCCGCTTAAAATTACAATATAGTTATTAATTTTTTTACATTTTTTGTAAATTAAGTTTCGATTGACACTTTTTTTCTTTATGATATAATTAATATAAGAAAAAAATACCAAAATTAGTGTTATATTAGAATATAATAAATAAAATTTCGGAGGATTTAGTTTGAAAAGAAATCAAAAAATTAAAACCGATAACAAAATCAGTCTTTGGACTATTGGATTAATAGGACTATTGTCTATTTTTTTAGTGTTTCACAGTGCCTCTCATGTTGCGGGTGACATAGTTGTGTCTAAAGTGCTAAGTGTGATAGTCATTCTTTCTGGCTTGCTATTTGCATTTATTAATAGAAAAGGCACAGAGTATTTTAAGCCCTCCGTCTTTGCTGTAAGTGCCTATGTAATGTTTCAAGGCATTTCTACCCTATATGCAAATTCAGGCAAGTTTGCCATAAATGAATATGTTAAAGTCTTGTTTGCATTTGGTGTCTTTCTCTTTGTTTTGTTTGCTAAAAACAAGGAAAAAATGCTTAGCATAATTTTGTGGACCATAACTTCTTTCTCGGCAATTATTGCTTTTTTATCCATCGAAGGAACTGGGCTTAATATAGTAAACTCCGTTATCGAATCGATTTTTTATGGTCAGGATGTAAGCTTTACCTCTTCTTTTGACGGAATCAGAATCTCAGGATTTTTTGGCAATCCAAACGTTCTTGCTAGCTTTTTAGGCGTTAGCATTTTTTGCTCTTTGTACCTATATTTCAATGAAGAAAATAAGATTAAAAAACATATCCAAGGTTGTTTTTTAATGATAATGGCATTGGCATTTATGTTAGGCTTTAGCATGTTCGGAACCTTCTCCATGGCGCTTGCCACTTTGGGATTTGTGTTTTTCTCAAAAGGCGAAAACAGAATAAAGGCTCTTGTATGCGTTGCCGAAGTTCTTTTAATAACATTTTTAGCATTATTCATAGTCACTCCAATTATCAATCAAAAAAATATAATCCCAGTGCTAATTTTAGCAGTCACCTGTGTGCTTTTCATTTTTGCCGATAAATTTGTTGGCAAAATCATTTCTAATTTTCTAAACAAACATCAAAAAGCTACCTTTATTGGAATTTTTGTCTTAATAGGCCTTGCTGTAATATTTGCACTTGTTGCCTTTAGCATTACAAGTTCATTAAGCATTGCACAAAATCAGCATATCACTAGAATAATATATCCTCAAAGTGGAACTTATTCCATTAATTTCGAGTTTGAAGACGACAGTCAAAGTGCTTATATAGAAATTTATACTAGAGACGAGAGACAAATCTTACTTTCAGAAATGCAAAGCACTGTTTTTGTCGGAGAAATAAGCAATGAAACTAGCGGAAGTCTTACCGTTTCTATCCCTGAAGGCACTGTGGAAACTAGAATTTTGATTATCAACCGCATGGAAAGCATGATTAGTTTAGACCGTATTTCACTTGAAAACGAAACTTCTAAGACCGATGTGCCGACTTCCTACGTTTTACTTCCCGAAAATATCAGTTCTAGACTACAAGGCTTGCCGACAAACTACAGTTTTACAACTCGTATGCAGTATGTCGAAGACAGCATTAAACTGTTCATGCAAAGCCCTATTATTGGCCATGGTTTAGGCGGATTTGAAAATGCTATTCAGAGCGTTCAGGAATATAACTACGAAACAAAATATGCGCACAATCACTTTCTACAAGCACTGGTAGATACAGGTATAATTGGATTTATTTTATATGTAAGCCTAATTATAAGTCTTTTAATTCCACTATTTAAATGTAGAAGCAAAAAGAAAGAAGCTCCGTTTTTATTTGGTGCACTCTTGATGATAATCTTCCACTGTTCGGTTGATTTCTCAATGTCTTTCCCTGAATTCATCTGCCTTGCCTTTGTAATATTTGCCTTAATAAGTGCAAACTGCGACAGTGAAATCAAGGTAAAAGAATCCGTTAAAAAATATCCTTTATTTGCTATAATCGGTGTTACATTTGTTTTCTCCATTCTTTTAATCGGCAATATTTCAGCAAATCTTAGTTTAAGGTCAAGCAATCTGACACTTGATACTTTAAAAAACAGCGTCGGCATTGATGTGTATGAAAAGAACGATTTAATGCTCTCCTATGTAATGGCAAGTGTTCAGTTCATGGACGATGAAGAGGTTCAAAACACTGCAAAAGACTATCTAGTCTCTCTTGAAAACGCAAAATCTAATTCTATAAGCCTTTATCTTACAGAATACTATATCACTGTTGGCGATAATGAAAAATCTTTCGAGATGTTTAACCGATATATCGACTACAGCCTTTATGATCAGGCGAATTGGAATAACGCCATAAACTCTTATATAAACTCTGCTGTAACTAGTGTTTCTCAGTCCGTTGGAGTTGATCAATTAAAAACCCATGCAGAAAATGTTAAGTCTATGATTACAAAGCTACAAGAAACAAATCAAACCGCCGTAGATATAATCGAACTTGACGGCGTTAATCAAGTTATAATTAGAAATATCCTAGCTGCCGAAAACTTTGAAAACTCTAGTGAGCTTACAGAAATTTTTGGACGAGAGCTTTATAACTCAAACTATAATTTCGACAGTGATTCCGACGGCTTGTACGACTCGCTAATCGCTTCAGAAACCACTTTTGATATTGAAAATGACACACCAGTGGCGGGAGATAAAATTGGAATTTTAGTTCCAAGTCTTAGCGAAGGCGAAACCGAAGTTAGAGTTTTTAGCGACAAGGAAATGATAATCAGAACAAACCAAAGAACTCTAGAACTCGAAAATGATAACGGGAACACCGTGGCTTATCTAGATTCGAGCGAACTTGAAAATGGAGTTATAATTGAATTTTTAGAAAACCAAGAGGAAAAAGTAAGTATTAAAATAACAAATTAAAGAGGGTGGATTCATATGGCAAAAATCAGGCTAGGCAGAACAGAATTTTTATGTGAAAAAAATGCATTTGGCGCACTTCCTATTCAAAGACTCAGCGTAGAAGACGCCGGCAAACTTTTATACAAAGCTTATGAAAACGGATTTAACTTTTTCGATACCGCAAGGGCATATTCCGACAGTGAATATAAAATGGGACAGTCTTTAAACGCTGTAAGAGACAAGATAATCATAGCTACAAAAACTGGCGCTAGCACTCCAGAGGAATTTTGGAGTCATCTTGAAGAGAGCCTTAAACTCTTAAAAACCGATTACATCGACATTTACCAGTTTCACAATCCATCCTTTTGTCCAAAACCAAATGATGGAACTGGGCTTTATGAATGTATGATTGAAGCTAAAAAACAAGGTAAAATTAAATACATCGGATTTACAAATCATAAAATTTCTATAGCTTACGAAGCGGTCGAATCTGGACTATACGATACACTTCAGTTTCCATTTTCTTATCTTGCAAGCAAAGAGGAAGAAGAGCTAGTAAAAAGATGTGAGGAACTAGACGTAGGGTTCATCTGCATGAAGGCTTTAAGCGGTGGATTAATAACTAATTCACTTGCCGCATATGCATATTTAAACGAGTTTCCTGTACTTCCGATTTGGGGTGTACAAAAAGAAAGTGAACTTGACGAATTTATTTCTTATATAGAAAACCCACCAGTATTGACCGAAGAAATTAAAGGGTTTATCGAAAAAGAAAAGACTCAGCTTGAGGGTTCATTTTGTAGAGGATGTGGCTACTGTGCTCCATGTCCAAAAGGAATAATGATAAACATGTGTGCTAGAATGTCACTTTTACTAAGAAGGGCACCTACGAGCAATTTTTTAGGAGAAACTTGGCAAGGTGAAATGAAGAAAATTGACGACTGTATCGAATGTGGCGCCTGTATGAAAAAATGTCCATATTCACTTAATATACCAGAGTTATTAAAAGAAAATTACGAGGATTACAAGACATTTATTAAGGAGTGATGTAATGATATTGTCAGAATTTTTTGACAGTTTAAAAGGAAAAACCGTGGGATTTTGCGGAATTGCAAGGTCTAATATGCCTTTGATGGAGATGTTTTATAACAAGGGTGCAAAAATTGTAGCTAGGGACAAAAACGAGGACATAAGCCATGCAGAAGAGCTAATTAAAAAGGTAAATGCAAAAACCGTGCTCGGTGAAAATTATCTAAAAGACATAGACGAGGATATAATTTTAAGAGCGCCCGGTATCCCCTATCTTTTGCCTGAATTCAAAGAAGCAAAAGAAAAAGGAGTGGTTGTCACCTCTGAAATGGAAATTTTCATGGACCTATGCCCTTGTAAAGTCTATGCGGTAACAGGCAGTGACGGAAAAACCACCACCACTTCAATTATCGCCGAAATGCTTAAAAAAGAAGGCAAAAGAGTGCATTTAGGTGGAAATATTGGAAAACCACTCTTGCCTGATATTGAAGACATCAGCGTCCATGATGTTGCGGTAGTCGAGCTTTCAAGCTTTCAGCTTATCTCAATGAGAAAAAGCCCTGATGTCTGTGTGATAACCAATCTTGCGCCAAATCACCTTGATGTTCACAAAGATATGGAAGAGTATGTCGATGCTAAAAAGAACATATACCTTCATCAAAATGCTTTTTCACGAACCGTTCTAAATATGGACAACGAGCTTACATATAGTTTAAGAGGTGAAGTTAGAGGTGACTTGTGGGAATTTTCTAGAAGAGAAATTCCCGATAGAGGTACTTATGCAAAAGATGGTTTTATTTACTGTGGAAAAGATAAAATAATGGCAGAATCAGAAATTAAAATCCCCGGTGTTCACAATGTAGAAAACTACCTTGCAGCGATAGCAGCTGTTTGGGGAGAAGTCAGCATAGATAGCATCGTTGCCGTGGCAAAAACCTTTGGTGGAGTTGCGCATAGGGCGGAGTTTGTAAGAGAATTTGATGGTGTCAAGTACTATAACGACTCTATTGCCAGCAGTCCTTCAAGGGCGATATCTGGAACACTTTCACTTTACAATAAAAAAATTATTATGATAGCAGGAGGTGCCGACAAGGGTGTTCCTTTTGATGAACTCGGTGAAATAATTTCTCAAAAAGTTAAAGTGCTTATACTGATTAAACCTGTTATGAAAGAAGGTTTTAAACCTTCTGCTTCAGATAAAATTAGTAGTGCTGTTACAGGTAGTACGAGTTATTTTAACTTTAATCCGGTTATAATAAGAGTTAAGACCATGGAAGAAGCCGTACAGGCCGCAAATGACGTTTCTAAAGAGGGCGATGTGGTGTCTTTATGCCCCGCTTGCACCTCGTTTGACATGTACAAAAGCTTTGAACAAAGAGGAAACCATTATAAAGAGCTCGTATATAAACTACACGAATTTAAATAATACTTTTAAACAAAGTGAAAAGGAGTGGTAACCGTGAAAAAAAAGCCAAAAAGAATGCCTAAACCAAAAAACCAAAAATCGAAGAAGAAAAAGCCTGTATTCACTTTGTACGAGAGTAAAATAATGAACTTCTTAAGACATTCCGAAGATAATAAATACGGCTCTCGTGAACTCATAAGAAAGACAGGGATCAAGGATAAGGACCAGTTTTACTCTGCCTTAAAATCACTAGATTTAGGCGGATATATCACCGTAGACAAAAAGCACAAGGTGAAATTAAACCGTGATTCCTCAGAAGTCAAAGGAGAATTAGTCTCGCTTTCAAAGAGTTTTGCATTTGTTAAATGCGAAAACATGGAGGAAGACGTGTTTGTCCATATAAGAGACTTAAAGGGTGCTCTTTTAGGCGACAAAGTGCTTCTTGGCGATGTAAAAAAAGACAGCAAAGGCTTTAGTGGAAAAGTCTTAAGAGTCATTGAGGAAGCTTCAAACATCATTACAGGAACAATTCAGAAAAACTTTCTGGCTTATGAGCTAATTCCCGACGGAAGTTTCAGGTATAATCTTGTCCTTTTAGACATGTTAGATGCAAAAGATGGCGACAAGGTTTTAGCCGAGATAGTTAAAGATAGTCGTGGAGAGTGGACTCAGGCGATAGTTGTAAAAGTCTTCGGAAGCTCCGAAAGTGCCAAGGTTTGTAGTGATGCGATAATTGAAAGATACGGTATACCAGTTCAGTTTTCCGCCGAAAGTTTGAAGGAAGCTCAGGAAATAAGCGAAACCGAAGTCGTTTTGGAAAAAGGCAGGCTCGACTTAAGAGATGAAATAATCTTTACCATTGACGGGGCTGATGCAAAAGACTTGGACGATGCGATTAGCATAAAAAGAACTGATACAGGCTACGAACTCGGTGTTCATATAGCCGATGTGTCGCATTATATTAAAGAAAAAACCTATCTTGATACCGAAGCCATGGACAGAGGAACTTCTGTTTACTTTGCAGACAGGGTAATCCCTATGCTTCCAAAGTCTATTTCAAACGGAATCTGCTCTTTGACTTCTGGCACGGACAAGCTGTGTTTTTCTGCCTTTATCACCTTTGATGAAAATGGAAAAATACAAAAATACAAGTTCAAAAAGACAATAATCAACTCAAAATTAAGAGGTGTATATTCGGAAATTAACGAAATTTTTGATAATACTGCTTCTACTTATATCAAAAACAAATACGCAATTATCATGGATGAGTTAAATCTATCAAGAGAGCTCGCTAATATACTGAAAAAACGCTCAAAATCAAGAGGAACTATGGAAATTGAAAGCAGTGAGTCGAGATTTATACTTGATGAAAACGGCGTTTGTATAGACGTCATGCAAAGGGACAGCGGAGAAGCTCAAGAGCTTATCGAGCAGTTCATGATAAGCGCAAATATGTGTGCCGCAAAGTTTTCGATAGACAATGATTTGCCGTTTTTATATAGAGTCCATTCAAATCCTGACGGCAAAAAACTTTCTCAGTTAATCGAGCTTTTAAAGGCACTTGAAGTTCCATGCAAAGAGCTTTATGGTGAAAAGCCCTCGACAGCCGATTTTCAAGCAATACTAAAAAGAGTAAAAGGAACTGACAAGGAAAACATAGTTTCTGAAAGACTCCTTAGAAGTATGGAAAAGGCAAAGTATTCTATAGTAGAAAGCGGTCACTTTGGCCTTAATCTTAAGGATTACAGCCACTTTACTTCACCGATAAGAAGATATCCTGACACAAGTATTCATAGAATTATGAGTAAATTTCTAGATGGACAAGACTCAAACCGAATAAAGAAATACTATAAAAACTTCTGCGAAAATTCGGCTACAAATAGTACTATGTGTGAGATAAGGGCGGTTTCGGCGGAAAGAGACTCTGAGGACTGCTACATGGCAGAATACATGTCAGCCCATATAGGTGAAGAACACAAGGGAACGGTTAGTGGAATTATCAAAAACGGTGTTTTCGTAAGACTTGCAAGTTCAGTAGAAGGCTTTGTTCCGATAGAGCAGTTTAGAAATCATAAATTTGAGTTTGACGGACTGATTTCCTTAAAGTGCAAAATGACTAACGAAGTGCTTACAATAGGAATGGAATTGGAAATTGTCGTTGCTAGTGCAAAGGTTGCGACAGGACGAGTAGATTTTTCTTTAAAAGATGACTATAAACTCTCATTTTAATCTAAGTTTTCACATATCTATATATAATTAAGTATATGGGGTGAAAAGCTTTGAAAAATATATTTTTATCAGCGGTTATGGGTTTACTTGGTCTTATTGCAGTTAATTTAACGGCATTCTTAAGCGGAGTGTCACTTAGTATTAATTTTTGGACTATCGGGATAAGCTCTGTTCTAGGGCTTCCTGGTGTTATTTCAATGCTTGTAATGGGATTTGTTATGAATTAGTTAATAAAAAGGAGCATGAAAATGTATTATATTAATGCAAATTACCCTGACGAAAACTTCGTTATGAAAAAGGGCGATTTGAAAATAGAAGACGGAATTATAAAGGATGTAGGCCAAAATCTTGAATACAAAAAGGAAGATACGGTTGTCGATTGTGAAGGTTTTTATATAGTGCCGGGATTTGTTGATATTCACATGCATGGATGTATTTCTCATGATTCAAGTGACGGTGATGTAGACGGCATTTTGAACATGGCAAAATATCTTTTGACAAAGGGTGTCACTAGTTTTTGCCCTACCACAATGACGCTTTCTAAGAATGAAATAACCACGGCTCTTAAGTCTATAAAAACTGCTAAAGAAAAAGCCGAAGACTGTGCTCTTATAGCCGGAATCAATATGGAGGGTCCGTTTATTTCCGAAAATAAAAAAGGTGCGCAAAAAAGCGAAAATATTATCGCTCCTGATTTTGAGCTTTTAAAAGAGCTAAATGATGAATCTGGCGGCATGATTAAGCTTGTGGACGTAGCGCCCGAAACCGAAAACGCCTTGGAATTTATAGAAAAGGCAAAGGAAATTTGCACTGTTTCTTTGGCACATTCGGATGCAGAATATGATTTGTGCATTAAAAGTTTTGACAAGGGAATTTCTCATGTCACTCATCTTTTTAATGCCATGAGAGGACTTAATCACCGTGAGCCGGGCGTGGTCGGAGCGGTTATGGACAGAGACGACATAATGGCGGAAATCGTCTGCGATGGCCATCATGTCCACCCGTCAGTGGTAAGATCCATGTTTAAATTCATGGGTGATAGACTGATTTGTATCAGCGATTCAATGCGTCTATCTGGTCTTGAAGACGGCGAAACGGGCGATTTAGGCGGACAAACCGTACATTTAAAGGACGGATGTGCAAGGCTTGAAGATGGAACGATAGCGGGCTCTGTCACAAATTTGCACGAGGTGCTGTTAAATCTAATTTCTTGGGGTATTCCTCTAGAGAAAGCACTCAAGGCTCTTAGTTTGAATCCAGCAGTAGCCATAGGAATGGACAAGAAAATCGGAAGCATTAAAAAAGGCAAAAAGGCTGATTTGATTGTTTTGGACGATAAATTTAATATTTGTGCCGTCAGTAAGGCATAAGCAAAAAACCAGTGTAGCATTAATATCTACACTGGTTTTTAATATTTTAATTATTGGTAATCTTCCATAAACACACCATGGGCCTCTATTAATTCATCACACATAGCCCTAATATCATCTAAAGAAAGTTCTGCTGCTGTATGCGGATCTAACATAACCGCTCTATAAATATCTTCACGCTTTTTAGTAATCGCCGCTTCAATAGTCATAAGTTGTGCATTAACATTCGTCATGTTCATTGCTGCTAAATGCACTGGAAGTCTACCTACATAGCAAGGTTGAACTCCGTTTTTATCCACTAAGCAAGGAACCTCTACACAAGCATCTGCTGGAAGATTTTCAATTAGACCATTGTTAAGCACATTGCCACCAATTTTAATTGGAACATCTGTTTCCATCGCCTCCATGATATAAGAAGCGTATTCATGCGATCTTTCGTGAGTAATAGAACCGCCTTGTAAAATATCCTCTTTTTCTTTTTTCCAACCAGCAATTTGATCTACACATCGGCGTGGATATTCATCTAGCGGAATATTAAACTCCTCTATAAGCTCTGGATATTTTGACTTAATGTAGTATGGATTGTATTCTGCATTGTGCTCACTAGACTCTGTACAATAATAACCAAAATTTCTAATATAGTCGTAGCGCACCATGTCTCCATGCTTTTCGCTTGCATTCTTTTCTGCTGCACGCTTTTTAATCTCAGGGTATAAATCATTTCCATCTTTATCTTTAATTTCCAAAAGCCAACCCATATGGTTAATTCCAGCGATTAAATCGCTTCGTCCATCTACTTTATCTTCTAATCCTAAATCTTTTAACAATTTTTCAGAACAAACTTGTACACTATGGCATAGCCCAACAGTTTTAATCTTTGTATAGCGTTGCATATATCCCGCTAAAATAGACATAGGATTTGTGTAGTTTAAGAACCATGCATCTGGACACACTTCTTCCATGTCATCTGCAAAAGCCTTTAGTACTGGAATAGTTCTTAACCCTCTCATTATACCACCAACACCTAAAGTATCTGCAATAGTTTGTCTTAACCCATATTTTTTAGGTATTTCAAAGTCTATAACTGTACACGGTTCGTAAAAACCAACTTGAATTGCATCTACAACGTACTTAGCGCCCCTTAACGCTTCTTTACGATTCTCTACACCACAATATTTTTCGATATTAGCTCTACCATCATTTGTGTTCTTATTGATTGCAGATAAAATAATATACGATTCCTCTAAACGCTCTTCATTAATGTCGTATAAAGCTATAGTAGCATCTCTTAATGCCTCAGTGCACATACAGTCCCCTAAAACATTTCTTGCAAAAATACTACTTCCAGCACCCATAAATGTAATTTTCAACATATAATCACCATTCCTTTATAATATAAATTATCAACTATGCTATTTATATTACAAAACAACTTAAATATTTTAAATGGAGATTTGTTTCCTTTTATTGTCGATTTGTTGCAAATCAGCAAATCAGATGATATAATATCACTTAGAGGTGAGATTATATGCATAGCGAAGATTATGTTAAATCTTTAAATATTTATTACTGCGGCAGTGAGATATGTGAGAAAAAACATTGCTTTGGACCAGCCGTTAGAACTCATTATTTACTACATTTTATTGTCTCTGGCAAAGGAGAATATAAAGTGAACGGAAAGACCTTTACTTTATATAAGGGTGAAGGCTTTATTATTAAACCAGGCGAGTTAACACTTTACGAGGCCGATAGCAAGGACCCATGGACATATATGTGGGTCGCATTCGACGGATATGAGGCTAGATATCTTTTAAACAAATGTAATATTGATTATGTAATGAAATGTAAGGATTACGAACTTTTTTTGAGTGATTTTAAAAACCTAATAGCCGTATATAACAAACAAGACTCTAATATATATGAACGGATGTCATATTTTTATAAACTAATATCACAATTAGTGACAAATGAAAAAAATCAGTTTGGCTCTTATGATAAAATATATTTTGAAAAAGCCTGCGATTATATGTACAATAACTTTATGTATTCAGTGACTGTAGCTCAAACTGCGACCTTTGTAGGAATAGACAGAACCTATCTTTATAAGGTATTTGAAAAAAATTCAGGAATATCTCCTAAAAAGTTTTTGACAGAAATAAAAATTAACGCCGCTAAAAACATGATAAAAGAAAAAGCTTTCACTTTGAATCAAATTGCACTGTCCTGTGGATTTGTTGATTCTGCCACATTATGTAAGCAATTCAAATTAGTAACTGGAAAAACCCCAAAACAATTCAAAATAGAAATAGAGACGACATTATAGTGCTT
>CAYJFP010000010.1:51801-66292 GCA_964369415.1 uncultured Eubacteriales bacterium | reverse complement strand
AGTCATATGTAAATATGTCTGCAGGTGATTATAGAGAATTAATTTCTACATTCAGTAATAAATAGTGAAACTTTGAACTTGTAAAGGGAGTAAAATCAGCAGATAAAGAGGTGAACTTTGATGAATATGTTGAAGAATTAAAAGCGATTCCAAGCGCTGGTGTAGATATATTATATGACGATAAAAATATCTATTTGTCAGTTTATATGTATAATGAAGAAAAGTTAAAATGTTAATTATTAAGAGGTGATGATTATGAGGAATGATGTAAAAGTTTTAAGAGAGCTTGCAAGAAAATATATTCAAATAGTAAATGATGAGCACAATGCGTATAGAAGAAAATTGCATACGGCAGTTAATGACAATAAAATGATTAGACCAGTTGTCTTAATTGATGAAATTCCATGGTCACAAATGAATATTGATAATGAACTTACCTTACTTTGTGAAGATACCGAACTTAGAGGGTACGAATTGTTCATGAGGAAAAATCTATACCAATTCAAGTATTTTAGGGCTGATATGATAGTAAGGCCGTATTTGCCAGTACAAAAGGTGATACGCTCTACAGGCATAGGTATTGGTAAAAAAGAAAATATCATAAAAGCCGATGAAGGTAATAACATAGTTTCTCATAAATATGAGGACATTTTTGAAAACCACGAAGCGATAAATAAACTTCATAAAGCAGTGATAACTTATGATGAAGAAGAAACTTTAAGAAGATTTAATAAAATTGCAAATATTGTCGGAGATATTCTCCCTGTTAAAATAGTGGGAATCGACCACTTAACACTGCATGTGTGGGATGATATATCAGAATACAGAGGAGCAGAAGCACTGCTTTATGACTTGCTTGATGAGGAAGAATTTTCACATGAGTTGGTAGAAAAGCTTGTCGAAATTGAAACGGATATACATAATCAATACCTTAAGCTTGGACTTTTTGAAAACGACCCGTTAAGTCTTCATTGTACGGCACTTTTAAACAGTACTTTGCACCCTGAAGAGGATAATAAAGATTTTAAAAATATATGGGGAAGAGGTACTGCACAAATTTTTTCATCAGTTTCAAAATCTATGCACGATGAATTTGAAATTGAACATGTGAAAAAAGCCCTTGGAAGATGTGGTTTAGTATATTATGGATGCTGTGAACCACTTGACAAAAAAGTTGATATTATCGAGAAAATCGAGAATTTAAGAAAAATATCAATAACTCCGTGGGCAGATGTAGATTTAGCGGCAGAGGTGATTTCAGGCAGATACGTAATTGCATCAAAACCGACACCGGCGAGTGTAGGTATGGCAAAGCTTGATGAAGTGGAGCTAAAAAAAGAGATAGGAAAAATTTTAGATGCATGCAAAAGAAATAGTTGCTCGTGCGATTTAGTGCTTAAAGATATCAGCAGTGTAAGCTATAATCCAGCTAATATTTTTAGGTGG
Source organism: uncultured Eubacteriales bacterium (assembly GCA_964369415.1). Taxonomy (GTDB): domain Bacteria; phylum Bacillota; class Clostridia; order Oscillospirales; family Acutalibacteraceae; genus SIG603. The sequence continues at coordinate 64,846 of CAYJFP010000010.1, read as the reverse complement.
GAGCAAATCGTTATGGAGATGGTTGAAAACTACTAATTGCTTAATTTTTGAGGTTTGAGAGCAAATGAAAAATATATTTGATGGCATCTGTAAGATTTTTGTCTTTACGGTATACTAGGCTGAAATGCCTGTTCCATTCATTTGAAGTGAGACGGAGAAAGTTGATTTCTCCGTCTTTAATTTCGTTTTCAATAAGTCGTTTTGAAATAACAGCTAGGCAATTATTGTGTATTATAGCTTGTCTCATAGCCTCAGGAAACGGAGCTTCTACCTTAGATTTAATACTAACATTGTGCTTTAAAAGATAGTCCTCAAATTTTTCTCTTGTTCCACTGCCTTTTTCTCTTACAACAAAATCTCTATTTAATAAATCCTCAGGTAGGAAAGATTTTTTAGAAGCGAATTCGTGTTTTTTACCGAAAGCTAAAACGAGATAATCATCAATAACTGGTGTGCAAATCAACTCTTTGCTTCTAATTTTTCCTTCTACCAGAGCAATGTCTAAATCGCCATTTAATATGCTTTCTTCTATTATATGTGTGTTATAAATATAAGAAGTCATGTCTACACTAGGAAAGCTGCTTTGGAAATCCTTTAATAGTGTTGGTAAAATACAACATCCGCAAGTTATGGTTGTGCCAAACCTAATGTGTTCTATTCCAGACTCTTTAGCCATTTCATTTTCAAGTTTATCAAATTCTTCCAATACTTTTTTTGCGTGAGATTTAAGCTTCTTTCCGCCTTCTGTTATATACAAACGCTTAGAAAGACGCTCGAAAAGGGTAGTGTTATAATGCTCTTCAAGCTCCTTAATCACCTGACTTACAGTTGATTGTGAAAAGTGCAAGCTTTCAGCTGCTTTACTCATGTTTTTATAGATTGAAACTTCTAGAAAAATTCTTAAATGCCTAATGGTCATACTATTACCTCTTGTTTAAAAATGTATCGGATTTACCGATAGTTATTATTAAATAATATCACTTTTATTTATATCAATCAAGTGTTATAATAAAAACACTTTAAAAAGTGAGGTGCGATAATGAAAGTATTAATTATAGGTGGTGTAGCCGCTGGTACAAAAGTTGCAGCTAAACTAAAACGTGAAGATAGAAGTGCCGAGGTAACTATTATAACTAAAGGGAAAAATATTTCCTATGCAGGTTGTGGCTTGCCTTATTATGTCGGTAAAGTTATAGAAGAAAAATCAGAGCTTATAGTAAATACGCCAAAAGCGTTTGAAGGGCTAACTGGAGCTAAAGTTATAACGGAAACTGAAGTTGTAAAGGTTAATCCGAGTGACAAGACTATAACGGCAAAAACTTTAGAAAATGGTGAAGAAAAGGTTTATTCATACGATAAATTGGTCATTGCTAGTGGTGCATCAGCCTTTGTTCCAAATATTGATGGTGTAGACTTAAAAAATGTTTTTGTAATGAGGACACCGGAAGATGCGATTTCTATGAGAGAAGCTGTGGAAAGCGGCGAGATAAAAAGAGCAGTTGTTGTAGGTGGCGGGTTTATAGGTCTTGAAATTGCCGAAAATCTTGATGCTCAAGGTATAAGGGCAACGATAATCGACATGGCGCCGAATATTTTATCGAATGTACTTGATAAAGAAATTAGTGATTACTTAGAGACTAAAATGGCAGAGGCTGGCGTTATGGCAATGACAGGTGTATCGATAGAAAGCATTGGCGGAAACGGTAAAGTTGAGAAAGTGATGACAAGCAAAAGACCTATTAAGGCAGATGCAGTAGTTCTTGCCATGGGCATTAAGGCAAATACTGAATTTTTAGAAGGCAGTGGAGTCGAAACCGAAAATGGGATTATTTTAACAAATGATAACTTAGAAACAAATATTAAAGATATTTACGCAGTCGGTGACTGCGCATATGTAAACAGTAGGCTAAAAGGTGGTAAAACTTGGTCTCCGATGGGATCTACTGCGAATATTGCAGGTAGAGTACTTGCAAAAAACATGATGTCTAGTGGGCAAAACTATTTGGGTGTTTTAGGAACAAGCATTGCAAAACTTCCTGGTAATATAAATGTCGGTTGCACAGGATTTACAGAAACTGCGGCGAAAAATGCGTGGCTAAATGTTGAAACAGTTATTGTGGCGGTCGATGATAAGGCTCATTACTATCCTGATGCAGGAGCGGTTATAATAAAACTTACTGCAGATAAAGATAGCAGAAAACTGCTTGGAGTACAAGTAATAGGAAACTATGGTGTAGATAAAATTACTGATATTATCGTTACAGCTGTTTCCTTAGGTGCTACGGTGGATAGCATGCAGAATTTAGACTTTGCATATGCACCTCCATTTTCGACTGCGATACATCCGTTATCACATGCTATCAATGTGTTAGTAAATAAAATGGATGGAAAGTTCAAAACTGTTACACCAAGCGAATTTGAAAATCTTGACTTGTCAGAGTATAAAGTGCTTGATATATCAAAAGCGCCTTCAATTCAAAATGCAGATTTTATCAATTTAAGCGAAATTGGTGAAGATTTTGATAAATATAATAAAGACGACAAACTACTCTTAGTTTGTACAAGAGGAAGACGTGCCTACATGGCACAAAACAAGCTTGACTACAATGGTTATAATAATACACTTGTTCTGGAAGCTGGTACGTATTTTACAAAAATAAAATTATAAGGAAAAGAGAGGTAGAAAATTATGGCAGCACTAACAATTAGCGCTTTAGATGAAAAAAGAGTAAAAGGTCTTGGTTTTTTAAGCAACAAAGGAACAGATAATTTTTCAGGTAGAATTATTACAATTAATGGAAAGATTACAGCCGAGCAACAAAAAGTTATTGGTGAGGCGGCAGAGCTTTTTGGAAATGGAATAGTTACATTTACAACAAGACTTACTATTGAAGTACAAGGTATTCATTATGACAACATAGAAAAATTCAGAGAGTATATTGCAAAAGCGGGGCTTAAAACAGGCGGAACAGGCTCTAAGGTTCGTCCGATAGTTGCTTGTAAGGGAACTACATGTCAATATGGTCTATGTGATACTTTTGGAATATCTGAAGAAATTCATGACAGATTTTATGAAGGATACAGAACAGTTTTACTTCCTCATAAATTTAAAATTGCAGTTGGCGGATGTCCAAATAACTGCGTTAAACCTGATTTAAATGATATCGGTATTATCGGACAGTTGGTTCCGAATTTTGATGAAGATTTTTGTAGCGGATGTAAAGTGTGTGGTGTTGAGGCCGCATGTCCGATTAAATGTGCAAAAGTAGTAGATGGGATACTCGAAATTGGTGAAAATTGTAATAACTGCGGTCGTTGTGTTGGTAAATGTCATTTTGACGCTATCGAGACAGGCACACCTGGTTTTAAAATTTACATCGGTGGCCGTTGGGGCAAAAGTGTTGCTCACGGTCAACTAATCACAAAAGTGTTTACAAGTAAAGAAGAGGCACTAAGTGCCGTTGAAAAAGCAATTCTACTGTTTAGAGAACAAGGCCTTACAGGTGAAAGATTCTCAGATACTATTGAAAGAATTGGCTTTGAATCTGTAAATGCACAAATAATTTCTGATGAAATTTTAGATAGAAAGCAAGAGATTATCGATGCTCAGCTGCATTTGGTCGGCGGAGCTACTTGCTAAATTTTAGACTGAAAAGTACCTAGGGTGTGAAGCATCTTAGGTCTTTTTTTGCGAAAAAGTATTTTAGTAGCAGTTTTGAAAAGTAATATTTCATATTAGCATAAAAATGACACCTATTTTCGATAAATATACACCTTGAAAAGGATAATTTATTGTTGTATAATCGACAAAGAAGTAACGAATAAAAATAAATTAAATGAGGGATAATTATATGGTAACAATTACTAAGGTGAAGGCGATTTTAACAGCGCCTGAAAACATCAATTTGATAGTTGTAAAAGTTGAGACAAGCGAGCCTGGTTTATACGGACTTGGATGTGCTACTTTTGCGTACCGTGAACTTGCGGTAAAATGTGTGGTCGAGGAGTATTTTGACCCGCTTCTTAGGGGCAGAAATGTTGCTGATATAGAAGACATTTGGCAGCTTATGAACAATAATTCATATTGGAGAAACGGACCGATTACAAATAATGCTATTTCAGGAGTCGACATGGCCCTTTGGGATATTAAAGGTAAGATGGCCAATATGCCTGTTTATGATTTGCTAGGTGGAAAAAGCCGTGAGGGTGCCGCTGTTTACATGCATGCCGACGGAAATACACTTGAGGAAATCGGAGACAAAGTTCAAAGTTACATTGATAATAAATTGAGCCATGTGCGTATTCAGTGGGGTGGATACGGAAGTAAAACTCTTGAGATGAACAAACCAGAGGGGGCAAAAGACGGCGTATATTATGCACCTGATAAATATATTTCAAAAACGATAGAGCTTTTTGATTACATGAGAAATCGCTTTGGTTATGACGTTCACTTTTTACACGATGTCCATGAGAGACTTCCGGCGATAGAAGCCGTTAGAATGGCTAAAAAGCTTGAAAAATATGATTTGTTCTTCTTAGAAGACTTGTTCTCACCAGAACAAAGCGAATGGCTGAAAATGGTAAGGCAACAAGTGGCAGTTCCGATTGCTATAGGAGAACTCTATAATAATCCTAAAGAGTGGGATTATCTAATAACGAACAGACTTTTAGACTTTATAAGAATACATATCAGCCAAATAGGCGGAATTACTCCTGCTAAAAAGCTTGCGATTTTTGGCGAGCACTTTGGCATTAGAACAGCATGGCATGGACCAGGCGATGTATCTCCAGTAGGTCATGTGGCTAATGTACAGCTTTCTATTAATACTAAGAACTTTGGAATACAGGAATGGACAGGTTTTAGCGATCTTACAAAAGAGATGTTCCCAGGTTGTCCTGAGCTTAAAGATGGCTATGTATATGTAAACGACAAACCAGGTCTTGGTATGGATATTAACGAAGAATTAGCGGCGAAATACCCAGCGGTTACAAGAGTTACAGAGTGGACACAAACAAGAGTGACAGACGGAACACTTAATACACCGTGATTTTCAAGTTTTGAAAGGAAGACAGGTATGAGTAAAAAAGCGTTTATAACAGGGGGAAGTCATGGAATCGGAAAAGGAATTGCAAAAGTACTTGCCGAAAATGGATATGATATTGCAGTTACATACAATAAGAGAGAAGACGGAGCGGTAGAGCTTCGTGATTTTGCCGAAAAATTAGGAAGAAAATGCTTTTACTATCAAGCATCTTTTGAGCTAGTAGGCGTAGCCGAGAAAGTCACTCAAAAAGCTATAGAAGATTTAGGTGGTATAGATGTGTTGGTGTGTAATGCGGGATATACTATTTTTACCAATATTTTAGACTTAAGCGATAAGGACATGGACTACATGTATAATTTAAATTATCGTTCGTATATGATGTGCTCAAAAGTAGCTGCAAATTATATGAAAGATAATAAGATTAAAGGTAACATAGTCTTCATTACATCAACAAGAGGAATAAGGGCCTATGAGGACGATGTGGTTTACGGTGGCTTAAAGGCGGCACTGAATAGGGGTGCCGAGTCTATGGCGATAGAACTTTCAAAGTATAATATCAGAGTCAACTGTGTTGCTCCTGGTGGTACGGCAGTAGTGGATAATCCAACTACATACGACTTGACCGAAAGATGGGGGTGGGAGTACAAAATCCCGCTTAAAAGACTTGGTACGCCGAATGAAGTTGGACATTTAGTGAAATATATAGTATCAGATGAAGCCTCGTACATGACAGGAAATATTATTAAGCTTGACGGTGGACTTTCACTGCCGGGAATTAAAGAAGAAAAGGACTGATAGGATGGATAAAATGCCTGAGTTTCTATATGCTGGTGGCTATAGTGATAAAATAAACACACTTTCATTTGAGAATGGTAAGTTTGAGTTGATAAGTCAAGAAGAATGCTTAAATCCATCATTTTTATGCTATCATCCTACTAAAAATATATGTTATGCAGCGACAGAATGTGCAGATATGACTAAGATTTCAGCGTTTAAAATAGAAGAAAATAGAACATTGAAGTTTATCAAAAGCGTTCAAACCGATGGTGGAGGACTATGCCATATAACTGCCAGTGAAAAGGCGGTATATGGTGCTGATTATAACTCAGGTCATGTAGTAGCGTATAAATTGGCAGAAAGCGGTGAGCCGACAGAGCTTTTTAACTTAATTAAGCATAACGGAGGAAGCACACACAAAAGGCAAGAAGCACCACATGTGCACCAAGTTGTCATAGATAAAGGCGGTGAGTGGCTGATTGCGGCAGATTTAGGGACAAACTGTATACATAGTTACAAAATTAACAGTGATGGATCACTCGATGAAAACTCGGTGAAAATCTCAATTTTTCCTAAATATGCAGGTCCGAGACATTTGGTTTTTAAGAATAGTAGCACGGCATATTTACTTAGCGAATTGTCAAACACGGTTTTCAGACTTTCGTATAATCAAGGTGGATTTGAGATTGAAAATTCTCTACCACTGATTGATAAAGAAGATACAAGTATATCAGCAGAGATAGATTTTATGCCTAATACCGAATTTCTATATGCATCAGTTAGAGGTGAGGATAAGATTTTTATTATTGATACGGCTGATTCTAAAGATGAAATTATAGGAAGTTTTGACTGTGGTGGAAAAAGTCCAAGGATGTTTGAGTTTAGTAAAGATGGCAAATATTTATTTGTCGCAAATCAAGATAGCGAAAATATTTGTACATTTGAAATGGATGTACATTCAGGGCAAATGCTAAAAAGCTGTGCAGAAACTTTTATCAAAAAAGCGACATATATAGGAACCGCTAAATAGTTAAATTTAAAATCAAAAAAATCTAACCGATGAAAGTATATCGGTTAGATTTTTTTAGTTAAAGGGAATATTAAATCATAAAAGTTCAATAATAGTCAATAGAAAAATAAGAAAAAGTGGTATAAATATTTATTATAGCTATCAATTAATGAAATTTGATTAAAAATGTAAATTTGTAACCACTCTGTAACTCTACTGTGCTAAAGTGGTAAAATAAAGAACCGAAAAGATAATTGAAGTTTAAACGATAACTGGAAAATAATAAATCTACTCTAAATCTACAATTTTTTTAGATATATTCCAAAATTTATAAAGATTATAGTTCTGTTTAGTATTAAAAAATATGTTAAAAATTTAACCAGATAAAATTTTTATATAAAAAATAGTTCACAATAAAAACTTTTTTCTAATAAGAATTGATAGAAAAATGTTGAAAAGCATAATTTTCAGTGATAGAATTAAATTAAATAGAGTCGAAATATAACATTTTTTATAAAGGAGATACATTTATGAGAAAAAGGGATAAGAGAGAGAAAATGAATTTTAATCTCAAAAAGAGTTTTGCATTCATAATTAGTGTAGTTTTATTACTGCAATTAACTTTAGTAGCATTTGCGGATAATTCAGAAGATTTTGTAGGAACCACCTATCAAAATTCAGACGATACAAAGGTAAACGGTGCAGTCGTCACTGGTAATAAAAATCGCAGTGGTGAAACTGATTATCCATTTGAAGTTGATGGAGAAGATATAGATAGTACAAATGCAGCTACTTATAACATATCTTTTGACGGTAGTGTTTACACAATAAATGCGCTTACAGCTACAAGTCTTGAGATAGAAGGAAGCGACATAGTTGTAAGTTTTGAAGGCGCAAGTAGTTTTACCAATTCAGCAGGTGCCGGAATAGTAATCAGTGGAACTAATGTTAAATTTCAAGGTAGCGGAAGTGTAAACGCTACAGGTACACATGGTATTAGTGGTAGTATTAATGGTATAACGTCCTTAACTATTTATGCGACTGGAACAAATGGTAGTGGTATATATGGTTCAGTTGCAAATATAGATAGTGGTAGTATAACGGCTATTTCTACATCAAGTGGTGTGGATGATCATGGTATTTCAGGCGCAGTATCTAATATGACATGTGGTACTATTACAGCAACAGCAGTCGGTGGAAATGGAATTAACACTGGAATTGATGTAGTCAGCGGCATAATAAGCGCAACAAGTGCTAACGCAGTAGGAATAAATGGTTCTTTTAGAACAACTGGATGTACTACGATAACTGCACAGGGTGGAACTAAATCAGTTAATGCTTCCGTTTCACTTTATAACACAACAGAATATCCCGCTAAAATTGAAACTAGAAATGCAAGTGGCGTTTCAGCAGTATTAGATGGTTCTGGTATTGATGCAGCTGCAAGTAATCCATATCTAAAAGTCACTTATCCGACATGCGACTCAGCATGTGCAGGTGGTGTTGATAGTGGTAAACCGTCACTTTCAACTATTCATCTCAGTGCACAAGATATAATATCGCCTTATGATGGAGCGGTAGTTGAAAGCAAATTAATAGTAGGTGAAGTTAAGGATAGCGAAGGTGGAATTGTTGAAGGAGAATGGATTTTTCATCAGATTTTACCTAAAGATGTTATAAGAGATAGCAACAACAATGTAATAAGCGCACAATATCAAGTTAAGTTTATACCCGCAAATCCTGAAAATTATGATATAATAGTTGCGGATTTAGTAACGACAATTAATGTAACTGTAACACCTCTTACATTTGAAGTGACTCCTACTCCTTCAAATGAGTCTATATACTTTGGAGATTCACTTCCGACTTATACAGTGACGTATAAACGTGTTGCGTATGGGGATGAATTAATAGCAGCTACAGATCCAACCTGGATTGCGGTAGAGCCAAAAAGTGAAGTAGTTCAGATTGACCCATTGTATTCACCAAAGAAAAGTGATGGAGCTAAATTAACAGATAGCTACAATAAAGGAAGTTTTGATGTAACCTTGGATGCAGGTGTAGTTTTCACTACTGATAATCCAAGTAAAATTAAACCTGAAAACTATGAGTTTAGATATAATACAACAAACCTTACTATTAATTATGAAGAGCCTACAGTAAATCTAGACGATATCATAACTGATTATGACGCAGAAGACTTGGAAGATGGACAAATTAACGGTACTGTTGTAGATAAAGACGGTAGCACTGTTCCAGGTAGTTGGGAATTTGTAAAACCTCCGAAAGACGTGGAAGATTCAGGAAAAGTAGAAGTGACTTTCACTCCCGATGATCCTAAAATACCACCGATTACAACAACAGTTGATGTCACGATTAAGCCGATAGTCATTACAGTAACTGCAAATAGTGGAGATATGATAACTGGAGGAACCGTTCCAACCCTTGGAGTGACTTATTCAGATGGATTCAAAGGCAGTGATACTAAAGAAAGTATAGTAAAAGAAGACGCGGTGGCAAGTGCTAAAACTGACGGAAATACGCAGGGGAATCATCCTATAACATTTGATAAAACAGTTGTTACTGACAGCAAAAACTATACATTTGAATACAAAGACGGTGTGCTAGGAGTTTTAAATGTGGATATTCCGGTAACTCCGCCTACAACTCCACCGACAACAACCCCACCGACACCGACGACACCACCGACACCGACAACACCACCGACAACACCAGCACTACCTACCATTGACAATGCGGTTGTCGACGATATAGTTACTGAATATGATGCAGAGAATTTGGAAAATAGTCAAATTTCGGGTACAGTTACAGACAGTGAAGGCAATACGGTAACAGGTACATGGGAGTTTGTAACTCCACCGAGAGATGTTGATGATTCAGGCGATGTTGAAGTTACGTTTACACCTGATGATGACACTTATGATGAATTTACAACTACTATAACAGTAACTATTACACCAGTTCAAATTATAGTTTCAACCGAAAATAAAGACATGACAGTCGGCGGCGAAGTGCCTGAATTTGAAGTTTTCTATTCAGATGATTTTAAAGGAAGCGACACTAAAGAAAGTATTGTTTCAGAAGATGCTATAGCCAGTGCAAAAGTGGACGGAACAAAAGTCAGTGACAATAATCCTGTAACTTTTGACAAAGAGGTAGTAAGCAGTAGTTCAAACTATACTTTTGTATATGAAGATGGTATTCTCAATGTAAAAGCTGCTGATGAAAATACTTCAGAGTCTGGAACAGAAGGTGGAAGCGGCAGTGGAACAAATCCTGGTGGAACAACAGGACCGACTACAGATGCTACAGTAGAGGTAACACCAGATGGTGGGCTTGATGTTGATACAAACAGACCTGATGAAGTTCCGTCTGATGTTAGAGTTAATGATGAATCAATAGATGAGTCACTTTATGAAACAGATCAAGGTATAGTTTCAATTTCACCAGATGCACTAACAGGACTTAATGATGGTGAAAACACAGTTGACATTCTTTATAATGATGGAACAAATATAGAAACAGTAGTTATCGCAGACGACGGCGTTCCTCTAAGTGCTTATATTGTAGGCGGTGCATGGAGTTTGTTTGATTTAGTTATGACTATTGTTGCTGTGGTATTGATTTTGCTTTATGTGATAATCAGACCAAAGAAAAGTGAAGATGAAGACGAAGATGATGAAGAGGAAAAAAGAGGCAGAAAATCTGTGTTTGCAATAGTAGGACTTGCTATTATGGCTGTGTTTGCTGTAATACTGTTGATTATAACTCAAGATTTTACAATGCCAATGATAATTTTTGATAATTACAGTGTAATCTTTGCTTTAGTAGTAGTAGTTCAAGTTTTGGTTATGTTCTTAATGGGCAAACAAAGCGATGACGATGACGATAGAGGAAGAGAAGTTGCAACTTTCGGTTGAGCGGAAAGACTAAAAAAATAGTTTAAATATTTTCACCCTGACTAATAAAATTTATATTTCTAGTCAGGGTGTTTTGATTTAAAATTGCCACAAAATAATCACAGCTAAATCACAAGTAAATGCTAAAATTCACTTATCTTAAATATGGGAGGTAAGTGTTTTGGAACTTCTTAGGGTTAAAGTAGTTTTTGGAATGTTTGTTGTGCTTTTTTCAATAATTGGATTACAAGATAGCCTATTTGTATCGGCTGAAACTACTAATGCTGTTAATTTAGTGCAAAGAGTTGAACTTGGAAGAGATGATATATATTTTGAGTCAAAGTCTGAGTTAATCGAATTGGATGAAAATTTGTTAGACAGTGGTGGACTTTTACTAATTGAAGACGAAATAGATAAGTTTTCTTTTGACATTAGTTATACTAATGAAATAGAGGAGATGGATAATAGTGATGAGGAAATAGAATCTCAGGAAGAATCGGAAATTGATATTTTTTCAGAAGAATTCAGTGCACTTGACATAGATGAGAAGTTTGAAATTCTTAAACAGGTATATCAACATGGGCATTATTTTAACACAACAGGGACAGATACCAGTGGCATGAGTGAAAATGAAATATTAATGCTTACAAGTGAGATTCCATGTGATCACTGGAATTATGGATGCATAGACTGTCAAATATATAACGGAGCGACATTTCATAGTTTTAATTTTAGTGTAAACATGCAGTGTCTCGCCTTTGCAAGTTTGATAAGTGACTTGTTATTTGGAGCAGACAGTGAAGTTATAGAGTTTTACGAAACAGATGATATCAAAGTTGGCGACCATATAAGACTTATTAGTCAAGAGCATTCCATGATAGTTACCGAAATAAACGGCGATGAATTCACCGTGGCAGAAGTTAATGAAGATTATGAAACCTGTGAAATATCGTGGGGGAGAGTAATCACAAAGTCAGAAATTGAAAGCACCTATTATATACTTTTGACAAGAGAATAATTTTTAAAACCGCAGTGAAATTTTACTGCGGTTTTAATTTTTTCTAAGTTGCATATAATTTTTCTCTATGATATAATCTTTAAAATCAGTAAAATTAGTAGGTGATTTCATGAAAATAAAAATATCAGGAATAAGCAAAGAGTCTATTGTAGATGGAAAAGGCATTAGATATACGATATTTACACAGGGCTGTCCTCATAAATGTAAGGGGTGTCACAATCCAGAAACATGGGATAAAAATAAGGGACAGTGGAAAGAAATAGATGAAATAGTAGACGAATTTAAGAAAAATCCACTGTTAAAAGGAATGACTTTTTCAGGCGGAGAGCCATTTTGGCAATCTGAACCACTTTATATAATTGCAAAAGAAATTCATAAATTAAATAAGGATATAACGGTTTATACTGGTTATACTTATGAAGAACTTTTAACTCTTGATATGCCTTATGTGCAAGAGTTACTTAGTGAAACCGATATTTTGATTGATGGAAAATTTGAAGAAGAGCTCAAAAATCTTGAACTTTTATTTAGAGGAAGCGAAAATCAGAGAATAATTGACATGAATTTGTCAAGAAGTAAAGGAGAAATTGTGCTTTTAGACGAAGCGTGAAAATTGACAACTTTTTAACAAATTTGTAATTGATTCTTCTCTCAATGTATGATAGAATAAGTTCATATACGAAAAATATCGTAGCCAAGATTGGCGAAAGGGGTAAAAAAATGACAAACAACAAAACATTTTTAAAATGGTTCGAAGAGATGAAGTCTCTTGTCACTCCTGACAATGTAGTTTGGATTGACGGTTCAGAAGCTCAACTTGAAGCTTTAAGAAAAGAAGCTTGTGCTTCAGGAGAAATCCTAAAACTTAACGAGGAAAAACTTCCTAACTGTTTCTTACACAGAACAGCAGTTAACGACGTTGCTCGTGTTGAGGACAGAACATTTATTTGTACACCTACAGCTGAAGAAGCAGGTCCTACAAATAACTGGAAAGATCCTAAAGAGACTTATGACATGGTTTATGGCATAGCTAAAGGAAGCTATGTAGGAAGAACTATGTATGTTATTCCTTATTCAATGGGTCCAGTTGGCTCACCACTTGCTAAAATCGGTGTAGAGCTTACAGATTCTATCTATGTTGTTCTTAACATGGCTATCATGGCAAGAATCGGACAACCTGTATGGGATGTACTAGGCGATAGCGATGACTGGGTAAGATGCTTACACTGCCGTTGCGATATCGACGCAGAAAAAAGATACATCACTCACTTCCCAC
>CAYJFP010000010.1:0-51791 GCA_964369415.1 uncultured Eubacteriales bacterium | reverse complement strand
AAGAATTGCTTCTTACCAAGCTAGAAACGAAGGCTGGATGGCTGAGCATATGCTTATTCTTGGAATTGAAAATCCAAAGGGTGAAGTTAAATATATCGCAGCTGCATTCCCATCTGCTTGTGGTAAAACAAACCTAGCTATGTTAATTCCACCAGAAGGATATGTTAAAGAAGGTTACAAAGTATGGTGCGTAGGCGACGATATCGCTTGGATGCGTCAAGGAGATGACGGCAGACTTTATGCTATCAACCCTGAAAACGGATTCTTCGGTGTTGCTCCTGGTACAAACGACAACTCTAACCCAAATGCTCTAAAAACAACTTTAAAAGATACAATCTTTACAAACGTTGTTCATAACCTAGACGACAATACAATTTGGTGGGAAGGTCTTGATAAAAATCCTCCTACAAATGCTCTTGACTGGAAAGGCAACGCTTGGAATGGCCAAACTTCAGAAGAAAAAGGCGCACATCCAAACAGCCGTTTCACAGCTCTTGCTAAAAACTGCCCTTGCATAAGCTCAGAATTTGAGACACTTGCTGGTGTTCCAATTTCAGCTATCGTATTCGGTGGACGTCGTCCTGACACTCTACCTCTTGTATATCAATCAAGAGACTGGAACAACGGTGTATTCGTAGGTTCTATCACAGGTTCTGAGACAACAGCTGCTGCTATGAGTGCTGCTGGTGTTCTAAGACGTGATCCTATGGCTATGTTACCATTCTGCGGATACAACATGAGCGACTACTTTGCACATTGGATTGAAATGGGCGCAAAACTTGGCGACAAGGCTCCAAAAATCTTCAATGTTAACTGGTTTAGACTAGACGAGAACGGCAAGTTCATGTGGCCAGGATTTGGCGACAACATGCGTGTTCTTGACTGGATCATCAACAGATGCGAAGGCAAAGTTGATGCTAAAGAAACAGCTATCGGTTATGTTCCTAATGCAGACGACATCAACCTAGAAGGACTCGAAGGCTTCACAAAAGCTGACCTTGAGAAAATTCTTGAAGTTGACAATGCAAAATGGGCTAAAGAAGCTGCAAGTGCAGAAGAGTTCTATGAGAAATTCGGCGATAAACTACCAAAAGAGTTAAGAGCTGAACTTGACGGACTTAAAGATAGAGTTAAAGCTTAATTTTAAGCTAAATATAAGGGTGCTGTGAAAACAGCACTCTTTTTTTGTTGTCAGCGAACATGCAAGAAAAAACCACCAGCTTGGCTGGTGGTTTGATCATAATAGGCAATGTAAGGCTAATTTAATTTTATGTCTCAGAGAAAACTTTACTAGAATTTTCGTCTTCAAATTGCTTGTTGTAAAGGTCGGAATAATACCCATTTTTGCTTAAAAGTTCTTTGTGTGTACCTTGCTCCATGATTTTTCCGTTTCTAACCACAAGAATTATATTGGCCTTTCTAATGGTAGAAAGCCTATGTGCGATAAGAAAAGAAGTTCTGTTTCCTAAAAGTGTACCGATTGCGTTTTGGATATTCTCCTCGGTTTCGGTGTCTATGGACGAGGTAGCCTCGTCTAGGACGAATATTCTAGGATTTGAAATAATTGCCCTTGCAAATGAGATAAGCTGTTTTTGCCCTGTAGAAAGCCTGTCACCGCCTTCACCAACTTCGGTGTCGTAGCCTTTTTCCATTAATAAAATGGACTCATGAGCACTTACGATTTTAGCAGCGGCAATAATTTCCTCATCAGTCGCATCAAGTTTACCATACCTTATATTTTCTTTAATAGAGCCAGAAAATAGGTGGGGCGACTGAAGAACATATCCAATATTGCTATGAAGCCATAAAAGGCTTCTTTCTTTATAATCTTTTCCGTCAATTAAGATTTTTCCATCTGTAGGCTCAAAAAATCTACAAACAAGATTGACAAGAGTCGATTTGCCAGCTCCAGTTTCTCCAACTATTGCAACGGTTGTTCCACAAGGAATATCTAAATTAAAGTTTTCAAGCACATTTTCTGTCCCGTCGTGATACATAAAGGTGACATCTTTAAATTCTATATGCCCATCTATACTTTCCCAATTTTCTTTTTTGGGATTAAAACAGTCACCATATTTTTCGATTACAGCAGGAGTGTCGCTTACAAGTGGCTTTAATTCTAAAATATAATTGCAACGCTCGATGTTAACTTGAGTTGCAATGAAATTTGAGATAGTTCGTGCAAGTTGCTGAACAGGGTCTGAAATTACAAGTGCGTAGTTAATGAAAATAGTAAGCTGAGTAAGATTTGAAAAGCCGTCAATTACCATTGTACCACCGGTATTTAAAATCATTGCAACACAAAGCGAAGTAAGCCCTGCCACAATAGGAATGTAAACAGCGCTTAATAATACTGCCCGCACAGAAGTTCTTTTCATTTCGCCTGTTACATTTTTAAATGAGTTCAAATTTTTTTCTTCGATAACCATGGTTTTTGAGGTTTTAGCGCCTGAAATTCCCTCGTTATAATTTCTGGTAAGCTCAGCATTGACACGTCTTACGTCTCGGTTTGCTTTTAGAATCTTTTTCTGGAAAACATAAGTTATTACAGAAATAAAAGGAACAATTAAAATGATTAAAAGTGCAAGCTGGATATTTATTATACACATCATGATTATATATCCGATAATACTTGCTGAACACCAAACGATATCGACTATACCCCAAGCTACTACACCGCCAATTCTGTTTGTATCGCTCATAAGTCTTGCAAGAGTGGTTCCGACAGGAGTACTATTGTAGTAGTCAAAGCTTAGCGTTTGCAAATGTTTGAAAATAGTCTTTTTAAGGTCTCTTGAAATATACATTTCAACCCTTAAAGCAAGCATTGCAAGAAAAATAGTGCCAACTACTTGAAGTGATATAAGCAAAAGACATGCCGCAAAAAATTGCCAAATTCCCTCGGTGGTTTTAGGCTCGATAAAGCTTGAAACCGCTATGCCGTTTAAAAGAGGTATGATAACGTCTATACATGCTGCTAATATCATCAAAAAAGCCAAGAGTATAAGCAGTTTAACATATGGCTTTATGAATGGAAGAAGTTTCTTCCATGTTGCGATAGTAGAACTTTTATTTTTTTCCATAAAATAACATACCCTCCTTAATCTTTAGATTTTTGACTGTCGTAAATTCTTTTGTAAATTCCATCAGT
The DNA here is from genome assembly GCA_964369415.1 of uncultured Eubacteriales bacterium. Classification (GTDB taxonomy): domain Bacteria; phylum Bacillota; class Clostridia; order Oscillospirales; family Acutalibacteraceae; genus SIG603. The sequence continues at coordinate 48,640 of CAYJFP010000010.1, read as the reverse complement.
AGTGCTTAAATCAGCATGAGTTCCCATTTGAACAATGCTTCCTTTGTCCATGACGATGATTAAATCAGCATTTTTCGCAGTGGTGATTCTATGAGTAATGATAATAGTTGTCCCTTTAACATTTGTGTTAAGTTCGTTTCTTATTTTAGTATCGGTTTCCATATCAACGGCAGAAAGTGAGTCATCAAATATTTTTATAGGAGTATCCTGCATAAGCATTCTTGCTATTGCGACTCTTTGTTTTTGTCCACCCGAAATGGTAACTCCTCTTTCGCCGATATGTGTATCATAGCCCTCTTTAAATCCGACAATAGTATTATCTATATATGCCATAGAAGCATATTTTCGTACAGTTTCAATGTCAGAGCTTTCAGCGCCGTCTGAAATGCTCTCTCTAAAACTTTTAGAGAACAAAAATGGTTCTTGCAAAACGATTCCGATATTTTTTCTTAAATATGTAAGTGGGATTTTTCTAATATCCACGCCGTTTATAGTGATGCTTCCATTTTCGGGTGGAAGCTCGTAAAGTCGGTCTAAAAGGTACATGAGTGTAGATTTACCACTGCCAGTAGAGCCTAAAATGCCTAAAGTTTTGCCGCCTTCTATCTTAAAGTTGATGCCACTAACTGTTTTAAGATAAGGATTGTAGCCAAAATTGACATTTTTAAATTCAATGTCACCGCTCATATCAGGAGTTTCGTTTCCATCTCCTTGATGTTCGGTTTCTTGGTCTAATATATCAAAAAGCCTTTGTGCACTTATGGAGGTTTTGCCGAGTTCTGATAAAATTTTTCCAAGATTTCTAATAGGCCAAACAAGCATGTTGTTATAAAATACAAAAAGCAAAAATTCACCGACAGTTATACTACCGTCAACTGCAAAGAACACGCCTGAAATCAAGATTGTGACGATTTGAAGCGTGCTTAATAAATCGCCAAAACCCCAGTTGAAACCCATAACTGTACCAAGTTTAACCCAAAGTGTGGCAAATTCTTCGTTCTTTTTATTAAATTTATCCACTTCAAATTTTTCTCGCCCAAATGCCCTTACAACACGAACTGCGGTAAGGTTTTCCTGTGCAACAGAGCTGAGTTCTCCTTCGCATTCATCTGCATGCTTGAATTTTTTGGCGACTATCACATAAAAAACTAAAGAATATATGAGAGTAACAGGTATAAATGCGAGTGAAATAAGTGAAAGCGTAATATTCATTGAAAACATGAAAGAAAACGAGACTATCATAAGGAAAATAGTTCTTATCAGTCCTTGAAATGGATCTGTAACAAAATTTTTGATTAAATCGACATCCATAGTACAGCGCTGAATTATATCACCTGTTTGATGGGTGTTGTGCCAGTTGTAAGGAAGTAGCTGGATATGCTCAAAAAGTCTATTTCTGATGGTTTCAAGGCTTCCCTCGCAGGCTTTTGCCAAGCTAAATCTCGCACCAAAATCGCAAAGAGCTGCAAGAATGGACAAAATTAAACTAGCTAAAGCACAAAAGATGATGTTTTGAATTAAAAAGTTTCTACCGCCAAGTGATTCAATAAAATCTGTAAAAAACTTGGGTAGGGCAAAAGGCTCGGTGCCTATGACCGAGTCGACTGTGATTCTTATTACTTGCGGTGTCAAATACGAAAGCACCACGGCTGATATGATTAATAGTAGCGCTAAAACAAATTTAAATCTGTATCCTTTAGTCATGGGATAAAAATTTAAAATGCTGACTTTTTTATTTTTCAAGAGTTTACCCCCTTAAACCTCATTTATTAAGTTCAGTTTAACTCATAGTTTTTTTAAAGTCAATAAGTAAAAATACTATTTTTCTTGCCAAAAATAATTATTCGTGATAAAATATACCGAAAGTTCAAAATAAGATCTGATGTCACAGCCGGTGACGTTTGAAAGGATGAATGTAAAATGATGAAAGCAACAGAAAAAACAATGGAAAAAGTGGTGGGTCTTTGTAAAAATAGAGGTTTTATTTTTTCAGGATCTGAAATTTACGGAGGACTCTCAAATTCATGGGATTACGGTCCTTTGGGTGTAGAATTTAAGAACAATGTTAAAAAAGCTTGGCTTAAAAAATTTGTTCAAGAGTGTCCTTATAATGTAGGGCTTGATGCAGCGATACTTATGAATCCTGAAGTATGGGTAGCTACAGGACATGTGGGAGGCTTTTCTGACCCGTTAATGGACTGTAAAGAGTGTAAGACTCGTCACCGTGCCGATAAGCTTATTGAAGACCATAGCGGTGAATTAGCCGATGGTTGGACAAATGAAGAGATGAAGAAATATATTGACGATAACGGAATTAACTGTCCTAACTGCGACAAACATAATTTTACCGATATTCGCCAGTTTAACTTGATGTTTAAGACTTTTCAAGGCGTTACGGAAGACGCAAAGAACCAGCTTTATATGAGACCTGAAACAGCACAGGGTATATTTGTAAACTTCCCAAATATCCAAAGAACAACTAGAAAAAAACTTCCATTTGGTGTTTGTCAAGTTGGTAAAGCGTTCAGAAATGAAATAACTCCTGGTAACTTTACATTTAGAACTCGTGAGTTTGAGCAAATGGAGCTTGAATTTTTCTGCAAGCCTGATACAGACTTAGAGTGGTTCTATTATTGGAAAGAATTCTGCAAAAATTGGCTAATAAGCTTAAATATGCAGGAAGAAAACATGAGAATGAGAGACCATAATCCTGAAGAATTAGCGTTCTATTCAAAGGCGACAACCGATATTGAGTACATGTTCCCGTTTGGTTGGGGTGAGCTATGGGGTATTGCAGACAGAACCGACTATGACTTAGGCCGTCATATAGAGCACTCAGGAAAAGACCTTAGCTATTTTGACCAAGAAGAGAATAAAAGATATGTTCCTTATGTCGTAGAACCATCACTCGGTGCAGACCGTGTTGCACTTGCTTTTTTATGCGATGCCTATGATGAGGAAGAAGTAACAGAAGGTGATGTGAGAACAGTTTTACACTTGCATCCGTTCTTAGCTCCTTTTAAAGCGGCTATATTCCCACTTTCTAAAAAGCTTTCTCCAAAAGCACAAGAAGTGTATCAAATGCTTTCTAAAAAGTTCATGGTAGACTTTGACGATGCGGGTTCTATAGGTAAAAGATATAGAAGACAAGACGAAATAGGCACACCTTTCTGCATTACAGTTGACTTTACAACAGTTGGCGATGATAAAACAGAAGCCGATGACTGTGTAACTGTAAGAGAAAGAGACTCAATGGAGCAAGTTAGAATTCCAATAAGTGAACTTTGCAAATATCTAGAGGAAAAAGTAGACTTTTAAAATTAAATTTAGACGGATAGTGCCATACTATCCGTCTTTTTACTTGCATTCACGTTTTTGTTAAGATATAATAGTCTTAAAGAGTGTCTACATCATAGAGCTTAGTACATATGAAAGGAAGATGTGTTATGCAAATTTCAGAACTTGGCAGTTATCCTATTCTTAAAGAGGGCGTGCTTACTAAGGTATTAACCAATAATGAAGTATCTGATTTATCCTTTTCGTCTTTGTTTGAGGAGATAATTGCCGATAAGACTGTTTTGGCAAAAGAAAGCGCCGGTGAGGAAAAATCCAAAACAACTTGTGACTGCGATCAAGGCGAGCTGAAATGTGCGTGTGACAGCGAAAAAGACATGAAGGCGATATTGGAAAGCGAAAAAAAGTCGGGTATTGAAGCGTGTATGGACTGCGAAAACCGAAAGAATGGTCAGTGTGCCCTTTGGAACGAAGAGGGAGAAAATGACCCCTTTGCCATTCTTGCGTTAAGTTCTCGTGATAATTCAATAACGAACGATTCTGCTAAAATGTCTGACATTCAAGCAAAAATTGATGTAATGACTATATCATCATTACAGTTTGATTATACTAATGCATATGCGTATGCTCAAAAAAGGGATAAGTATACAGAGAACGGACAGATAGAATAAGCGAATATTAATTAAGAAATACTTGTTTAGTGTATGACTGAGTAAAGAGACAATCTGGCACATGTGTCAGATTGCTTTTTTATTGCTTACTGTTTACAAACTGTTAATTAAATTGTGTCTAAAATCATTTATAATATTTTAGATACAATGTTAAAGGAGTCTATATATGTTTGCAAAATTTAGCGTGCAAAAACCACTGACAGTGTTTGTCTCGGTTTTGATGGTAATAATATTAGGGTTTGTTTCTTTTTCAGGAATGACACCTGATTTACTTCCGGGTATAAACTTACCTTATGCAGTGGTAATTACATCTAGTCCGGGTGCTACGCCAGAAGAAATCGAAGAGGTTATAAGTAAGCCGCTTGAAGAGCAGATGGCTTCACTTGAAAATATAACTAATATAGATTCGACTAGTTCAGAGAGCGTTTCCATGATAATGCTTGAATTTAACGAAAATGCGAATATGGATGCAGTTGTTCCAGAAATCCGTGAAAAAATTAACGGTGTAGAAGGCGCTTGGGACGATACGGTAAGCACTCCTTATATAATGAAGCTAAATCCAGATTTACTTCCAGTTATCATATCTTCCATGAGTTATGAAGGGAAAAACAATGTAGAGATAAGCGAATTTGCCGAAAATGAGCTGATGAGCGAGCTTGAGGGAATAACAGGAGTAGCAAGCGTTGATTTAAGCGGAAATGTGACAGAAGAAGTAAATGTAATAATTTCACAGGAAAAAATTGACGATTTAAATAGTAGAATAAAAGAATCATTAGACGAAACTTTTAACGAAGCTGAAGAAGAATTAAAAGAAGGACAGGAAGAACTAAGCGAAGGCATAGACGAAATCGAAGGACAATTAGACAGCCTTGAGTCCGCTAAATCACAAATTGAGGGAAGCCAAGACGAGCTTTTAAATCAGACGGCACAGGCAAGTGCAGAGCTTGTGAATCAAAAAATTGAGATAGAATCCGGAATAACAGAGCTGAATACAGCTATTTTGCTAGCAGAACAAACACTCTCAGCACTAGAGCAAACGGAAAAAATCATGGTAGATGCAAAGGCATCTTTAGATGAATACTTAAACAGCGTTCAGACTATACAAGCTGAAATTGACAACTTAAATGTCGTTAAAACTAGACTTGATGAGCTTAATAATCAAAAATTAAGATTAGAGTCTGAGCTTGCATCTACTACGATTACGGAAGAAGAAAAAGCAAGACTTGAAGGAGAGCTTCAAAGCGTAAATACGCAAATCATAGCTGTTAATGCAGAGCTTACAGCTAAAGGAATCGACCCTTTAAACATTGATGCTAAAATAACAGAGCTTGAAAGCCAAAAGAGCACGGTACAAACTTCTATTGCAGCACTGAATACGACACTTGCTGCGTTAGAAATAGACATAAACAGCCTTGATATTTTAATTGAAGAAACAAGGGCACAAAAGATAGAAGTTGAAGCTTCTCTAGTTACGATGAGATCTACAATAACGCAGCTTGAAACAGGCTCAGTAGGACTTAGCGAAGCGATGGCTGAACTAAATAAGGCACAGTCTCAAGGAATCTTGGGTATATCAGAGGGTCTTTCAGAGATACTCACAGGACAAGTAGCGTTAGAGAGTGCAAAGGCGCAGATGGATTCGGCGCAAACCGAGCTTGATTCAGCCGAGGAGCAACTTGAAGTTCAAAAAGAAGATGCGTATGAGCAGGCAAATCTTGAAATAACAATGCAGATGGTAAGTCAGCTTCTAATGGCGCAAAACTTCTCAATGCCGGCGGGTTTTATTGAAGAAGACGGAGTAGATTATCTTATAAGGGTCGGAGAAGAAGCAAAAAGTATAGAGGAATTCCAAAATATTGTTATTATGGATTTAGGTGAAGACAGCGTAGGGACTATTTACTTAAGTGATGTCGCAGAGGTATTCTTAAGTGACAATTCTTTGAATCTTTATTCTAAAATAGATAACGAAGATAGTTTGACTTTAAGTTTTTCTAAACAACCTAGCTATGCAACAAAAACAGTTGCAGATAATGTAAACGCTAAACTCTCAGAGATAGAAAACGAATATCCAGGTGTAAGTTTTACAAATCTATCAGATCAGGGCATATATATCGACTTGATTGTAGACAATGTTCTGATTAACATAGTACTTGGTGGAGTTTTAGCAGTAGGAATACTCATTTTATTCCTAAAAGACTTAAGGCCGACCTTTGTTATAGCGTGTTCAATACCGATTTCATTGATGTTTGCCATAGTACTAATGTATTTCTCAGGAGTGGGGCTTAATATCATATCTCTTTCAGGCCTTGCAGTTGGTGTAGGTATGTTGGTTGACAACTCGGTTGTTGTAATCGAGAATATCTACCGAATGAGGTCAGAGGGGATGAATCCGCTAAAAGCGGCGGTTAGAGGAACTGTAGAGGTAACAGGAGCAATTATTGCATCTACTCTTACAACGATTTGCGTATTCTTGCCGATAGTATTTGTTCAGGGTATAACAAGACAGCTGTTTACGGACATGGCTCTTACTGTAGGGTATTCCTTGCTTGCAAGCTTAATAGTGGCAATAACGCTTGTTCCAGCACTTGCTTCTAATGTGTTAAAAAAAGAAAAGCAAAGAAAACAAGGCTTTATGGATAAAATGGCAAGTGTTTACGGAAAACTTGCACAACTTTCTTTAAAGCATAAATGGGTAGTTTTGTCAGCATCTATAATTTTGCTTGCAGGAAGTGCGTTTGTAGCGGTTGCTGGTGGGTTTATCTTTATGCCGTCCATGAGTGGAACACAAATAACAGGAAGTGTAAATTTGCCAGATGGAGCGACTTTTGAAGAGAAAGTGGAAATGGCAGAACAAGTGTACGAAAGAATACACGATATACCTGAAATTGAAACGCTAGGAGTTATTGTTCAGGCTGAAAGCAGTGGATCTACATCAATATTGTCGATGAGAGGTGGTTCTTCAGATATTAGCCTATATGTAGTGCTTAGTGAAAATGCTGGAAGAAAAGACGCCGAAATATCTAAAGATATAATTGATAGATGTGCTGATTTAGATGCAAGTGTAAGTGCCGAAGGTTCAATGGATATGAGTTCTATGTTGTCGGCGGGTGGTTCAGGCGTAAGCGTAAAAATATTTGGACAGGAGCTTGATAACCTAATTGAAGAAGCAGATCTTATTTCAGAAGAGCTGTTGAAAGTTGAAGGTGTTGATAGCGTAAGCACAGGGCTTGAAGACTCGAATCCAGAGATAAGAATTGTGGTAGACGATGAAAAAGCCATGGAAAAAGGATTAACTGTAGCACAAGTTTTTCAGTCTATAGCAGGACAAGTCAGTACAGAAATGTCCTCGGGTAGTCTTAGCCTTGAAGGAAGCCAAAAAGATATAGTTATTTATAGTGATGAAGAAAGCCATGTAAGTGTAGACGATATTAAAAATTTAAGCATAGATTATTCGACAATGACAGGCGAAAGTGGCACTGTAAAAGTTTCTGAAATTGCCGACATAGTAGAAACAAAGAGCTTTGATTCGATTAGCCGTGAGAATCAAAGAAGAACACTTTCGGTTTCGGCTAATATCAAAGAAGGCTATAATATCACTATAATGACAGATGAGATAAGAAGCATAATAAATAATTACGAGGCTTTACCCGGAAATGTTATTGAAGTAGGCGGTGAGAGCGACACAATAATGGAGTCGATTGAACAGCTAATTTACATGATACTTCTAGGAGTGGTTATTATTTACTTTATTATGGTAGCGCAGTTCCAGTCGTTTAAATTGCCGTTTATTGTAATGTTTACGATACCGCTTGCATTTACGGGTGGATTCTTAGGACTTCTCATTACAGGGCATGAAGTCAGCGTTATCTCAATGGTAGGTTTTGTAATGCTAGCGGGCATTATAGTTAATAACGGTATAGTTTTGATTGACTATATAAATCATTTAAGACTTGAAGGTATGGAAAAATATGAAGCGATAATAACGGCGGGTAAAACAAGGCTTAGACCAATTTTAATGACGGCTTTAACTACTGTTTTGGGATTGGTGTTTATGGCGGTTGGAACAGGAATAGGCTCTGAAATGATGCAGCCTATTGCGATAGTGTGCATAGGCGGACTTCTTTATGCAACGCTAATGACCTTGTTCGTTGTTCCGGCGATGTATGACATACTTTCTAAGAAAAAAATGGAAAAAAGAATTGTAGATTAAAAATTGTATTTTAAAGGAGAAATTACTATGTTATCAAATTTTAAAAGAGAGTTTATCGAATTTATGATGAGTGCAGATGTACTGAGATTCGGAGATTTCGTGACAAAAAGCGGAAGAAATACACCGTATTTTGTAAATACAGGAAACTACAAAACAGGTGCACAAATAGCAAAACTAGGTGAATACTACGCAGAACTTATAAATAGCACTATAGGAGAAGACTTTGACTGCATGTTTGGGCCAGCTTACAAAGGAATACCTCTTGCGACTTCAGCAGCGGCAGCTCTTTACAACAAACATTCGATAGACAAACCATTTCTCTTCAACAGAAAAGAAGAGAAAGACCACGGAGAGGGCGGAAGCCTTATTGGGTATAAGCCACAAGACGGCGATAAAGTGATTATCATTGAAGATGTAATTACGGCGGGTACAGCGATAAGAGAAGTTATGCCGATAATTAAAGGGACAGGAAACGTGACAGTTAAAGACATGTTTATTTCAGTTAACAGATGTGAAGTAGGAAATCAAAAGGATAAAACTGCCATAATGGAAGTCTGTGAAGAATTTGGAATTAACGTGCATCCAATAGTGACAGTTATGGATATAAGAGAATATTTAAGTGAGAAAGAAGAATATAATTCACTAATTGAGCGTATGGATAAGTATATAAGTCAGTATTGTGTTGGCGTGTAAATTCAAAAATGATGTCATTGAATGTCAGTACCTAGTGCTGATATAATATATAATAGAGAAATAGAGAAAAACGGAAGTTGTAACAGGGACGAAAGTTCGTGGTTACACTTCCGTTTTTGTTTTCCAGAAAGGAGGGTATAACTTGGAGTTTATGAGAGAGATTCACGAAACGGCAAGACAAAAAAGAAAAGAGATTGCCAAAAGGATAAACGATCTTGTGAAAAAAAATCATTTAAGCGAATCTGAAAAGAATGAAATTAAGGCGCTGAGAAATCAGTATGCGGATAATCTTAAAGGAGGTTAGGATGTCGGAAAATAAAAATGCCAAGGAAAAGTTGTCTGAAATAAATGAATCAATTTTAGACTGCGTTGCAAGGGCTATAGATGAAATAAGCCTTGATTACCAAAAGCAAGAGCTGATAGATACAGGGATTGTAGATACTGGAAAATTAAGGCATATAATACAGTCGGTTAAGGATCTAAAAGATTTTAGTAAATTAGAAGAGAATTTGAAAGAAGAAGAACTATCTAAACTTTACGAAGCACTGGAGAGTGAAGATGAGGATTGAAAAATTAAGCAAAAAACAAAAATTGTTGTTCAAATGGGCTTTTGTTTCCTCTAATTCAAACAAGTATAAAGCGGTGATATGTGATGGTGCGGTAAGAACTGGAAAAAGCATATGCATGAGTATGGCTTTTATAATGTGGGCAATGAAATATTTTAATGGTGCGGTTTTTGGGATTTGCGGAAAGACAATAAAGAGTGTAGTAAGAAACATTTTTTTACCACTTCAAAATCAAAGCGATATAACTAATTTTTACACCATAGAATATACCTCTTCCGATAATAAAATGACGATAAGCGTTGGAAAAATTAAAAACCACTTTTACTTTTTCGGTGGAAAAGATGAAGGCAGTTATGCATTGATTCAAGGTGTTACGCTAAGCGGAATAATGTTTGACGAAGTGGCACTTATGCCAAAATCTTTTGTGGAGCAAGCACTTGCAAGAACTTTATCGGTGGAAAACTCGAAGCTATGGTTTAACTGCAATCCTGAAAATCCAAACCACTATTTTTACAAAGAGTGGATAGAAAAGGCAGAAGAAAAAAGAGCTCTTTATATTCATTTTTCCATGGAGGACAATCCGATTCTTACAAAGGAAGCCATAGAAAGTGCAAAGGCTCTTTACGAGGGCGTTTTTTACGATAGGTATATATTAGGAAAGTGGACGGCGCCGAATGGGCTTATCTATACTATGTTCGATAAAGAGAAGCATGTGGTGAAAAAGGCGCCTAATCACTGCAAAACCTATGTGGTTTCTTGCGATTATGGCACAGTAAATCCCACTTCAATGGGGCTTTGGGGTGAAAATGATGGAAAATGGTACAGGATACGAGAGTACTATTTTGACAGTAAAAAAGAGGGGTACAACAAAACCGATGTCGAGTATTATGATGACCTCATGAATTTAGTCGGAAGCGAAGACGTTTCAAAGGTGATAATAGACCCGTCGGCGGCTTCATTTATAGAATACATAAGGAAAAAGGGAAGATTTAAAGTGGAAAAAGCTTCAAATAGAGTGCTTGACGGGATAAGAGAGGTATCATCTCATCTTCAAAAGGGAGATTTGCTCTTTTGTGAGTGCTGTCTTGATTCTATAAGAGAATTTTCGCTTTATGTATGGGACGAAAGTTCGTCAGATGATAAACCGCTGAAAATCAATGACCACGCAATGGATGAAATAAGATATTTTGTCAAAAGTGTTTTTTCAGAGGGATTAATGGAATTTTAAATGAAAGGATAAAAAATGAATACAGTAAATGAAATGATTAAGAACAGTGATATAAGTAAGGAGGACTTTTTTGCCCTTGAAATATCGGCATGGCAAAGCAGTACAGAACGAAACACTATGCTGACAGCAAGAGAGTACTATCTAGGAAACCACGATATACTAGACAGAAAAAGAACGGCGATAGGCCGTGACGGCTCTTTAGAAGAAGTTAACAATCTGCCTAATAACAAAGTGGTAGACAACATGTTTGCAAGGTTTATCGACCAAAAGAAAAACTATCTCTTAGGAAAACCGATAACCATAGTCAGTGATGAAGAAAGCTATTATAAAGAGCTAAAAGCAATATTTGATGTCTCGTTTCTAAGAATGCTTAAAATGGCTGGCGAAGAAGCACTTCTAGGTGGAATAGCCTGGCTTTATCCATATTTAAACGAATTTGGAATGCTTAAATTCAAGGTTTTTCCAGCACATGAAATTTGTCCGTTTTGGAAAGATAGCAGTCACACCGAAATTGATGCGGCGGCAAGAGTTTACTCGAAAGACGAGTATGAAGGAACTGTGAAAAGAACAATTACAAATGTAGAAATCTATGAATTAAGCGGAATGACTTCGTATAAACTTGAAGGAAATAAGCTTATAAAGCTAGAGGACGAAAAGCCGTATGTGACTAAAGGAAAAATGGGTTATAATTGGCCGATTTTACCTCTAATTCCAATTAAACTTAATGCAAAGGAAATCCCGCTTATCAGCAAAATTAAACAGCTTCAAGACTCGTTAAACTTAATCTTGTCTGATTTTATCAACAATATGGAGGAAAACGTACGAAACACTATTTTAGTTCTAAAAAACTACGATGGAACTGATTTAGGAGAGTTTAGAAAAAATCTTTCCAGCTTTGGTGCGATAAAAACAAGGACTCAAGAAGGTTCATCAGGCGGAGTTGATGTGCTTAGAATTGAAGTGAATGCTGAAAATTATAATACAATTATACAAATGTTGATAAGAGCTATGTGCCAGAACGCAAGAGGTTTTGACTCAAGAGATGAGAGAATGTCTGGAAATCCAAATCAAATGAACATTAGAAGTATGTATTCGGACATCGACCTTGATGCAAATGACATGGAATCAGAGATATTGGCAGCTTTTGAAGAGATTATGGCGTTTTGTAAGGTGTATCTAAAGGCGTTTAAAAATCTAAAATTCGAAACCAGTGAAGCTAAGATAATATTTAACAGAGACATTCTTGTGAATGAGACCGAGACTATAGAAAACTGTGTTAAGTCTATGTCTATTCTATCTCTTGAAAGTATTATTGCAGAGCACCCGTGGGTAAGTGATTACTTAGGTGAAAAGAAAAAAGTCGAAAACCAAAATAATAGTTTAACATAAAGTACAGGGTAAATTCAAAGTTAATAACAATGAATTTACCCTGTTTTTTATTTTTTGATTTTTCGTTTAAAGAAATTAATTATTTTACCTACAAAGCTTACATTTATTTTATGAGGATTATCCTTTGCATCAGAATACGGCTCTAAAATATCCTTGTAAATCAGTTTGTATTCAGAACCATCTAAGACTTCCTGTGTGATTTCGCTGTTTTTAAGTCTAACCCTGGTACTGTGTCGGAAGAGATAGTAAATAACTGCGGCGATGGGTGTTCCTAAAAGTATGCCCATGATTCCAAAAAGTCCTCCCATGACCGTTACAGCTATAAGTGTCCAAACGCCTGGAAGTCCTAAAGATGAACCAACGACTCTTGGGTAGATAACATTTCCTTCAAATTGTTGAAGAAGAATAAAGAAAATGACAAACCAAAATGCATCCATTGGATTGACTAAAAGCAAGAGTAAAGCACCGACTGCAGCACCGACAAAAGCACCAATTAATGGAATAAGTGCGAATAAAGCGACTACAACTGAAATTAAAAGCTGGTATTCAAGGCCTATAATTGACATTCCAATAAAGCAAAGTATACCTAAAATTACACATTCTGTAAGCTGGCCTTTGATATAGCTTGAAAAAATCTTATTGCAAAGCGACAAAAACATCGAGACTTTATTAGCCGTCCTTCTCGGAACATAGGAATAAAGCATTTTTTTACATGTCATGATAACTTTTTCTTTTCCGGCTAGAAAGTAAATAGAAAAGATAAAACTTAAAATGCCAGTGAATACTCCAGTTGCAAAATTAAAGGTGGCTTCAACAATGGAAGAAAAGACATCAGAAGCAGCTTCGGTTAAGTTTTGTGCTATCATTCCAACATCAAAACTTTCAAATAATGTATTTTGAAGGGCATATAGGTCGATATCAAGATTGTTTTCTTCAATAAACCCTTCTACCCAATCAGTGGCATTTTGTGCGTAGATAGGTAAGTTTTCTGAGGCTGAAACCGCAAAAAGCTCTATAGATTTTCCAAGCTCTGGAATAATAATAATAAAAATAAGAGCAAGAATGGAAATGACAAAAATATAAGAGCAAAGAACGGTAATCGGACGTCTAATCTTGTTCCACATTTTACCGTTTTTAAATCTCTTATTAAGTGGTTTAAATATAATTTTTTCAAATAAGTTTAAGAATGAGTTAAAAATAAAAGCTACTATTATTCCAATGAATACAGGCGAAAAAGCACTCCAGATTCTATCGAAAAAAGAAAATAGTTGTTCAGAATTAAAAAATAATACTATTACCGAAAGTGTGATTCCTATTATGGAAAGAATATAAACAAAAGTTTTTTTGCTAATTGAAAAAGTGATTTCTTTTTTATTGTTATCCTGCATAAATACCCCCCAGTTATCTATACCTTTTTCTCAAATTCCTTATGGCATTTTTGGCAGACTACTCTGATTTTTCCGCGTCCCTTTGGAGCTCTCAAGTGCTGTTTACAGTTAGGACACTTGAAATAAGTGTATGTTTTGCGGTTGGCAAAAACGGTTTTTTTGAACTTGAACCATTTTTCCATAGGTGAATATACTTTTAAAAAGGCATTGTTTTCTTTTTGCCTTGCAGGTATATTTCTAGAAAAAGTTCTAAATAATGCATAGCCCAAGAACAAATATGAGATAAGCTGAATGGGATAGAATCTAACAATACTGCCGACTAGCGTGACAATAACGCTTAAGATTATGAGGAAGAAATTAAATTTATCTCCGCCATAGCGTCCCATCATAAAATTTGCGAATTTTTGTAACATAAAACACCATCTCTCAAAGATTTTTCTAAGGTAATTATAACTTTTATTTGTGTCTATTTCAATAATGATAAAATTCTTTTACAAGATGTTAACAAATTATACTTATATATCTTGACAAAAGTGTTTTTTTGAAATATGCTTAATTCTAGTATGAATATTAAATGTGATTTTTATTGTGTATGGAGGAATAATGAAAAGTAATTTTATAGAAGCTGGAAAAATAGTTGGTGTGCACGGAATAAACGGAGAAATGAAAGTTGAAAACTGGACGGACTCACCACAGTGGCTTAAAGGATTTAAAAAGCTATATTTTGAAAATGGAAAAAAAGATGTAGATTTGATTTCGTCAAGAGTGCATAAAAATGGACTTTTAATTAAAATAGAAAATGTAAATACGCCAGAAGAGGCTAGAAACTATTTTGGTAAAGTCATTTTTATTGATAAAAAAGATGCAAAACTTCCCAAGAACAGGTATTTTATTTCAGATTTAATTGGCCTTAAAGTATATGACGGTGAAAGTAAGAAATATTACGGAGAAGTTAAAGATGTAATTATTACTGGTGCTAATAATGTATATAAAATTGTGGATGGTGATAAGGAGTATCTTTTTCCAGCCGTCGACCACATGATTAAAAGGACCGATTTAGAAGAAGGCGTGATTGAGGTTTTGCCGATAGATGGGATTTTCAACTTAGAGGACGAAGTAAATGAGAATTGATTTTGTAACTTTGTTCCCCAAGATAATTGAAGACTTTATGGCAGAAAGTATAGTTGGAAGGGCAAGAAGAAAAGGTCACTTGCAAATTTGTACGCATCAGCTAAGAGATTTTGCACCTGGGAAAAACAAAAATGTAGACGACTGTCCGTATGGCGGAGGAAAAGGAATGCTTTTAAGGGCAGAACCGATAGGAATCTGTCTTGATAAAATCGAAGAGCATATAGGTGAAAAACCATATACTATATATCTTTCACCAAAAGGCAGCGTTTTAAATCAAGAAAAGGTAAAAGAATTATCATTAAAGAAAAATATATGCTTGCTTTGTGGGCACTATGAAGGAATAGATGAAAGAATTATTGAATCTTATGTCGATGAAGAGATTTCGGTAGGAGATTTTGTACTAACAGGCGGAGAGATGCCAGCTTTGATTCTTGCCGATTCGGTGTCGAGAATGGTAAAGGGAGTTTTAAGTGCCGATGTGTGCTTTGAAGAAGAGAGTCACTTTGATGGACTGCTTGAGTATCCTCAGTATACAAGACCAGCTGATTGGAGAGGATTGAAAGTGCCAGATGTTTTGACAGAAGGGCACCATGCTAAAATTGAGAAGTGGAAAAGGGAAATAGCTATTAAGAATACGGCTGTGCTAAGACCTGATATGATAAAAAAAGCAGTCGAATTAGGTAAACTTGACAAAAAAGAAATTGCAACAGCCTACTCCTATATTGAGTTAAGTGAAAAGTGAAATACTATATATTATGTTTTTAAAAGAAAATATGAATAAAAAAAGGTTAAAAATCAAATCTAAAGCAAAGAAAATATTCTCTTTTGGGTAAATCTGCACAAATCAATCATTCAATATAACAACAGGCTAGTTCATCAATCCAAAATTAAGTAATTCCATTGACTGTTAGTAATTTAAGGGGTATAATAACTACAGGTACTAATAAATTTGTAATAAATAATTTAATTTTTCAGGAGAGTGTATATTATGTACGATAAAGAAGTTATGGTTCAAAATCAGGTTGGATTACATGCACGTCCGGCAACTTTCTTTATTCAAAAAGCTAACGAATACAAATCGTCTATTTGGGTAGAAAAAGAAGAGAGAAGAGTAAATGCTAAAAGTCTTTTAGGTGTTTTATCTCTCGGTATAGTTGGAGGTACAAGTATTAAAGTTATCGCTGACGGAGTTGACGACAAAGAAGCAGTAGAGGGTCTTGTTGAGCTTGTTAAATCAGGTTTCACAGATTAATTTTGTTTAAAATGGTTCGAAAAATAATTTAGGGAACGGAATTTCGTGTATTACGATTTAAACGTTCCCTTCATTTTTTATTATAGGGAAGGTCTTAAAGTTGACAGAGCAAAATATTTATTTAAGAAAACTCAGGGAAAAGTCCATGAATTTACCGCTTTTGCCCGGAGTTTATATAATGAAAAATAAAAATAAAGATACAATATATATTGGCAAGGCTAAAATACTAAAGAATAGGGTTAGCAGCTACTTTGGATCGGATAAAAACCACAGTGATAAAGTGGTTCAAATGGTTCTTAATGTTGTGGACTTCGAGTATATTATCACTGATAGCGAGTTTGAAGCGTTAGTCCTTGAGAATAGCATGATTAAACAGTATCAGCCAAAATACAATATACTTCTTAAGGACGATAAGGGGTATTCATATATCAAAATAGGAAGTGGTGATTATCCAAGGCTTAGCGAAGCCAAAAAAGCGCCTGACGATGGAAATAAGTATATGGGGCCGTATGTCAGTTCTTTTATGGTGAAGAATAATATAGATGAAGCGACAGATATTTTCAAACTGCCAACTTGTAATAAAGTTTTTCCAAGGGATTTTAAAAAGACTAGACCTTGCCTAAACTATTATATAAAGAAGTGTATGGGGCTTTGTAAAGGAAGAATAAGCAGGAGTGAGTATGGCGAAATTTTTTCTGAGGCGATTGACTTTATAAAAGGTGGTTCGGCAGATTCTATAAAAGAGTTGACGAAAAAAATGGAAGAGGCTTCTGAAAATCTTGAGTTTGAAAAGGCAGCGGCACTTCGTGATAAGATAAACTTAATAAATAGCTTAAATGAAAAGCAAAAGATTTTTGCGGGAACGATGGAGTCGCAAGACGTGATTGTGTGCGCACAAAGTGAGAAAAAAGCTGTTGTTACGATTCTTAAATTTAGAAATTACAAGCTTTGTGATAGGGAAGACCACTTTTTTGAAGCGGGTCAAAATCCTTTAGAATTAATAGGTGAATTTATTGAAAGGTACTATCAAAGCCGTGATATTCCACAAAGAATAACGGTAGAAGAGTTGCCAGAAAGCCATGAAATAATTACCGAGTGGCTTAAGAAAAAGCGTGGAAAAAACTGCGAAATTTTTGTACCACAAAAGGGAGATCAGTATAAAATACTTGAAATGTGCAAGAATAATGCGGCAGAAAAACTGGCAGAATCTACTAAATTAAGTGGAAAAGATGTATCGGCTCTTGATGAAATGGGGAGAATGTTAGGTCTTTCAAAACCGCCAACATATATTGAAGCTTATGATATAAGTAATCTATCCGGAAGTGAAGTTGTAGGAGGTATGGTAGTCTTTAAAGATGGAAGACCCTATAAGAAAGCGTACCGAAGATTTAAAATTAAGACAGTAGAAGGGCAAGATGACTACGCTTCAATGAGAGAAGTTATACAAAGACGATTTAATGAATACGAATTAAAAAAAGATGAGGAAGAAGGCTTTGGGAAAATGCCTGATTTAATTCTTTTAGATGGAGGCAAAAACCATGTGAGTGTAGTTTTGCCGATAATTAAATCCTTTGGTTATGATGTGCCACTTTTTGGAATGGTTAAAGACAGTAAGCACAAAACAAGGGCAATCGCTTCTGTTGGAGATGAGATAGAAATTCATCTTAAGAGAAAAACTTTCACCTTGATTTCACAGATACAAGAGGAAGTTCACCGCTTTGCAATCTCGTATCATAGAAATTTAAGAAAGAAAAATTCGATTTCTTCATCGCTTACAGAAATTGAAGGAATTGGAAAAGCTAAAGCTATAGAACTTATGAAAAAGTTTAAAACTATTAAGAATATTTCTGAAGCTAGTTTGGAAGAAATTGAGAGTGTTAAAGGCATAAATAGGAAAATGGCAGAGAATATAAAAATATATTTCAATAGAGAAAAATAAACCTTTTCTTTGGTTTAAATATATTTTTTTATTGACAATTTTGTGTATTAGTGTAATAATATATAGGATAAAGAAGGAATAGGCGAAGCATTTTGAAGTGAATATGGCATGCTATGACCAAAACTTTTTGATAATGCTGAGTATTATTTGTCTAGTGAATTTAGGCTTGATGGAGTAAGATAATGAGAGTTGTTTCCGGTGAAAACAAAGGAAGAAAATTGTTGGAGATTGAAGGGGACGAAGTTCGTCCTACCACAGATAGAGTTAAAGAATCAATTTTCAATATAATTCAGTTTTCTGTAGTTGGTGGACTTTTTCTGGATTTGTTTGCAGGAAGTGGACAAATGGGGATAGAGGCATTAAGCCGAGGAGCAAGCAAAGCTGTGTTTGTAGACAAGTCAAAAAAGTCTTGCGATATTTGCAAAGAGAATATTAAAATGCTAAATTACGAAGAAAAATCTTCTATCACTAACTGTTCAGCCGAAATTTACTTAAATGGAACTGGTGAGCGTTTTGATGTTGCTTTTTTGGATCCTCCCTATAAATTGGGAATTTTAGAGCCTTGTCTTTTGTCAGTGTCTGATAAAATGACGGATAATGGAGTTATAGTGTGTGAGCATCCGATAGGTGTGAATCTTTCAAAACAAGTGGGAGATTTTATTCTTAACAAGACTTATAAATACGGTCAGATACTTGTTTCAGTCTATAAAAGGCAGTAATATATCATAGGTGAATTACTAATTTGAATATGAATCACCAAGTAGGAGGATGAAGAAATTATGAGAATCGCACTTTGTCCAGGTAGTTTTGATCCGGTTACGCTAGGGCATTTGGATATTATATCAAGGGCATGTAAGCTTTTTGATAAAGTGGTTGTTGTAGTTCCTTTGAACAAGGAGAAAAAATTTAGCTTTACAGCGGATGAAAGAATAGAGCTCTTAAAAATCGCGACACAAGATGCGGGTTTAGAAGTAGAAATTTGCCATGTTAATGGACTTCTAGCAGAATACGCACATGAAAGAAAAGCAGATGTAATTGTAAAAGGTTTAAGAGCCATGACAGACTTTGAATATGAGTTTCAAATGGCTTTAACAAATAAAAAGCTTAACCCAGAGCTTGAAACAATGTTTTTGGCAACAAGTAGTGAAAATATGTTTTTAAGTTCAAGTATGGTGAAGCAAGTTGCAGGTTTTGGTGGGGATATTTCGCACTTCGTACCGAAATGCATACTAAATACTATAAAAGAAAGATTATGTACCGGAGGTAAGGAAAATGAATAATCAAGCTACGATAGAAGATTTGTTGGATGAGCTTTATGATGTCGTTGAAAATGGATGGAAGATGCCACTTTCAGGCGGAAAAGTTTTTATTGACGGAGAAGAGAGTAGACAAATTCTTGAGGAAATAAGAGAAGTTATCCCCGATGAAATAAGAAAAGCAAAAGCTATAGTTGCAGATAAAGATCAAATATTAGAAGAGGCTAGAAGAGAGGCCGATGCAATGCTTAAGATTGCAGAGGACAAGGCTAGAGCACTTGTAAACCAAGATGAAATAGTAAGACAAGCTCAGGCTAAAGCTAATGATTTGATTATGCAAGGTCAAATGAAGTTTAAAGAAATGCGAAAAGCTTCGAGTGAATATGTCGATGATATAATGAGAAGAGCTGATGAAAGCATGGCAGAAACACTTGCAGAACTCAGAAAAACACGCCAGAATATTAAGGCTACTCAAAAAAATGGAATAAAATAACTATATATGGTTTGTATTGGTGCAGAAATGAAATGTTACGCCATTGTATTGTGTCTAGAACGTTTGTTCCTACATTATGTACCAAATTATATAGATTAATAAGCCCAATCCTTATTTTAACTTGAAAAGTGAAGAGGATTGGGTTATAATATTTTTAATAGGTGGGGAAAAGTGCATATTAGTTGTGAAAAGTGGTGTAAAAAACCTAAAAATTACCTAAAATGTACAGAAAGGAAGCAAAAATGCTATATGGTGAGTATCAACACAATATGGATTTGAAGGGCAGGGTAACCGTGCCCTCGAAGTTTCGTGAAGAACTCGGCGATAACTTTTTTGTTTCTAAAGGTCTTGATAACTGTCTTTTTGTATTTTCTGAATCAAGATGGAATGATATGCAAGAGAAACTTGCCTCTATGCCAGTTGGACAAGCAAGAAATGTGCAAAGACATTTTTTAGCTGGAACTACTAAAGTTGAAACAGATAAACAAGGTAGAATTCTTATAGCGCCAAGCTTAAGAGAATACGCTGGTCTTTCAAAAGAGGTTGTTGTCATCGGAACAGGTGCAAGAGCTGAAATTTGGGACCTTAATAAATGGAAAGATTATAACGATGCACTAAGTCAAGAAAGTATTGAAATTGCAATGGAGGCACTGGGAATATGATAGATTTTAAACACATTCCCGTTTTGTTCCAAGAAACGATAGACTCTCTAAATATAAATCCGATGGGGATATATATAGATGGAACAGCAGGCGGTGCGGGGCATTCGTCAGAAATAGCAAAGAGACTAACAGGCGGAAAGCTTCTCAGTATAGACAGAGACCCTGATGCGATTTTGATTTGCAAAGAGAGACTTTCAAAGTATAGCTGTTCTACTGTTGCTCACGGCAATTTTTCAGAGCTTGATAAAATAGCAAAAGAAAATTATATAGAAGAAGCTGACGGAGTTTTGCTTGATATAGGAGTTTCTTCGTATCAACTAGACAATGCCGAAAGAGGTTTTTCTTATCATAACGATGCACTTCTTGATATGAGGATGAGCAAAGAGGGGAAATCTGCAGAGGACTTGGTCAACGATTTAACATGGCAAGAGCTAGCTACAATAATCAGCAGATATTCAGAAGACAAGAACGCAGTAAGAATAGCAAAAGCAATAGTAAGAGAAAGAGAAAACGGTAGAATTAAAACCACAGCACATCTAGCAGATATTATTAGAAACAGTGTGCCAGCAGCGGTTAGAAGACAAGAAGGGCATCCCGCTAGAAAAACTTTTCAAGCCCTTAGAATTGAGGTAAATGGAGAGCTTGACAGGTTAAGAGAAGGTCTTGAAGCGGGATTTAAAATATTAAAACCAGGTGGAAGGCTATGTGTTATCACCTTCCATTCTCTTGAAGACAGAATAGTTAAAGAACAAATGAAATCATGGTGTGTTTCTTGTGTTTGTCCTAAAGATTTTCCGATTTGCGTATGTGGCAAATCAGCACTAGGAAAGATAATATACAAAAGGGGATTAGTTGCTACAGAAGAAGAGCTTAAGGATAATCCAAGAGCAAGAAGTGCAAGACTAAGAGTTATAGAAAAATTATAAGAAAAGGGTGAGTGTTTTGGCGGCAAGAAGGAGATATCAAAGTAAATATGATGGTAATGCAGCCAGAGACTTAAGAGCACAGGCGGTAGCAGTACCAAAAAGAGAAAAACAAAGCAAACAAAATATAATTAAATTTACCGAAAAGCAAATTAGAATGGCAAGGCGTGTAAGCATTGACTATAAAGGTGCAGTTAAGAAAATTGCCTGTATTTCTGCTTTGTTTATAATGATTATCTATACAATTTTTGGACAGGTTCAAATGACTGAACTTACTGCGAAAATAAATGCTTCGGACAAAACTTTAGCCGAGCTTCAAGCGGTTGGAGTTCAACTTGAGATGGAAGCTGTTGGAATGATGAGTGAAGAAGAGATTGAAGAGTATGCAAAAACTTATTTAGGTATGGAAAAAATCAATTCAAATCAAGTGACATATATCGACATGTCAGAAGGTGAAAGTGGCACAGTTCATGTCGAAGAATCTGATAGTTTTATAGATGCAATCTTGTCCTTTTTTGGATTTTAGAATATTAAAATGATAAAAAAGTAATATAATATTTAGGTGCATAATAAATATGTAATAAGAATGAAAATTGGCATTATTCACAAACTTATTACATATTGTTTGTTGACACCTGCGCTTTGTATATTTATAATATAACAGTTATGTAGGGGAGCGCCTGTATAACACAGGTGTCTTTGGTTGTTCTAAAAAATGTTTAGAGACCAAAGTTGCCCCTGCATTTTTTTTGAAAGGACGAATACTTATGCCTAAAGCTAAAAAGCAAAATACCAAAAAAAGAATGGTAATAGTATTTATGTTTGCGATGGCATTGATGTTATATGCTGTCGGATATCTCATTAACTGGCAACTTGTAAGGGGTCAGGAAATGAGCATGAGGGTTACGAATCAAAGCCTTGTTTCCACTACACTAACTCCTGAAAGAGGGACAATATATGATTCTACAGGAAAAGTCTTAGCTCAAAGTGCTTCTGTATGGACGGTAGCGCTTGAGCCGCTTCTTATAAAAGAAGAAGATAAAGCTATTATCGCAAGTGAATTGTCAAAAATATTGGATTTAGAAGAAACGTATGTGCTCGATAAGACCAATGAGAGTAATTATTTTACATATATCAAAAGAAAAATCGAAGACGACATAAAAAATGAAGTGTTAGCCTTTATGGATGAATATGATATTAGCACGGGAATAAGGCTAGTTAGCGACTATAAAAGGTATTATCCATATGAAACAGTGGCCTCTTCTGTAATAGGATTTACAGGAACGGACAATAATGGTCTTGCGGGAATAGAGCTTCAGTACGAAGACGAATTATCAGGAACTGAAGGACAGATGGTGACATTAAGAAATGCAGCTGGTGGAGAAATGCCGGTGCAGTACGAACAGCTTGTTGAAGAACAAGACGGATATGATTTAGTCCTTACTATAGATGAAACTATACAAAGTATATGTGAAAAATATTTACTTGAAGGAATAGAAGAAAACGGAGCAAAAAATGGCGCCACTGCCATAGTTATGGATGTAAATACAGGTGCTATAAAAGCACTTGCAACAGGTGACCAATTCGATTTAAACGACCCTTTTACCCTTGCGAATGAAGAAGTGGTACAAGAAATTAATTTACTTCCTGAAGATGAGCAGAATGAAGCTTACAATACTGCGTTATATCAACAGTGGAGAAATAAGGCAGTAAGTGATACTTATTATCCAGGTTCGGTTTTTAAAATGGTAACCGCCTCTGCCCTTTTAGACAGTGGAACTGTAACTGAGAATACGACCTATATCTGTACAGGATCACACGTTCCTTCGACAGGAGTTGACCCTATAGCGTGTTGGGTAGGATCTCCAGGGCACGGAGAAGTTACCGTAAGAGAGGGGATAACTTATTCTTGTAACCCGTATTTTATGCAAGCTTCTGCACATATGGGGGCTGGGACGTTCTTTGACTATTTTGATGCTTTTGGTTTTACAAGCACTACAGGTATAGATTTACCAGGTGAAGCGGGAAGTATTTATTATGAAGCAGAAGAGTTAGGACCGGTTGAGCTTGCAACTGAGTCGTTTGGACAAAACTTTAGTGTTACACCTATCCAAATGATAACAGCTGTGGCTGCTGTGGCAAATGGTGGATATGTTGTTCAGCCTCATGTTGTTGATAAAATAATAGATTCAGACGGAACTGTTGTACAAAGTGCAGATACTGAATATAAAAGACAGGTTATTTCAGAAGAAACAGCTGCTAAAGTAGGAGAATATCTAGAAGAAAATGTAACAGATGGCTCTGGTACTACAGGTGCAGTAATCGGATACGAAATTGCAGGAAAAACAGGTACTTCAGAAAAAATTGATAAATGGAATCAAGATAGAACACAAGATTTAGAATACATCGCTTCTTATGCAGGATTTGCGCCTGTAGATGATCCGCAGTATGCACTTTTGGTATTTTTTGATGAGACAGAAAGTCCAGCTTCTGGCGGACGTCAGGCGGGACCTGTTTTTTCTGGAATTATGAGTGAGATTCTTCCTTATTTAGAAGTAAGTCAAGAGTTTGGCGATGTCGAGTATGATCAGTATGTAAAGGATACACCAAATGTCATGGGAATGACAATTAGTGAGGCGAAGAGTGCTATTTCAAATGCAGGACTTACATGGGAAGTATATGGTGGATCGGGCGATAGTGATATAGTAAATATGCAAATACCTTTCTCGGGAAGTATAATTCCAGAAGGCGGAAAGGTTATTATTTCAAATCAAAGCATTGTAAGTGATAATCATATGGTTGAGGTGCCTGATTTTACAGGTGAAAGCGTAGATAGTTGCAGATATATTGCAAATAATGCAGGGCTTCAAATAATTATTAGCGGAAGCAGTGGAAGTGGAGATTTAAGAGCACAGTATCAAAGCATATCTGCTGGAGAGTTGGTAAGACCTGGAAGTGTAATTACAGTTTCAGTTTCAGATTATAGTAATATGGAATAAAGAATAATTTAAGTAAAAAGATATTAATAATTCAGGAAGGTAGTATTATGGAAAGTTTATTAATTTCGCTCACTGCGATAATTGCCTTTGTTTTCACGGCGGTTTCAGGAATATTTATAATTCCTGTTTTAAGAAAACTAAATTTTGGCCAAACTATAAGAGAAGTAGGGCCATCGTGGCATAAGGGGAAACAAGGAACACCGACAATGGGTGGAGTTATGTTCATTGTTGGAATTATAATAGCTGTTTCGGCTGTATTGCCAATGAGTATATCTTTTTTAGGCGAAGAGACACTTTTGATGAACACCAGAATAATTGCGGGATTGGTTATGGCGTTCATATATGGCTTGATTGGCTTTGTAGATGATTATATAGGGATTAAAAAGAAGAGAAATTTAGGTCTTACTGAGGCTCAAAAGCTTATTTTGCAGTTTGCTATTGCCGGTGGATACTTGTTTTCGGTGTATCTAGCTGGCGGAACAAGCGAAACATATATTCCTTTTATAGGTCTCATTGATTTAGGGTTTTTCTACTATGTTTTTTCAGCACTTATAATAGTCGGAATGGTAAATGCGGTTAACTTTGCAGATGGAATAGATGGCCTATGCTCTACAATTACCTTTGTTGTATCGCTTACATTTATGGCGTGTTCATTTATTCTTAATTATATGGGAAGCACGATTCTATCGACAGCGCTTGCAGCGGCATGTCTTGGATTTTTGGTCTGGAATTTTAACCCAGCAAAAGTATTTATGGGCGATACAGGCTCACTTTTTCTAGGAGGAGCCGTGTGTGCAGCAGCGTTTTCGCTTAACATGCCAATATTATTGCTTCCTGTGGGAATAATGTATATAGTAGAGATGGCTTCTGTAATACTACAAGTTAGCTATTTTAAAATAACTAAGGGCAAAAGGCTCTTTAAAATGGCACCGATTCATCATCACTTTGAGATGAAGGGTTGGAGTGAGATGAAAATTTGTATGATTTTTGGAATAATTACGGCTATTGGTGGAGCTGCCGCCGTGGTATCACTTTTGTTATCATAATTTTTAGGAGGTAGCGATGGCTACACAAGAAAATGCGAAGAGTTTAAACTATAAAAAAACTTTATTAAAAAATGGAGATAAAGGAAGAGGTAGATTTAATCTATTTACACTTGGTGTCGGACTTGATTTGCCACTTTTGATAATTGTAATAAGCTTAGTTGGAATAGGCCTTGTCATGCTGTTTTCCACGAGTTATGCATCTGCATATTATTCAACAGGAGATAGCTATGCATATATAAGAGACCAAGCGGTTTTTGCCGTGGTTGGAATTATAGCAATGCTGATTATTTCGACAGTTGACTATCATCAATACAAAAGATTTAGCAAAATTATTTTTGCAGTAAGTATATTGCTTCTACTGTTAGTTTTAGTTCCGGCGCTTTCTGCAAGCCGTGGTGAAGCGACTAGATGGATTGTCCTAGGACCTGTTAGTTTTCAGCCATCTGAAATTGCAAAGTTCACTCTAGTTGTTATGCTTGCGACAATTTTGTCAAAATCCAGAATAGATAGCGATAATCTTAAAAAAGTAGTTTTGCCAAGTTTTGGAGTAGCGATTTTAGTTGCGGGATTAGTAGCGGCTGAAAGGCATATTTCTGCTACGATTATTATTTTGTGTATTTCTCTAGTTGTAATGTTTGTAGGCGGAATAAGGGTTAGATACTTTGTCATGGCAGGTATACCTGTTATTTTGGTGCTGATTTACTTGATTTTCTTTTCAGATGCATTTGCCTATACACTTACAAGGGTTCAAGGTTGGATAGACCCGTTTAATCCTCCTGAAGGAGTGGACACATATCAAACAGTGCAGTCTTTGTACGCAATAGGCTCGGGAGAACTACTAGGAGTAGGTCTTGGACAGTCAACTCAGAAATATATGTACTTGCCAGAAGCTAGAAACGACTTTATCTTTGCAATAGTGTGTGAAGAATTAGGGTTTGTCGGAGCGATGTTTATTATATTGTTGTTTGCGGCGCTGATTTGGAGAGGTGTTGTAATTTCGATGAATGCAAAGGATAAATTCGGAATGCTTCTTGGAATGGGAATGACTTTTACTGTAGGAATACAGGCGATATTTAATATTTGCGTTGTTACAAATGCGTTTCCAAATACAGGAATTAGCTTGCCGTTTTTCAGTGACGGTGGAACGTCTCTTTTGATGCTGCTGGGTGAAATGGGAGTATTACTTTCGGTTTCAAGGGGAGCATACATGGAAAAAGTGTAACAGTCAAGGAGGTTTATATTTATGAGAATGTTATTCACAGGTGGTGGAACAGCGGGACATATAAATCCGGCTCTTGCGGCTGCGGGATACTTAAAGTCGCTTCATCCAAGTGCAGAGATACTTTTTGTTGGAAATAAAGGCGGAATGGAAGAAAAACTTATTCCACCTGCTGGTTACGATATTAAATGTATTAGAATATCAGGTTTTCAAAGAAAAATATCTGCAAAAAATGCAGTTAAAAATGTTAAAACCATAGTCAGGATGTTTACAGCATCGGCACAGGCTAAAAATATTATTAAAGAATTCAATCCGGATGTATGTGTAGGAACAGGCGGATATGTAAGTGGCCCTGTAATTCGTGAAGCATGTAAATTAGGGATTCCATGTGTGATACACGAGTCGAACGCTTTTCCAGGAGTAACGACAAAAATGCTTGCAAAAAAAGTTCATACCTTAATGCTTGCAAGTGCAGATGCAAAAAAATATTTTTCAGAAGAAGTTAAGATAGAGGTAACGGGCAATCCGATTCGTGAGGAAATTTTAAAGGCTTCGTCAGAAGAAGTAAGAAGAGAAATGGGTTTTGACGAGCGCCCGCTAATTCTTTCAGTTGGTGGAAGCCTTGGTGCTGAAAAAGTGAATGCAGCTTTAATTCCTATACTGAAAAGAAGTTTAAAAGACGGAAGATATCAGCACATACACAGTGCGGGATACGGCAAGATTAGCGACGAGCTTCAAGCGATATCTAAAATGAAAAATAAAAGCGTGCTTGTAAAAGAGTATGTAAACATGGCAGATTGTCTGGCGGCGGCGGATGTCGTTATAAGCAGGGCAGGAGCGATTACGGTTACAGAGATTGAGGCTAGAGGAAAGGCTTCGATTTTAATTCCATCTCCAAATGTTGCAGAAAATCATCAGTTTCATAATGCGATGTCGCTTGTAAATGCAGGTGCGGCAGAAATAATTGAAGAAAAGAACTTAACAAGTGAGATTCTTGAAAGTAAGCTCGACTCGATACTTGAATCTGAATCAAAAGTGCAAAAAATGGGAGAAAACGCAAAAAAAATGTATATTGAAGATGTAAATGAAAAAATATACAATATTATAATTAAAGCAGCAAAATCAAAAAAATGATTTATTACAAATTTGTTATTTAATTATTCATAATTCTATGTTAAAATCATGTATTGTATATTTGATTTTATACATATTTGGCAAAAAATCACCAAATACCCCTTATAACATATTATAGTTATTATGTAAGACATAAGGGGTGTTATAATGTCACATATTACGATTAGTGGAGGCCGTGAATTAAGAGGGAAAATAGATGTACACGGCGCAAAGAACAGCGCCTTGCCTTTAATTGCGGCATGTGTGCTTTGTAAAGGGGAAACGGTTCTGCATAACTGTCCAAGACTTAGCGATGTAGAAGCGGCGGTAGAGATACTTGAAAAGCTCGACTGCAAGTGCAAAAGAGAAGGTTCGACACTCATAGTAAACAGCGGAAATGTTTGCATGTGTGAGATACCGACTAAGCTTATGCGTGAAATGCGTTCTTCTATTGTGTTTTTAGGCGCAATACTTGGAAGGTGCAAAGAGGCGGTCATGTCATTTCCAGGTGGATGTGAGCTCGGTGAAAGGCCGATTGACCTTCACTTAAAGGCTCTTAGAAAAATGGGAGTAAAGATTGAAGAAAATCACGGCACTTTATATTGCACAGCTTTAAAAGGAATTAAAGGAGAATACATACATCTGTCATTTCCAAGTGTTGGCGCTACTGAAAATATAATATTAGCTTCGGTTTTAGCATCTGGTACAACTACCATTGAAAATGCGGCAAGAGAGCCTGAAATTGTCGATTTGGCAAAGTTTTTAAACCGCTGTGGTGCAAGAATTAGCGGATATGGTGAAAGCACTGTGATTATTGATGGTGTTTCAGAACTTACAGGGTGTGAATACACCGTAATGGGAGACAGAATTGTAGCTGCTACTTATATGGCGGCAGCAGCGGTGACTGGTGGAGAAATACTGCTTAAAAAATGTCCGATACAGGGCATGGAAAACATGTGCCAAATATTTGAAGAAGCAGGATGTAAAACTATAAGACAGGATAACAGCATTTACATTAAGGCACCAAAAAGGCTTAAGTCTTTAGGGATTATAAGGACAATGCCGTATCCTGGATTTCCAACAGATGCACAAGCGCCGTTAATGGCGGTGGCATCGGCGTCAAGCGGAACGAGCGTGTTTGTCGAAAATATTTTTGACAGCAGATATAAGCATGCTGGAGAGCTTGTAAGAATGGGCGCCAAAATCAGAATAGAGGGAAGAGTAGCAGTGGTGGAAGGCATAGATAGACTAGAGGGTACTGTGCTTGAAGCAAGGGAGCTTAGAGGAGGTGCGGCGCTTATTGTCGCGGCTCTTAACGCAATAGGAACAAGTGAAATACGAGGATTGTCCTTTATAGATAGAGGATATGAAAACATTGAAGGGGCACTTTCTTCATTAGGTGCTTCAATATATAGAAATTTAGATTGAAAAGGAACTGAATCTTTTATGTCTGATATAAGTGAGTTAAAAACACTTACCGATGATGGAAAAAAGAGAAGAAAAAAGAATAAGATGGCAATTACATATTTTGTATTGATATCTGCTGTTAGCGTTATTATTGCCATAGTATTTTTTGTTTTTGTTTTTAGAGTGGATGGATTTGTAATAAATACTACGAATTATTATACCCCAGAGGAGATAGTCGGAGCGTCGGGGGTGAATCTTGGAGACAACATTTTAATGGTGGATACCGAAAAAATTGAAAATCAAATTTTCAAGGCTTTTCCTTATATAGAAAGCATTGAAATTGAAAAAGATTTACCGAGCTCTTTAAGGTTCTCTGTGATTGAAGCCACGGAGTACTTTTGCGTAGAGTATTTAAGCAGTTACGCGGTAGCCAGTAAAGGTGGAAAACTATTAAGGCTTAGCGAAGAATATGTGCCGGGCACGATTCTTGTAAGGGGTGGAGCGATAGAAGATGTCGATGGTTTTTTAAGATTTACCGATGCCGAAATTCAAACAGTTTTTACAGATATAACCACGGCGTTTTTAAGTAGAGAAGAGAGCGGTATAACCGCAATGTATATTGACGATATATATGATATAGAAATGATTTATGAAGACAGGGTTACACTAGAGCTTGGAAATAGCCTTGATTTAGGAAATAAAATTAGATCTGGCTATAGAATAATAGATGAAGGAGCCTTGGGTGAAACTGAAACAGGAGTACTTGATTTGTCGTTTTCAAGAGATGCAAATAAGGTTTACTTGACACTTGATTCTACAAATCAAACACAAAATTATGAAACTGACACGGTTCCTAGTGAGGGAGAAGAAAGCTCTCAAATACCAGAAAGTGACAGAGGGAACGATATTCCTGACGTCTAAACCACGGAAAATGTAAAAAAATTATTATTTTAGCGTTTTTTTTGCTATTAAGCCTTGAATTTTTCTTTAAAAAGTGTTAAATTATATTGTATAGGTAAAATAGTATGTAAAAAATCATTCTAAAAATTATTATTTAGGAATTAAAATATCAAGGAGGAATATGAATAATGCCTTTCGAAATCGATAATCTAATGGACGAGGCACCACAGTCAATTAAAGTAGTAGGCGTAGGTGGCGGCGGCGGTAACGCAATTAACCGTATATCTGAAGCTGGAGTTCAATATGTTGACTTATTGTGTATGAATACAGATAAGCAAGCTCTTTCAAGAGCTAAAGCTAATGTTAAAATTCAACTTGGCGAAAAAAATACAGGCGGTAGAGGAGCCGGCTCAAAACCTGAAGTCGGAGCTAAATCCGCAGAAGAAAGCAGAGATACAATAACAGCTGCTCTTAAAGGAGCTGATATGGTCTTTGTAACTGCTGGTATGGGCGGTGGAACCGGTACAGGTGCTGCACCAATTATTGCTAGTATCGCAAGAGACATGGGTGCTCTTACAGTTGGTATAGTTACAAAACCTTTTGCTTTTGAAGGCAAAAGAAGAATGGAACAAGCTGAAGCGGGAATTGCTGCTTTAAGAGAGCATGTGGATTCATTAGTTGTTATACCAAATGAAAGACTTAAATTAGTAAGTGAGCAAAGAATTACACTTGCAAATGCATTCCAAATTGCCGATGATGTTTTAAGACAAGGCGTTCAAAGTATTTCTGACCTTATCCAGTTACCTGGTATCGTTAACCTTGACTTTGAAGATGTTAAATCTGTTATGCAAAATGCAGGTTATGCACATATGGGCGTTGGCCATGCAAACGGCAAGGATAAAGCAGAGCAAGCCGCTATGCAAGCTATTTCAAGCCCACTTCTCGAAACAGCTATTTCAGGCGCAAGAGGTGTTATCATCAACATTAAATCTTCTCCTGACATTGCTCTTGACGAAATCGATACAGCTTCACAACTTATCACAGAAAGAGCTAGCGAAGATGCTAATATCATTTGGGGTGCTGCTTTTGATGATACTATGGAAGACGAAATGATAGTAACTGTTATCGCAACAGGCTTCCCAGGCATGAACGGCGAATTTGTTCCTGCGGTTAAGGCTGTTAGTTTCATGGATAATGGAGACGATGATCTTCTAAATTCAATGAACACAGATACACCAGCGAATGTACAAACAGGCGCAGACGATGATACATTTACAGATATTATGTCTATTTTTAATCGCAAATAATTTTATTGAATAAGAAAACGGAATGGGTTTAGCTTTGCTTCTTTTTAGAAGTAATGGACTAAACCCGCCTTTTTATATGGAGGGTTTATGGCAGATATTAGAGTCAATACTAGAGATATAGAAAAAATGGCAGATAAACTGAAAGCTGGAGATAGAGTCTTGCTTTCAGGCATAGTATACACGGCAAGAGATGCGGCACATAAAAAAATTGACGAAGCATTAAATAGGGATGAAGCCTTACCTTTTGATTTAAAAAATGCTTCAGTATACTATGCTGGACCCACTCCGACACCTGAAAACTTACCTATAGGCTCATGTGGACCCACTACAAGTGGAAGAATGGATAAATATACTCCAAGATTTTTAGATTTGGGGCTTAAATGCATGATAGGCAAGGGAAAGAGAAGCAAAGAGGTAGTTGAAGCTATTATAAGAAACAAGGCGGTCTATCTTTGTGCCATAGGTGGTGCGGGCGCACTTGCGGCAAAATGCATAAGTTCGTGCAAAGTAATAGGATTTGAAGAGCTTGGCTGTGAATCGGTTAAAGAGCTTGAATTTAAAGATTTTCCGTTAATTGTCGCTATAGACAGTACTGGAAATAACATTTTGATTTAGAGGTTTTTGTGACGAAGTTATTAGTTAAATTGTTTATTAAGAATTCAGAAAATGCAAGCGATACAAAAGTAAGAGCAGCTTACGGAAGACTTTCAGGAATAACAGGGATAATAACAAATTTATTTTTATTTTTAATCAAGTTTATTTTAGGATTAGTGTTTTCCTCGGTTTCAGTTATTGCAGATGCTGTAAATAACCTATCTGACAGTGCTTCTTCTGTAATAATGCTTATCGGGTTTAAACTTTCTTCAAAGCCGCCTGATAAAGAGCATCCATTTGGTCATGCAAGGATTGAATATATTACTGGAATGGTAATTTCCTTTATAATAATCCTCATAGGGTGGCAGACTGCGTTGTCTTCTTTTGAAAGAATAGTAAGTCCAGTGGAAACAGAGTTTACACTTGTTGTTATTTTAGGGTTGGTATTTTCTGTATTAATTAAAATTTGGCAGTCGGTATTTTACAAATCTATTGGAAAAAAGATAAATTCTAAAGCTGTTTATGCCAGTTCTCAGGACAGTTTAAATGATGTGATTTCAACAACTGTAGTTCTTTTAGGCGGTCTCATTTCACTTTTTTTAAACGTAAATTTAGATGCGTATCTAGGTATGGCAGTTGCATTGTTTATCATTTATTCAGGGATAAGACTTATAGTTGAGACTTCTTTACCACTTTTGGGAGAGGCGCCAAATAAACAGTTGACAGATGATATAGAAAGAGTGATTTTATCCCATGATAAGGTGATAGGTTTTCATGACTTAATGATTCACTCTTACGGTGAGTCGATGGTTTTTGCATCTGTTCACTGCGAAGTGCCAAGTGAAATTAATGTTATGGACAGTCATTATTTAATTGACGACATTGAAAAAGATATTAAAGAAGAGCTTGGAGTCGAGATGACTATACACATTGACCCTATAGACACTAAGGATAGCGAGACAATTAGGCTTAAAGAATATATAACTGAAATGGTGAAATATAAGTATGCTGGAAGCGATGTGCATGACTTTAGAATTGTAAGTGACTCAAAAACTGTGAAATTAGTTTTTGACATCTGCATACCGTTTTCACAAAAGGATAAAGATGCTAAAATAATTGAAAATATAAAAAATATGATTTTAAATTTAGGTGGAAATTATTCTGCACATATCACAGTGGATAGAATTGCTTAAAAATTATCATAAAAAACTATTTTCATATACTTATTTTTATGATAAAATGTAGTATATAAAATTGGATAGAATAATTGGTAAAATACTGAATATAGAAGAATGGAGTATTATTATGGCTGAGAAAAAAAGTACAAAAACAATAGGCAGACCAACCGATAAATCTGAAGCACTTGAAACAGCACTTTCACATATTAAAAAGCAGTTTGGTGAAGGAGCTGTCATGAGACTCGGACAAAACAGCACATTAAATGTAGAGGTTATACCAACAGGTTCACTTTCTCTTGACATGGCCCTTGGAATAAATGGGTTCCCAAGAGGTAGAATTATTGAAGTTTATGGCCCTGAATCTTCGGGTAAAACCACAATAGCCTTGCACGGTGTTGCAGAAGCACAGAAAATGGGTGGAAATGCGGCGTTTATAGACGTTGAGCACGCATTAGACCCTGTCTATGCAGCGGCTCTTGGCGTAGATGTAGACTCTTTATTGGTAGCACAACCAGATACAGGTGAACAGGCGCTTGAAATAACTGAAGCTTTGGTAAGAAGTGGAGCGATTGATATTATCGTAATTGACTCGATAGCTGCTTTAGTTCCAAGAGCCGAAATTGAAGGCGAAATGGGAGATGCGCATGTTGGTTTACAGGCAAGACTGATGTCACAGGCTCTAAGAAAATTGGCTGGCGTAATTGCAAAGACAAATTGTGCGGCGATTTTTATAAATCAGCTTCGTGAAAAAGTTGGTATTTCTTACGGAAATCCAGAAGTCACACCTGGTGGACGTGCAATGAAGTTCTATGCTTCTGTAAGACTTGATATAAGAAAAATTGAGACTTTAAAAGCGGGAACAGATGTGGTAGGCTCAAGAACAAGGGCAAAAGTTGTCAAAAATAAGCTTGCACCTCCGTTTAAAGAGGCAGAGTTTGACATCATGTATGGTATGGGTATATCAAGAGAGGGCGAAATTCTTGACATAGCAGTAAGTCTTGATGTGGTTCAAAAAAGTGGTGCGTGGTTCTCGTATGGCGATGTCAGAATGGGACAAGGTAGAGACAACTCAAAACAATTTATTAAGGATAATCCAGAAATTGCAGCTGAGATTGAAGAGAAAGTAAGAGAAAACAGAGAAAAACTCTTTGGCAAAAAAACTTCCAAAAAAGAAGCCGCCGCTGCAAAGAAAATTGAAGTAAAAGAAGAGGCAAAACCTAGGGCAGCTGTAAAAGCCGACATCGACATTATGGTAGATGATTAATGGTTATTACTAGGGTAAGCTATATTAGAAAAAGCCTAGTTTTGCTTTACATAGACGGCGAAGAGGCACTTAAGGTTGACAAGGAGACTTTCACCTTAAGTCCTTATAAAGAAGGCTCTTATATTGACGATGAAGGGCTTTATGAGCTTGTTAAAACTTCTGAAAAACGAAGGGCAAGGGAAAAGGCACTCTATCTTTTAGAGCGGAAAAATTATTCTAAAAAAGAACTTATAAGAAAGCTTAAACTCGACTCGTCGGACGAAACAGCCATTGAAATCGCTGAGCGCATGGAGGAAGTAGGCCTAATTAACGATAAGACTTATGCCGAACTTTGTGTAAGAGACATGAGCAATATTAAGAAGTACGGAAAACAAAGGATTAAAACCGAGCTTTTTAGAAAAGGCTTTGAAAAAGAAGTTATTGAAGAAGTTCTTTTAGGATATGAAAGCGATGAGAGCGAAAATATAGCGTATTTTTTAGAAAGAAAATATCCAAACTGGGATACAGATGAAAAAGTAAAGAGAAGAGCCATAGCGGCGCTTCAAAGAAAAGGTTATTCGTGGGATGAGATTAAAAAGGTCTTAAGAAGCGAATATTACGATTAAAGTTAGATTTTCGGAGGAATATTAATGCCAAAAATTGGGATGATAAACTTAGGTTGCGCAAAAAATCAAGTAGACGGTGAAATGCTCATGTCTAAGCTGAAAAGCAGTGGATTTGAACTTACCGATGATGTCGGACTTTCTGATATTGCCATAGTTAATACCTGTGGCTTTATTGAGAGTGCAAAAAAAGAGTCAATAGAGGAGATTTTAGAGCTTGCGACACTTAAAAAAGAAGGCCAGATTAAAAAAATAGTCGTGACTGGCTGTCTAGCAGAGAGATATAAAGAAGAGATAATGAAAGAGCTTCCAGAAACGGACGGCGTAATCGGGCTTGGTGGAAATAAAAATATAGCAGATTACATTAAGACGATTTGGCAAGGCGAGTCCGTTGAAGAATTTCCAGTTAATACAGAAATGCCATTAAGTGGAGACAGAGAACTTACTACTCCTAGTTATTTTGCCTATCTTAAAGTTGCCGATGGATGTGACAACAGATGTACTTATTGTGCGATTCCGTCTATCAGAGGCCATTTTAGAAGCCGTACTAAAGAAGATGTAATAGAAGAAGCGAACAAGCTTGTATCAAACGGTGCTAAAGAGCTTATTTTAATAGCTCAGGATACCACAAGATACGGAAATGACATTTATAATGACTATGGTTTGCCACAGCTTCTAAAAGACTTGTGCAAAATTCAAAATCTTAAATGGATTAGAATTATGTACTGCTATCCTGAAAGAGTGACTGATGACCTACTTGATGTAATGGCTAGTGAAGAAAAAATAGTTAAATACATGGACATACCGCTTCAGCATGTAAATGGCAATGTCTTAAAAGCCATGAACAGAAGTGGCGATAAAGAGAGCCTTACAGCACTTATAAATAAAATCAAGGCAAAAGTTGAAGGCATAATTTTAAGAACAACTTTTATTGTCGGGTTCCCAGGCGAAACCGAAGAAGAATTTGAAGAACTATGTTCTTTTGTTAAAGCGATGAAGTTTGACAGAATGGGTTGTTTCCCATATTCAAGGGAAGAGGGCACGCCTGCTTTTGACATGGACAATCAAATTGACGAAGATGTAAAATACAGAAGAGCGGAAATAGTTACAGATTTGCAAATGCGAATCTGTGACGAAGAAAACGAAAAATATATAGGCAAAACCATAGAAGTAATGGTTGAAGGCTTTGACAGATACGCCGAGTGCTTTTTTGGAAGAAGTTATATGGATGCACCCGATGTTGACGGCAAAATTTTCTTTCCAAAGGGTGAAAAACTACCGAGTTACGGCAGTTTTGTAAAAGTATTGATAGAAGAAGCCATGGATGCCGATTTGATGGGCAATATGGTTTAAAGGAGTAGTATGAATTTACCTAATAAACTCACGGTTTTAAGAGTTATACTTGTCCCATTTTTTGTGTTTTTCTTGATGGCTGACTTTATACCGCATAATTTATTGTTTGCGCTTTTAATTTTCATAATCGCCTCATATACCGACTTTTTGGACGGGAAAATTGCCAGAAGAGACAATCTTGTAACGACTTTTGGAAAGTTTATGGACCCACTTGCGGATAAAATCTTGGTTGTTTCGGCGCTTATATGTTTCGTAGCGCTAGGTCATAGCGACGTGTGGATGGTTATTTTGATAATATTCAGAGAGTTTGGAGTGACCTCGGTTAGACTTCTTGCGGCCTCAGATGGAAAAGTAGTGGCGGCAAATATGCTTGGAAAAATTAAGACAGTTACACAAATTATCGCAATTATCGTAATAATAGTGCTTCAGTATTCGCTTCAATTATTTGATATATTTAAGCTGCCGGTTCCAGAGCTTAATTTTACATTTTTTGTAATAGGAGAAATTTTCTTAGGAATTGCAACATTTTTCTCGGTGTATTCCGGCCTTGTGTATGTAAAGGAAAACATAAATTCAATAAATCAAATGAAGTAAGTGCTAAGTGGAGGTTGTAAATGGAGTATATAATTATATCTTTTCTCGTGCTTATATCCTTGTGTTTGATAACTTGGCTTTCTGTTGGTGCGTATTTTTTTGACCTTACAATGAGAAGAAAAAAATTAAGGGCAAATGATGACCCTCATGAAGATGACCCTATGTTTGAGTTTAAAGACAAGATGAATCAGGGCAGAAAGTGGATTTTTGATCAAGATAAAGATGAGGTTTATATAAAATCTTTTGATAATCTAAAACTTTTTGCTGAAATTTTGCCTTCTAAAGAAAAAAGTAAAAAAGTCGTAATAATGATGCACGGCTTTAGGGCGCAGGAGTATCACGATTTTTGCTGTTCGGCAAAGTTTTTCTACGACTGGGGTTATAACGTGATTTTACCTCATGAAAGGGCACATGCGAACAGTGAGGGAAAATATTTAACCTATGGAGTAAAAGAAAAATTTGACTGTAAGTCATGGATAGAATTTGCAGTAACAAAATACGGTGAAGACTGTCAAATCGTGATTATGGGAGTGTCTATGGGATGTGCTACTGTGCTTGCGACACTAGGGCTCACACTTCCTAAAAATGTCAAGGCGTGCATAGGTGACTGTGGCTATACCGAGATTAAAAAAATATTTTCAGATACGCTTGAAAACAGATATAATATTCCGCCAAAATTGATTTTACCTATAGCAAATCTTTATTGCAAAGTTTTTGCAGGGTTTAGTTATTATGGCTATTCAGTGACTGATGCTATGAAAAAGGCGACAGTTCCCACGATGTTTATTCATGGAAGTGAAGACGTGTTAATTCCTGATTCTATGTCAAAAGAGAACTATGAAGCATGTAAAGCGCAGAAAAAGCTTTTGATAGTTGAGGGTGCGGCACATGCAGGAAGTTTTGTAAAAGAAACAGAACTGTGTGCTAAAGAAGTAAAAGAATTTTTAGCAGAGTATATAAAATAAAACAAAATCTCTTTGTAACAAATGAAGTTACAAAGAGATTTTTTCATTATTCCATAAGCTCTCGTCCCATTACGACGCCCATCAAAGATGCCATCATCAAGCCACGAGTCCAACCGCTAGAATCGCCAAGGCTATGAAGACCCACTATATTTGTGTTTAAACTTGAATCCATTTTCACCTTATTGCTGTAAAATTTGAGTTCGGGTGAATACAAAAGTGTCTCGACAGAGGCAAAACCTGGAACTACCACATCGACCGCCTGAATAAAATTGATTATGTTAAGCATAGCCCTATAAGGCATCGCGGAGGTGATGTCGCCTGCGACTGCATCGGGAAGACTAGGCACTACATTTGAATTAAACAGCTCGTCTTGCCAAGTTCTTTTTCCTTCTAAGATGTCTCCGTAACGCTGAACTAAAATTTTGCCACCACCAAGCATGTTTGTCAGCTCGCCAATTTTTTGGGCATAGGCGATAGGCTCGTTAAAAGGTTCACTGAAATTATGTGAGCATAAAATAGCAAGGTTTGTGTTTTTTGACTTGAATTCTTTGTACGAATGTCCGTTGACAACGGCTAAATCGTTGTCGTAGTTCTCTTGACTTACAAATCCACCGGGGTTTTGGCAAAAGGTTCGCACCTTGTTTTTAAAAGGTTTAGGATACCCAATTAGCTTAGATTCATAAAGAACATTATTAACATCCTCCATTATTTCATTTCTAACCTCAACCCTAACGCCGATGTCGACAGTGCCTGGTTTGTGCATTATGTCATGCTCTTCACATAATTTTTCAAGCCAGTCAGCGCCCTTTCGTCCAGAGCATATAACAGTGTGCTCAGCATGCACTTCAAAGGTTTCTCCATTTTTTTCAATAATAGCACCATAGCATTTTCCGTCTTTAACCAAAACATTCTTACATAGATGAGAAAAATATAGGTCAACGTTGTTATCGCTTAAATAATCCTGAATATCCTTATAAATGCTTTGTGCTTTTTCTGTTCCAAGGTGTCTTATGGGGCAATCGACTAACTTAAGACCTGCCCTTATTGCATTTTTTCTGATAGATTTAATTTTTTCGTTCTCGCTGATGCCTTCGATTTTTGTATCAGCTCCAAATTCAAGATATATACCGTCTGTATATTTAATTAGCTCTGCCGTTTCCTTTTCGCCAAAAAGAATAGGTAAGTCTCCTCCAACATCTGTGCTAAGAGAAAGCTTTCCATCAGAAAAAGCACCGGCACCAGAAAATCCAGTGGTTATGTGGCAAAACGGCTTACAAGAAACACATTTTCCCGTCTTGCTTTTAGGGCAAGAGCGCTTTTCTATGGGACTACCTTTTTCAAAAATTGCTATCTTTTTTTTGCTTCCAAGCCTGATTAATTCCAGTGCTGTAAAAATTCCTGAAGGACCCGAACCGATAATTACTACGTCGTATTTCATTGATTTACACTCCTAAGCTGTTTAATACTTGCGTTTGCTTTTCTACTATTGTATAATTTAGTGAATAGATGAAAGGAGAAAGCTTTCATGCAGTTTACTAAAAGAAAAGACAAATACATAATTATATCAATTTTTTTATTATGCCTTATAGGGGCACTTTTATTTTATTTTAACAGAAATGAAGGTAAAGTTAAAGCACAAATTCAACATTTTGGAGAAATAATTGCTACGATTGATTTAAGTAGTGCTAAGGATGAAATTATTGAACACGAAAACTTGTCTCATGTGACGATAAGGACAACAGAAAATGGTGAGATTTATTTTGAAAGCTCGGATTGTCCAGATCAAGTTTGTGTACACGCTGGAAAATTGCACAGCACTGGTGAAATGGCGGCTTGTCTACCGAATGGAATAGTCATAAGTCTTATAGGAGAAGAGGAAATAGATGCACTCATATAGTAAAAAGATAAGAAAAATTTCTGAAACAGCACTTTTAATGGCGCTAATGATAATTTTTTCTATTTTGGAAAATTTAATACCACCTCTTCCGTTTATGATTCCTGGAGCAAAAATTGGAATTGCAAATATTGTGATTATGTACTCTGTGGTATCAAAAGAAAGAGGGCAGGCGTTTTTTTTAGTTATCTCTAAGGCTTTGTTTGCATTGTTTAGAGGATTAACAGCCGCTTTTTTAAGTCTTTGTGGTGGGGTTTTATCACTGCTTATCGTGTACCTTTTGATTTTATTTTTTAAAGAAGACGTTTCGTATATGATGCTTTGTGTATGCTCAGCGGTATTTCATAATTTAGGACAGTTTTTTGCTATAAGTATACTTTTTGGCTCTTTTGTAATGCTTCCTTACTTATTACCACTAATTATTTTCGGATTATTAGCTGGCATAGGTGGAGCCTTTATGTTGAAATTTACCATGCCGTATCTTAAGAGGATTAAAGTTAGAGGGGATAGCACATGAAAAAGATAGTAGTTTTATTATTAGTAGTGCTCTGTTTGTGCTCGTGTACTCTTTTTGATTCTAAACAGAAGTATAGTATGAATTTTCTTAACTATTTTGACACTGTAATCACGATAACAGCTTATATGGATTCAGAAGAAGAATTTACAGAACTTAGCAGATATATTAGCAAAGAGTTAAAGAAGTATCATGAACTTTTTGACATATATAATGAATATGAAGGGGCAAATAACTTAAAGACTTTAAACGATTCTGCGGGAAAAACCGCTGTAGAGCTTGATGAAAAAATAATAGATTTACTACTTTTTTCAAAAGAGCAGTACGAAATAACAAATGGAGAAACGAATATTGCCTTTGGCTCGGTGCTTAAAATTTGGAGCGAATATAGAGAAAAGGCGTTAAATGGTGAAGCGGCTGAAGTTCCCGCTATAGAAGAATTAGAAGAAGCTAATAAACATACCGATATAAACAAACTTATTATTGACCAAGAAAATTTGACCGCTTTTTTAGAAGATTCGCTAATGAGTATAGATGTAGGAGCGATTGCAAAGGGATTTGCCGCAGATGAAATTAAAGATAATCTCAAAGAAATGGGATACGAGAGCGTTCTAATAAACATGGGCGGGAGTGTTAGTGCCGTAGGATTAAAGCCCGATGGTGAAAAATGGAATGTTGGAGTTAGAAATTACACTCAGGAAAGTGATAATTTACTTTCGCTTGAAATAGAAAATGAATCAGTAGTAAGCAGTGGAGATGATCAAAGATTCTATGAAATAGACGGCAAAATTTATCATCATATAATAGATAAAGATACCTTGCTTCCAGCTGAATATTTTAAGACCGTGGTGGTCATAGCAGAAGACAGTGCACAAGCTGACAGCCTTTCAACGGCGCTTTTTTGCATGGATTATGAAAGTGGGTTAAATCTTGTAAATATGTTAGAAGTGCAGGCTATATGGGTTATCAGTGAAGATGAAATCTTTTATAGTTAGCCTACACTTGTTTAAATTTAAGGCCTTTGGCACATCCTGACTATGGTGTTAACTTTTATCTTTCTAGGACATTCCTCACAGGCTACCGAATATGCTCTTAGTGTTATATCACAAAGATCAAAGCGTCTTGGAATTCTAAAGAAGACTACACTGCCATGTACAGTTTTTGTTTTGTTTTCGCAGTCATTAGTAGTATAATGTACCTCTACAGCATAGCTTACCTTTAAAACTTCATCGCCGCAAAAATCTATCATTTTTGTATCTGTGATATATGAACATAAATCATTAAGTCTGAACAAATCTTCAACTTCCACGGTGTTAAACTGAGATTCTTGAAGACACCTTTTGCGTCTTCTTTCAGCTTCTTCTACTTCTGTTTTTTCTAGTAGTTCATAATTATCCATTTTTTCACTCTTTTCTTTTATAGGCTTATCCATATTATATGCTAAAGCCTAAAAACTGTGAATGAAGTTGACACGAACTTAATATGAATGTATAATTCTTTGTATGAAATTTAAAGGAGGAGTTAAAATGCAAAGACAAAAAAGAATAATGGCAATTCATGATATATCATGTGTTGGAAGATGTTCGCTTACCGTGGCACTTCCTATATTATCTGCAGCTGGATTTGACACTGGAGTGCTTCCTACTGCGATTTTATCTACACATACAGGCGGCTTTGAAGGCTTTACCTATAGAGATTTGACAGAAGATATAGAGCCAATCAAAGCTCACTATAATACACTAGGATTAAAATTCGATGCGCTTTACAGTGGTTTTTTAGGTTCTTATCAGCAGATTGACCTTGTAAAAAACTTTTTTCTTGAAGTTAAAAGTGAAGACGGATTAACAGTAGTTGACCCTGTTATGGGTGATAATGGCAAGCTGTATAGCATTTATACAGATGAAATGGCACAGGGCATGGTAAGGCTTTGTTCTGTCGCCGATATAATCGTTCCAAATCTTACAGAGGCCTCTTTACTTCTAGGTGAAGATTATAAAGGTGATGATTATGACAAAGAATATATCGAGAAAACTTTAAGAAAGCTTTCAAAGCTTGGACCGAATACTGTCATCATTACAGGAGTAAGTTTTGAAGAGGGAAAACTCGGTGCGGCGTGCTATGACAAAATTAAAGACGAAGTAAGTTATGTAAGCACTAAGAAGATAGAAGGACATTTTCACGGAACAGGAGATATATTCTCAAGTGCGTTATTAGGCGGAATTTTAAACGGATTTAGCATAAACGAGAGCGCCAAAATAGCGGCAGACTTCACAGTTTTAGCGATTGAAAAGTGTATAGAGCTTGACTGTGAAAGAAGATACGGAGTACCTTTTGAAAAAGCATTGCCAAATTATATAAAATCACTTAATTTAGTATAGACAAAATATTGTAAATGTAAAAAAATTATAAATAACAATTAAATTATTGCAATATTTGACTTATTAATGTAAAATGTATATATACCAAAAATAAAATAGACAATGAAAGGATGAAAATTATGCCTTTAGAACTCAGTTGTTCATATTTAAATGGGTTTGTAAGAAACGAGGAATTATCCTCTATTGCAAATCAAGTTAAAACAGCACATGAACTATTAGAATCAAAAAAAGGTCCGGGAAGTGACTTCTTAGGTTGGACTACTTTGCCGACAGATTACGACAAAGAGGAGTTCGATAGAATTAAAGTTGCTGCCGATAAAATAAAAAGCAATTCCGATATATTTATCGTTATCGGAATAGGTGGCTCTTACCTTGGAGCAAGAGCAGCTATAGATTTTATTAAATCTGAAAGCTACAACGACCTTGCAGATGGCACACCTAAAATTTATTACACAGGAAACAGCATCAGCTCTTCATCTCTTGCAAATTTACTTAAAATTTGCGAAGGTAAAGATGTTTCAATTAACATGATTTCAAAATCAGGCACTACAACAGAGCCAGCTATAGCTTTTAGAGTTTTCCGTGAACTTCTTGAAACAAAATACGGAAAAGAAGGCGCTAAAGAGAGAATTTTCTGCACTACAGATAAGGCAAGAGGTACTCTTAAGAAACTAGCCGATGAAGAAGGCTATGAAACTTTTGTAGTTCCAGACGATGTCGGCGGAAGATTTTCAGTTCTTACAGCAGTAGGACTTTTACCTATAGCTGTTAGTGGAGCAGACATTGACAAACTTATGGAAGGCGCTAAACAAGCACAAGACATGTTCAGCGACCCTTGCATAGAGAAAAATATTTGCTATAAATATGCGGCACTTAGAAATGTACTTTACAATAAAGGTAAAGCTATTGAAGTTATGGTAAGCTACGAGCCAGCTATGACTATGATGAGTGAGTGGTGGAAACAACTTTACGGCGAGAGCGAAGGAAAAGACCAAAAAGGTTTATTCCCAGCATCGGTTGTATTTTCTACAGATTTACACTCTATGGGTCAGTATTTACAAGATGGTAGACGTCATTTGTTTGAAACAGTAGTTTTAGTTAAAAAACCAAGACACGACGTGGTAATCGGCGAAGATGCTACAGATGTTGACGGACTTAACTTCTTAAAAGGACAAACAATGGCATTTGTAAATGAAAAAGCTTTTGAGGGAACAGTTCTTGCACATAATGACGGCGGAGTTCCAAATATCGTTCTTTCAGTTCCAGATTTCAGCGAAAATTCTTTAGGTCAATTAATTTATTTCTATGAAAAAGCATGTGCGATTTCA
This sequence comes from uncultured Eubacteriales bacterium, assembly GCA_964369415.1. Lineage (GTDB taxonomy): Bacteria > Bacillota > Clostridia > Oscillospirales > Acutalibacteraceae > SIG603. The sequence goes on along the minus strand of CAYJFP010000010.1, from coordinate 4,890 downwards.
GGATATATGTTAGGTGTAAATCCGTTTGACCAACCAGGCGTTGAGAGCTATAAAAAGAACATGTTTGCTCTTTTAGGAAAACCAGGTTATGAAGGCGAAAAAGCTATTTTAGAAGCAAGAATAGGTAAATAATCCGCAGTAGCGGAGTAAAATATAAGGAGGACATACTATGCTTACTCTCTTAATTGGAAAAAAAGGTTCAGGCAAAACAAAGAAACTCATCGACTTAGCTAGCAAAGCTTTAGAAGCAACAAAGGGAAATGTTGTTGTTATCGAGAAAGGTGCAAAACTTACTTATGATGTTTCTCATGAGGCAAGACTTATCGACACCGACGCTTATGACATAAGCGGTAAAGACGCTATTTTAGGTTTTATCAGTGGTATTTGCGCAGCAAATTACGATGTAACTGATATCCTTGTAGATTCAACACTTAAAATTATCGGTAAAAATGTCGATGATCTTAAAGTTTTAGTTGAAAAACTAGAAGTTCTTTGCAAAAATGCAAACACAAATATAGTTCTTTCAGTTTCACTTGCAAAAGAGGAACTACCAGAGACTATGTTAAATCTTGTTAGTGAATAATTAAAATTTGGAGGAATGTTTAAATGTTAGTTTCAGCAAAAGAAATGCTTACAAAAGCTAGAGAAGGAAAATATGCAGTAGGCCAATTCAATATCAACAATCTTGAGTGGACTAAGGCTGTTTTACTTACAGCACAAGAAAACAACTCACCTGTAATTCTTGGTGTATCTGAGGGCGCAGGAAAATACATGGGCGGCTACAAAACAATAGTCGGCATGGTAAACGGAATGCTAGAAGAGCTTAAAATTACAGTTCCTGTAGCTTTACACCTAGACCACGGTTCATTTGAAGGCGCAAAAGCTTGTATCAATGCAGGTTTCTCTTCAGTAATGTTCGACGGTTCACACTATCCAATCGAAGAGAACGTTGCTAAAACAACAGCTCTTGTAAATGCTTGTGACGTTCTTGGAATCTCACTTGAAGCTGAAGTTGGCTCTATAGGTGGAGAAGAAGACGGCGTTGTAGGTGCTGGCGAATGTGCAGATGCTGACGAATGCAAAATGGTTGCTGATTTAGGCGTTACTATGCTTGCAGCTGGTATCGGAAACATCCACGGTGTTTATCCTGAAAATTGGCCTGGTCTTTCATTTGAAACACTTGAGGCTATTAACTCAAAAGTTGGCCAAATGCCATTAGTTCTTCACGGTGGAACAGGTATTCCTGAAGACATGATTAAAAAAGCAATTTCTTTAGGCGTTGCTAAAATTAATGTTAACACTGAGTGCCAATTATCTTTTGCTGCTGCTACAAGAGGCTATATCGAATCTGGTAAAGACCAACAAGGCAAAGGCTTTGACCCAAGAAAAGTTTTAGCTCCAGGTTACGAAGCTATCAAAGCTACAGTTAAAGAAAAAATGGAACTTTTCGGTTCTGTAAACAAAGCTTAATTTAAAGCAAAAAAATTAAAGGAGGGAATATTCCCTCCTTTTTATTTGTGTCTTTTAGACTTCTACGATTAAACTATTTTCAAAAGTATAGATATTCTCGTGTTTGAAGCCGTATACAGAATTATTTTGTGCAATATGAGGTTCAAAAGTAAAGGCGTCGACCTCTATAAGCTTAGTCTTATTTCCTTTTTCGATATAAATTCTATAGTTTTTATTCTTCACTATAGAGTGGCCTAAATTCTTTGAAAAATCAAGATTTACATACCCGCTTTTAGATATAATATCATTCATATGATAAAATAAATCTTCAAAACTAGTATCCTTAGTTACAAATGAAACTAATTCTTTATGCAAATAAATCTCGAAAAGCATAGCGCTTTTCCATTCTTCATTTTGAATTAATGAGGTATTTTTAACGACTAAGCCGTTTTCAAGAATAATAGTCCGAGCATAATCGCCCCATATATTGTCTTTTTGCGGGCTTAAATCAATCGTAATTACATCATTTTGTTTAATGATGGTGTCTTCCACCGTATAATTTTTACCTGAAAAAGAAAACTTTGTAGATTCACCGCTAAAAACAAAAGCTCCAACATCATAATACCAAAATGAATCCGCTCCGTTTGAAAGTAGATATTCCTCACATAGGCATTTGATTTTACTAAGAGGCATAGAAGGCTTTATCAGTGAAGTTATATAGCTAATTGTGGCTCTGTTCAAATCTTGCATTTCTTTAATGCTCATAATTTAATCAAGAATACCCTTGATAGGGTTGTTTTTCATCGGCATAGCTCTATCGTAAGTCGTGGTTAGTGGGTGGTAGGCCTTTTTCTCTGAACTCTTATCAAATGCGGTTAAAATTTCAAGAACATGTAGCAGTTGGTCGTAATTTGTGCGGTATTCTCTTCCGTCTCTAAGTGCCTTTGCCATGTCTGCAAGTCCTAGACCTCTGCTGTTTTCTTTGTAATCGAAGAGCAGTGGCATCTCCATGAATTCACCTTGTTCGGCTCTTAAAAGCTTAATTGGCTCGCCAAAGAAGTTAGGGTCGGGAACGATTAAAGTTCCTTTGGTTCCGTATATTTCAAATCTAGCTTGTGTCTTGGAGTGAACATCAAAAGTGGTGAAAATTGTGCCGATTGCGCCATTTTTAAAGCTCATTGTTCCTGTAACATATGTGCTGACATCAACGTCAACGATTTCACCAGATTTAGGCTGGCTCGTGATAATTCTTTGAGGAAAACTAGATTTGGTAACGCCAGTGACACCCTCTACAGCGCCAACCAAGTTTACAAGAGCAGTCACGTAATAAGGTCCCATGTCAAGCATTGGGCCACCACCGAATTTATAGTAAAAAGCTGGGTCTGGATGCCACGATTCATGGCCATGACAAATCATAAAGCAAGCACTGCCGATAACATCGCCGATAAATCCGTCGTCAATCAGTTTTCTACAAGTTTGAATACTTGCACCAAGGAAGGTATCGGGCGCTCCGCCAATCATAAGACCTGTTTCTTTTGCTTTTTCCACAAGCTTAACGCCCTCTTCAAAGGTTGCACCAAGTGGTTTTTCAGTATAAACATGTTTTCCGTGCTCTAAAGCCTTGTATGTAACATCAAAATGCTCATATGGCCTAGTTAGATTTAGAACTATTTCGACTCTGTCGTCGTTAAAAGCATCTTCCATTGTATCGTAAACGGTCTCAATGCCGTATTCTTTAGAAGCTTCTACTGCTCGTTCTTTAACTAAGTCACAAACACCAATTATTTCAATTTCCTTAAACATTTCGGTGATATTTTTTAGGTATATTCCGCTTATTGCGCCTATTCCGATTATGGCAATTCCTACTTTTTTCATAATTATCGCCCTTTCTTTAATACATTTTAGCTGAATTTAGAAAACGTTCATCTGTAAGATTGTTGTCTACAGCAAATTTCTTGCCCTCTGCCGCCCAAAGCATGCCTCTTTCCATTAAGACCTCGGCATTAGGAGACTTATCAAAAACGTCATCATGGTGACCTAGTGCATTGTAAAACACTCTTCCATTGCCCCAATATTTAGTCCAAGCGATGGGCATGTCGACAGGTTTATTAGAAATGTGATAATAATTCACTATAGGAAATCTGGTAGTAGCTAAAACTTCAATAGAAGGGTCGATATGTAGATAATAGTGCTCACTGCAAACAGGAAAATCAGAAAGTCCCTCGGTTATCGGGCTTGAGCCGTGATTTATGTTGACAATATAGTCGATTCCGTCTCCACCCGGATGACTTACCCATTGACCGCCTGTCATAAACTGCCATTCGACATCATTTCTAAATGAGTCGCACATTCCACCGTGACAACCTGCAAGGCCTACGCCTTTTCCAACGGCTGTGCTGATGTTTTTTCTAGCTTCCTCTGGAATTTCACCCATAGTCCAACAGGCAACGATTAAATCGAGATTTAGAAGATTATCGATATCCAAACAATCATCGAAATTATCGATGATTTTGCATGAATAACCGTGTTTTTCCATTAGTCCCGCAAATCTTTTTGATGTAAGCTGTGGTTCGTGGCCGTCCCAGCCACCTTGGATAATTAATACTTTTTTTTCTGTGCTCAAAATATTTCACCTCATTTATAAATTATAGGCCACAAAGCCTATTTTTGACTTAGCTATTAATATTAATAGTAGAAACCGTGAAAACCTTGTTGTTTAAAAGATTATTTGTCCATAAAAATTTGCCTAGATTATATTTATCTACAGTGCCGATTTTAATTATATTGCAAGAATAACCACATCTATTTCCGAAGTAAAAAGGTTCGATTATTCTGATATTAACTGGAATTTCGGGAAGTGGGCTTGAAAATTTCAGCTCAAATTCAAGGCCTTGTTCGGAAAAGTTTTTGCCAGAGACAGAGCGAAGAGTCTTGATAAGCGAAGGAAAACTTTTAGGGTCGTCCTCGTAAAAATCGTCCTCAAAAGGAAGTTGAAAAAATAACTTTTCAAAATTTAGCTCGGTAATATTGACATCATGTTCGGTAGATTCAGCATCATTTTTCTTTTTTCGCTTTAAAACTTGTTCGGAATCGACAAAAGTAGCCTTGGCAGAAAAGTTTAAATCGCCGCAGTAACAGTGCTCCGAGCCCGGCAAAAGCAAATCGGTGACAGAAACAATGCTAAGCAAGTTTTTATCGGACAAATAAACCGTGCCGATAAACCTATGAATCTCCCTACCGCCAAAGAGCCTTACAATTTCAATCTTGCTTCCCATGGGGTAAAGCGGGACAAAACTGCTAGTAAAAATAACACTTTTTTTAACAATATCTATAGAAGCTTTTCCAGTAGCGAGTTTTTTTCCGTCGGGAAGTTTTAAAACAGCATCAAAATGATGAAAATATCTCTCAGATAACATAAAAATTACACCTCATAAATTTGAC